>JANPIK010000001.1:0-9376 GCA_031424935.1 Polaromonas sp.
ATGTGCTGACGCGACTGCCCACGCATAAGGCCAGTTGCATTGACGAATTACTGCCGCACCACTGGCAGGCCAGCACCGGTTAACTGTCATGTCAGCCACGCAAGCTGACAGCGGTCAATATGGGATTGCCGGACGCATACGGAAGAGCGGCTGGGCACGGTACTGGTCGTCAGGGGCCAGCCCTGCACCGCTACGCCTGCTGGCTTAAGCCTGTGCCGCCACGCTGAAATGGTGGGTTTGCTGGAATCTGAATTGAGCCGCGCCCTGCCCGGCCTAGCGCGGAGCGGGGCACAAACGCCAGCGCCGCCCATCCGCGTTGCGGTTAACGCAGACAGCTTGGCAACCTGGTTCATGCCAGCATTTGCTGCGTTTAGCGCGGCTGACTCTGCCTTGCTCGACATTGTGCTGGACGACCAAGATCACACCGCCGACTGGCTGCGCCAAGGCCAGGTACTGGCGGCGGTAACGGGCACGCCTGAGCCCGTACAAGGGTGTAAAAGCAGTTACTTGGGCCATTTGCGCTATGCTGCAACCGCCAGCCCCGCCTATATAAAGCGCTATTTCAGTGAAGGCGTCAATCCTGTTAGCTTGGCCGCAGCGCCATCGTTGATTTTTAACGTCAAAGACCGCTTGCAAGAAAAGTGGCTTGATCAACATCTCGGCCAGCCCCTGCAGCCGCCCATGCACCGGCTACCGTCAAGCCACGGTTTTGTCGAAGCCACCTTGCGCGGCATAGGCTGGGGCATGAACCCGGTCGATTGGGTTGCAGAACATCTGCAAAGCGGCGCATTGGTAGAACTCATGCCCGGGCAGTATGTAGACATTGCGCTGTACTGGCAACATACCCGGCTGGCCATGCAACAACTGCAACGGCTGACTGAGCAAGTGCGGGCTGCTACTGCAGGCAAGCTGCTGCAAAAACCATAAAGGCAAGATTAACCGAGGGCTGCAATCACATCAGAAGGTGCTTGCACCAGCTCAATCAATACGCCCTCTCCGGCTATCGGGAATTCATCATTCGCCTTGGGGTGCATAAAACAAATATCGTAGCCCGCAGCGCCTTTGCGAATGCCGCCGGGTGCAAACCGAACGCCTTGCGCTGTCAGCCATTCAACGGCCTTGGGCAGGTCGTCAATCCACAAGCCGACGTGGTTGAGCGGAGTGTTGTGCACAGCGGGCTTTTTGTTGATATCCAGCGGCTGCATCAGATCCACCTCAACCTTGAACGGCCCGCTGCCGATGGCACAAATGTCTTCGTCAACGTTTTCACGCTCGCTGACAAAATTACCCGTGACTTCAAGCCCCAGCATGTCTACCCACAAAGTTTTGAGCCGCGCTTTGCTTGGCGCGCCGATCGCGATTTGCTGGATGCCGAGGACTTTAAAAGGCCTGTCCTGAGCCAGTCGAAGGGGCCGGGTCATGGGCTGACCTGATATTTGCGGCCTGCGATGTATGTCACGCCGTGGGCTACGGCATCCTCATGATGCGGCGTTTGTGCGGGCAAACGAAAAACATCACCTGCAGCGTAGGTCGAAGACACGCGATTGACGATCAAAGTGATCTCACCCTGCGTGATCAGCGCACAAGCCTCAAACGGATGCTGATGCTCGCCCATCGCATAGCCAACGGGCTTTACAACGGTAACAATTTCGCCGAAATTTTCGGCGATTAACTGGGCTTCAAAATCTTGGATGTTCATGGTTTCTCGCGCAGGTTTAAACAAATTCGACAATTGGCTGGTCAACGGTCAACGACTCGCCTTTAGCTGCAAACACCTTGCCGACCACGCCATCGGCCACGGCAAACAGCACGTTTTCCATCTTCATGGCTTCAATCACCGCCACGCGCTCACCGGCCTGCACTTTTTGACCAACCTGCACCGCCACCTCCACCAGCAAGCCTGGCATGGGCGACAGCACATAACGACTCATGTCAGGCGGGGCTTTGTAGGGCATCAGCGCATGCAGGGCGGCGGCACGCGGGCTTAAGACCAGCGCATCGAGCCGCGCACCATTGTGGGCAATACCGATAGCCAAGGGGTTCTTGCCGGCACCGCGTTCGACTTGCGCGGTAAATGGCTGGCCATTGACCGTGCCCCGGATGCGTGCCCCGCCCAAATGCCAGGTGCTACATATTTCATAGCTATTTGCGCCGGTATCTATTCGGCTGGAGCCCGATTTAACCTCAAAATCAGAGACTAAAACGCTTTCTTGGCTGTTTTTGCCCTCTGCACCCAACTGAATGACCACAAACGTTTCACCCACCGCTACGCCGTGACCCGGCAACTGCCCGCTGATACCGGCCGCACGGCCCAACATGCGGCGATTGACATACGCGGCCAGAGCCACCAAAAAGTCTGGGTTATCGTGCTGCACGTCTTCAGCCTTGAAGCCTTGGCCGTAGTTTTCAGCAATAAAACCGGTGTTGAAGTCCCCCGCTACGAACTTCTGAGAAGCCAGCAACGCCGCCTGAAAAGGAATGTTGCTGGCGATACCGCGAATCACAAAACCGTTGAGCGCCTCTCGCATTTTGGCAATTGCGTCCAGCCGGTCGGTACCGTGAACGATGAGCTTGGCAATCATCGAGTCGTAGTACATCGGGATCTCGCCGCCGTCCACGACGCCCGTGTCAACCCGTACGCCATGCAGGTGCACCGTATCTGCGGCAAACATGGTTTCTTTCGGTGGCTGAAAGCGCACCAGCCGGCCTGTGCTCGGCAAAAAGCTGCGGAACGGGTCTTCAGCGTTGATACGGCATTCCATCGCCCAGCCATTGCGCTCAACGTCCTTTTGTTCAAGCGGCAGCCTCTCGCCCGCCGCCACACGAATCATCAGTTCGACCAAGTCCAGCCCGGTGATGCATTCAGTGACCGGGTGCTCGACTTGCAGACGGGTGTTCATCTCCAAAAAGTAAAAGCTCTGGTCTTTGCCGACCACAAACTCCACCGTGCCTGCGCTTTGGTACTTCACGGCTTTGGCCAGCAGCACGGCTTGTTCGCCCATGGCTTTGCGGGTGGCGTCGGTAATGAACGGGCTTGGCGCTTCTTCAATTACCTTCTGGTGGCGGCGCTGAATGGAGCATTCACGCTCGTTCAAATAAATAACATTGCCGTGGCAGTCACCCATCAACTGGATTTCAATGTGGCGCGGCTCTTCAACAAACTTTTCAATGAACACGCGGTCGTCACCAAAACTGTTTTTCGCTTCGTTGCGGCACGAGGTAAAACCTTCAAACGCCTCCTTGTCGTTAAAAGCCACCCGCAAGCCCTTGCCACCACCGCCAGCACTGGCTTTGATCATCACTGGGTAGCCGATGCCTTTGGCAATCTCGACCGCCTTTTCAGCGGTTTCAATCGCGTCATTCACACCGGGAATGCAATTGACCCCCGCCGCACCCGCCAGTTTTTTAGATTCAATCTTGTCGCCCATGGCGGCGATGGAATAGTGCTTGGGGCCGATAAAGATGATGCCCTCTTCTTCAACCCGTTTGGCAAAGCCCGCGTTTTCACTGAGGAAGCCGTAACCCGGATGCACCGCCTGCGCGTCGGTTTGTTTGCAGGCGGCAATGATTTTTTCAGCCTGCAAGTAGCTGTCGCGGCTGGGTGCGGGGCCAATGTTGACAGCTTCGTCAGCCAGCTCGACATGGCGAGCGTCTTTGTCTGCATCAGAGTAAACCGCTACGGTTTTGATGCCCATTTTGCGGGCAGTGAGGATGACGCGGCAGGCGATTTCGCCTCGGTTGGCTATCAGGATTTTTGTAAACATAACGATTGACACTTCAAGTTTTCTAAACAAACACTAATTTTTAAGCTTGCATCCAAATCGATGGACATCAACGTCAGCAACTTCGCTTCGCGTCGAAGATTCCACAATACTTAGAAACTCTTTAAACTCCATGCCTTTTGCGAACAGCCTAGCACTGACTTTAAGGCGTTCTAATCGGTGAAATGTCGCAACTACACGTGACTCTGTGCCTTGAAACATCGTGGTCTCTACAACGCTGTCAGGTTCGCCCGCCCACGTTCCTTTTTCCTCGTGAGCTACCTCCATTTGTCCACCAGCACGTGGCGGCATAGGAGTCCACCAATCAAAAGCAACAAATTTATCTTTACCATTTTCCCAAACGCAGGATGTCGCAATGACTGGAACCACACCATCAACACTGTCATTTCGAATTGTGCTGGTTGAAAGAGAATAGTCTGCGGGAATTGTCAACAAATATCCGGCCGCAATCCACGTGGTCATGTCCATAAATACTCCTAATAATTAAACACTGCTGCCCTAAACATACAAACTATGGGCGTGTTGATTTACTGCGCTAAGAGCCGACTTGAACGACCAAACCCGCAACGGCCACGGCGTATCTACCTACGCTCATGTCCCCCGCCCCTTTGGGGCTCCTCCTTGACTTCGCTGCGGCAGACACGCCATGCCCGTTGCTAGATAGGAGGTCTTGCATTTGAATTTTGAAATCAGAAACAACCGTTAACGGAGCGGGCTGGCTGTGCGTTTTGCGGAGGTCATGGAGGAGGGCCAAAGGCCCGGGGGACACGAAGCATAACGCGCAGCCAACCCGCTCCCACGCACACGACGCAAGCTAACGTCAAGAGCGATCACAACGGAATATTTCCATGCTTGCGCCACGGGTTCTCAAGCTTCTTGTCACGCAGCATCACCAGCGACCGGCAAATACGTTTGCGCGTTTCATGCGGCAAGATCACGTCATCAATAAAGCCCCGCGCACCTGCAATGAACGGATTCGCAAACTGGGCTTTGTATTCCGCCTCACGCGCAGCCAGCTTGACCGGGTCACCCTTGTCTTCGCGGAAAATAATTTCGACCGCACCCTTGGCACCCATCACTGCAATCTCGGCATTGGGCCAGGCAAAGTTGACATCACCACGCAAGTGCTTGGAGGCCATCACGTCATACGCGCCGCCATAAGCTTTGCGCGTGATGACGGTGATTTTTGGCACCGTACATTCGGCGTAGGCGTAAAGCAATTTTGCGCCGTGCTTGATGATGCCGCCGTATTCCTGACTGGTACCAGGCATGAAGCCCGGCACATCCACAAACGTGATGACCGGGATGTTGAAGGCATCACAAAACCGCACAAACCTCGCTGCCTTGATTGACGACTTGATGTCCAGGCATCCCGCCAGCACCAGCGGCTGGTTGGCCACAATGCCGATGCTCTGGCCGTCCATGCGTGCAAAACCAATGATGATATTTTTCGCATACTCGGGCTGTAGCTCAAAAAAGTCACCATCGTCCACCGTTTTTGCAATCAACTCCTTCATGTCGTATGGTTTGTTCGGGTTTTCGGGCACCAGGGTGTCAAGGCTTAAATCCATGCGGTTGGCTGGGTCAGCACTAGGCCGGACCGGCGCTTTTTCGCGGTTACTCAAAGGCAGGTAGTTGTAAAAGCGGCGCAGCATCAGCAGCGCCTCCACATCGTTTTCAAAGGCCAAATCAGCCACGCCGCTTTTTGTCGTATGGGTAATCGCTCCACCCAGCTCTTCCGCTGTCACGCTTTCATGTGTCACGGTTTTGACGACCTCTGGACCCGTCACAAACATGTAGCTGGAATCCTTGACCATGAAAATAAAGTCAGTGATCGCCGGGCTGTACACCGCGCCGCCGGCGCTGGGCCCCATGACTAGGCTGATTTGCGGAATCACGCCGCTGGCCAACATGTTTTTTTGAAAAATATCGGCATAGCCACCCAGCGACGCCACACCTTCCTGAATGCGCGCCCCACCTGAGTCGTTCAGGCCAATCACCGGCGCGCCAACCTTCATGGCTTGGTCCATCACCTTGCAGATTTTTTCGGCATGCGCCTCAGACAAAGCACCGCCAAACACGGTGAAGTCCTGGCTAAACACAAACACCAGGCGGCCGTTGATCATGCCGTAGCCCGTGACCACGCCATCACCGGGTGGACGATTGTCGGCCATGCCGAAGTCTGTGCAGCGGTGCTCCACAAACATGTCCCACTCTTCAAAAGTGCCTTCATCTAACAGCAGTTCCAGCCGTTCACGTGCGGTGAGTTTGCCTTTGGCATGCTGCGCGTCAATGCGCTTTTGTCCGCCGCCGAGTCGGGCTGCTGCGCGTTTTTGTTCGAGTTTTTCAAGGATGTCTTGCATGGAGTCTTTCGAGTTCTATATTTTTGCTATCTATTCAGTAGCTTCTTGCGCATGATTTATTTGGGCCAAGAGCATATTTCTTGCTGCTGTAGAGGCTGGCAGCTGCCCATCAACCACCTGACGGATCATTTCAGGCAGCAATCGGCTAACCGCAGGGTTTTGCTTAAAGGCCAGCTTCAGCCCCGCATCAATACGCTCCCACATCCAGCTCAGTGACTGCTGCTGCCTGCGCTCTAGCAGCTTGCCATTGGCGGTTTGCCGCGCCTTGAAGTCCTGCACCTCGGCCCAGAAGGCCTCTACGCCTTCACCTTTCAAAGCACTGAGCTGAATCGCTTTCGGGTGCCAGTTACTTTCGACATACTCGCCAAACATACCCAGCAACTGCATGGCCGAGGTGATTTGCAGTTGCGCACGCTGCGCGGCAATCGCATCAATGTCGGCCTTATTGATCACGACTAGGTCAGCCAGTTCCATCACACCTTTTTTGATCGCCTGCAAATCGTCCCCTGCATTGGGCAGCTGCATCAGCACGAACATGTCGCTCATATTGGCCACCGCCGTTTCGCTTTGACCCACGCCCACAGTCTCAACCATCACCACGTCATAGCCAGCAGCTTCGCACACCAGCATGGCCTCACGGGTTTTTTCAGCCACACCGCCCAGCGTGCCGCTGGATGGGCTGGGGCGAATGTAGGCGTTTTCGTTGACGGATAGCATGTCCATCCGTGTCTTGTCGCCCAAGATCGAGCCGCCTGAAACGGTAGACGATGGGTCAATCGTCAGCACCGCCACCCGATGACCTTGCTTGATGAGGTAAAGGCCGAGCACTTCAATAAATGTGGATTTGCCCACGCCCGGTACGCCGCTGATGCCGAGGCGGAAGGACTTGCCTGTGTGGGGCAGCAATGCAGTGAGCAATTCATCGGCTTGCGTGCGGTGATCAGTGCGGGTGGATTCGAGCAGGGTGATGGCTTTGGCGATAGCTCGGCGTTGGGTGGTTGCGTCACCCACATCAATCAATTGTTCTAGGAATACCCTTCGCCCAGAACTTCCTCCTCCCACCGTTCGTCCTGAGCCCTCCTCTACCGTTCGTCCTGAGCCGTCCTCTACCGTTCGTCCTGAGCTTGTCGAAGGACTGGGCTGAGCTTGTCGAAGCCTTGCATCACCTTCGACAGGCTCAGGGCGAACGGATTTTTTCGATTTGGCAAGCTCCTGAATACGATCCCAATCTCCAGCAATCAAAGCTTCCTTTTTCGCGCGCGACCAGCCCTTTATTTGCTGCTCAAACGCAATAGCACCTTCGCGAGTTTCAAACTCGCCTTGCCAGACCAGATTAAAAGGCTTGCGCGTTGATACATACCCGCTCTCACTCACGTCGTGCTGCTGCATGCGCGTTTCAATGTCGTCTGTGTGACCGCAGTAGTAAGAGCGATCAGCACAGTTAAGCAGGTAAACGAAAAATGGTTGCATCACCAATTTCCCGTTTTTAACCAAGCTAGTAGTCCACCAGAATAAGGATCTTTTCGACAATCTTTTTCCAACTCGCGAAGCTCTTGAAAGCTTCCCGTGCGGCTTTTTATGTCATTCCACACTTCGTAAAAAGCTTGTAGTTTCAAATTACCTTCAATTCCCTGTGACCAGCTTTTCCACACATCTCTTCCAACACGCCCTTGCGACCTCAGCATGCATTGCTCGTTGCTTAAATCAATGTCATGAAATAACTCGTCATACGTGCTCTTGTACTCATCGCGAGACAACTGTGCGCCCAGCAAAATTTTTGTCGGCAGTCGATTTGTCAGATCTCGGTACTCTTTTGCAAGCCCATCTTCAAATTGCAACTGACTCACACGTTTAGCCAACCTGAGTTGAAGCATTGCCAAAATCACAGCTAGTGCAGAAACTGAGCTTGCGATTGCCGAAATAGCGTTCCAATTTATTTCCATGAGCTATTTTTGCTTTTAAAGGCTTCGACAGGCTCAGCGCGAACGGAGTAAAGATTTATAGACATTTGCATCACCTCACAAAATCTCAAACCCGCGTCCGTCAGGCAGCTTGTATCGGGAGAAGTCGCGCTTGTCCAAAGTCATTATTCGACTGACCCCTGTATCTGCTGCCAAGGCATAGAGCGATGCATCGGCTAAGTCCATTTCTGTGCGCGGGGACTCTGTGTACCTCTGCATGATGGGGACCAATTCAATCAAAGCCTCCTGACCAAACGGAAAGACCGAAACTGCAACGAGCCCAATCCATTTGAGCAGTTCAAATCGTTCAGGAGGTCTCACAAGATAACTGGCTTCGGTCACGCACGGCCATGTTGTTGACAACGACCAATGCTCAAGGGAAGCAAGCTGAAACAACTCTCGGTAGTGTTGATTTTTAGGTTCACTTGAAACAAATGCCGCCACCAAGGCGCTTGCATCAATCAGCGCTGAGGCCATGCTTCGCTCTCAATTTTGCAATCATGACCTGACGTGACCGTTCGGTGTCATACAACTCTGCGTCTTCACCGCCATAGATCTCTTGCCACTGTTTGGCTTGAGGTTGTAAAGCCGTTTCGCCTTTGACTTCCAATAAAAGTTTGTAAGGGTCTTTGCGTCCCAGCGCGCGCTCCAAAGCAGCAATGATGAATTGCGATTTGGTGATGCCTTGGCGTTTGGCCGAAAGCTCAACTTCCTTTTCCATCAATGGGTCTAAGCGTACAGATACTGCCATGTCTTTCTCCTTGAGTTGAAATACCGTATTACTGTATCACAAACTTAGGTTTTGACTTGAATCCAAAGCCTTGCGAATTTGCTCCAGCACATCCTTGGCACTGGCCACAATCGGCGTCCCCGGCCCGTAAATGCCTTTGACACCGGCCTCGTAAAGCATCTCGTAATCAGGCCTTGGAATCACGCCGCCGACAAAAACAATGATGTCGTCTGCGCCCTGTTTTTTCAGTTCGGCAATGATGCCGGGCACCAGCGTTTTGTGGCCTGCAGCCAGGGTTGACACACCGACCGCATGCACGTCGTTTTCAATCGCCTGGCGGGCGCATTCTTCTGGGGTTTGGAACAGTGGCCCCATGTCCACGTCAAAGCCCAAATCGGCAAACGCGGTGGCGACCACCTTGGCACCGCGGTCGTGGCCGTCCTGACCTAATTTTGAAATCATCACGCGGGGTCGGCGGCCTTCCGTTTCGGCAAATTCAGCGATTTCTTGTTGCAGCTGCGCCCAGCCTTCGGCGCTGTC
>JANPIK010000002.1:0-8918 GCA_031424935.1 Polaromonas sp.
CACCCGAACCATCGCGCGCGCGTACGGGCCATATGAGCAGCGGCAAATCGGTACCAGGTTCACGATGGCAGAGCCGTCAACCAGCCAGCCAATTGCACCAATATCGGCCCATGTGAGGGTCGGGTAATTGAAAATGCTGGAGTATTTGGCTTTGCCGCTGAGTAAATCGCGGTACACCGCATCGCGCGTCACGCCCAGTGTTTCAACCGCACTGTACAAATACAAGCCGTGGCCGGCTTCGTCTTGCACCTTCGCCAGCAAAATCGCTTTGCGCTTGAGCGTGGGGGCACGGCCAATCCAGTTTGACTCAGGCAGCATGCCGACGTATTCAGAATGCGCGTGCTGCGAAATTTGCCGCACCAGCGTTTTGCGATAAGCCTCCGGCATCCAGTCTTTGGGTTCGACCTTGACACCGGCGTCAATCTTTGTCTGCCAGGCGCGCTCTTGGGGCGACATATCAACCAGCGCTTTCACGCCTTTCGTGCCCGTTTCTACCAGTTGTGCGTACATACAAAACTCCAGGTGAAAGCAGATAATACTGATACAAAAAGATTCCTACAATGACTTGATGCGTATCACTTTGGCATAACCTCAGCTTTGACCGAATTCACAATTTCACTGCCAATTACCAAGCTGCAACACGGCCTGGTGCTGCGATCAAACTCGCTGTTAATCACCCTTTTTGGTGATGTGATGGCGCAGCGCAGCCAGGCGGTGTGGCTGGGCAGCCTGATTCAAATGGCCGACCTGTTTGGCCTGTCCGCAAGGCTGATACGCACCAGCGCGTTTCGTTTAAGTGCAGACGACTGGCTGGCCTGTACCCGGTTGGGCAGGCGTAGTTTTTATGCCTTGACGGCAGCGGGCTTGCAGCGGGTGCAACATGCAGAGCGGCGCATTTATGACTTCAAACCGCCCGAGTGGGACGGGCTGTGGACGCTGGTCATTTTGGGCGCAGGCATACCTGCCAGTGCGCGCCTGCACTTAAAGCGCGAACTGCGCTGGGAAGGCTTTGGCGAGCTGTCGCCCCAGGTGTTTGCCCACCCGCATGCCAGCGACTCGTCGCTCAATGACATCATCCGCGCTTCAAGCGCAGCTGAAAAAATTGTGGTTCTGAGCGCGCAAAACATGGCGGGCTATTCCGTCAAACCGCTACAAACCGTGATGCACAGCGTTTTCAAACTCGACCAGGTAGAAGCTGCATTCAAACAGTTTGTGACGCGTTTTGAGCCGCTGCTGCAACACGCTAACTCGTTGAGTCCGGCAGAAGCTTTTTTTGTCCGCACGCTGCTCATTCACGAATACCGAAAAGTACTGTTACGCGACCCCAATCTGCCGCAAGCCTTGTTACCCACAAACTGGCCCGGCCTGCGCGCGCGGCAGTTGTGCGAATCGCTTTATGGGCAAGTGCTGACAAACAGCGAAGTGTTTTTACACGCGCATGTACACACGCTGGATGGCAAACTGGCCAAAATGCCCCGCACACGTGCCTGGCGCACCACAGACAAACACACTTGACCCTAAGCCGACATTTCATGACAACAAACTCAACACAACAGCCCGTCGCCATCGTCACAGGCGCCGCACGCGGCATTGGCTTGGCTTGCGTCCAACTTGGATTCAACGACGAGATGCGAAACGTTTAAGGGATTGTAGAAACACCTGTTTAGGCGTCTTAAATCCCAATCTTTTGCGAGGTCGATTGTTCAGTCTGTCCATGATCATGTCTATCTCGTCTTGCGTGACTGTCGTCAAGTTACGCTTTTTGGGCAGGTACTGGCGGATCAAGCCATTGGCATTTTCATTGCTGCCCCGCTCGCAGCTTGCGTAAGGCCTACAGAAGTAGGACGTGCAGCCCAGTTGTGCATCGAGCCACTCGTGCAAAGCAAACTCACCACCGTTATCCGTCGTGATTGTCTTGACACAATGCGCCATGGGTTTGAGAAGCTTTGCCATGGCCTTGCTAGCCGCCTGAGCGCCCGGCATATCCATCAGCGCCATGACCACATAGCCTGACTTGCGTTCGACCCCGGTGATCAGGCTGCTGGCATGACTTGGGCCGACGATGGAGTCAAACTCCCAGTGACCGACCTGGGCGCGATCTTCAATATGAGCTGGGCGCTCGTCAATACGTCTTTGATTGGGGATTTGCCCGCGCCTGGCTCTGTTGCTACCAGTGCAACGCTTGCGATACGGCTTTTGACAGCGCAGGTGCAGGTGCAAACACCCGTTGGCCTTCTTGTCGCGGTAAATGTAGCGGTAGATCGTTTCATGGCTGATGCTCAGCAAGCCTGCTATTTGTTCGGGGCTGTGCTCCAAGCGCAAGTAATGATCAACGTGATGCCAAGTCTTCTCAGGTGTCACTAACGCGTTGCGTGAACGCACACCTCTGGCTTGGGCGCGCTGATGAGCAAACTTGGCTGTGTAACCAACGCCGCCTTTATTGCGTGCGATTTCGCGGTAGATAGTGCTCACGCTGTAGCCAGTGGTTTGCGCGATAGCGCTAGCGCTATCGCCTTGGGCCAAGCCGATCTGAATTTGGTATCGTGTGTGTGAGTCGATGTGTTTGTTCATGTGTTGCCTAATTTGACCGTGGTAGGTCGGTAAATCATCGCAGCGAATGCCACTTCGACTCACCTTCTTACACTGCTAAATTCGCAACTCGTGATTGAAACCAAGCAATGGTTTTTGGCTCACGGCTACCGGGTGGCGATGCTGGATGTTGACGGGGAGGAACTCCAGAAAGCCAGCGTAGCTCTGCAGGAGCCAGTGCGTGTACTGGCGGTGCACTGTGACGTCGCCAGCCCGGCAGAAGTCAACGCAGCAATTGAAAATATCGTCGCTGGTTTTGGCCGTATCGATGCGCTGGTTAACAACGCCGGTGTTGCAGTTTTTAAACCGCTGCTGGACCACAGCTTCGACGAATGGCGACACGTCATGTCAGTCAATCTGGATGGGGCGTTTTTATGTACCCAGGCCTGCGCACCCGTGATGCTGAAAAATGTTAAAACTGCGGGCGGCTTGGGTGCAGTGGTCAACATCGCGTCTATCTCTGGCCTGCGGGCCAGCGCATTGCGGGTGGCTTACGGCACCAGCAAGGCCGCCATCATTCACCTGACCAAACAGCAAGCGGTAGAACTCGGCAACATGGGGATTCGCGTCAATGCCATCGCACCTGGCCCGGTTGAAACCGACATGGCAAAAAAAGTACACAGCGCCGCCATCCGAAAAGATTACGCCGATGCGATTCCGCTCGCGCGCTACGGCACACCAGAAGAAATTGCAGAAGGCGTAGGCTTTTTATGCAGCCTGTCGGCCAGCTACATCAATGGTCAGGTGTTGGCTATAGATGGTGGTTTTGATGCAGCGGGCATTGGTTTGCCTTCTCTGCGTTAAAACTGCTTTGCTATAAAAATAGGAGCGTTATGCCCAGTTATTCATTGGGCCAGAGGCATAAAACACAGCTAAACGGCCTCAAAAGCCATGTTTAGATTCAAATCGCCCGAATCAGCACCTTGCGAAAGCGAATAATGCCGCCAGCCGATTGCAGCGCCAACGGGCCGCTCTTGTATTTGCTGTCACGCACATCCACCGTTTGTTGACCATTGAGCACCACCACCATACGGTCGCCACGCGCGGTCACTTCATACACATTCCAGCGGTTCGCGGCTTTAGGCATGGGTTGGGCTACTTTGGCAAAGTCAACAATCGCGCCAGTGCCATAGGTGGGGTCTGGGCGCTTGTCAAAAATATTGACTTCATACGAGTTGTCAGCACCTACTTTGTTCCTGTCCTGGCAGCGCATGAAAAGGCCACTGTTGCAGTCTTCGTCAGCCCAAAACTCGGCACGGATTTCAAAGTCGGTATATGTTTCTTTGCTGACCAGGTAGCCCAGCTTGCCACCCTTGCCTTGCAGCACGCCGTCCGTGATGCTCCAACCGCCCGCGCCCAGCTCGGTAAAACCATTGAGGCTGCTCATCGTTGCGCCATCAACCAGTGTCGTCCAGCCTGCACCAGCCATGCTGGCGCAACCGGTTGCGGCAAGGCCTGCGGCTACGGTGGCCATGAAGGTTCTGCGGTTTGAGGTGATCATGTTTTTTGTCTCCTAAAGTTTGAGTTTTAATTTACACGTTTGAAAAGTCTGGCCTGCGTTTTTCCATAAAAGCGGTGAACGCTTCACGCGCCGCAGGCTCGGCCAGCATACGCCCGAAGCTGGCGCCTTCTTCTGCCATGCGCTCGGCCACTGAAGGCGCGTTTGATTTTTTCATCAGGCGTTTGGTTTCCATCAACGACGATAACGGTTTGGCAGCCAATTTACGGGCCTGTTGCTGGGCCAGTGCATTGGCCTGACTGGGCGGCACGATGCGGTTGACCAAGCCGACTTCAAGCGCTGTTTCGGCTGTAAAAGGCTCGCCCAACAGCAGCGCCTCAGCCGCGCGGTGGTAGCCCATCAGCTGCGGCACCAGCAAGCTGGACGCGGCCTCGGGGCATAACCCCAAATTCACGAACGGCATGGAAAACGCTGCGTTGTCGCCTGCGTACACCAGGTCGCAATGCAGCAGCAGGGTGGTACCGATGCCAACCGCCGGGCCACATACCGCCGCCACGATGGGTTTGGTAAAAGTGCTGATGCCGCGCAAGAAGCGAAACACGGGCGAGTCTTGCCCAGCGGGCGGCACATTCAAAAAATCCTTGATGTCGTTACCCGCTGAGAAAATAGTTTCATGTCCTTGAATGACCACCGCGCGTGTGGCCGCGTCCTGGGTTGCAGCGTCCAGTGCATCGCTAAGCGCGGTGTACATGGCCACGTTGATGGAGTTTTTACGCTCAACTCGGTTCAGCGTGATGGTGCAAACGCCAGCGTCATTGCTGATGAGAATGTCAGTCATGTTCAATGTGTCCCATTATTCTTGAATCTACTCTTTGAAGTACACCACTTGGTAGGTGAAGATGTGATGTAAAAAGCTCTTGCTCCATCCCCCTCTGGCGGAGAGAACTTTAAGTTTCCGCCCTGAACGGGGAGGGCGTAAACATCAAACCCGCTCAAAAATACCCGCAGCGCCCTGCCCCATGCCAACGCACATCGTCACCATGCCGTATTTGAGCTGGTGGCGCTGCAAGGCGTGGATGACGGTCGCTGCGCGAATGGCACCTGTCGCTCCCAGCGGGTGGCCCAGCGCAATCGCGCCGCCCATCGGGTTGACCTTGGCCGGGTCCAGCCCCAGCGTGTTCAGCACGGCAAGCGACTGCGCCGCAAAAGCCTCGTTCAGCTCAAACCAGTCGATGTCGTCCTGCCTCAGGCCGGCATAGCCCAGTGCGGCGGGAATCGCCTCAATCGGGCCAATGCCCATGATGTGCGGCGGCACGCCCTTGGCGGCGTAGCTGACGCAACGCGCCAGCGGCTTCAAGCCAAATTGCTTGACGGCTTTTTCACTGGCCAAGATCAATGCGCCTGCGCCGTCAGACGTTTGCGAGCTGTTGCCGGCTGTGACAGAGCCACGCGCCGCAAACACGGTTTTGAGTTTTGCCAAGCCTTCAACCGTGGTGTCAGGCCGCGCGCCTTCGTCCATGCTGACCGTGCGGGTGGTGGCAATGACTTCCCCAGTTTCTAAATTGGCCGTGCGGTCGGTCACTTCAACCGGCGTGATTTCGTCGGTAAATTCACCTGCCTGCTGCGCTTTGAGCGCCTTCATGTGCGACGCATAGGCAAACTCGTCTTGCGCTTTGCGCGAGACTTTCCATTGCTGAGCCACCTTCTCGGCCGTCAGGCCCATGCCGTAAGCAATACCAATGTTTTCATCGTTCGCAAACATGGCAGGCGACAGAGACGGCGAATTACCCGACATGGGCACCATGCTCATCGACTCCACGCCCGCCGCAATCATGACTTCGGCCTCGCCCACGCGAATGCGGTCAGCCGCCATTTGTACGGCAGACAGACCCGACGCGCAAAAACGGTTGACGGTAATGCCCCCCACACTGGTGGGCAAACCTGCCAACACCGCGCCAATGCGCGCAATGTTCAGGCCCTGCGAGCCTTCAGGAATGGCGCAGCCACAAATGATGTCTTCAATCGCTTTTGGGTCCAGCGTGGGGACTTGAGCCAGTGCAGCGCGCAGTGCGCTGACCAGCAAATCGTCAGGCCGGGTATTGCGGAAAAACCCTCGATGCGAACGGCCAATGGGTGTGCGCGTGGCGGCGACGATGTAGGCTTCTTGGATTTGTTTGCTCATGTTCAGTCCTTGTATCTTCAGGCAGAGTTTGCCGTTTTGGGTGGGCGTGTGGACGGTATCCAGGCCCATATAAATTCACATTCAATTGGCTGATTGCCGGATTCGTCCGTCACCGTGACAGCCACAGTGACCTCACCTTTGGTGGTGCTACGGATCAGTTTGCGCTGCTCATCGCTGAGCGTGGCCACGGCCCGCATCGCCCCCTGGCCGCGCTTTTTGAACTGCACGCGCATGTCTTTGACCACTGGCAGGCAGTCGTCACGCACGTTCATACCCATCACCATGCCGGTGGCGGTTTCAGCCGCCAACGTGCTGGCCATGGCGTGCACGCCGCCAATGTGGTTGCGAACTTTGTGGTCATTCGCAACAAAAATTTGCACGCTGCCGGCGGACATGTCTTCGTAGCGCAGCTTTGCCGTACCAGTGAAAGGCACAGCCCGCCCCAGCAACACGCTGCGAAACCAGGGCCGCGCAAAGGCAGGCACTTCTTTGAGCCGCTCCAGCTGACGCTCAAGTCGGTTGGGTGAATCGTTTAAGGTGGTCATAAGTCAATGGGTTCGTGAGTGAGAAAGCGTAGCGAGGGGCCGTCAGGCTAGGCGCGGGTGCCCGAAGAAAACCGGAGCGACCTTGAGGTCGTGCGGATCTTCTTCGGGCTGTAACGACGCATGACGCTTCACAAGACTAAGGCAGTAGCTTTATCAATTACGAACTGGCTTGCCCGTGCTCATCATGCCCATGATGCGTTCCTGCGTTTTAGGATGTTCAAGCAGCGAGCAAAACGCCTTGCGCTCCAGCGCCATCAAATATTCTTCCGTCACCAGCGTGCCGTTGTCTACATCGCCGCCGCATACTACGTTGGCAATCAGGCTGGCGATGTGAAAGTCATGCGCGCTGATAAAGCCGCCGTCACGCATGTTGACGAGCTGACCTTTGATGGTGGCCAGGCCGTTGCGGCCCACCACCGGGAAGCTGCGCTTGAGTGGTGCGCGGTAGCCGGAGTCGTACATCGCCCGCGCTTCGTTGATGGCTACAAAAAGCAGCTCATTGACGTTGGGAACAATCACGTCGCTATCGAGAAGATAGCCCACCCGGCGGCTGTCAATCGCGCCGGTACCCACCGTGGCCATGGCAGCTGCGGTGAAGCCCTCAATCAAAAACGGCAACATGTCTTTGTTGGTGCTTTTGGCGGCGTTTTCAGCCGCGCGGCGGGCAATGTAGGCCAGGCCGCCCGCACCAGGCACCAAGCCCACGCCGACTTCAACCAGGCCGATATAACTTTCCATCGCGGCTACGCGCTTGGCGGAATAGACGGCCATCTCGCAGCCGCCGCCCAATGCCAAGCCCCGAATGGC
This sequence comes from Polaromonas sp., assembly GCA_031424935.1. Classification (GTDB taxonomy): domain Bacteria; phylum Pseudomonadota; class Gammaproteobacteria; order Burkholderiales; family Burkholderiaceae_C; genus Polaromonas. The sequence continues at coordinate 7,583 of JANPIK010000002.1, forward strand.
TGACACAACTGGCACGGCGGCGTAACGCATATTCAGCATCACTTTTTGCAGCTCATGCTCTACTTCATCAATGGCCGCCACACCGCTCATCATGAAGGCGGGCAGCATGGCTTGCAGGTCAGCGCCGACTGAGAACATCTCGTCGTTCGACCAGATGACCATGCCTTTGTAGCTCTTTTCCGCCATGTCAACAGCCAGCGCCAAGCCTTCGGCCACGTCTGGGCTGATGGCGTGCATTTTGGTTTTGATGCTAGCAATCAGCACGTCGTCGTCCAAAGTCCACAAGCGCACTGCATCGTCTTCATGCAGCGTTTTGCCTGCGGTAGTGAATGACGGTGCCTTCACACCCAAAACATCTTCAGGGAAATGCTGACGCGCATACACCGGCAATTCGCGCTTGGCGATGAATTTTTTACCTGATGCAGACCACGAACCCTGCGGCGTGTGCACGCCTCCGGCATCTGCTACCGGGCCTTTGAAAACCCAATCCGGCAGCGGCGCGCTTGACAGAGTTTTGCCTGCGTCAATGTCTTCCTTGATCATGGTGGCTACCTGCAACCAGCCTGCTTCTTGCCACAACTCAAACGGGCCTTGCTTGGCGCCGAAGCCCCAGCGCATGGCAAAGTCAATGTCGCGCGCAGTTTCGGCGATGGTTTCCAAATGCACTGCAGCGTAATGAAACTGATCCCGCAAGATCGCCCACAAAAAGCGGGCTTCTCGGCCTTCTGCATTGCGCAACAACATCAAGCGCTCGCCAGCAGGCTTTTTCAACATGCGGCCCACCACGTCGTTTGACTTGGCACCGCCAACCACGTATTCCATGCTTTCGGGGTCGAGCCGCATGATGTCGCGGCCGACTTTTTTGTAAAAGCCAGCACCGGTTTTTTGACCCAGGCTTTTTGATTCGAGCAAGCTGGCCAATACTGACGGCGTGCCGTACATGCCCTCAAATGGGTCAGGCGTTTTGCCTTCGCCTAAATTATCTTGCAGCGTTTTGATGACGTGCGCCATAGTGTCCAGGCCCACCACGTCGGCGGTGCGGAAAGTGCCCGAGCTGGCACGACCCAGTTTTTTGCCGGTCAAATCATCGACCACGTCATAGGTCAAACCAAAAGCTTCGGTCTGTTTGATAATTGCCAACATGCCCGCAATACCGACGCGGTTGGCAATAAAGTTGGGCGTGTCATGTGCGCGGATCACATTCTTGCCAAGACCACTGGTCACGAATGCTTCGAGGTTGTCGAGAATCGTAGCGCCGGTGGTCGGTGTGTTGATCAATTCCACCAGCGTCATGTAGCGTGGCGGGTTGAAAAAGTGAATGCCGCAAAAACGCGGC
>JANPIK010000003.1:0-198664 GCA_031424935.1 Polaromonas sp.
TGGCCCGAATACTCAATCCTTGAGCTTGAAAGCTTGCGATGGCGATCCGCTCTTCATATTGAAGTTGCTGGTAATGCTGAGATTGAGGCATCTTGACACCTTAATTGATTTAAGGTGTTGCACTTCAGGTTTGAACTCGCCTTGGGCTATAGATTGATTTGAGATCTAAAAAAAGTAGATTCAAGGTGCTTTTCATATCCGTCGGCAGAAAATTAGTTGTCAGCACCGTCAGCCTCTAACAAATCCAACTGAGCAGCCAGCGCTTCAATGCTTGGCAAGCTGTCCATCACCGCTGCTGGCAGCGCGGTGCGAAAGGTGGATACGCCCATTGGCGTTTCAACGCCGCGCAAGGCGTACTCGACCATGGTTTTCTTTTTGCTTTTGCAAAGAATCATGCCAATGGTGGGCGCGTCCACCGCCGCGTCACGCACCAGGTCGTCTACGGCTGCTAGGTAGCCATTGAGCTGGCCTGTGTATTCAAATCTGAACTCGGTGTTTTTCAGTTCTATCACCACGTAGCAGTGCAGCTTGGTGTGATAAAAAAGCAGGTCGATATAAAACTCGTCGCCTTCAATGTCCAGCTTGTATTGGCTGCCCACAAAGGCAAAGCCTACTCCCCGTTCGATTAAAAAATCACGCAGGTGGTTGATCAAGGCCTTTTCAAGGCCGCGTTCGTTCACAGCATCCGTCAGACCTAAAAAGTCGAAGGCGTAGGGGTCTTTGACCAAGTCGCGTGCCAGCTCGGACTGCGGGGCGGGCAGCGTTCGTTCAAAGTTATTTTGCGCTTGACCGAGGCGGGTGTGCAGTTGGGTTTCGATTTGGTATTCAAGTGCGGCGCGGCTCCAGCCGTTGGCTGTGGTTTGCAGGATGTACCAGCGCCGCAGTTCCGGGGTTTTGATCTGCTCAATGATGAGGCAGTTATGCCGCCAGGGTATTTGTGCACCAAGCTGCTGCACTATTGCCTCGTCAGGCCAGCTCTCGGCAAAAGCGCGCATGTATTTCAGGTTGCGCAGCGACAAACCCAACATGCCTGGAAACTCGCTGCGCAGGTCGTTGGCCAGTTGCTCAACTACCTTGGCTCCCCAGCCTTGCTGGGCTTGGCGGGCAATGATCTCGCTGCCAATACGCCAATAAAGCATGACCAGTTCGCGGTTAACGGCCAGGCTGGCTTTGATTCGGGACGATCGAATCAGGCTTTTCAGCTCGACCAGCCATTGGGCGTAGTCGTTGGGTGGTGGGGTTAATGCGGACATCACTAGGTTTTGCGCTGCTTATTGTTCGAATTTGCAACCTAAATGCTATTTATTTAATAGCTGTTCGCTCCCGTATTCATTGGGCTGGAGGCTTAAAAGATACCTAAAAAGGCCTGAGAAGGCTTTTTTTTAGCGTTATTTACTGGTTCACAGGCGATTTCGGATCCAGCAGCAACGCCATCACGTCCTTGATTTGCTGCACGGTCAGGATGTTGGCGTGGCCAAAACGCGGCATGCCTGAGCAGGCGTTGTAGGCCTTGCTGTTCCACAATTTGCCCCAGGTGTAGTCCACGATCGGCTTGGTAGCTACCGCCGATGGGTCTGTCACGCCGCGCAGCTTGCCGTAGTTGTACAGGCTGGGGCCGAGTGAGCCGTAAGACAGTTCGGTTTTACTGATCTGGTGACAGTTGTAGCAGCTGCCGCCGTTAACATCGGTTGCTTTGTCCGTCCAGGTCAGGCCGCGACCATTTTGGGCAATTTTTTCGCCTTCAGCCCAGTTGCCCAGCAACACGCCGTCGGCGGGGAACCTGACGGTTTTTAGATTGGCCTCTTCAATAGCCTTGGCCAGCTTTTCATCGACTGACTTGTCTTGCGCATCCGAGCAAGCCTGGTTTGACGCATCCAGCACCAGGCGGTCGAGTTTGGCATCGCCTTGGTCCCTGAAAGAGCTTTTCATGACTTGGGCTGTGGCCAGGTCGATGTCCTGTGCGGTAGGCGTCATGGCGCAGCCCGCCACGACCGTCGCTACAGCCATCATCGAGAGTTTTACGACTGCTTTTTTCATATCATTCCATCAACGTTTCAATGCAGGCGCTGTCGATATGCCGCCTTTGCTGTTCACACCCATGTACACACCCAGTGCAATCGTCACATCAGACGCGTAGCCGGGGTACGGAAAGCGTTGTTGGCGGTAGCAGTCGTTCAGGCGGCGTTGCATGCTCCACAAGTCTCCAGCCGACACGCGGTACGCAGGCCATGAGCCAAAACCGGTGCTGGCGCCGGGCTGCTTGGTCAAATTAGGCAAGTCTTGCAGGCGAATGCGTTTGTTGTCTTCACCGTGGCACGACGCACACGAAAAATCCATCGGCCCGCCGCGCGTGTAAAACACTTTTTTGCCGACTTCATACATCAACTTTTCCTGGGCGTGTTTTTGCGGCAAGTTAAAAGCCATGTCGCGCGAGTCACCCGAAATGTAGGCCACCAGCGATTCGATGGTTTTTTGCTCGCCATCCCCAAACCGGGTTTTGGCAATCTCGGCGGCATTAAAGCCTTGCAGTTGCTCCATACAGGTGAGCAGGCGTGATTCCAGATCTTGCACCCGCTGGGTGTCTGCAAAATAGCGCGGCAGTTCTACAAACGCGCCTTTGACCACGCCTGCACCCTTGCCCAAATCACACTTTTCAAGCGATGCGTTTTTGGGGCCGCGCGCTTGCTTCCATAAGCCTTCGCCTTTGGCCTCATACAGCTCGGCCGGGTTACCGTCTGCCAGCATGGCGCGGTACTCAGCAATGCCTTCTGCGGTCGTTTTTTGCGCTGCCGCGGGCAACGAAAAGCAGGCCGCCAGTGTCAATGCCAACCATGCGTCGCCAGCCGTTTGCAGTTTCGTCGTCATGTCACAACGGCTTCGTCGGTGCGCTTGTCGCCCCGGTTGTCGACCCAGGTCACCGCAACTTTGTCGCCCGCTTTGCCACCTTTAAAGGCAAACTGCATGTACGGGTTTTTGGAAACCGCTGTGCCCCACTGCGCGCTCATCACCGGCTTGCCGTTGTGGCTAGCGCTGATGGACTGTATAAACCAGGCCGGCACGGTTTTACCCGCTGCGTCCTTGCGTTGGCCACTTTCCATCTCGTGGCTGACCAGCACGCGCACGGTGGTTTTATCGCCTTGGGCCTGAGCCCGGATTCTCATCGGATCTGTCATAAAGTTTCTCCTGATCTAACTGTTTGAAGCGGCGTAGCGAGCGACCATCAGCCTAGGCGCGGGTGGCTGGAAACCGGAGCGTACAGAAAGTACGTCAGGATTTCCAGACGGGAACCGCAACGACGGATCACGGTCGCGAAGTAGCCGCTTAACCGCCGCAGCCGCCTAACGTGACTTTGACTTCTTTTACGGCGTAGTAGTACTTGTCGCCCGCCTTGGCAAGCGCATACACGTTGGACGATTGACCCATTTTGATGTTGGTCTCCACGTTCGCGTCGGTTCCGGCCATGATGTCAAAGTTTGCGGCCAGTGCGCTTGGGTTTTTTTCGACCACGAATGCAATTTGCGTGGTGCCTGCAATGTTGCTGAGCGCACCCACCCGCACGACGTTGCCGTTTTCAGCAATCTCTGGGGCTCGAAGCACCAAATCTTTGCTTTCAATCGGCGCGCCAGCAGCTCCCATGGCTTTGGCAGCATCAGCCAAAGACTTGCTGTCAAAAGCAGCTTTGTTCCAGCCCGGCGCATTGACCGTGGCGGTTTGCGCATGCGCTGATGGCAGGCCAACGCCCGCTGCAACAGCCACTGCGGTCACGCCCGAACTGCGGGCTAAAAAATCACGACGTTCCATGGTGGACTCCTTCAAAACAAACCGAGTTGACGACTAACAAACTTGACGAATTTGACACACTGCCGTTATTGGACACCAAAAAGGCGGCAGGCGTCATCGGACCCGCTCTAGGGCGCCATACCGCCCATCAGCCACTGCGCTATTTGGGTTGATTCGTCCGCGCTCAGCGCCTGGGCAGGCATGGGTATGGCACCCCAGGCACCCTGCCCGCCGTTTTTGATTTTGCCTGACAGCCAATTGACGGCACCGTCCTGGCTTTGGTATCGGGCGGCAATGTCTTTGAACGAGGGGCCGACCAATTTGTTGTTGATGCCGTGGCAGGCCAGACAGGCGTTTTTGTCAAGCACGGGCTGCAGACTGTTCAAAGAAATATTTGCTATTTTTTCAGGAGCAATATTGTTCGTTAATACGGGGGCCAGGGTGGTATTTGATGAATTATTTGGATAATTTGAGTTGTGCAGGTTGGTTTGGCCTGTTTTTGCAGTTTTCAGCACGGTTTCAGCGCCGCGGCTGGGGCCGATGGTGCGCGATTGTTCCGCCAAATTGCCGTGGGCGTCCCGGGCATGGTCGGGCAGGCTGCTGATCACCACGGCCTCGCGTGCACAATTGGTTCTGCAAGTTGAGCCTTGCACGTCAGGTTGGGTTGGCCCGCCAAACTCTGCACCTGACCACAAGCTGTGTGCGGTGGTCATGCCGTTGCGGTTGGGTAACTGTGCCTGCACAGCTCGCATATTGCGGTCGCTCAGCACAAAGTCTGCGGGCAAAATATTGTTCAGGTGCAGGGTGTAGGCCGTCACGGCAAACACCTGGTCGGCGCTCAATGATTTAGGTGCGTTCCACGGCATGGCGCGATTAATGTAGTCCCACAGTGTTGACAGCGTTGACAGCTTCATCAATGTCGTGCGCTGCGGCTGGTTGGCCCCGGGGAGCAAGCTCTTGACACGCCCGGTGCGCATATCGTCAGCTGTCACCCCACCTGCGATCGGGGTAAAAACCTCTGCAGACTCGCCAAAGTGCCCATGGCAAGACGCGCACTGCGCCTCCCAAATGACCTCACCCTGCTTGACGCTGCCACTGCCGGCGGGCAAGCCTTTAAAGTCTGGCCGCACGTCAATGTCCCAGGCTTTGATTTCTTGCGGCGTGGCAGTGCGACCCAGGTTGGGGTATTTTTCAAGAGGCTGGGGTGTTTGCGTGGCGGCGTATGACGGCAGTACACAAACCAACCTACTAAAAATAAAAATATAAGCAAAAATACTAGCCGACTTGAACATTTTTCACCTCGCCGTTCTCGGTCAGCAGCCACGACTGAATCGCGTTGTTGTGATAGATGCTGCGCCCACCGCGCACAGCGCGCAGCGCTTGCAGCGTGGGTTGAATGTGGCCCGTTTCATCAACTGCGCGGCTTTGCAAAATAACCGGCTTGCCATCCCACACCAGATCGGCATTAAAGCGTGTCAAGCATTTTGATGGCACGGGGCCCTGCAGCCGTGCGGGCCGCCAATTGCGGCCACCGTCTACCGACACATCAACTTTTTTAATGCTGCCGCGCCCGCTCCAGGCCAGGCCGGTGATGCTGTGAAAGCCTTTTTGCAGCACCACCTGACCGCCACTGGGCGAGGTGATGACGCTTTTAACCTCCTGGATGCCGCTGTACTGGCGATGTGTGCCGTCGTGCAGCAAGTCAACGTAATGCAGGGTTTCGTCTTTGGTGCCGTAAGGCATGTCGCCGACTTCAATGCGGCGCAGGTATTTGACCCAGCTCACGCCCTGAACACCGGGCACCACCAGCCGCAACGGGTAGCCGTTTTCAGGTCGCAGCATCTCGCCGTTTTGCCCGTACGCCACCAATACTTCGCCGCTTTGAATCAAGCTCATGGGAATGGTGCGCGTCATGCCTGAGCCATCGGCGCCTTCTGCCAATACAAATCTGCCGCGTTTTAAATCAGCACCACACATCTCCAGCAAGGTGATCAGCGGTACGCCGGTAAATTCGCTGCAACTGAGCATGCCGTGCGTGTACTGCACGGTAGGCACAGCGGTGTTGTTCCACTCCATCGCGGTGTTGGCGCCGCATTCAATAAAACAAATGCGGCTCACGCTGGGCAAGCGCATGATCTCGTCCATATCAAACACCATAGGGCGTTTGAGCAGGCTGTCGTCCGAACCATTGACCATCAGGCGGTGTTTGGACGGGTCAATGTCCCACCATCCCTGGTGGTGCCGTTCAAAATGCAGGCCGCTTGGCGTGATGATGCCAAACAGCGACTGCAACGGCGCAAAGCTCACACTGGCCGCGCCCACACGTGTCAGGCCCGGGCTTTCTCTGCGTTGCAGGTTTTTTTCGAACTCGCTGGGCAGTCCGTAGGGCCGCGCCGCTACGCTTTGGCCCAGGCCTTTGCTGTGCGCTGGCAGCGTCAGGATATTCGGGTCACCCGCAGACTTCGGCAGCGCAGTTTGCGCGTGGGCTGACATGCTAGCTGTAGCGGCTGCAAACGCTCCGGCTAAAAACCCGCGCCTGCCCGCTTTGACGTCGTTAATTTGTTGGCCAGATAAAAAATTTTCGGGCGCACGCTGAATGAATCGGCTGAGCATGATGGTGTTGTGATCTGGTCAAGCGATGGCCGGTGCCGCAGGCTGGCGGGGACTGAGTGCCTGGCCGCTCTGCACGGCTTCAGGCTCAACCATTTCAATGGCAATCTGCGTACAAACGCTACGGCACAGGGCTACCGCTTTTTCACTTTGCACGCGGTAAATGACCTGCGTACCTTCTTTGCGTTTGGTCAGTACCCCGGTTTTGAACAGCACCGCGAGGTGTTGAGACAAATTGGGCTGGGTGGTGTCGATGTCCAGCAACAACTGACTGACCGACTTTTCCTGCTCGCACAGCGCACTCAAAATGCGCAATCGCATGGGTGTAGACAACACTGCAAACAGCTCGGCTGCCAGTTCAAAGACACGCGTTTGTTCAGGCGAGGTTGCGGACAAGGTGTGGTCTCAATTCATCAATATAAGCCTTAACTTATATTTTGTCGAAAAACGTTGGCAGCAGGGGTGCCAATCCGCGCTAACTTGCCCCTGTTTACCCTAAGGCGTTTTTTATTTGCGCCAACGCAGCCGGGTCGTCCATCGTCGTCAAATCACCTGCATCACGGCCTTCGCACACCGCCTGAATGGCGCGGCGCAGCAGCTTGCCGCTGCGGGTTTTGGGCAGCGCTGACACAAAGCGCACCCGCGCTGGCCGCGCCACTGCCCCCAGATCAGCATCCACCCGCCTCATGATCTCGCCTTCAAGCGCCGTGCTGATGGCGCTGTTTCCCAAAACGTTAGCGTCTCTGGGCACCACAAACGCCATGGCCACCTGGCCTTTTAGCGCATCGGCCACACCCACCACAGCAACCTCTGCCACCGCCACATGGCCAGAAATACTTTCTTCAATCTCACGCGTGCCCAGTCTGTGACCCGCAACGTTAATCACGTCATCGGTACGTCCCAAAATAAAGTAATAACCGTCCTCGTCGCGAATGCCCCAGTCAAAAGTCGAATACACCGTCTTGCCCGGCACGCTCTTCCAGTAGGTGTTGACAAAACGTTCGTCATCTTTCCAGATGGTTTGCATGAACCCTGGCGGCGTGGGGCCATCAATCACGACCACGCCTTTTTGATTCGGTGCCATGAGCTCCTCGCCGGTGGATTCATGCAAAATCTTCACGCGATAGCCGTACATCGGCAAGCCAGGGCTGCCGAACTTGCTGGCTTTTTTCTCGACGCCATTGGTTGAACTGGTTAACACGGTGATCAGCGGCCAGCCGGTTTCAGTTTGCCAGTAGTTGTCGATGATGGGGACTTTCAAACCTTCGCTGATCCAGCGTGCGGTGGGCTCGTCAAGCGGCTCGCCCGCCAGATACAAGGCGCGCAGACTCGACAAGTCGTATTTTTCAAGCAGCGCCGGGTCTTGCTTTTTAAGCACACGCACCGCAGTCGGCGCACTGAACATGGCGGTAACCTTGTACTTTTGGACCAGGCTCCACCAGATACCGCCGTCGGGCTGGCCGTCCATGCCCTGAGTTGGCAAGCCCTCGTACATGATGGTGGCCATGCCGGCGATCAGCGGCCCGTAAATGATGTAGCTGTGGCCCACCACCCAGCCAATGTCGCTGGTTGAAAAGAAGGTTTCACCCGCGTTAACGTCAAAAATATGCTTCATGCTGGCGGCCAGCGCGACCGCATAGCCACCGGTGTCGCGCTGCACGCCCTTGGGCTTGCCGGTCGTGCCGCTGGTGTAGATGGTGTAGCTGATGGCAGTTGAATCAAGCGCTACGCACGGCACTTGGGCATGCAGGTGCTGGGCGCGCAAGTCTGCCCAGTGCAGGTCGCGCCCGGGGGTGATGCTCATGGGTGACAAGGCACGGTCAACCAGCAGCACAGCTTTGGGTTTGTGGCTTGCCAAGCGTATGGCTTCGTCGAGCAGGGGCTTGTAGGGCACCACTTTGCCGCCGCGCGAGCCTGCATCAGCACTCACAATGACTTTTGGCGTGGCGTCATCAATGCGCGAGGCCAGCGCCCCACTGGCAAAGCCACCAAACACCACACAGTGCACCGCGCCAATGCGCGCGCATGCCAGCATGGCAAACGCTGCCTCGGCAATCATGGGCATGTAGATCAACACCCGGTCGCCCTGCACCACGCCCATGGCCTGCAAACTGGCCGCCATGCGCTGCACTTCTTGGTGAAGGTCGTAAAAACTGTAGATCTTCTCTGTGCCCGTTTCGCTGGACACAACGATCAGCGCTGCCTGACCGCCACGCGTGGCCACGTGGCGGTCAACCGCGTTGTGGCACAAATTGGTTTTCCCGCCCTCAAACCAGTGGGCAAAAGGCGGCTTGTCGTTGTTGCAAACGCGTGTGAAAGGGGTGTACCAGTCGATCAGTTTTGCCTGCTCGGTCCAGAAAGCATCGGGTTGGTCAATCGACTGTTTGTAGAAATCGGCATAACTGATGCTGGGCGTCTTGTCGGCCTGTTGATGGGTTGAATCGGTTGCCTGAAGTGGGTTTTGCATGGTTTGTCTTTTGATTTTTGCTTAATGCGTGCAGTTGAGCTGCAACTGAAGGGTCAAGTATGAACAAAGGACTTGCAATGGGCTGACAAACTTAAGTTGGCTGGTGCAGCGTTGTGACACGCGAGATAATTATGAAATGAACCCCCTGCTCTCCAAACTGCAACCCTACCCGTTTGAACGGCTGCGTGCGCTGCATGCGGGCGTGACGCCCAACCCGGCTTATCCACCCATCAGCCTGGGTATTGGTGAGCCGCGCCATGCCACGCCGCAGCTGATCAAAGACGCGTTGACAAGCAGCCTGGCGGGGCTGGCCACCTACCCCGGCACGCTGGGTGAGCCCAAGCTGCGTGGGGCCATCAGTGACTGGTTAGGACGCCGCTATGGCTTAAAGGTGGATGCAGGCACACAAATACTGCCCGTTAATGGCTCGCGCGAGGCGCTTTTTGCCTTGACGCAAACGGTGATTGATCCGGCCAAGGCGAATCCCACCGTTGTTTGTCCGAATCCGTTTTATCAAATCTACGAGGGTGCCGCACTGCTGGCGGGGGCTGACGTTTACTTTGCACCCAGCGACCCAGCCCGCAATTTTGCTGTTGATTACTCCGCCGTACCGGATGCCATATGGGCTAAAACGCAGTTGCTGTTTGTCTGCTCGCCCGGCAATCCGGCAGGCGCGGTGATGACGCTGGCCGAATGGAAACTGCTGTTTTCTTTAAGCGATCGCTACGGTTTTGTGATCGCGTCAGACGAGTGTTACAGCGAGATTTATTTTCGGGATGAGCCGCCGTTAGGCGGCTTGCAGGCAGCCGCGCAGCTGGGCAGGCATGACTTTAAAAATCTGATCGCCATGACCAGCCTGTCAAAGCGCAGCAATGTGCCGGGTTTAAGAAGCGGCTTTGTGGCGGGCGATGCACTACTGATCAAACCATTTTTGCTTTACCGCACTTATCACGGCAGCGCGATGAGCCCGATTGTGCAAGCGGCCAGCCTGGCGGCTTGGCTTGACGAGACGCATGTCGTCGACAACCGGGCTCAGTACCGTGCCAAATTTGCCCAGGTCACGCCGCTGCTGTCGGCCGTGATGGACGTGGCCCTGCCAGATGCCGGGTTTTACCTGTGGGCCGCTGTACCAGCTGCCTTCAAGGGCGACGACCAAGCCTTTTCACGTGACTTGCTGGCTGCCTACAATGTGGTGGTTTTGCCGGGCAGTTATCTGGCGCGTGACTTCAACGGCAGCAACCCGGGCGCAGGCAGAATCCGCATGGCGCTGGTGGCTGAAACCGCAGAATGCTTAGAAGCCGCGCAACGAATTGTCCAATTTATCCAATCCAAAGACTAAAAGCCCCCATGACACAAGACAACACGCAGCTCGAAGCACTGATCAACACCGCCTGGGACGACCGTGCCAATCTCACTGCTAAATCTGCCCCCCAAGACATTCGGGACGCGGTCGACAACACCATTACCCAGCTCAACAACGGCAGCATTCGGGTGGCAAGCCGCCAGGGCGTGGGTCAGTGGACGGTACACCAATGGATCAAAAAGGCCGTGCTGCTCAGCTTTAAGCTCAACGACAACGAATTGATGCGTGCTGGCGAACTGGGCTTTTTTGACAAAGTCAAAACCAAGTTCAGCCACCTGAGCGAAGCCGAGATGCGTGAAACCGGCATCCGCGTCGTGCCACCAGCGGTAGCCCGACGCGGCAGCTACATCGCCAAAGGCGCGATTTTGATGCCCAGCTACGTCAACATTGGCGCGTATGTTGACGAAGGCACGATGGTCGACACCTGGGCAGCCGTTGGCTCGTGTGCACAAATCGGTAAAAACGTGCATTTGTCGGGCGGCGTCGGCATTGGCGGCGTGCTGGAGCCGATGCAGGCCAACCCCACCATCATTGAAGACAACTGCTTTATCGGCGCGCGCTCCGAAGTGGTTGAGGGTGTGATTGTTGAAGAAAACTCAGTCCTGTCGATGGGTGTCTATATCGGCCAAAGCACACCGATTTACGACCGCGAAAACGACACCGTGAGCTATGGCCGCGTACCGGCTGGCTCGGTGGTGGTGTCTGGCAACATGCCCAAGGCAGGAGGCAAATATTCTTTGTACTGCGCGGTGATTGTTAAAAAAGTCGATGCCAAAACCAGAGCCACAACGAGCTTGAACGATTTGCTCCGCGACTAGCAATTTCATTTTTTACAGGGTCAAGCGATGAGCACGATGGAAAGAATTTTGCGTCTGATGGCGGACAAAAAAGCGTCTGACGTTTTCTTGTCAGCGCATTCGCCCGCCCTGATCAAAATCAACGGTCAGGCACTGCCCATCAACAGCCAGATATTGCCGCCCGATGCACCGTTAAACCTGTTGTCTGAAGTGCTGCCGCCCGACAAAATTGAAGAGCTCAGGGAACTGGGCGAGCTCAACATGGCATTGCCGTTGGCGGGCGTGGGTAACTTTCGGGTCAGTGGCTTCCGACAGCGCGGCACTTACGCCGCAGTGATTCGTTTTATTCCCAGCGAGATACCCCAACTGGCATCTTTAAGCGTACCGCCCATATTGGCCGACCTGATCATGGAAAAGCGTGGCCTGCTGCTGATGGTCGGCGCTACTGGCGCGGGCAAAAGTACCACCCTGGCGGCGATGATAGATCACCGTAACGCCACGACGCTGGGTCATATTTTGACGATTGAAGACCCGGTGGAATTTATTTTTACCAACAAGAAGTCGGTCGTTAACCAGCGCGAAGTCGGCACAGACACCCAGTCGATACAAATGGCCCTTAAAAACGCCTTGCGCCAGGCGCCCGACGTGATTTTGATTGGCGAAATCCGGGACCGCGAGACCATGTCTGCTGCCATTGCCTATGCCCAGTCGGGTCACCTGTGCTTGGCCACCATGCACGCCAACAACAGCTACCAGGCGCTTAACCGAATTTTGAGTTTTTACCCCGTTGAGGTGCGCAGCACCATGCTAGGTGACCTCGCCGCCGCCATGAAGGCCATCGTGTCGCAACGCCTGCTGCGCACGGTAGCCGGTAGCCGCGCGCCTGCAGTAGAAGTCATGCTGAACACCAAATTGATCTCGGAACTGATTGAAAAAGGTGATTTTTCGGGTGTCAAGGAAGCGATGGAAAAGTCGATGGCCGAAGGCTCACAGACCTTTGAACTGGACATTGCCAGACTGATCGCCAACGGTGCGGTGACCCGCAAGGAAGGCCTGCTTCATGCAGACTCACCCACCAATTTAATGTGGCGACTGGAAAACGACTTTCATGCTGCAGCCAAAGCAGCCGCCGCACCTGAGGAAGATCCGGACGATGAACCGTCGTTTACCGAGATCACGCTGGACGTTAAGCATTGACCCCAGCATTGATCCGTACCTTGACCGACAAATTTACGGTTTTAACGCTGGTTGAGCACTGCGCCGCCCAACTGGACGCTGCCGGCCTGAGTCTGGCCAATGGCTTTGGGCAGGGCACGCTGAACGCCTTTGATGAAGCCGCATGGCTGGTACTGTGGGCCCTGAAATTGCCACTGGATGACCTCGAAAATATGTCAAATAGGCACGTGGCCCCCGCGGAATATATACAAGTCGCTACTCTTTTAAGAGCGCGTATCGCCTCGCGCAAGCCACTGGCCTACCTGACCAACGAAGCCTGGCTGCAAGGTGTGCCGTTTTATGTGGATGAACGGGTGATCATTCCGCGCTCTTTCATTGCTGAATTGATTGTTGACGAAAGCATTGACGCTTGGCTCAGCGAGCACACCCACCGTGTACTCGACCTGTGCACCGGCAACGGCAGTCTGGCGGTGCTGGCGGCCATGGTCTACCCCGACGTGCTGATGGATGCCGCAGACATCAGCATGGATGCGCTGGCGGTCGCGCGCATCAATGTCGAAAAGCACGATCTGGCCAGGCGCATCACGCTGATTGAATCTGACGGCTTGGCCGCCTGCACTGCGCAGTACGACCTGATTTTGTGCAACCCGCCCTACGTGAATGCGGCAACGATGGCTAGCCTGCCAGCCGAATTTAAGGCGGAACCTGCTCTGGCACTGGCCAGTGGTGTTGACGGCATGGACTTTATTCGAAGCCTTTTTCTAACCGCTGCAGACCATATGAGCGAAAATGCGGTGATGGTGTTGGAAATAGGCAACGAGCGCGAAAACTTTGAACGCGCCTTCCCCACGTTAGAACCCCTGTGGTTTGAGACAAGCGGTGGTCCAGACCAGGTATTGCTTTTGACCCGGCAGCAATTGCAATAAATTTCGATTGGCATGGTCTGCGTGCTGCTTCGCACCCCTTTTCTTGACTGTTTGAGACATGATTACCCTTAAAAACGTGGTGCTGCGTCGCGGTGCCAAAGTGATTCTTGACAGTGCTTCTGTCACCCTGAACCCTGGCGAAAACATTGGTCTGGTGGGGCGCAATGGCGCGGGCAAGTCGTCGCTGTTTGCCATGCTCAACGGCACGCTGCATGAAGACGGTGGCGAGTTTTTTATCCCTACCCAGTGGCGGATGGCACAAGTTGCGCAGGACATGCCGGAGACCGAGCAAAGCGCTACCGACTATGTGGTCGAGGGCGACATCGTGCTGCTGGCCGCGCAGGCAGAAGTAGCCGCCAGCGAAGAAAGCGGCGACGGCGACCGCATGGCCCACGCTTACATGGAGTTGTATGACGCGGGCGAGCACGACGCCAAAGCGCGCGCCCAAGCCCTGATTTTGGGCCTCGGCTTCAAAGTATCTGAGCTTGATAACCCGGTCAACAGCTTTTCAGGCGGCTGGCGCATGCGGCTGCAACTTGCACGAGCGCTGATGTGCCCCTCTGATCTGCTGCTTCTGGACGAGCCCACCAACCACTTGGACTTGGACGCATTGGTCTGGTTAGAGGCCTGGCTCAAACGCTACCAGGGCACCATGTTGGTCATCAGCCATGACCGTGAGTTTTTAGATGCCGTGACCGATGTCACGGTACACATTGAAAGCGCCAAGCTGACCCGCTACGGTGGTAACTACAGCAAATTTGAAGACTTGCGCAGTGAGCAAATGGCGCTACAGCAAACCGCATTTAGCAAGCAGCAAGACAAAATTGCCCATCTGCAAAAGTTTATTGCCCGCTTTAAGGCCAAGGCCAGCAAAGCCAAGCAGGCACAAAGCCGGGTGAAAGCCCTTGACCGGATGGAAAAGATCGCGCCGCTGCTGGCAGAAGCCGACTTCACGTTCGAGTTCAAAGAGCCCGCCAACCTGCCCAACCCGATGCTGGCCATGCAAAATGCATTTTTTGGCTATCCGGCGCCCGAGGATTCACCGGTTGGTACACCGCCCACGGTTATCGTCCAAAACGTCAGCAAATCCGTACTGGCGGGCCAACGTATTGGCATATTAGGTGCCAACGGGCAAGGCAAATCAACGCTGGTCAAGACGGTAGCGAGGGCCTTGGCACCCATCAGCGGCGACATGACCGAAGGCAAGGGCTTGAACATTGGGTACTTTGCCCAGCAAGAGCTTGACGTACTGCGCCCTGCAGACAACCCGCTGGAGCACATGATCCGGCTGGTTAAAGAAGTCACTGCTGCAGGCAAGATGGGCAACCAGCCCACCCGAGAGCAAGACCTGCGCAGTTTTTTAGGCAACTTTAATTTTGGTGGCGACATGGTCAAGCAGGCCGTCGGCAGTATGAGTGGCGGTGAAAAGGCCCGGCTTGTGCTGTGCATGATCGTCTGGCAGCGCCCCAACCTGCTGCTGCTAGACGAGCCTACCAACCATCTGGACCTGGCCACACGAGAGGCACTCAGCATGGCACTCAACGAATTTGAAGGCACGGTCATGCTGGTCAGCCACGACCGTGCGCTCTTGCGAGCCGTGTGTGACGAATTCTGGATGGTCAGCCAAGGTGGGGTTGCGCCGTTTGATGGGGATCTGGACGACTACCAAAAATACTTGCTCGACCACGCTAAAAAAATGCGCGAAGAGGCTAAAAAAGCCAGTAACGCACCGGCACCCAAGACTGCTACACAAAATGTAGCTACTAGCCCAGATAAAACCCGGGCTGGTGACGATTTTGGTAAGCAAAGCTTAAAAACAAGCCAAAGCACTGCTGCCAAGCCTTTACGAAAAGAGCTGGACAAGATTGACAACCAAATGCAGGCCCTGAATCTTGAAAAAGACCAACTGCAAACCCAACTTGCTCAGACCAAAGCATCGGTCGAGCTGGCGCAGATTGGCAAGCGCTTGAAAACGATTGATGCGGAGATAGCCCTGCACGAAGACCGGTGGCTGACGCTGACCGAGCAGCTTGAAACCGCAGTGGTGTAATGTCAAAGCTTTAAAGTTACCGGTTTAGGAGATTTAAACCATGCCCTCCGCCCTGAACATGGCCGCTGACGACGCCAACATGCAAGAGGCCGTCAAACGCAGCCGCAAACTGCTTCACAAACGTGCCCTGATGGCAGGTGCCGCCAGTGCTATCCCCCTACCCGGGCTGGACTGGGCGGTTGACGCGGCCATGTTGTCAAAACTGATACCCGAGATCAACAAAGAGTTTGGTCTCACGCCGCAGCAACTCGACAGTCTCAACCCCAAAAAACGAGAGCAGGTTCAAAAAGCCGTCACCATGGTCGGCTCGGTGCTGATCGGCAAGCTCATCAGTCGGGATTTGGTCATCAAAGCAGCCACCAAAATAGGCATGCGTCTGACCACGAAACAACTCGCCAAATATGTCCCCTTTGCTGGACAAATTGTTGCAGCGACCGTTGGTTACGCGGCTATTCGTTACTTGGGCGAAGAGCACATGAAAGATTGCATTAAGGTGGCACAACAAGCCAATCTAGCGGTACCCAGGCCCGGCGTGCTTGAGCTCGGCTTTTCTGGCTAAAAGAATAAACGGACAGCACTATCAGACAACATTACCGGACAAACGAGCTGGACAACAAAAAAGCGCCTGATGCAAACATCAGGCGCTTTTTAAATTTTGGTGGGACCTGCGGGGGTCGAACCCACGACAAACGGATTAAAAGTCCGCTGCTCTACCAACTGAGCTAAGGTCCCGTATCTTGACTCAAGCGAATCAGCCAAGCCTTAGATTATAGCGTGTTTTCAACGGGCTTTGAATTAGTTTGATTTGCGATTTTGTTCAATAGCCAGCCTGCAGCGCAAATGCCAAATGTGGCGGTCACGCTGACAATTGAACCGTACCCATGGCAGTTCAAGCTGCTGTCTGTTTGCAATAACGGCGGTGTTTGTACATTGACGACGGGTTGCAGGACTGACTCTCGACTGAAGACGCCGTTTATTCCAATTTTGCTCTGCCGGGTTGCGCCGTGCTGTCTGCGCAGGCGGTAGCGCAGCTGCGCTAGCAACGGGTCATGCGTGACCACAGCCAAATCTTCTATCTCGACCTTGTGAGCAAAACGCTTACCGCCTGCAGCACCCACCGTAATAAAATTAGCGTTGTTCACCAGCGCCCAACTGGCCATAGCGGTTTTGGCCTTGACCTGGTCACAGGCGTCAAGAATCGACACAGATGCATCCAGCGCAGCATCCAATCCAGCATCAAGCTGCGCGATACCGGGCCAATTGCTGGCATCTACAAATTCTTCAACACAGATGACATTGCAGCCCGGGTTGATGTCAAAAATGCGTTCGCGCATCGCCTGAGCCTTGGATTGACCCAACGTGCTGCCAAGTGCATGAATCTGCCGGTTGATATTGGACTCGGCAATATGGTCAAGGTCGATCAGCGTGAGCCGGGCAACGCCGCTGCGCGCCAGGGCTTCTGCGGCCCACGACCCCACGCCGCCTATCCCCACCACCACCACATGCGCCGCGCGGATTTTTCTGGCACCGTCTGCCCCGTAAAGCCGTGCCAAACCGCCAAAACGGCGTTCCAAGTCAGGTTCAATCACTAGGCGGTGCTTTCCAGTCGCCACACTTGGTACTTCAATGCGGCGACAGCCCCCAGTATGATTGCGCCGACCGCTACGAAACTGGTCGCGCTTAAGGTAGACAAACCCGACAAGCCCTGCCCAACAGTACACCCCATCGCCGCGACACCCCCGACGCCCATCAGCAGAGCTCCTGCCAGATGGTTTGCGGTGTCTTCAGCACCCGCAAAGCCCTCCCACCGAAAACTTCGGGTTGCCACGGCATAAACCGCAGACCCCAACACCACGCCAAACACCGACACAATCCCAATGGTCAACACCTTGGCTTTGTCACTGAAAAACATCAGCCAGTCGATGGTGTAGGCCACGGGGGACACAAAGCTCAATGCCTCAGCACGGCCAGAGTTGGTGGCTAAAAAGGCTTCTTGTAGGGTGTCGGGATGCTCGGCAACATAGCCCAAATGCCCACTGATCCACCACATGGCAACAATGAGTGCGCCCAAGCCAAAGCCTGCCAATAAATTGTCAAAGCGCGCAAAGTCTCGGCCTAGCAAAGCCCAAATAATCAAGCCCAGTCCCAACACCAGCGCCAAAATCAAACCCGCACTGTTGGTAGTCATACCCACCGCATTTGCCAGCCAGTTAGGTAAAGCTGCGTTGCTGGTGAAGTCAATGGCTATGCGGTCAACCGTGGCCACGCGCAGCACAGCCGTGATCCCTTTAAGGGTAGCGAAAGCAGCTACTCCCATTACTACAAATACAGCTACTGATTTAAGGTTGCCGCCGCCAATACGTACCAGGGTCTTGCTGCCACAACCCGATGCCAGCACCATGCCAAAACCAAACAGCAAGCCGCCTACCAAAGCAGATAACCAAATGAAGCGGTTGGACGCGTACAGTGTTTTGGCAGGATCAACCAAACCCGTAGCCACCAGCACATAAAAACCAATCATGGCAACACCGACAGCCATACCCCACATCCGCATCCGGGTCCAATCGCCCATGTTGACGATGTCGCTGACAGCGCCCATCGTACAAAAGTGGGTGCGCTGGGCTATCGCGCCAAATAAAACCGAAACCAAAAAAGCAGCCCAGAGAACTTGGGCGGTCAGGGCTTTAAGCGTAGAAATGTCCATGCCGTGATTTTAATGGCAGGCATCGCCGGTAAATCAGCTATTTGAGCTTGGTCAATCGGTCTTTAGCAACCGATGCTGCCTCAGATTGAGGGTAGACCAGGATCAGATCCTCCAGCGTTTTTCGCGCGGTTTTGGTGTCTTTAAGCTCAACTTGGCAATTGGCTATTGACAGGGCAGCTTCTGGTGACCGGATATGGTCAGGCGCTATGGCAACGACCGACTTGAAGTTGACAATGGCTTCACGATAAGCTCTGAGTGCGTATTGGGCATTACCGAGCCAAAAAAGGGCCGATGGCCTGTAGCCACTGTCAGGATAGCGTTTGATGAAGTCGGCAAAAGCAGTTTGGGCAGGGCCAAAATCACCCTTGCGCAACGTCGCCAGCGCAGCATCAAACTCACGCGTTTCCCCAGGACTTGCGACAAACTCTTTGCCGTCGACGGTTATTTTCGAGGGTTCAAACTTACGCAAGCGTTCATCGACACCTTGGGCAACATCTTTTTGCCGGCGCTGCACATCGGCAACGTCACGTGCCAGCTGCTCGCCTGAGCCGCGCATTTTGGCTATCTCAGCACGCAGCCCCTCGATCTGGTTTGCCAAGTCAAGAATGCTGCGGCGCAATTGGGCGTTGTCGTCGTTGGTTTTTCTGAGTTCTTCGAGGTTACGTTGTTGTTGTACTTCAACTTTTTGACGTAAATCAAGAATAGCCTTGCGGGCTTCATCGTCATCGAACAAAGCATACGCGTTAAGCGCAAACAGAAAAAAAGCGGACGCCGCAACAACATTGCGCAGTGTTTTTGGTGAATTCATCTCGACATTCTTGCTCTTTTTAATCAGTTTTGATGGTTTTGATCAGCGATAAGTCAATTCTGCCCGGCGGTTTTTAGCCAACGACGCCTCGTCTGAACCGATGGCAGCAGGCTTTTCTTTACCAAAACTCACGGCCTCGACCTGTGCATCCGTGACGCCCAGCAAACCTAAAGCGCGGCGAACCGCTTCGGCACGTTTCTGCCCCAAGGCAAGGTTGTACTCGCGACCGCCGCGTTCGTCGGTATGCCCTTCAATCGCCATTTTGCGAATTTTGTTGGCAGACATAAACTTTGCATGCGCTTCAACCGCGGCTTGAAACTCCGGTTTTAAAGTAAAACTGTCGTAATCAAAATAAATAATTTTTGCAATGCCAACCGGACCCGCCAGGGCGCTGCTGTTGGCCATGATTTCAACAGGTGCAACCGCGGTACCTGCACCACTGCCAGTGCTAGCGCCCGGCTGGGTTGTGATTGCGGTTGCCGTGCGGCTCTCGACAGGCGCTTCATCGAGCTTGACGTTAGAACCGCACGCTGCCAGCGCTGCTGCCAACAGAACAGTGGAAAAAACAGAACAAAGTTGTCGTTTCATAAATTGATCCCTGGTGAAATTAAAAAATCAGTGTGTCAACGATGCGCGGCAAAACTACCGTGAAAATGGACTCCAGTCGGGCTCACGAATATCGCCACTTGCCCCTGCCAGGCGTGCTTTTATTTTGCCGTCAAGCGTCGTCGTCATCAGCGCTTCTCGGCCTTGTTGCTGGGTGGCGTACACAATCAGCCGGCTATTAGGCGCAAAACTCGGGCTTTCATCGGCGCCAGTGTCCGTGATCTGATTTACCGTACCGCTCGCAAGATCCATGACTTGCAGCTTAAACGCGCCTCCTACCCGAGAGACATAGGCCATGAATTTACCGTCCGGGCTGATGGTGGGCGATATGTTGTAGTTACCCGCGAAAGTGACGCGTTCAACGTTTGCACCCAATGCGCTCATGCGGTAGATTTGCGGCGCGCCACCGCGGTCGCTGACAAAGTAGACGTTCCTGCCATCGGGCGAAAAAGCCGGCTCGGTGTCAATACCGGACGACTGCGTCAGTCGCCGCGGCTCTCCGCCATTGGCATCAATCGCGTACAGCTGCGAGCCACCATCTCGACTTAACGTGGCAATGATTTGTCTGCCATCGGGTGACCAGGCGGGCGCACTGTTCGAACCGCGAAAATTGGCCAGCAAACGCCGCTTGCCGCTTGCCACATCATGCGTGTAAATCACGGGCTTGCGCGATTCGAAAGACACATAAGCGAGTTGCGCACCATTGGGCGACCAAGCGGGCGAGATGATCGGCTCAGGGCTTGCCAAAGCGGACTGCACGTTTTCACCGTCGGCATCGGCTACCCACAGCGTGAAGCGCTGGCCAGCTTTAGCAACATAGGCAATACGGGTCGAAAAAATACCTTTCTCACCCGTCAGCTTTTCATAAATGAAATCCGATATGCGATGCGCAGACAGCCGCAAATCCGCGGCAGTCACAGCAAAGCTCTGCCCACCTAAATCCTGACCCCGGAGCACATCCCACAGACGCAGGCGCACATCAAAGCGGCCATCCGCCAGCGGCGTAACGCTGCCGGTTACCAACGAATCAGCGCCCTTTTGCTTCCACGAATTCATGTCAGGCCGCGCACTTTCGTCCAGTGTTGCACCCGCTGTGTCAACTGCCCGAAACACACCGCTGCGCTCCAGATCTGCGGTCACAATGGCGCCAATTTTTTGCGGGGATTGCGCTTCACCTCGAAAAGTTGCCACTGCGATAGGCATTTGTGTCAAGCCAACACCTGAAACCTCCACTCTGAATTGTGCGGAGGCGGAAACTGACCACGGCAAGGCGCCGACGGCCAGAAGTTTGACAAGACGGCGACGATGAAAAACAGCGGGGGAAGATCTAGCTACTGAGTCGGAAACTGAATCAGGAAACACATGTGGAAACGACTGAAAGAAGGCTTTTGACATGGATAGGTTTTGAATTTGTTTTTTTCGATCAATACAAGTGTGTGACCACGCCTGCTGCGTGAGGTTCAATTTCGGCCAATCCCTTTTCTGCTGTGATCAAACGCGTCGTCATGCGGGCAAAAACTTTTTTCTCATTAAAGTCGGCTTGGCCTCTGATCTGCTCTTTGTGCCATAAGTGGTAAACCTCAGTGGCCCAAAACCCGTTTTTTCTTTGAATACCCAAATGACTCAGCCGCAGCACGAGGTCGGCATCTTCATGGCCCCAACCTTCAAAGGTTTCGTCAAATCCATTGACGGCAAAAAAGTCTTGCCTCCACACTGCAAGGTTGCAACTTCTGATGCCTCGCCACGTAAAAGCCTTTTGTAATCTATAAAACGAGCCCGGCCAGCCCATGAGGTGCAACAGTTTGTTGCTGTCGCCCTTGATTCGGGATTTGATCCAGAAGGTCAATGGTTGGTCCGGCAAGTCAATTTCTTGATTCAACACGCGTTGCGTCAAGCGCTGCCCGAGTAACACCCTGCTGCCGTTAACGAGGCAAGATTTCTCGGCCAAGCGGGTGTGAGCTTCGACAAACGACGGGCCAGGTACACAGTCGCCATCGATAAACACCAAGTACTCGCCCAGTGCATGGTAAGCACCCAGGTTGCGGCTCGCAGACGCTGTGAATCCTTGGTCGGGCTGCCAGACATGACGAATCGGGCAAGTAAACTTTGGACACTCTTTCTTAAGCAAATTTACCTGCTCTGAATGTGAGCCATCATCGGCGACCAGCACCTCATGGCCTTCACGACACTGGCTGGCCAATGAGCGGAGCACGGCAAGCAAGGCATCGGCCCGGTTATAAGTTAAAACAATAAAGCTGATCTTCATTTAACCAGTCGGGTCCCGCGTGACATCAGCCAAAGCTTTAGGTAGCGGTAATAGGTGCCTTCGGCATTTGAAATAGCCAATATCAAACCCATACGGCCGTCCATGAACCCAAGCCGAAGGATATAGGTTCTGAAAAACGCCCACAGCCCATGGCCAAATGCTTGGCCCAAAGTTGCTGATTTGCCCCGCTGAAACAATACTTGTGCGCCCGCTGTGGAGTAGCGGTTGGTTTTGTCGAGAACTTCTTCAAAACCACTAAAACTCTCGTGCAGCAAATGCTCTCGCAAACGACCGACAGTGCCAGTGCACAGCAGCTTTTCATGAACCAGATCATCAGAAAAGTGCGCCGCACCGCGCCTGAACAAACGTGTGACCCGGTCTGGATACCAGCCTGAATGACGCATGTTTTGGCCACAATAGTTGGACAGTCTGGGCAGGCTGTAGGCATCGCGTTGAGGGCTAGCCAGGACCCGGATTATCTCGGCCTGCAGCTCAGGACTGATTGTTTCGTCGGCATCGACTGAAAGAACCCAGTCACACTTTGCCAATGCGAGCACACGGTTCTTCTGCACACCAAAACCAGGCCAGTCGGTGCTTTGGCTGACCTCGGCGCCCATTTTTCGCGCTGCAGCAACCGTGCCGTCTGTGCTCCCAGAGTCAAGCACCACGAGCTGGTCGGCAAATGAGGCAGATTGCAGACAAGCTTCAATGCTTGCAATCTCGTTTTTTGTGATCACGATAACCGACAACGTATTCAATGATTTCCTAAAAATTTGTGCCCAAGAAGCCTGCTGCCCATGAAAATCCATCGAAGATAATCAGAAATAACATGATACCAATCCGGCCCATCACTCAACAACGACTCAACGCCAGGCTTTGTTTGGGATGTTTTGTCGCAGCAACCGTTGGCCTGTCTGTCGCGTGGATCAGCATCGGTAAATTCGTACTCTTCATAGCCGTTTTAGCCTTACTGACCAGCAAATTATTCAGCGCTTCCGATCGAACTGAAATGGCTGAGCCCGTGTTGCCTGTATGGACCACCCGAATGGTGCTGGTTGTGCTGGCAATATTCAGCATCAGCTTGCTCTGGACAACGGCCCAAACCAATGATTCTGTAGGCTCGGTTGCCAAATACGGAAAGCTGTTGACGGTCGTTCTGCTCGGATGCTTGTTGAGAAGCAGGCAGGAAGTTTTGTATGCCCTGACCGCATTTGTGGCTGGGCAGACCTTTCTCGTGATCAGCTCATGGATGTTGTTTTTCGGTATTCCTGTTCCGTGGGCAACCTCAAGAATGGCTACAACTCAGTTTGCAGTGTTTTCTACCTACCTTGACCAAGCCATCATGAGTGCTACCGCAGCCGCAGTATGTTGGCATCTGCGCCTTTTTGCTCCCGGCCGGTATGGCAGATATGTCGCGATTTGCGTAGCATTGATATGCTTGGCCAACGTGTTGTTTGTACTGATTGGACGCAGTGGGCACGTGGTCGCGATTGTGCTGCTTTCGCTTGCCGTCATGTGGGAGCTGCCGCGGCGTTTCAAGTGGCTGGTGATCACGCTACCCTTGGTTTTTTTGTTGATCTTTTCGGCGACTTCCCAAAAAGTGCAAAACCGCGTGGAGATGGTTAAGAGCGAAGTCAGCGAGTTTTCTGTCGCCGAAGGTGCTGATTTGAGGTCTGGTACTTCGTCTGGAATCAGGCTTCACTTTTGGCATCGGTCACTGCAGTCGATACACGAAAGTCCCTTTATCGGTTCTGGCGTAGGTAGCTGGAGCAATGAGTACAACCGCCTGGAAAAACAAAACAAGGCGGACGGCTTGATGGTGGGCGATAAAAGTAATCCGCACCAGGAGTACCTGATGTGGGGGGTGCAATTGGGGGTGCCCGGTGTCTTGCTTTTTTTGGCGCTCTTGGTGAGTATTTTCAAAGACACTGTTGCGATGGAGACACATGCAGCGCGCGCCACTCAGTCCTGCCTGCTGGCACTCGCCACCAGTTGTCTTTTTAACTCTTCCATCTACGACGCACAAATCGGTGATTTTTTCTGTGTGGTCATCGGCTTGCTGTTGGCTTTAGGAAGATACCCCGCCACATCCACGCAAACACGGGTTCGGCTTGCATGACCACGGATACCAAGCAGGGTGTGCCGCAAGTCAAAAAATCACTGTGGCAGCGCGTTGGCCGGGTATGGCCCTACTTCAGTCGCTCACGCGGTGCATGGGTTGTAGCCGTTGGTGCTACCTTCGTTGCGTCAGCAACTGAACCGTTTATCCCCGCCATGCTCAAGCCTTTGCTTGACCGTGGATTCAAAGCGGGGGAGCTAAACCTCTGGTTGGTGCCCGCCAGTTTAATGTTGCTTTTTACCGTACGGGGCGTGTCAGGTTTTGTTGCACAGTATGCCGTTGCACAGGTCACCAACATCGGTTTGCAGGCTCTTCGTAAGGCGATGTTTGACAAACTGCTCAGCGCCCAGCTGTCTCTGTTTTCCGAGCAAAGCGCCAGCGCTATCTCAAACACGGTGGTGTATGAGGTCTACAACGGTTCGATGATATTGAACAACGCCATTTTGAAATTGGCGCGTGATGTCCTGACCCTCATTGCGCTGGTGGCCTACCTGGTATTTTTAAACTGGAAGTTGATGCTGATCGTGTCGCTGCTGTTCCCAGCAGTTGCTGTGGTGATCAGGCTGCTGACCAAAAGGCTCTACCGCTTAACAAAAGAAAGCCAAACGGCCACCGACAACCTGGCCTACGTTGTGGAAGAAAACGTCCTCGCACATCGAGACATCCGCCTGAGTGGCGCGCAAGCGTCGCAAGCAGCAAGGTTTGATCAATTGAGCCATACGCTGCGCCGTCTGTCGATCAAGTCAACCGTCGCTTACGCCAGCATGAGTGCCATTAATCAGGTGCTGGCAGCCATTGCATTGTCGGCGGTGGTCTCGATAGCCCTGTTACAGGGCTCGGAGAACACCACAACTGTGGGCGGCTTTGTCGCGTTTGTCACCGCCATGCTGCTGTTAATTGCACCTCTCAAAGGCTTGTCGGATGGTGCCACGCCCATCACCCGGGGTCTAGCAGCCCTTGAGCGCGGTTTGGACTTGATGGACCTTACCGACGATGAAACAGGCGGGATGTTTTCAAAAACCAGGGCCTCTGGCCGTGTCGAATTTAAAGACGTGTCAGTGGTCTACCAAAATGGTGCCGCGCCGGCGCTAGAGCATTTAAGCCTGTCGATCGCTGCTGGTGAAACCATCGCACTGGTAGGTGCGTCGGGCTCCGGCAAAACCACGCTGGCAAACTTGTTGCCACGTTTTGTTAACCCTACGGCAGGCGAGGTTCGCCTTGACGGCCATGACGTCAGGCAATGGCATACGCCATCACTTCGCGCCCAATTTGCAGTGGTGAGCCAGCACGTGGTCATGCTTAATACGTCGATTGCCGTCAACGTCGCACTGGGGCATGACCTGGACAGGGGCAAAGTCATGCAATGCCTTAATGCCGCCAATTTAGGACAAATGATTAACGATTTGCCACAAGGCGTCGACACTGTGCTCGGGCACAACGCGATGCAATTGTCGGGCGGACAGCGCCAAAGACTGGCAATTGCACGAGCGCTGTATAAAAACGCCCCCATTTTGATTCTGGATGAGGCGACTTCGGCGCTAGACACGCAGTCAGAGCAGGCCGTGCAAGAAGCGATTAAACGACTGACAGTTAACCGGACGTCGCTCATCATTGCGCACAGGCTTTCTACGGTACAGCATGCCGACCGAATCATCATGATGAATGCTGGCCAGATCGTTGAGACCGGTTCGCACACGCAACTGATGGCCAAAAATGGGGCTTACGCGCAGCTTTACCGCCTTGGTCTGAATGAAACCGGTGATCCAGCCATGCGAACAACCACCTAAACGACCACATGAACATTTTGCTGACGGGAGCTGAAGGTAACTTCGGTTCTGAATTCATACGCCAAGCGAACAGGCTGCATCAGGTCCGCGTCGTACCTGTTGGCCGCAACGATTGGGCGCAGATTCATGAAAAACTGGCAATCTGTGATGTGGTGGTTCATGCAGCCAGCGATCTTCGTACGTCTGCCAAATTGCACCCCAGCCGCCTACTGGACTCCAATCTGATGTCCACTGCCAGGCTACTTGAGGCGGTGCACCAGCAACAGGTCAAAAAACTGGTGTTTTTAAGCAGTTGCGCCGTGTACGGTGAAGACATGCGAACCGGCGAAGACAGCCTGTGCTGCCCCATCACCATCAATGGGATTTCAAAACATCTGAATGAAAAGCTGGTGGCCGAGTTTTGCAGTGCCAATGGCATTGCGTATCAAATTTTGCGCGTCTTCAACAGCTATGGTGGGGACGACCGTTTCTCAATTTTTTCAAAACTGAAACGTGCGTTGCAATCAGGCACGCCGTTCACGCTTAATAATCAAGGTCGCATGCAGCGCGACTTCATTCACATCACGGATGTCGCTTCAGCGGTGTTAAATTTATCGATGGCCAACATTGCCCAAACACACCTGAACATTGGGACCGGAGTTGCCACCAAAATATCGACGCTGATCGCCCTGGTAGCGGACCAGTTTCCTGAATTGGTGATTGAACACGGGCTGTCTCAAGAAGCTGAATATTCTCGCGCTGATACCACCCGCTTGAGAGAGTTTTGGACGGCCGACTTCATTCGAGTCGAGGATTACATCAAAGAACACTTTGCCAACTACGTTACAGCTGAATTTTTAAGTATCCGCTGATAAATCCCGTAATACTTGGCTTTGGCCGCGTCCCAACTGTATTTTTTAGCAAATAAAAAGCCACCGTTGGCCAGAGTTGACCGCAGGTCTGGGTCAAGCCAAATTTGGCTTAGTGCATTCGTTAGGCCTTCAATGTCATCAGGATCACGCAACAAAATGGCGTCCTGCTGATGAACCAGCAAGCTGCCCATGTTGTTGTGCGGTTCATTGGTGGTTACTACGGGAATATGCTTGGCCATGGCCTCCAGCAGCACCATCGGAAATACGTCTTGTGTGGTCGGGTGCGCCAGGCAGTCCATCGCCGCGTAGGCAGTGAGCATGTCACTGACTGCGCCCATAAACCGGCAGGATTTTCCGGCACCCAGCGCCTGCACCAGATCGGTGTAGCGATCTGCCTGCGCTGCATTACCAAACACCACGATTTGCACATCGAAAGGTAAGCGCGCCGCGCTTTTAAGCAACGTACCCAGACCCTTCTTTTTAAAATCATGACCCACAAAACCGACCGTCATGATGCCTAGGTCAAGCCCCAGACAAGCGCGTGCAGCCATCTTTTGCGCCGCCGTCAACACCGTTGCAGGTATGTCAACACCTGGCTCAATCACACTGCAACTCGGTAAATTGGGCAAGATTTTCAGCGTTTCGTCCTGCACAAACTGCGAAACAAACACGTTGTGGTGGCCCGGGCTGCAAAGTCGCTTTTTCTCCAACCACAGGTAGGCCAGTAATCGCGGGCTAAGCGCAATCCGTGCTTTGCTCATGCCGCGTTGGCTCAAGCTGGCATGCACGGTTTTAACGCTGACGGTTTGTACGTCACCATGGGTCACGTTTTCATACGAGTGCACCACGTCAAAGCCACTGCTGGTAACGCGTCGGGTGTACCAGCTGAACCATAGCTGGTTGATCCAACGCGTGCGAAAGGGTAGCTTTGGCACTTGTTTGTGCTTGATATGCTCGATCGATGGGTCGAAGCCTTGCGACACCACCGTGATGTCGCATTCGCCCAGCATCGAGTTGGCCAGTGACACCGAAAGACTTTCTGCACCCCCACCCATTTTTGAGAAGTTGCGGGTCACGACCGCCAATCGGATTTTCATGCGGTGTACATATCGGCAGGGTGGTTTACCGCACGCTTGTCTTCGTAGCGGGTCAGAACCTTAAGCAGCAGTTGCATCCATGTCGTCGTGCGGCTGACCAAGACGCGGGGCAAAAGCAAACGATCAGACTGGCCCGATCCTACCCGACCCCGGACAGTTGTCGTGGCTGTCAGGTAACCCGCAGCCCGAACGCTTTGCACCGCAGTCTTGTTTAACCCGCCATACGGATAACAAAAATGTTGAACCCCACGCTCCTGGCGCACCAAGGCTTCCAGCTGAGTTTTTGATTGGCTGATTTCTATCTCTTGGGCTTCATAGTCCAAGGTTTCAAGATTGGCATGGTTCAGCGTGTGCGAACCCACCTCCTGACCTGCGTCGACCCAGGCCTGAAGCTGTTTGACATCCATCAGTGGCACCTGCACCACGCCGCGCTCAATGTCCCAGCTGTTGGTTTTACCGACCTGGTTGGCCACGATGTAGCAGGTCGAGCTGAAACCATGTTTTTTTAAAACAGGCAAAGCACAGCGCAGGTTGTTTTCGTAGCCATCATCAAAAGTGATGCCAAACACTTTGCCCTGCTTTTCGCCGCTGATGTAGGGCAACAAATCGCCCATTGACTTGCCTTGGTAGCCCAATAATTTTAACGCCGCCATTTGCCTTGAAAACGTTTTGGGCGACACCACCAGCCCCCGCATGGGCGAGCCTTTGGGCGGCTCAACGTCCACTTGGTGGTACATCAAAATAGGAATTGTGTGCTGGGCCATGAAAGTATCTGACTTTTAAATGAGCACAATGTCGTATTGCTCTTGCGCCATCGCGGCTTCGGCCTGCAGAAAAATGGGCTTGCCAATAAAGTCACTCAAACCCGCCAAATGCTGGCTTTCTTCGTCCAAAAAGAGCTCAATCACCCGAGGTGAAGCCACCACCCTGAACTCGCGCGGGTTGAACTGCCTGGCCTCACGCAAAATCTCTCGCAAGATATCGTACGTCACGCTACGCGCTGTTTTGACCACGCCCTTGCCGCTGCAAGCGCTGCAAGGCTCGCACAGTTGATGCGCCAGTGACTCGCGGGTGCGCTTGCGCGTCATCTCCAGCAGCCCCAGTGCCGAAAAACCGTTAACGGTGGTTTTGATACGGTCGCGCGCCAATTGTTTTTTAAACTCGGCCAAGACCTCGTCCTGATGGCTTGGCTTGACCATGTCAATGAAATCGACAATCACGATACCGCCTAAATTACGTAGCCTGAGCTGACGCGCAATCGCCTGGGATGACTCCAGATTGGTTTTAAAAATAGTGTCGTCAAAGTTGCGCGCACCCACGAATCCGCCAGTGTTGACGTCTACGGTCGTCAGCGCCTCGGTCTGGTCAATGATGAGGTAACCGCCCGATTTAAGGTCTACCCTTCGGCCAAGAGCCTTGGCAATGTCTTCGTCGATGTTAAACAAATCAAATATCGGGCGCTCGCCAGCGTACAGCTGTAGTTTTGCAACCGTCGCAGGCATGAATTCAGTGGCAAAAGTTTTCAGTTGGTCAAATTGTTCGCGCGAGTCAATGCGAATGGTGTGTGTGCCTTCGAAAACCACATCGCGCAGCACGCGCTGAAGTAAATTCAAATCCTGGTGCAGTACCGATGCTGGCGGCAAACGGGTTGCGGCATGTTTGATCTGGCTCCAGGTTTTACGCAGGTAGGCAATGTCCTCAAGCAACTCGGCGTCCAGTGCATCTTCGCCGTTGGTGCGCAAAATAAAACCCCCGCCACCCCCGCCCTCGTTAGTCAGGGCTAAAACGCGCTGTCTTAATTCTTCGCGCTGCTGGGGCGGTATTTTTTGCGACACGCCCACATGGTTGTCTTGTGGCAAAAACACCAACAAACGTCCAGCGATGCTGATTTGCGCCGTCAGCCGTGCCCCTTTGGTACCCAGCGGATCTTTTAACACCTGCACCATCAGTGCTTGGCCTGCAAAGAGTTGCTTTTCAATCGGCTTTTGCGGCTCGGCGGGCAAATCGGCATCGGCATGGCGGCTGTTGATGCTGCTCATCAAATCGGCGACGTGCAAAAAAGCGGCTTTGTCCAGCCCGATGTCAATAAAAGCCGATTGCATGCCAGGAAGCACCCGCGCAACTTTACCGAGATACACATTACCGACCAACCCGCGCTCTAACGAACGCTCGACCTGCAACTCTTGCAGCGCGCCGTGCTCGACTACCGCCACGCGGGTTTCTTGTGGCGACCAGTTGATGAGAATGTCTTGTTGCATGAACAGGTTAAATTCAGAAGGTTAAAGTTTGATGCCAACAGACTTGAGCAAAAACGCTGTTTCATGAAGCGGCAAACCCATGATCCCACTGTAACTGCCATCCATGCGCGTGATGTACATCGCCGCCCTTCCCTGTACCGCATAGGCGCCCGCCTTGCCCAGTGGCTCACCTGTGGCCACATAGGCGTTAATTTGCGGGCGGGTCATGGCCTGAAACGTGACCTTTGAGATGCTCAGTACGTCAAGACGTTTTCGCCCCGACTGCAAAGCCACCGCCGTCAACACGCGGTGGGTATGACCAGACAGTTCGCTCAACATGCGCTTTGCGTGCGCTGCGTCTGCGGGTTTACCGTAAATGGTTCGGCCCAGGGCGACGGTGGTGTCTGAGCACAGGATGGGTGCAGGCTTTAATTTTCTACGTTGCAAACGAGCCACTGCAGCGCCTGACTTTAGGCCTGTAACCCTTATAACGTATGCGCTAGGCGCTTCGTTTTTAAGAGCGACTTCCAGTGCCTCTGCATCTTCGCTTTCGTCCGGCAGCAGCAGTTCATAGCGCACACCAAGCTGCTCTAGCAACTGTCTGCGCCGTGGACTTTGGGAAGCTAGATAAACAAAATCAGTCATGTTGAGCAGCCGACATTTGGTTCGAGATTCAAGCAGGGGCCGCGGAACCGGCTTTGCCGGGCCGCAGGCGCAGCGGCCCCCTCGGGGGGCAGGGAGTTACACAAAGTGAACGACCGTGGGGGCTTCATTCTCGGTGGTAGGGATGGTTGATCGTGATGCTCCAAGCCCTGTACAACTGCTCGATCAACAACACCCGCACCATGGCGTGCGGCAGGGTTAAATCAGACAAGCGAAGACGTTCGTGGGCGGCTTTTTTAAAACCAGCTTCCAAGCCATCAGGCCCACCAATCACGATGGCGACATCGTCGCCTGACAGCTGCCAGGCCTTGAGTCGCTCAGCCAACGCAACCGTGGTGACGTTCGTGCCGCGCTCGTCCAGTGCCACGATGTGCGTACCGCGCGGGATGGCGGCTTCAATGCGGGACTTTTCGGCCAACAGCAGCGTGTCCAGTGTTTTAGACGCCCTGGGCTCGGTCTTAACCGCCTTCAGCTCGACTTTAATTTCTGGCGGAAACCGCTTGGCGTAGTCGTCATAAGCGGCTTGCGACCAGTCAGGAACTTTCAGGCCGACCGCAACGATCGTCAGTCTCATTTGCTGCGCGGGGCAGCAGTTTTCTTCGGCGGGGCTTTTTTGGCGGCAGTTTTGGCCACCACTTTCTTGGCTGCAACCTTTTTGGCCACTGGCACTTTGACGATTGGCGTTTTGGCTGCTGGCTTGCGTGTTTTAACGACAGGTTCGGCTGCTACCTCTGTCGCGTTGCGCTTGGCCGTCCAGTCGTTGGTTTTGCCAATGCGGCCCACGTAGCTGGAGTCAACCGTGGTGGTTGGAATGCGAACAGGCGCTTTGACGTCTGATTTTCGGGCAGATTTTTTAGCCGCAACTTGTTTGCCAGCCACTGTCTTGCCAGCCACGGTCTTGCCCGCCACTTTTTTAGCTGGCTTGGCTTTGATTTCTGGCTCAGGCTTGAGTTCTACTTTGGCCGCTTTCACGAGCGGCGCGGGCGCGCCGAGCTTGAGTTTGATCGGCTTGTCGCCCCACAATTCTTCCAGGTGGTAATACTGCCGAATGGTCGGCTGCATGATGTGGGCAACCGCCGAGCCGCAATCGACGATGATCCATTCGCCGTTTTCTTCACCTTCTGTGCGCGGTTTGCTGAAACCGGCGTCGCGCACGGCGTCTCGCACGCTGGCGGCAAGCGCCTTGGTTTGTCGGTTGGAGGTGCCTGAGGCAATGATGACCCGCTCGAACAAAGACGTGATGTGTTCGGTGTCAAACACCACAATGTCTTGCCCTTTCACGTCTTCTAACCCGTCAATGATGGCGCGCTGTAGCTTCTGGACGTCTTTTTTGTCAACTGCAGCGGTATTTTTGGGGGAGTTGGTCATGCGGTGGTTTCAATAAAAGTTAAAAAGCGCTGTAAAGCTGGTGTTGATCAATATAGCGGGCTACCTTGTCAGGCAGTAGGCGATCAGTCAGGTGGGCCGTTAAGTCGGCAATTGTCTGATTTTCGCCTAATCCGGTGGCCAAAAGTTGGCGGATCTGTGTGGCGCTGACATCGATGAGCGGCATATGCAATTCCAAGCATCGGTTTTCAGGTAACTTTGAGGCGTCATGTGGCGGGTCACTTAACGTGTCATTTGCCCTGTCATTTACCGTATCACCCAACGGGTCATTTAAAGATTCGTTTAATTGGTCGTTTTTACCCTGGGCCCAAGCGTTATGTGCGCGGCCAGCTACACAAATTATAGCAATCTCCAAAATCGCCTGCCATTGGTGCCACTGCTTGAACGCAGCAAACTGGTCCGCGCCCAGTATCAGATAAAACTGCGCGCCAGGGTTTTCAGCTTGCAGCGCCTGCAGCGTGTCAATGGTGAACGTCGGGCCAGGCCGCTGGATTTCTCTGGCATCGACGACAACACCTGGCATTTCAGCAAACGCGAATCTAGCCATGGCCAAACGGTGCTCGGGTGCACTCAATGGGCGGGCTTTGTGCCAGGCTTGCCCGGTAGGGACCACGTACAGCTTGTCCAGCCCGAGTTCGTTGAGCCCGGCTTGCGCCAACGCCACATGGCCGTTATGTGGCGGATCAAACGCACCACCAAAAAAGCCTATTTTTTTCAAGTTTTGGCTCAAACCCAATCCCGTCGGGGCAAAAACTCGGTCGTTAAGCGGTCTTCGTGCGAGCCAGCCTCAAGCTGGCGCTGGTAGGACCAACTGGCCAGCGGCGGCATGCTCATCAAGATTGATTCAGTCCGGCCACCTGACTGCAGGCCAAAATGCGTGCCTCGGTCCCACACCAAATTGAACTCTACATACCTGCCGCGTCTGTAAAGCTGAAATTCGCGTTCACGTTCCCCGTAGGCCGTGTTTTTGCGCTTTTCAACAATCGGCAAATAGGCAGCCAGCAACGAATCAGCCACGCTTTGCATCATGACAAAACTTTGTTCAGGGCCTAACTCTTGAAAATCATCAAAAAATACGCCACCAATGCCGCGTTGCTCATCGCGGTGCTTCAAATAAAAATACTCGTCGCACCATTTTTTAAAGCGCGGGTATTTGTCATCGCCAAACGCGGCGAGCGCATTTTTGCAGGTTTGGTGAAAGTGCACGGCATCTTCTTCAAATGCATAGTACGGCGTCAAGTCCATGCCGCCGCCAAACCAGCACACCACCGGGCTGCCGTCTGCAGGGGTCGCAGCCAGCATGCGTACATTCATGTGCACCGTGGGCACATACGGATTGCGGGGGTGAAACACCAAGGAGACGCCCATCGCCTCAAATGGCGCGCCCACCAGCTCAGGCCGGTGCTGCGTAGCCGATGGCGGCAGCCTGGGGCCGCGCACATGCGAAAAGCCGCACCCTGCCCGTTCAAACACCTCACCACCTTCCAATATTTGCGTGATGCCGTTGCCTTGCAGCGGCTCGCCGGGTGCTTTGTGCCATTCGTCCACTACAAACGCCTGGCCGTCAACGTTTGTGATGGCGCTGGTGATACGGGTTTGCAAACCCAGCAAGAATGCGCGAACGTCGCTTAAAGGAAGCGTCATAAAAAAATTCCTTGAGTGATCCCTTCAAGCGACCGCCGTGGAACCGGCTTTGCCGGGCCACCAGCGGTGCCCCCTTGAGGCGGAGGCGGGCGTAAGACCGCTTCGGGGGCGTTCATATTTTTCATGCTTTTATTGCCCGGTAGCCAATATCTTTGCGCATTTGTGCGCCGTCAAACGTGATTCCCTTCGCTGCTTCGTATGCTAGGAGCTGCGCCGCTTTCACCGTGTTACCCAAAGCCGTGACACACAGAACGCGGCCACCTGATGTGAGCGTCTCTACCGTTTGATTGACCTGCGTCGCTGTACCCGCGTGAAACACCATGCAATCATCCGCCTCCAAAGGCAAGCCATGAATCACATCGCCCTTGCGCGGGTGCAAAGGGTAACCATGCGCCGCCATGACGACACCCAGCGCGGGGCGGCGGTCCCAATCAAGCTCAATGTTGTCGAGCCCGCCCGACGTAGCGGCCATCATCACATCGACCAAATCAGTTTTCAACCGCATCATGATGGGCTGGGTTTCAGGGTCGCCCATACGGCAATTAAATTCGAGCGTTTTCGGTTTGCCGTGCGCGTCAATCATCAAGCCAGCGTACAAAAACCCGGTAAACGGTATGCCGTCTTTTTCCATGCCTTTGATGGTCGGCATGATGATTTCGCGCATGGCTCGGGCGTGGACGTCAGGCGTGACGACAGGTGCGGGTGAATACGCCCCCATGCCTCCGGTGTTCGGCCCTTGGTCGCCGTCCAGCAGCCGCTTATGGTCTTGGCTGGTGGCCATCACGGCGACGTTTTTACCGTCGCACATCACGATAAAGCTGGCTTCTTCGCCCTGCAGAAACTCTTCAATCACGACCCGCGCCCCGGCTTCGTTGTGCGTCACGCCCAACACATTGTTGTCAGGTCCTGCGGCCAACATGAACTCAATCGCCTCATGGGCGTCATGCAAGTTCATCGCCACTACCACGCCCTTGCCAGCGGCAAGGCCATCAGCCTTGATCACAATCGGCGCGCCTTTCTCATCGACGTAAGCGTGCGCGGCGACCGCATGGGTAAAGGTTTCGTACTCGGCCGTCGGTATGCCGTGGCGCTTCATGAAGGCCTTTGAGAACGCCTTCGAGCTTTCCAGTTGCGCGGCAGCTTTGGTCGGGCCAAACACCCGAAGGCCATGGGCTCGAAATTCATCGACGATGCCAGCAGCCAGCGGCTGCTCAGGGCCTACCACGGTCAATGCTATTTTATTAGTAGCTGCCCACTCACGTAATTCATGGACATCCGTAATGTTGATGTTCTTCAAGCGCTTATCAAGCGCCGTGCCGCCATTGCCAGGCGCCACATATACCGCCTGCACTTTGGGCGATTGCGCCAGCTTCCAGGCCAGCGCATGTTCACGGCCACCGCCGCCTACAACTAAAACTTTCATGATTTACCGCCGAAAAAAACTGGTGTAGATCGCCAAACCGACGACGATAAAAATCGCAACAAAGAGCATTTTGACCAACGGCCGCGCACGTTTTTGTAAGTCAATGGCGTCGTTTGCAATTCGCGTTGCTTTTTCAGTCTGGCTACGTTGAACTTCAATTGACTGCTTTTGCAATGCAATAGCTTCGCTGCGCAAGGCATTGCCTTGAATAAGCAATGCTTCGATTCGATTCAACTGCAACTCGATCGTCGCTGCCTTTTGAGATTCATTCATTCTGCAATTGCCGCGTTGTGAAACACGTCCTGTGTGTCGTCCAAATCTTCCAGCACGTCCAGCAGCTTTTGCATGCGCGCTGCCTCATGGCCCGCCATGTCAATCATGTTGTCGGCGCGCATGGTGACTTCGGCAATTTCAGCCTTCAAACCTGCGGCCTCCAACGCGTTTTTAACCGCTTCAAATTTGGTGTAGGGCGTCAGCACCTCAAGCGCGCCATCGTCATGGGTGATGACGTCATCAGCGCCTGCTTCAAGTGCGATTTCCATCACCTTATCTTCAATGGTGCCCGGCGCAAAAATCAATTGCCCGCAGTGCTTGAACTGAAACGCCACCGAGCCCTCGGTACCCATGTTGCCGCCATGCTTCAAAAAAGCGTGCCGCACCTCGGCCACCGTGCGGGTCTTGTTGTCGGTCATGCAGTCAATGATGATGGCTGCCCCGCCTATGCCGTAGCCTTCATAGCGCACTTCCTCGTACTGCACACCTTCCAGGCTACCGGTAGCCTTGGCAATGCCATATTTGACATTTTCAAGCGGCATGTTGGCGGCTTTGCCTTTTTCAATCGCCAAGCGCAAACGGGGGTTGGTAGCTGCATCGCCCCCTTTCAAACGGGCTGCAACCATGATCTCGCGCATCACGCGCGTCCAGATGCGCTGGCGCTTTTCGTCTTGCCTGCCCTTGCGGTGCTGAATATTCGCCCATTTACTGTGACCTGCCACGGGAATCCTTGTATTTTGATTTACGCTTGCTTGTGTCAATGTTGCGTATTTCGCTTGTATTTTAACTTTCAGGATTTTTTCATGGCCGAGCCCATCGTGATTGCCAAAAACGCCAACACTGTCTGCGAAATGCTACCCGCACTGGCCAACCGACATGGCTTGATCACCGGCGCGACGGGCACGGGCAAAACCGTCACACTCCAAACGCTGGCAGAAAACTTTTCAAAAATCGGCGTGCCGGTGTTTCTGGCCGATGTCAAAGGCGATCTCACCGGCATCAGTCAGGCTGGCAAGCTGAGTGAAAAAATGGCCGGTATTTTGAAAGAGCGCGGCCTAGATGCGCCTGCACCTGCCGCCTGCCCCAGCACGCTGTGGGACGTTTTTGGTGAGTTTGGTCACCCCGTGCGCGCCACGATTTCAGACATGGGCCCGCTGCTGCTGGGGCGCATGCTCAATTTAAACGAAACCCAGGCCGGCGTGCTCAACATCGTCTTCAAGATTGCCGATGACAACGGCCTGCTGTTGCTGGATTTAAAAGACCTGCGCGCCATGCTGCAATATGTGGGCGACAACGGCAGCCAGTTCACCACCCAGTATGGCAATGTCAGCGCGGCCAGCGTGGGCGCCATTCAGCGTGGTCTGCTGCAGATTGAGAGCCAGGGTGCCGACCAGTTTTTTGGCGAGCCCATGCTGAACATCAGCGACTTCATGCAGACAACTGACGGACAAGGCGTCATCAACATCCTGGCGGCTGACAAGCTGATGAACGCGCCCCGGCTTTACGCCACCTTTTTACTCTGGATGCTGTCTGAACTGTTTGAACAGCTGCCCGAGGTCGGTGACCTGGAGCAGCCCAAGCTGGTGTTCTTTTTTGATGAAGCGCATCTGCTGTTTAACGAAGCCCCCAAGGTGCTGGTTGAACGCATTGAGTTAGTCGTGCGCTTGGTGCGCTCAAAAGGCGTGGGGGTGTATTTTGTGACCCAAAACCCGCTTGATATTCCTGACTCTGTTTTGGCCCAGCTCGGTAACCGCGTTCAGCATGCGCTGCGCGCTTTTACCCCACGCGACCAAAAGGCTGTCAAGGCCACAGCCCAAACCATGCGCCAAAAGCCTGGGTTGGACATTGAAACGGCCATTACCGAGCTTGCTGTAGGCGAGGCCCTGGTCAGCCTGTTGGACGCCAAAGGCCGCCCCAGCGTGACAGAGCGCGTTTATGTGCTGCCCCCCGGCAGTCAGATCGGCCCCATCACGCCAGCGCAGCGGCAAGCCTTGTTGCAAAACTCACTGGTTGCAGGTGTTTATGAAAAAGCGCAAGACCGAGAATCTGCCTATGAAAAACTCCAGGGCCGTGCGGTGACGAGTAGCACCGCCGCACAAAACGCACCTGATGGCGGTGCGGCCGGGCAAAACGATGCAGGCGGCATCATGGGCGGTCTTAAAGATGTGTTATTTGGCACCACTGGCCCGCGCGGCGGCGTGCATGACGGTCTGGCGCAAAGCATGGCCAAGTCGGCTGTGCGCACCATGGGTTCAGCCGTTGGCCGCGAGATCATTCGTGGCGTTTTGGGCAGCTTGTTTGGTGGTCGCCGCCGTTAAACGTTCGTTTTTTAGGATTTTAGGAATTACTGATGCCAAATGTTCACCTGATTGACCACCCGCTGGTGCAGCACAAGCTGACACTGATGCGCCGCAAAGACGCATCGACCAACACCTTTCGCACCTTGCTCAACGAACTGTCCAGTCTGATGGCCTATGAAGTCACCCGCGACATGCCGCTGCAAGACGTGCAAATTGAAACCCCGCTGGAAGTCACGGTAGGGCGCATGATTGACGGCAAAAAACTGGTGTTTGTGTCGATTTTGCGGGCCGGCAACGGCATATTGGAGGGCATGCTCAGCGTGGTGCCTGGCGCGCGGGTCGGTCATGTGGGCCTGTATCGCGACCCAGCGACGCTGCAGGCGGTGGAGTATTACTTCAAGATGCCCAGCGAAATGGCTGAACGAGACATTGTGGTGGTTGACCCCATGCTGGCTACCGGCAACTCGGCCATCGCTGCGATTGACCGCTTGAAAAAACTCCAGCCTAAATCGATCAAGTTTGTTTGCCTGCTGACCTGCCCAGAAGGCATTGCCAACATGCAAAAAGCCCACCCTGACGTGGCTATTTATACCGCCGCGATAGACCGCCAGCTGAACGACCACGGCTATATTTTGCCAGGCCTGGGTGATGCGGGCGACAGAATTTTTGGAACCAAATAGGGCAGTAGCCCATGAAAATACTGGGCCAGCCGCTATTAAATAGATACTACCTACTTTTATCTAACTTATACGATGCCATCATGATGAAACTGATCTGCTCACGACGCAAAGCCGTCGCTACCCTGTGCATGGCGGTAACCTTCGCCGCCGCCATTACGGTTGAATCCAGCGCACAAACACCATCCCCCGTCTTGCGCATACGCGGAAGCATCGTCAGCG
Organism: Polaromonas sp.; assembly: GCA_031424935.1. Classification (GTDB taxonomy): domain Bacteria; phylum Pseudomonadota; class Gammaproteobacteria; order Burkholderiales; family Burkholderiaceae_C; genus Polaromonas. The sequence goes on from JANPIK010000003.1 coordinate 38,233, forward strand.
TTTCGCCGACTAACTTGGTGGTTAAAGAACGCAGCGGGGAGGTGCTGGACTTGGTGCTGACTGAAAAGTCGGTCGTGTCGGAGGTTTATCCGATCAAACTTGAAGACATCAAACCCGGCAGCTATATTGGCGCTGCCGCCACGCCGCAAGCTGACGGCACCCAGCGCGCCATTGCGATAAGTGTCTTTTCTGAAGCCGCGCGCGGCACTGCCGAGGGCCACCGCCCGTTTGACTTGTTACCCGAAAGCACCATGACCAACGCGACCGTTGACGATGTGGGCATGGCGGGCAGCGCGACCGACGCAGGCGGCCGCACCTTGAAACTGAAATACAAAGACGGCGAAAAAACCATACAGGTGCCCGCCAACACACCCATCGTGACCTCACGCCCAGGTGATCGCAGCTTGTTGTTGGTGGGAGCTAGCGTGTCGCTGGCGGCCCAAGCGATAGACAGCAAGCCAACAGCCCTGCGCATTAACGTGGGTAAAAATGGGTTTGCGCTGCCGTATTAGGCACGTTTCAACGAAACACGCTGCTGTCGATTAAAAGTCTTAGTTCTCAATGGCTGCTTTAGATTCCAGCAATTTCACCAGCGTCCACAGCACCTGATTAGCTGGTGCGGCAATGCCTAAAGCCTGACCGCGCTGGACGATAAAACCGTTTAAATAATCAATTTCTGTGGGTTTGCCGCGCGCCAAGTCTTGCGCTGTAGATGACGACTGTCTGGGCATGCTGGCTGCCAGTTGGGCCACCGCGTCGTAGGTATCTCCTACAACCTGCACGCCGTCAGCGTGAGCCACCGCCAGGCATTCGGCTACCACGCTGCGCATCAATTCTGGCACGCCCACGCCTGATACCGTTTTGCCGTAGGGCAGCTGGGCAATGGCAGACACGGCGTTGTAGGCGCAATTAAGCATCAGTTTGGCCCATAGCTCACCCCGCACATTCTTCGACACCACGGTGGGCACTCCCGCTGCAATCAGCGCCTGCGCCACCGCAGCACTTGATGCAAATGGCTCAATGACCAAATCGCCCCGCCCGTTGTGTTTGACGTGGCCGGGGCCTGCCATTTCAGTGGCCACGTACACCACTGCAGCGCTTACCCCCTGATTAGGCAGCACAACGCGCAGACGGTCAGCGTTGTCTGCCCCATTTTGCAAGCACACCACTCGCGTACCGGCTTGCAGGTAGGGCTGCATCATGCGGCCTGCAGGCTCGGTGTCGCTCGACTTGACGCAAAAAAGCACCACATCTGCACCCTGTACGGCATTTGCGTTCGTACTGACATCAAGCGGTATGAATTCGTCAAACGACTGGGTTTGCAGCCGCAGGCCATTTCTGGCCACCGCTGCCACATGGGGTTGCCGGGCAATCAGCACCACTTCATGCCCGGCCCGGGCCAGCATACCGCCGTAGTAGCAACCTACAGCGCCAGCACCCATCACGGCAAATGTTAATTTTTGAGTCATGGTGCTATCTTAAAGATACCAGCCAAGACTTAACCAGGCCGCAGTTGCCCCGCAATTGGTAGCGTGACCGCGCTGACTGCGGCCTCGCGGGCCTGCTGCACCACATCGCCCACCATGTTCGCCGTGATGGCCGAGAGTGTCCAGCCCAGATGGCCGTGGCCGGTGTTGTAAAACACATTGGCAGCGCGGCCACGGCCAACGCGCGGCAGCATGTTAGGCAGCATGGGGCGCAGACCGGCCCAGGGCACCACCGAGCGGGTGTCGATGTTTGGAAAACACTGCTCCACCCACGCAACCAGGGGCCGGATACGGTTGGCGCGAATGTCGTGGTCAACACCGTTGAACTCAGCCGTGCCCGCCACCCGAAACCGGTCAACACCCAAACGGCTGGTCACCAGCTTGGTCTCGTCGTCCAGCAAACTCACGTTAGGCGCGCCTGCCTGGCTTGCTGTGTCGTTTAGATGAACAGTAATGGAATAGCCTTTGACCGGGTAAATGTTGACCCGGTCGCCCAATTGCGCGGCCAGGTCGCGGCTGGCTACCCCGGCGCACACCACGATACCGTCAAAACGATGCGCGCGGTTTGCGTCGACGTCTGACGCAGCGGTGGTGACCACGGCTTTTTTGCCATCGCTTTGAACCGATGTTACGTCTTGGCCATACAAGGTACGTACACCCAAACGCTCAGCGGCCAGGGCCAAACCCTGGGTGAACTTATGAATGTCGCCCGTGGCATCGCTTTCAGTGAAGTAGCCACCGTAATAGTTACCCGCCAACGTTGGCTCAATCGCCTTCATTTCTTGCGGTGTGACGGGGCGGCGCTCAAGACCGCCTTTTGCCAACAACTTTGACACATGGCCGGCGTGGTCAAAGCCGCTTTTGTTGCGGTAGATGTGCAAAATTCCCTGCTTTTTAAGGTCAAAGTCAATTCCCTCGTCTTGCGCCCAGGCAAAAAGATGCTCACGCGCCGCAATCGCCATGCGCGTGGTTTGCACCGTGTTGCGCTCGTAATGCGGCATGGCAGCCATAAATTCAGCAAACCACGACACCTTGTGCCAGGTGGGCAGCGGGTTAACCAGCAGCGGCGCATTGCTTTTCAGCATCCATTTCAAGCCCTTTAGCAGGGTTGACCAGTGTGTCCACACCTCGGCGTTAGACGCCGACAGTTGCCCGCCGTTGGCAAAAGATGTTTCCATCGCCGCATAGCGGTGCCGCTCAAACAGTGTCACGGCAAAGCCGCGTTTGGCCAAGGCATAAGCCGTGGTGACGCCGGTGATACCACCACCGACAATTGCAATCGTTTTCATTTAAAAGCTCTCAAAACGTCAGGGGTTGGAGCCCTCCCACGCAGGTCGCTTGACCAAGCATGGATAGGACGCCCCCTCTGTTCTGGACCTGAGAGATTCACGGCCACGCTGCGTTAGCGCGCCGCTTGCTCCTTCGGTGCTCTGGCAGACGATAAATGCCAGCAGCTCTTCAGAGAAGTTGCATGCGGTCGGTCCTTTTGCCTGAGAGTTTCCGGGGCGGTTGCTCCTTCGGCGCTGCCCGCATGCCTTTGCCAGTTTTAGCTGTCAAAGGCGTCGGCAGTCTCTCCCGATCGCATGTCGACATTGCGTCGATTGATATGGATAAATTCTAGCGTAGGTTGAATTAAGGCAATCCTGAACGCCCACAGCTGCTAACTCTGGCCACCCCCCGCCAACGCCGACCAACCCCGGCCAAACCGGCTGCCGGTAATTAAAAAAGCATAAAATAGCACAAAATATAGCTCTAAGCCCCTGTATTTACTAATTAAGCAGCTATAAATTAAATAGCAACTACACTTTTTGACCATGCCCTTTTTAACCGCCGCTCTGTACAAGTTTGTAGAACTGCCCGACCATGCCGCGATGCAAGCGCCGCTGCTGGCAGTACTGGAGGCGCATGGCATCAAAGGCACCCTGCTGCTGGCGGCCGAGGGCATTAACGGCACCCTGGCCGGACTGCCGGACGACATACATGCGGTGCTGGCGTATTTACGCACTGACCCACGACTGCAAGACCTGGAGCACAAAGAGTCATGGGCCAGTGCCATGCCGTTTTATCGCCTGAAGGTACGGGTAAAAAAAGAAATCGTCACCCTCGGTGTGCCAGATGTGCATCCGGCAATCATGGCGGGCCAGTACGTCAAACCCAGCGACTGGAACCACCTTATTGAGCAACCCAACGTGGTGGTGGTGGACACGCGCAACGACTATGAGGTGGCGATTGGCACGTTTGCGGGGGCGGTAAGCCCCGCGACAACCAGCTTTTCAGAGCTGCCCAGTTGGGTTGACAAAGAAATGCAAAGCGGCGGCAAGCTGGCCGAGGTCAATGGCATCAAACCCAGGGTGGCCATGTTTTGCACAGGCGGTATTCGGTGTGAAAAGTCCACTGCGTATCTAAAGTCCAAAGGCTTTGATGAGGTCTACCACCTGCAAGGCGGCATTCTGAAATACCTGGAGACTGTGCCTAAAGCCCAAAGCCGTTGGCAGGGCCAATGTTTCGTGTTTGACGAACGGGTGTCAGTTGGCCACGGGCTAGTAGAAGGTGATTTGGAGTTGTGCAGATCGTGCCGCGATCCCGTTAATGTTGAAGCCATGGCATCGCCCCTGTATGAGCGTGGCGTAAGCTGCCCCGGCTGCCATGCCCGAACAACCGACACGCAAAAAGCCGGGTACAGACAGCGGCAAAAACAGGTTGATTTGGCTCAGGCGCGCAAGCAAAGCCATATCGGTGCGAAACAGGAAACAGCACGGCGCGCTGTGCAAAAGCAGTGACCACTGCCCTGCCCGTTGTTTACAGCTTCAGGCGCTGCCCGTACGCCATACGCGCCCGGCTGGCGCTGGCAGCCAGCGGTGTTGGCTATGAGCTGCGCGAAGTGTCTTTGAAAAGCAAACCGCCTGAACTTTTGGCCACGTCCCCCAAAGGCACGGTGCCAGTTTTGGTCTTGCCAAGCGGCCAGGTGATTGACGAAAGTCTGGACATCATGCGCTGGGCGCTGGCGCAAAACGATCCGGACGGCTGGTTACGACCTGCCATTAGCGACATGCTGGCCTTGATTGCAGGAAACGACGGCGATTTCAAACACACACTCGATCGCTACAAATATCCGAACCGCTATCCGCTGGAATCTGGCGGTGATGTGAAGGCGTTTGCACTGGCGCAGCGCTTTCAAGCCGCAAGCTGGCTACAAACGCTCGAACCGCGTTTAAGCCAAGGCTGGTTGTTCGGCACCCAAGCCAGCTTGGCCGACATGGCCATCCTGCCTTTCATACGTCAGTTTGCGCATACCGATGCGGTGTGGTTTGCAGCCCAGCCCTGGCCGCAAATGCAGGGCTGGTTGGCCCGGTTTGAGGCATCAGCGCTGTTTGCGAGCGTGATGTGTAAACATCCGGCTTATCAATCGTTGGTTTGATACGCCCCGCGCAAGGGGGTACGAGTTGTACCCCAGTTAGCATCGAGTGCATCGTCCCGCACACGCCTTTTTTATGTATTGCTTTGGGTCCGTTGAATTGGTCACACCACAGTGACATCACTTAAAAATATCAGCGTCAGAACATGTATAAAAATTCATAGCACGAAGCGCCCTATTTTCATGGGCCACACGCGCTTCCAGCAGCTAAAAGCATTTTTCCGTTCGCCCAGCACCGCCTACGATTGTTTGTCGAGCAAGCGTGAAGTCACCTGCTCCGCTACAGTCACAGCTTTGCATCTGACGACATGACCCCTTCCCTTTCCCCCAAACGCGAGCTGTGGTTGCTCTTGACCCTGGCGGGCATTCAGTTCACTCACATCGTTGACTTCATGGTCATGATGCCGCTGGGGCCGCAGTTCACGCGGTTGTTCAACATCAGCGATGCCAAATTTGGTTTGTTGGTGTCGGCTTACACCTTTTCAGCGGGGGCGTCGGGTTTGCTGGCGTCTTTTTACGTTGACCGCTTCAGTCGCAAAAAATTGCTGCTGACCTTGTACGTTTTGTTCGCTGTGGCTACGCTGGCTTGCGGGCTAGCGCAAAGCTATGACGCGCTGATGCTGGCGCGCATTGCTGCTGGGGCATTTGGCGGCGTGTTGGCGGCGATGGCGCAAACCATCGTGGCTGACGTGATTCCGTTTGACCGGCGCGGCCGGGCGATGGGGATTGTGATGTCGTCGTTTGCGTTGGCATCGGTAGCTGGCGTACCCGCCGGGCTTTTTTTGGCGGCGCAATTTAACTGGCACACGCCGTTTTTTGTCATTGCGGCAGTTAGCCTGTTGCTGGCTGTGGGCGGCTGGGTGACGTTGCTGCCGTTGGCTGACCACTTGCAGCACCAGCGCTCGTCGCCACTGTCAAGCATTTTGCAGGTGCTACGGGACCCCAACCACCAAAAGGCATTTGCGCTGACGGCGTTGATGATGATTGCGGGCTTTACCGTTATCCCCTACATCACCATTTACACCACCATCAACGGTGGCTTAACGGTGCAACAAGTGCCCTATGTGTACCTGCTAGGCGGTGCAGCCACCTTGGTGACCGCACGCTGGATAGGCCGGCTGACTGATTCTGTTGGCAAGGCAAAAATGTTCAAGATCACCGCGATGTTTGCCATGCTGACCATCTGGCTGGTCACCACGAGCGCATCATTTGGCTTATGGGGCATTTTGCTGGTTACCACGCTGATGTTTATTGGCATGAACGGCCGCATGATTCCGGGCATGGCATTGGCGACCAGCGCGGCCAACCCGAAGCTGCGCGGCACTTTTATGGCGCTTAACTCAGCGATGCAATCCGCGGCGATGGGTTTGGCTACCTTTGTCGGCGGCTTGGTCATCAGCCGCGATGCGCAGGGCTTGGTGCAATATTTTTGGGTCAATGCCTTGATTGGCGGCGTAGCGACGGTCTTGAGCGTGTTGCTGGTCGGCCGCCTTTATTTGTATGGTGCCGCACCTGCCTCCGCGATGAACCCAAACACCGCTAAAGTCAGTTAAACCTTCATTATTTAAAGCTCACCCATGAAAACAAAAGCCGCTGTGGCCTGGCAATCAGGCCAACCCTTGACCATTGAAACCGTCGACTTGGATGGCCCGCGTTATGGCGAGGTGCTGGTTGAAATCAAAGCCACAGGCATTTGCCACACCGACTACTACACGCTGTCAGGTGCTGACCCGGAAGGCATCTTCCCGGCCATCCTCGGTCATGAAGGCGCAGGTATTGTGGTTGACGTGGGTCCAGGCGTGACCACACTCAAAAAAGGCGACCACGTCATTCCCTTGTACACCCCTGAATGTCGCCAGTGCAAATTTTGCCTGTCTCGCAAAACTAATCTGTGCCAATTGATTCGCGGCACGCAGGGTAAGGGCCTGATGCCCGACGCTACCAGCCGTTTCAGCCTCGATGGCAAGCCGATTTTTCATTACATGGGCACGTCCACCTTCAGCAACTACACGGTTGCGCCTGAAATTTCACTGGCCAAAATCAGAAGTGACGCGCCGTTTGACAAGGTTTGCTATATCGGCTGCGGCGTGACGACTGGCATTGGCGCGGTGCTGTTCACGGCCAAGGTTGAAGCAGGCGCCAATGTGGTGGTGTTTGGCCTGGGCGGTATTGGACTGAACGTGATTCAAGGCGCGAAGATGGTCGGCGCTGACAAGATCATTGGTGTGGACATCAACCCGGCTCGGCAGGCCATGGCGCGCAAGTTTGGCATGACGCATTTCATCAACCCGAAAGAGGTTGACAACGTGGTTGACGCTATCGTGCAGTTGACTGACGGCGGCGCGGATTACAGCTTTGAATGCATTGGCAACACCCAGGTGATGCGCCAGGCACTTGAATGCACGCACAAGGGCTGGGGCCGCAGCATCATCATTGGTGTGGCTGAGGCCAGGGCTGAAATCTCTACCCGACCGTTTCAATTAGTAACCGGCCGCAAGTGGGAAGGCTCGGCCTTTGGTGGCGCACGAGGCCGCACCGATGTGCCCAAAATTGTCGACTGGTACATGGAGGGCAAGATCAACATCGACGACCTGATCACCCACACCATGCCGCTAGAAGACATCAACAAGGGTTTTGATTTGATGAAAAGCGGTGAATCCATTCGGGGCGTCGTCTTGTTCTAATTTTTTAAGCTCCTCTGCATCCGTTCGCCCTGAGCTTGTCGAAGGGTATTCGCGTTGCAGATTGGCTTCGACAGGCTCAGCCCGAACGGAAATATGACTGTTATGAATCCTGAACTCTTAAGCGAACATGCCTGTTTTGGCGGGCAGCAGCGGTTTTACAGGCACGACTCAAAAGAGATTGGCTTGCCGATGCGCTTTTCAGTCTTTTTGCCACCGCAGGCCATCCATGGCCCCGTGCCTGCCCTGCTGTATCTAGCAGGGCTGACCTGCAACGAAGAAACTTTCATGGTCAAAGCCGGCGCGCAGCGCATGGCGGCCGAGTTGGGCTTGGCGTTGATTGCGCCTGACACCAGCCCACGCGGTGCGAATGTGGCGGACGAAGCTGAAAGCTGGGACTTTGGCGTAGGTGCCGGGTTTTACCTGGACGCCACCCAAACGCCGTGGGCTAAACATTGGCGAATGGAAAGCTACATCAACCATGAGCTGTTGCCTCTGATAGCGGATGCCCTGCCGATCAACGCAGCCAAAGTTGGCATCTTTGGCCACTCCATGGGCGGGCACGGGGCACTGACGCTGGCTTTCAAGCATCCTGCTCTTTTTAAATCCGTATCAGCCTTTGCGCCTATTTGTGCACCCAGCCAGTGCCCGTGGGGCCGCAAGGCGTTGACGGGTTATTTGGGTGCAGATGAGTCGAGCTGGACTGCGCACGATGCAACGGCACTGATGGGCCAACAACCGTCAGCACCTTACCCCGGCGGCATATTGATTGACCAAGGCCTGGCAGACAAGTTCTTGGCTGAGCAATTGCATCCGCATTTATTTGAGGCTGCCTGCGCAGCCGCTAACCAGCCGTTAACTTTGCGACACCATGCCGGTTATGACCACGGCTATTATTTTGTCGCCAGCTTTATGGCTGATCATCTCCAGCATCATGCACAGCAGTTGATGGGTAAGTCGCTAGGTATTTAGGAGCTACTGGCTCAAGTATTGATTGGGCTACAAGCCAAATTCACTGCTGAAAACACGCAAACCTACAGCAAACGGGCCTTGGCAGCTGCGTACTCTCGCTTCAGCTGCGCCACGTAATCCGCAGTGCTTTGAATCTTGTCAATCGCGCCAATGCCTTGGCCGCAACCCCAGATGTCTTTCCAGGCTTTGGCTGAAGAACCCGCGTCTGCGCCACCAAAGTTCATTTTGCTGGGGTCGCTAACTGGCAAGTTATCGGGGTCCATACCGGCGTTGCGGATACTGCCTTTCAAATAGTTGCCATGAATACCAGTGTAAAAGTTGGAGTAGACGATGTCGTCAGAGCTGCTGGCTACGATCATCTCTTTGTAGCCGTCAACGGCCCGGGCTTCGTGCGTGGCAATAAAAGCCGAGCCGATGTACGCCAAGTCAGCGCCCATGGCCTGCGCTGCCAGCACGGCACCGCCGGTTGAAATAGAGCCACTGAGCACGAGTGGGCCGTCAAACCACTGGCGGATTTCTTGCACCATGGCAAACGGGCTTTTCACGCTGGCGTGGCCGCCGGCGCCTGCAGCGACAGGGATCAAACCGGTCGCGCCTTTTTCAATCGCCTTGTGGGCAAACACATTGCTGATCACGTCGTGCAGCGTGATACCGCCCCAGGCCTTGACGGCAACGTTGACGTCCTCGCGCGCACCCAGGCTGGTGATGATGATGGGCACTTTGTACTTTTCGCACACGGCCGTGTCGTGCTCCAGCCGGTCGTTGCTTTTATGCACGATTTGGTTGATGGCGAACGGTGCGGCAGGTCTGTCAGGGTGCGCGGCGTTGTGCGCAGCAAGTGCCTCAGTGATTTCAGCCAGCCAGTCTTCAAGCTGCGCTGCGGGCCGCGCGTTAAGCGCTGGCATGGAGCCAACCACACCTGCAATACATTGGGCAATGACCAGTTTGGGATTGCTGATGATGAACAGCGGCGAGCCAATGACGGGGAAAGGCAGGTTTTGGAGAATGGGAGGCAAGTTTGACATGAGTTTGGCTTTAAAAAAACTGATTTTTAGTGTTGAAAATGGCTGTGGCCCACGTAAATAGAGCGCGAGAAGCTACTGAATAGATAGCAAGTTAAAACGCTTCGTTAAAACGCTTCAAGCGCTAGCGCCGTGACGCAGTCCGCACCTTCAACAATGCTGTCCCGCATGCCGGGGGCTTTGGTCAGCAGGTGGTCGGCGTAAAAGCGGGCGGTGGTGATTTTGGCTGTCATGAAGTCAACGTCCACACCCTTGGCTAGCTCTGTTTGCGCGGCCAGCAGGGAGCGCGCCATTTGCCAGCCTGCCACCACGTTGGCCGCCAGCATCAGGTAGGGCACGCTGCCTGCAAACACGGCGTTCGGGCTGTTTTTGCCAAAATCAACGACGAATTCAATCACGTCCATCAACGCCAACCGCGCAGCTTTCAGGCGCTTGGCGACGGCCAATGCGTCGGGGCTGCCTTGGCTGGTCAGCTGCTTTTCAGTCGCTTCAATTTGCGCCGCAATCGCCTTGGCCGTCTGACCACCGTCGCGCATCGTTTTGCGTCCAATCAGGTCGTTGGCCTGGATGGCGGTGGTGCCTTCATAAATCGTCAAAATTTTGGCATCGCGGTAATACTGGGCCGCACCGGTCTCTTCAATAAAGCCCATGCCGCCGTGGACCTGCACGCCGAGCGACGTCACTTCAAGACTCATTTCGGTGCTGTAGCCTTTGACCAGCGGCACCATGAATTCGTAAAAGGCCAAATTCTGCTTGCGCACATCCGCATCAGGGTGGTGGTGGCTGGCGTCATACGCCGCAGCTGCGCCGCTGGCCATGGCGCGGCAGCCTTCAACGTAAGCACGCATGGTCATCAGCATGCGTTTGACGTCAGGGTGGTGAATGATGGGTGCGCTGGCTTTGATGGAGCCGTCGACCGGGCGGCTTTGCACGCGGTCTTTGGCAAAGCTCACCGCCTTTTGGTAAGCGCGTTCAGCCACGGCAATGCCCTGCATGCCCACCGCATAGCGCGCCGAGTTCATCATGATGAACATGTACTCAAGCCCGCGATTTTCTTGCCCGACCAGGTATCCCACCGCTCCGCCGTTGTCGCCGTATTGCAGCACGGCAGTTGGCGATGCTTTGATGCCCAATTTATGCTCAATACTGACGCAATGCACGTCGTTGCGCGCGCCTAATTTGCCACCCTCACCCACCATAAATTTAGGCACCACAAACAGGCTGATGCCCTTCACGCCTTCAGGCGCACCTGTGACACGAGCCAAAACGAGATGGACGATGTTCTCGGCCATGTCGTGCTCACCGTAAGTGATGTAAATCTTGGTGCCAAACACTTTGTACGTGCCGTCTGCCTGTGGCTCGGCACGCGAGCGCACGGCAGCCAGGTCTGAGCCAGCTTGTGGCTCGGTCAGGTTCATGGTGCCCGTCCACTGGCCGCTGACCAGTTTTTCAAGATACGTGGCTTTCAGCTCATCGCTTCCTGCTGTCAGCAGTGCCTCGATTGCACCGTCGCTGAGTAAAGGGCAGAGCGCAAAGCTCATGTTGGCAGAATTCAGCATTTCGCCGCAAGCCGCGCCAATCGTTTTGGGCAAGCCCTGGCCGCCGTATTCAACCGGGTGTTGCAGTGCCTGCCAGCCGCCTTCAGCGTATTGCTTGAAGGCTTCTTTAAAACCAGGCGTGGTGGTGACCACACCGTCTTTGAAGCTTGATGGGTTGATGTCGCCTGCCCAATTCAGCGGGGCCAGCACGCCTTCATTGAACTTGGCGCATTCTTCCAGCACGGCTTGGGCAGTGTCGTAACCTGCCTCCTCAAACCCCGGGATTTTAGAAACCTGCTCAATATCAGCGATGTGCTGAATGTTGAACAGCATGTCTTTGAGGGGGGCTTTATAGGTCATGATTCGTCTCGATGTCTCAGAAATATCAATGCGCGTACGCAGCCCGCAGCGCTGCGCTTCGGATTTGGATGAAAGTCTTAAAGTGCAGCCGTCAGCTCAGGCACAGCCGTGAACAGGTCGGCCTCCAGACCGTAGTCAGCCACGCTAAAGATAGGTGCTTCTGCGTCTTTATTGATCGCGACAATGACTTTGCTGTCTTTCATGCCCGCCAAGTGCTGAATAGCCCCTGAAATGCCCGCCGCAATGTACAACTGCGGTGCAACAATCTTGCCGGTCTGGCCGACTTGCCAATCGTTAGGCGCGTACCCGGCATCTACCGCCGCGCGCGATGCACCCAAAGCGGCTCCCAGCTTGTCGGCCAACGGCGTCATGATTTCGGTGAACTTTTCACCTGACCCAAGCGCCCGGCCACCAGACACAATGATCTTGGCAGCAGTCAGCTCCGGGCGATCATTCTTAGCGATTTCTGAACCCAGGAACGCCGTTTTACCGCTGTCAGTCACAGCTGCAACCACCTCAATGGCGGCGCTGCCGCCGGTGCTGGCAGCCGGATCAAACCCGGTGGTACGCACTGTGATGACTTTGGTAGCGTCCATGCTTTGCACCGTGGCAATCGCATTGCCTGCATAAATGGGCCGTTCAAACGTATCAGGCGCTTCGACTTTGGTGATGTCTGAAATCTGCCCCACATCCAGTGCGGCAGCCACTCGTGGCGCAATATTTTTACCTGACGCGGTGGCTGGAAACAGGATGTGCGAGTAGCTTGAGGCAAGCGACAAAATTTGCGCTGCCATGTTTTCTGCCAAGCCGTGGGCGAAATGGTCGCCATCCACATGGATGACTTTAGCCACGCCGGTGATCGTGGCGGCCGCTGCGGCTGCGGCTCCTGCCTGCTGCCCTGCTACCAAAATATGAACGTCACCGCCACACTGTGCGGCGGCTGTCACGGTATTTAGCGTAGCTGGCTTGATGCTGGTGTTGTTGTGTTCTGCAATAACGAGAGAAGTCATGTTCGCTCCAAAAAATTTGAGGGTCAAGTACAAGTAAAAAACAAAGCTGCGCCAGGCAAGCTTCAGCTCGCCTTAAATCACCTTGGCTTCGTTTTTCAACTTGTCGATCAACGTCGCCACATCCGCCACCTTGATACCGGCGCTGCGCTTGGGCGGCTCGCTGACCTTGAGTGTTTTGATGCGCGGCTTGACGTCCACACCCAAATCCTCGGGCTTGAAGTTGTCCAGCTGCTTTTTCTTGGCCTTCATGATGTTGGGCAACGTGACGTAACGCGGCTCATTCAGGCGCAAATCGGTGGTGATGATCGCTGGCAGCGTGAGCGACAGCGTCTCCAGACCGCCATCTACTTCACGGGTGACCTTTGCCACACCATCCGCCACCTCAACTTTTGACGCAAACGTGGCTTGCGGCCAACCGAGCAGTGCCGCCAGCATTTGGCCCGTCTGGTTGCAATCATCGTCAATCGCTTGTTTGCCCAAAATGACGAGTTGCGGTAGCTCTTTGTCAACCAGTGCCTTGAGCAGTTTGGCCACCGCCAGCGGCTGCAGTTCTTCAGCCGTCTCCACCAGGATAGCGCGGTCTGCGCCAATGGCCATGGCGGTACGCAGGGTTTCCTGGCACTGCAACACGCCGCAGCTGACAGCAATAACTTCAGTCACAACGCCCTTTTCTTTCAAGCGCGTGGCTTCTTCAATGGCGATCTCGTCAAACGGATTCATGCTCATTTTGACGTTGGCAATGTCAACGCCTGTACCGTCTGATTTGACACGGACTTTGACGTTGTAATCGACAACACGTTTGACAGGGACCAAAACCTTCATTGCGCACTCCAGAAATAGTTGATTGACGTTGACGTTAAGGTAAACCACGCATTTTATGCTTTTGGTCAAAATGCGAGGCATTCAACCGATTCAACGCCCTAGTTTACAGAAAAAAGAACGACCGTTCTTTTTTATATTAGAGAACAACCTTCAAAACGACATTAAAAAACTTGGGCTGGCAGTGCCATCCAGACGCGAAGCAGGTTTAAATTAATTGGGGTCGCCAACAAGCGTAAATGCCGCCCAATAAAAAGGATTGGCATATTTGGGATCCGAAAGCACCTTGATTTGCGCAGCCTGCATGGCGCGGGCAAGACTTTGATTCTTCCAGCGGCTATGAAAGTCGGTCATCAGTATTTGCGTTGAATCGTCATCAACGGGCCACAGCGAAATCAAGGCACTGGCAGCACCCGCAGAAAACAGTGCACGTTTGAAACCCATGAATTCATCACCCTGAGCCACTTTGCCTAAGCCGCTGTTACAGGCAGACAGCGATACCAACCGTGCCTTTGAAAGATCCAGCAGGGCAAGTTCACGCGCCTCCATATCAGACCCCAGAACACCTGAAGTCGCCAGCTTGAGTACCGAGAACATCGGATCAACCTCGTCAACAACGCCATGCGCTGCAACGTGTACAACGCTTGCTTTCGGTGCAACTTCGATCAGACGCGCTTTGCTGGCTTCCTTGTTCAGATAAATATTGGCCTTGGGATAAAAAGCCTCAATCGCTTTGACTTCCCGTTCTGCACCCGGCAATGACCATTCAACACGCCCCAGATCAGGATTACCCAGCGCAGCAAGGCTTTTTTCACCGGTTTGCGGTGCACCTGGTGTCATCAGGCTTGCCGACAAGACGGTACTGATGGCATGACTTTGAACCAACCACTGACTCCCGTCATGCAGCGCCTGAAACGGCAATAAGTGCAGCGACTTGTGGGGCACAAAAATGATGTCCTGTTGAGGTGCAAGACCAAGCGGTGCAATCAGGGTGGCGTGTAGCGCTTTCGCCGTGACCAGCACAGCTTTGTCCTCAGCTTCGATTTGCTGGCGAAAACGAGCGACAGCCAAACGCATTTGATCCGCACTGGCGGGCAACGTCTTGGCCTGCAAAGAATTTTTGGCAATCACCCAGACGATCAATTTGTCAGGCAACTGGTGGTAACTGACCATCACCTGCCGGGGCAACAACGCCGACTGCATTTGTGAAAGGCTGGCTGGGCGGATACCGAGATCACGTTGGCTAGAGGGGGGGCTGGCAACCTTGCGCTGTAAGTCAAGCATGCCTCGGGCGCGACTTGCCTCACTGGCTGCCAATGCCAGTTCGCTCAAGCCCTTGGCAATATAAAAATCTACAGCCTCGTCAAACACAGTTTGCAAGTTACCAAAAAGCGCTGTACGCATCTCAATACTTCTGAATGATCCGCGCAAACTCTCGAGTCCGGCGATGGTTTTACCCAGCTCGACCAGCGCTTGGGCATCACGCTCGGATCCGCGGTGCGCGCGAGCTAAGCCGAGTTGAGCCATAGATACCTGGTACAAGTCTTTACGCTCGGACGCGACGGCCAGTGCGTCTGTATAGGCCTCGGTCGCGATGGCGAATGCTTTTTTCGCCAACGCAGCATCACCAACGGCACGCAGAGCCGCCAGCTTGAGCAGTGGATCGCCTTCAGTGGTGGCCACTTTGCGCGCAGTGTCCAACGCCGCGTCGACCTGACCTGCGCGTAACTGAAGTGCTGAAAGGGTGATGCTCAGTTCCGACTTGATAAAGCCTGCGCCTGCGCTGGGCAGCAAGCTCATCGCCTTGTTGATGTCGGCCAGTGCATCGGTGTGGATTCCTGTTTGACTCCGGTGAAGCGCTCGCAAACGGTAGGCATTGACCTCGATCAGGCGGACGGGCTCGCGCGCCCAGCTCTCGTAACCACGACTGATGGCTTGCAGTGTCCGGTTTGCCCATTCGTTGGCGGTGACATGGTCGCCCGCATAACTGTAAGCCGTTGCAATGTCATTCGAAGCGTAAACAATCGCCGCGCCGTAGTTGGCATTGGCGGATTCGCCCATGTACAGCGCCTTGGAAGCACTGCGGATGGACTCCCTAAACTCGCCCCGCTGCGCCTGAGATTGCGCCATGCTGCAGTAGTCGCCCCATTTTTTCTTGTCGGGGTCGGCTGCCAGCAGAGCGCCGCCAAGCTTTGAAACACCCGCCAGCGAATTGATGTCTTTCAAGAACGCATCCGATGCAGTGCTCTGCTTTTGAGCCAAAGCCAGCCCGCAAAGCAATGAAAACATCAAAAATATGACGGGACTTCTTTTCACTTTTGTTCTCCTTGCTGCATTGGACTCCGAGTGTGCACCACCCGCTGCGGAAACGGTATCTCAATCCCGTTCTTTCGCAGCGCCGTCAGCGCCGCCAGGTTAACGCCAGAGCGCAAGTTCTGCTGACCGTTTTCAGGGTCGGTCATCCAATAGTTGAGTGTGAATTCCAGGCCATCGGGGCCAAAATTGGTCAAGTTGACAGACGGGCCCGGGTCATTCAGCACGCGTTCTTGCGCCAGCGCAGCGCCTTCAAGCAGGCGCATCACCAGGTCAACATCACTGTCATAACTGACCGACACAACCGTAGATTGCAGCACGCGCAAATCGGCCAAGGACAGGTTTTCAATTCGGTTGCTGATGAACATCTCGTTGGGCACAATCGATTCACGCCCAGACAGCGCACGAATCACGGTGTAGCGCGCCCTGATGTCGGTGATACGGCCCTCAAAACCATCGACGCGCACGTTGTCGCCAATGCGCACGCTACGCTCGGCCAGCATGACAAAACCGCTCACATAGTTGGCTGCCAGCTTTTGCAGGCCAAAGCCTACACCAACGCCAATCGCACCGCCCAGCACCGACAGCGCCGTCAAATCAATGCCCACTGCCGACAAGGCCAGCAACAAGCCAATAAACACCAGGGCCACACGCGTGGCGTTACTGACGGCCTTGCGCAATGACAACTCGCCGCCTGTTGCAGTGCGCAACAGGCGCGACTCAATCGCCGACGATATCCACAGCGTGATGAGGATCACCACGCCCGCCGTCAATCCGCCCTCCAGCATGTTACGGACTGAAAGCGTCGTAGCCCCCACTTTCCATTTGATGCCGTCAAGCTCTTCCAAAATGACAGGCAGCAAGCCGCTGACCCACAGCAGCATGGCCAGCCAGGCCAGCCATGAAATGGAGCGCTCCAGTGCCCTTACCCAGGGCGCATTTTTAAACGCTACCTGCAGTACCTTCACGCCCAGGCGGATCACCGCCAGCGACACCAACACAGGAATCGCCACTTTGAACACGGCCAGTGGAAACACGCGCAATAAAAACATGCTGGCAACATAGGCCAACGACAGCAGCAACAACGGAAACAGCACGCCATCAATAATGCGTTGACCGAAAAGTATGGAGTCGTCATTGGTGTTCGCACTGATTTTGCGCACCAAACGCACCATGCCCCAAGCCAGGAGCGCGCAAGCAATGACAACGCCCATTTCAACCAGCGCCGACGGTTGCGACAGCGAGACCAACCATTCATCCAGGCTGTCAATTTTGCGTTTGGGGTATGCCGCAGTCCCAGAAAACAATCCTGGCGGGAAAATCGTGTTCAAACTCAAATCGGCCATTGCGGCTTTCTTTTTTCAATAAACGCCTGTACGCCTTCTTGTGCGACCGGGTGGCTCATGTTGCAGGCCATGGTTTGGCCTGCCAGCTGGTAAGCAGCCTCGATGCCGGTCTCGCGCTGCTTGTAGAACAGGGCTTTGCCCATGGCTATCGCGTCACGCGGCTTGGCCAAAATGGAAGACACGAGTTTTTCTAGCTCTCTGTCGAGCGCTTCAAGCGGCACCACGCGGTTCACCAAGCCGCGAACCCGCGCCTCATCAGCGGTGATGAACTCGCCTGTCAACAGCATTTCCATCGCCTGTTTGGCGGGTATGTTGCGCACCAAAGGCACGCTGGGCGTGGCGCAAAATAAACCCACGTCAATGCCGTTGACGCCAAAGCTGGCATGGCTCGCAGCTACCGCCAAATCGCATTGCGCCACCAGTTGGCAGCCCGCTGCGGTCGCCAGGCCTTGCACTCTGGCGATGACCGGCACCGGCAGATTTTGAATCGCCAGCATCATCCGGGTGCATTGGGCGAACAGTTTTTGATAGTAGCCCAGGTCGGGACGCGCCTGCATGTCTTTGAGGTTATGCCCTGCACAAAACGCCTTGCCTTCAGCACTGATCACCACGATGCGAGCGGTGGCGTCCAGGGCAATAAAGTCGAGCGCAGCTTGCAATGCAGACAGCACGTCCTCACTCAAAGCGTTAAACGTGCTGGCGCGGTTCAGCACCAAGGTGTGAACGCCCCGGTCGTCTCGGGTGTGCAGCACGGGGGGTGGCAGTTCTGGCGTCGATAGGTTCATTACTGGGGTCAATCAAGTCAGGGCAATGATCGGGAGCTTACAACTAAACTCAACCCGCTCATTGCTATTTAATCTATAGCTACTGGCCCATGCTTTATGGGGGCCAATGGCTATTTCAACAATAAATACTTAACACTGGCATGGAGAATCGACCTAGCCCAACCGGGCTTGATGCCGCGCAATTTGCGCCCGAACCTGCACAGGCGCGGTGCCGCCCAGCGTGCTGCGCGCGTTCAATGAGCCGCGCAAGCTCAAACAGTCGTACACATCTTTTTCAATTTTCGAATTAAAGCCCTGCAACACTTCTAGCGGCAGCTCAGACAAATCGACGTTGTGCGACATGGCGGCTTTGACCGCATGCGCGACGGCTTCATGCGCGTCCCTGAACGGTAGGCCTTTTTTAACCATGTAATCAGCCAGATCCGTAGCCGTTGCATAACCCCGTAAGGCGGCTTGCTCCATGGCATCGGGTTTGACGGTAATGCCCGCCACCATTTCGGCAAATATACGCAGGGTGTCTTTGAGTGTGTCGACTGTGTCAAACAACGGCTCTTTGTCTTCCTGGTTGTCTTTGTTGTAGGCCAGCGGCTGGCCTTTCATCAAAGTGATCAAACCCATCAAATGACCCACGACACGGCCGGTTTTGCCGCGTGCCAGCTCCGGGACATCAGGGTTTTTCTTCTGCGGCATGATGGACGAGCCGGTGGTGAAGCGGTCCGGGATGTGGATAAAGCCAAAGTTCTGGCTCATCCACAAAATCAGCTCTTCGCTCATGCGGCTGATGTGCACCATGGCGATCGAGGCGGCTGCGGTAAATTCAATCGCAAAGTCACGGTCGCTGACTGCGTCTAGCGAATTTTGGCAAATGCAGGGCTGACCCTTGTCGTCCACCATGCCCAGCGTTTTGGCCACCCGTGCGCGGTCTAGCGGGTAGCTGGTGCCCGCCAAGGCTGCGGAGCCCAATGGCAAAAAGTTAACGCGCTTGCGCACGTCGCCCATACGGTCAGCATCACGGGCAAACATTTCCACGTACGCCAGCATGTGGTGGCCAAAGCTGACGGGTTGGGCCACTTGCAAATGGGTAAAGCCGGGCAAGATCACATCCACATGCTTGCTGGCAATATCAACCAGCGCTTTTTGCAACGCTTTCAACAATTGGACAATTAAATCAATCTCGCCGCGTAGCCACAGCCGCACATCGGTGGCGACTTGGTCGTTTCTGGAGCGGCCGGTGTGCAGACGTTTACCTGCATCGCCGACCAAAGCCGTGAGGCGCGCTTCAATGTTCAGATGTACGTCCTCCAGGTCGAGCTTCCATTCAAACGCACCCGACTCAATCTCAAGCATTATTTTTGCCATGCCTTCTTGAATCGATACATGGTCAGCCGCGCTGATGATGCCCTGCGCGGCCAGCATTTCGGCATGCGCCAGCGAGCCCGTGATGTCGGCTTGCCACAAGCGCTTGTCAAAAAACACGCTGGACGTGTAGCGTTTGACCAAATCGCTCATCGGCTCGGAAAACAAGGCCGACCAGGCTTGGGACTTTTTATCGAATTGGTTCAATTTCAGCTTTCAGGGGCGCGTTTTAATGTTCAATTTACTTGGCCCGATTTTACCTACCCCCTACAAATCAGCCAGCACCCGAATGTGCGCCTCGACACTGCGGGCCAGCGCGTTCAGGTTGTAGCCGCCTTCGAGTGACGAGACAATTCGGCCTTTGGCATGCCGCTTGGCCACGTCCTTGATGCGGCTGGTGATCCAGGCGTAGTCTTGCTCCACCAGGCCCAGCTGGCCTAAATCGTCGTCGCGGTGCGCGTCAAACCCGGCGCTGATAAAAATCATTTCGGGTTTGAAGGCCTCAAGCCGTGGTATCCAATGCATTTCAATCAGCTCCCGGATGGCCACGCCCTTGGTGTAGGCGGGTACAGGCAGGTTCAGCATATTGCTGGCCGGGCTGCTTGTGCCGCTGTGGGGGTAAAACGGGTGCTGAAAGAACCCGACCATCAGCACGCGGTCGTCGCCTTTCAAAATGTCTTCGGTGCCGTTGCCATGGTGAACGTCAAAGTCAACGACCGCCACACGCTTTAAGCTGTGGCGCTCCAGCGCATAGCGGGCGGCAATCGCAATGTTGTTAAAAAAGCAAAACCCCATGGCTTTGTCGTGCAGCGCATGGTGACCGGGTGGACGAACTGCGCAAAAGGCGTTTTCAATCTCGCCTGCCATCACCGCGTCGGTCGCGGCAAGTGCGGCACCCACCGCCCGGGTCGCTGCGTCCCAGGTATATACATTCATGGTGGTGTCGGGGTCAATCTGCGCATGGCTGGGGCCGCCGGCTTTCATGTCTTCGGCCAATTGAACGCCCAAGCCGCGAAGGCCGGCAATCATCATGCGGTCATGCGCCAAGCCGATGTCGCCTATGGTCGCTATCGGCGCGTCCCGGCAGTCCAGCGCGTCTTTAACCCCTGTGGCAAGCAACCAGTCTTCAATGGCATCGAGCCGCTCTGGGCATTCTGGGTGACCATCGCCCATCTCGTGTTTCCAGCAATCTTTATGGGTGAAATAACCAGTGGCGTTCATGGCGTCAGTATTTTGAGAAAATCCAGAGCTCTGGGACTGAGGAAATCTGGGTTAAGGTATTCAAATGCAAGCTAAAGAAAAACTTAAAAATCTTATAAATCAGCTTAACACGGTGATTGTTGGCAAGCCTGTGCAAGTGCAGGACTGTGTGGCTTGCCTGTTGGCAGGCGGGCATTTGCTGATTGAAGACGTGCCCGGGGTGGGCAAAACCACGTTGGCCCATGCGCTTTCACGCTCGTTTGGTCTGCAGTTTTCACGGGTGCAGTTCACTGCTGATTTAATGCCTAGCGATTTGTCGGGCGTGTCAATTTACGAACGGCAAAAAGAGAGTTTTGTGTTTCACCCAGGGCCGCTGTTTGCCCAGGTGCTTCTGGCTGACGAGATTAACCGCGCGAGCCCCAAAACCCAAAGCGCGCTGTTAGAGGCGATGGAAGAAAAACAGGTCACGATTGAGGGCGCAACGCGTCCCCTACCGGTACCGTTTTTTGTGATTGCCACGCAAAACCCGCATGACCAACTGGGCACTTACGCGCTGCCAGAGTCCCAGCTTGACCGTTTTCACATGCGCATATCGCTGGGCTACCCAGACCGGGCTGCCGAGCGAGAGCTGCTCAAGGGCGGTGATCGCCGCGACATGGTGGACAAGCTGCAAGCCGTGCTCACGCCGCACGAGCTGGTAGAACTGCAGCAGCAAGTCATGCAGGTACACGCCGCCGAACCGCTGCTGAACTACATGCAAGACCTGCTGGCCGCCACTCGCTCGGGCCGCTGGTTTTTGCAGGGTTTAAGTCCGCGTGCCGGCATTGCCGTGATCCGCGCTGCCAAAGCCCAGGCTTACTTAAACCAACGCGACTATGTAGCACCCGACGACATTGCTAGCGTGCTGCCGCAAACCACCGCGCACCGCCTGGTACCTGTCGGCGATGCAGGCCGGGGCGCGCTTGAGCAGGTCAGCGCCATGCTTGCGGCAGTCCCGTTGCCGTGACGGGTGGAGCCAAACAGATGATGTTGAGCCGCCCGCAGGCTTATGTGCAAAACCGTTTTCGCAAGTGGTTTGAAAACCGCTTGCCGCTGGCCGACCAGGTCACGCTGACGCAGCGCACGGTCTACATCTTGCCAACGCGGCCCGGCCTGATGCTGGCGGTAACGCTGCTTGTATTGTTGGTGGCTTCCATCAACTACCAACTTAATTTAGGCTATTTGCTGACCTTTTTGCTGGCCGGCAGTGCCTTGGTGGGTATGCATGTTTGCCACGGCACACTGCGCGGACTTGCCATGAATTTAATAGCACCTGCCGCACATTACGCGGGGGCCCTGGCCACTTTTGATGTCAAACTGATCAACGACAAAAGCGGCATCAGGCACGGCATTGGGCTGTCTGTTCTCAACCCATCAGACCAACACGCCAATAAATCTGGTGCTGACCCTTGGTCTTGGGCTGACGTACCCGCCCAAGGCAGTAAAACCGTGCAGGTGGCCTTTAAACCCGAACGACGCGGCTTGCACCGGCTGCCTACGCTGACCGCTGAAACGCGCTTTCCCTTAGGCACCTTTCGGGTCTGGTCGGTATGGCGGCCTGCCGCGCAGATGCTGGTTTACCCCATGCCTGAGGTCAACCCGCCGCCACTGCCAGCAGGCGAGCCGCGCCCCGGCGGCGCTGCAAATGCGGCGCGAGCGCAAAACACCGGTGAATTCGATGGGGTACGCGGTTACCGTCGGGGCGACCCGCTCAAGCTGGTGGTCTGGAAAAAAGCCGCTAAATCAGGTATGGCCGATGAAGCAGGCGGGGGATTGGTGGTGCGCGATACCCAGCAAGCCCAGCGCCATGAGTTGTGGCTTGACATCATCCAGGCCGGTACCGGCGATGTTGAACACAAACTCACGCGCCTGTGCGCCTGGGTGCTGGCAGCCGACAAGCTGGGCCTTGACTACGGCCTCAGATTGCCAGCCCTGAGCATCAATCCTGCCAGCGGCGAAGCCCACAAAAGGCAATGCCTGGAGGCATTGGCGCTGTGCTGAAACGACACCAATCAAGCCTGTCGAATGTGCTGCAAAGCCTGCCGAGGGACAGCCGTGACACGCTGTTTTTGTTGGGGGTCATTGCCTGGGTTTTGCTGCCGCAGACGCCGCATCTGCCCTGGTGGTGCAGTGGGCTTGCCGCCGCAGTGCTGGTGTGGCGCGGTTATTTGGCCTTTAGCGTGCGCCCACTGCCCAGTGCCTGGTGGCGGCTTGGCCTGCTGGCGGTTGCTGTAGGCGCTACGCTGCTGACCCACCGCACGCTGCTGGGGCGGGACGCTGGCGTGACCATGTTGGCCGTCTTGCTGACGCTCAAAACACTGGAGCTTCGCGCCAGACGGGATGCCTTTGTGGTGTTTTTCTTAGGCTTTTTTTGCATGCTGGCCAACTTTTTTTACTCGCAGTCGCTGCTGACAGCGGCCAGCATGTTGCTGGGCTTGCTGGGGCTGCTGACCGTGCTGGTCAATGCCCACATGCCGGTTGGCAAACCGCCGCTGGCGCAAGCGGCCAAAACCGCAGGCTGGATGGCGCTGCTGGGCGCGCCCATCATGATCGTGCTGTTTTTGCTGTTCCCCAGGCTGGCGCCTTTATGGGGCGTGCCCAGTGACGCGGTAGTGGGCCGCACCGGTTTAAGCGCAAAAATGCAGGTCGGCACCATTGCTAACCTGGCACTGGACGACAGCGTGGCCATGCGCATCAAGTTTGAGGGACCGCCGCCTCCGCAAAGCGATTTGTACTTTCGCGGTCCGGTGCTTTCCAGCTTTGACGGGCGCGAGTGGCTGCCCGCCAACGCTGATGTGTTTTCGCGTTTCAACATCACCGCCAGCCTGGTGGTCAGTGGTGCGCCAGTCAACTACGAAGTCACGATGGAGCCCAGCAGCCGCCCGTGGCTGATGGTCATGGATGCGGCCGTTCAAATCCCAGAGCTGGTCGGTTACCGCAGCGTCATGCTGCCTGACTTGCAGTGGCAGCTGAACCGCCCGGTCAATGACCAGCTGCGCTACAAAGTACAAAGCTATCCGGCGTTCACGCATGGGCCGAAAAACGCAACCATTGCCCTACGAGAGTTTGTGGAGCTGCCGACCGGTTTTAACCCCCGAACGCTGGCGCTGGCCAATGACATCCGGCGCGATGCGAGGTACAACCAGGCCAATAGCGCCACGTTGGTGGCTATGGCGCTGGACAAGCTTCGCACTGGCGGCTACACGTACACGCTGGAGCCTGGCGTGTACGGGCAAAACACCGCAGACGAGTTTTGGTTCGACAAAAAAGAAGGCTTTTGCGAGCACATTGCCTCAAGTTTTGTCATTTTGATGCGGGCGCTCGATGTACCCGCACGCATCGTGACAGGCTACCAGGGCGGCGACCAAAACTCGGTTGATGGGTTTTGGACGGTGCGGCAAAGTGATGCTCATGCATGGGCAGAAGTCTGGCATGAGGGCCGTGGCTGGGTACGGATTGACCCGACATCGGCCGTGTCGCCTGGCCGGATCGGCGGCTTTCAAAGGCTGACCGCGCCGCAAAACGTCATTGGTCAAGCGCTGACCAACCTGAGTCCCCGCTTTTCGCTGCAGCTGCGAGCCACCTGGGAAGCCATCAACAACGCCTGGTCCCAGCGGGTCCTCAACTACACGCAAGGCAAGCAACTTAATTTGCTCAAAGACGTTGGCTTTACATCCCCCGACTGGCAAGACCTGAGTTACCTGCTGATCGGCATTGTGGTGGTGGTCAGTCTGCTGGGTGCGCTGTGGGGCTTGTGGGAGCGCACGCAGCACGACCCCTGGCTACGCTTGTTGGGCAAAGCGCGCAAGCAGCTGGCCAAAAGCGGGATTGAAAGCTCGGCCGCCACGTCGCCGCGCCAGTTGGCGGCGCTTGTTCAGCATCAAGCAGGTGCGACTGACGAGCTGCAGCGCTGGCTGCTGCAACTTGAAGCGCAGCGCTACGCACCACCGGGCAACGGCCAGTCTGCCCAAAATTTTCAGCAGCATCAACAACTTCAGCAGCTCAAGCAACAGTTTAAAACCTTGGTGTGGCCTGCGTAAAATCGTGGCATGCTTGTTAAACATCCAGCGACCCAGTTTTTAATTGCTATTTTTTTAGTAGCTGGCTGCCTTGAAAATACGGGGGCCAGTGACCAAAAACGCATACAAAAGAGCCTGCAAGCACAAGTTTTTGATCCAACAGCGAAACGGCCTGTTTCAACGACTGCAGGCGCGGTAACGACCGCCGGGCCACTTTATGCCACCCGTCCAGACGTCATGCTTTTTGCTGATGACCTAGCAGCCCGGCGCGACCTTGACCCGGCCTGGGTTCGCAACGCCATCGGCCAGGCACGCTACAACGCCACGGTAGCGCGGCTCATGCAACCGGCGGCCAAGCCATTTGTTAAAAACTGGCGGGTTTACCGCAGCCGCTTCATTGACCCCGTTCGCATTGCAGCAGGCGTGCGGTTTTGGCAAGCCAACCAGGCCACCCTGGAGCGGGCCGAAAAAGAATACGGTGTGCCCATTGATATCATTGTGGGCATCATCGGGGTTGAAACCATTTATGGCCGCGACACCGGCAGTTTTAGCGTGATGGATGCCATTTGCACGCTGGCGTTTGACTTCCCGACCAGCCACCCGCGCGCGGCTGAACGAAGTGCGTTTTTCAAGGGCGAAGTCGAACAGTTTTTAACCCTCCAAAGCCGCCGCGGTGCCAACCCGTTTGAGCCACGCGGCAGTTTTGCCGGCGCCATGGGTATGCCGCAGTTCATGCCGTCGAGTTGGGTGAAATACGCGGTTGATTTTGATGGTGATGGGTCGATTGATTTATGGAACAGCAGCGCAGACGTGATTGGTTCTGTCGCTAACTATTTCAAAGCTTTCAACTGGAAACCGGGCATGCCGACCCATTACCCGGTTACTTTTGACAACGGCCGTTTGGACATGGATGCGTTGATGGCACCCGACATCTTGCCCACCTTCAGCGCCAGCAGTTTTGCCGCGAAAGGTGCCGTGCTTGACGCCGCTGGCGCGGCCCACACCGGCCCATTGGCGCTGGTAGAACTGCTCAACGGCCCGAATGCGCCGCAATATGTAGCAGGAACCGAGAATTTTTATGCCATTACCCGCTACAACTGGAGCAGCTATTACGCCATGGCCGTGATTGAGCTGGGGCGGGAGATAGCTTTAAGCGTGAAAAAGTAATTTGGTCTGCCCGACAGGGATCGAACCTGTGACCCTCAGCTTAGAAGTCTGTTTTAGGAGTGTTTTACCACCCGACCCTAAGCTTTATCAACCTTAATATGCCTATAAATATCAATCACTTGCGATATAGTTGACCTTAACGGGTAACAATGAAACTTAACGAAGTTTTACCAAATCTGTTACCCCGGTGTTACCCGAGAAGGTCAAAGGCTGCGAATGAGCGAGAAGTTTAGGTTCACAAAAACAAAGGTTGACGCGTTACCCCAAGCCCTGCCGGGCAAGCGCGACGAGTACCGCGACGAGGCTTTACCTGGCCTATGGTTGCGTGTCAGCCCTGCGGGGGTGAAAACTTATGCTGTGCTGGCACGCAAAAAAGGCGGCGCGCTAGAACGCATCACTATTGGCACAGCGGACAAGCTGACACCTGACAACGCCCGCGAGAAAGCCAAAAAAATCATTGCTGACCTTGCGACTGGTGTTAGTCATGCAGCACCAGCACGGGCGAAACGTGGCGAAACCACCTTTGCAGAATTGCTGGCCGGGTACCTGAGCAGCACAACCATGAAGCCGCGAAGCCTTGCCGCGTATGAATGGCTGTACAAAAAGCACGTTGAAGCTGAAATTGGTAAGCGCAAGCTGTCCGATATTGGTGTGGAGCGGATCCGGGCGCTGCACAGGAAAATATCAAAGGACACGCCGACCACCGCTAACCGATGCGTTTCTATGATCAAGGCCGCATTCAATTGGGCTGCAAAGGAAGGCACCTACACGGGCGCAAACCCCGCTGGGCACGTCAAAAAGAACACCGAGACTACCCGGACGCGGTATCTGCAACCCGCAGAGCTGGCGATATTCTTCCAATCGCTGGAAGAATCAGAGGAGCCTGCGAAAAGCTTCTTTATGCTGTGTCTGCTGACTGGTGCGCGACGCTCTAACGTGCTGGGTATGCGCTGGGCTGATATTGACCTTGAGGATGCTCTATGGCGCATCAGCGCTGGCGATGCAAAGGCGGGGGAGGAAATGAATATCCCGCTGGTTCCCGAGGCCGTGATAGTGCTTAAAACAATCAAAAACGAAATAGGCAGTACATCCCCATGGGTGTTCCCGGCTGACAGTAAAACCGGACATTACCAAGAACCAAAACGCGCCTGGGCTACGCTGCGCAGACGGTCAGGATTGGCAGACCTGCGCATTCACGACCTGCGCAGAACAATGGGGTCGTGGCTTGTAAGAACCGGCGCAAACACTGCCATCAATGCCAAGGCGCTGGGACATAAATCCATGCAAGCCGCAGCGGTCTATTAGCGAATTGCAGACGTTGATCCGGTTCGCGACGCAATGGAAAAGGCAACAACGGCATTTTTAGGCAACGTAAAAAAATAACCGCGATGCCCGGACGCGGTTTATTCCGGGCAAAAAGACGGCAGACAGGGCGCTAGAAACACCCTGCCAGCCTGACCACTATCAAAACGGAGCTTTGAAAATGGCTATTGAGAATGTAGCGCAGGATTCTGCGTGTAGTGTCGCTTCCCCGGACGACTTGGAATCCCTTTATCAAAGGGTAATGACCTGTAAGCCACTGGTTCACCCAAGCGAATTAGATGCCCTGCGCAACCTGGCAGAAGATGCGTCGCTGACAGTTCGACCATGGCTTTTCATGGCCTATGCAGCCACCAGGGATGGAGCTTTTTACAAGGAGCTGTCCGAGGATGCGACAAGGATGCGGTTGCTGGCACCACTGTCCATGATTCTGGAAGAATTTGCAGAGCGCATGCACATGGTCGCTGAGATGTCAAAAGGTGCAGCTATGCGCATTCGGGTGGCCGGATGCAACCACGAAGACTTCGATGTCTGGCGCAAAGAAGACCCCAATGCAGACATCGATGGAGGTGCTGCGCATGTCTAAATCACCAATAAACATTGACCAGCCCGAGCTGGACACACAGACCATCGAGCGCATGGAAAAGGGTGCCAGTTCAAATGGTGTCGGCCAGATTCGGCGCACCTGCCTGTTAACTATGGGCAAGAGTCTGGAGGATCTGAACAGCCTCAGCAAGCGAGACCCTGAAACTTTCAAGGTGCTGGTGACTGCATCCAATGATTTCAGAGCGCATGCCAAGGCGCTGCTAGAAGTGGCCGACACTGCTGCGTTTCGTCTGGCCCTTGCAGATGAGCATGGCGACATGGATGAAGTTCTTGCCAGTGTTGAAAAGAAAACCCGCAAGAAGGGCAGGAAAGCATGAACACCGGCAAAACAGAAAAAGCCCAAGCAGCCCTGGATGCCCTTCAGGAAAAGCTATTCGATGCTTCGGCAACGCTGCGCTGTCTCGGGCGATTACTTGAAGCAGACGGACATGAAGACGAAGGCCGCGCTGCCCAAGTGATTGGCCATCAGGTGTCGCTCATTGCCATCGACTTAGATGAGGTGCTACATGCGTGATGGACTTATCAAAAAAGTCTCTGGTGAGCGGCTTGAGTACAGCTTAGAGGCTGCGCATGAGCTGGCCAGCCTTCACGAAGAAATTGCAACTGCCATGCATGAAGAGGCTGACTTCGCTGGCCCAGAATTGATTAGACGCACTCGGGCCATGATGATTCGATCAAAGGCACTCATCTCCATGCTTCAGGATAGTCTCGGTGATGCTATGGTCAGCGATGACCAGATAAAGCTGGCATTTGGCCGGCTGTAAACGATAACCACCGCCGCGCCTTCGGGCGTGGCTCTTACCTTAAACAACATGAGAAAAAAACCTGATTTTTCAGCCGGTGGCGGTGGATTGGTTGACCCCGATTTCATTCCCGATGGTGTGCGCGCAGAGTTGATGTTGCATCTAAACCGCTCGCAACTGACGGATAACCAAAAAACGGCGCTGCTAAATTTTGCAAACGATATTGGTCAGATGGTGATGGATGGTGAGATTGAAACCGGAAAATCTCAACGGATGCAAATTGAAGCCATAGAGACAAACGCAAAACGTCTGCTTGCAAGTCTCGCATTATTGGGGCACCCTGCCCTGCAAGCCCTACACGCCCACACCGATTATTTAGCCTTTGGGAGCGCTCCCCCTGTTGAGCTTGGCACCGAAATTAAAAGCGCCATTAAACAACCGGGTGGCAGTCTTTTGTCATTGGCTTGGGATTGGGTTGAAGCCCTAGAAAAAGCATCGCAATATGCAGCGGCGCAGTACAGCCTAGACAAGCAAAGCAAACCAGAACAAATGCGTGCAAGGGGCTACGTTTCAATGCTAGCCGAACACGTACATGCGTTGTCTGGGGCTCACCCCCCTAAAGACCGCAGCGCGTGGTTTGCGGGATTTACTGCATGTTTAGGTGAGCGGCTAGGCTTAGAAATAGGGCCGAGAGTTGTTGCATCTGGAATTGATGCAATCGCACGTTGACGGATTGAAATAGCTCATCAGCGTGGGTGCGTCAACAAGGGCATCCTGAAAAACTCCTTTACATACCCAAACGAAACACGCCGTGTGTTGTCGGGGGAATGTAAAGGCCTACCTTGCAAAATCAAACTGCACATGACCCGCTTCGCAACGAAGCAGAAGCCGCCCAAGCCCTGGGGGTCAAACCGACCACACTGCAAATATGGCGCTGCACAAAACGCTATGCACTGCCCTACATCAAGGTCGGACGCCTGGTGCGTTATCGGCAGTCCGCCCTTGATGCGTTTTTAACATCCCGGACGCAAGGCGCTATCTAATGAGCGCCGCCTTCAAAAGCGAAAGCCAGTCGGGGGACTGGCTAAACGCAAACCTCAAAACAGATGCTGCAAGTTTAACCACCGCTGAAAATTCAGGCAATAGCCAAAAGCAGATTGCCACACTTCAGGCGCAATTCGCCCTGCTGGGCCACACGCTGCAAACCACCAAACGCGCTGATGATGGGCGTTTAACTTACACGGTAAGCCGCTGGGGTCAATCACGCTGCTTTACCAGCACACACGACCTGCAAGCGTTCCTGGCACAGATCGGGGGTGCGTAATGACCCCGATTGAAAACACCTTAAGCCGCCTGGAAAAGGTCAAACAGCGTCAGCCTGGCCAATGGACAGCATGTTGCCCGGCACACGCCGATAAAGGCCCGTCACTGTCAATCCGTGAAACCAATGACGGCGCGGTATTGCTGCACTGCTTTGCAGGCTGTGAAGTGCGCGACGTGGTGGCTGCAATGGGCATGGAGCTGCACGAATTATTCCCGCCGCGTGATGTACCCCCCGGCGCACCTAAACGCACTGCAAGGCTTTTAACGGCTGGCCAAGCGCTCGAATTACTGGCAAGTGAGGCCATGCTGGTATTTACGGCAGCGGCAACGCTTTTGAATGGAAGGGCGCTAACCGTTGCAGACAAAAACCGCCTTCTTGAAAGTGTGAGCCGAATCAACTTTCTGCGCAATGAGTCGATTGGGGGTGGCCATGCTTGATGCAAAAAAACTTGCAGCCGTAGATGCGGCAGCGGCCAAATATCAGCCGCCTATCCGCAATGTCAGTGCTGCTGATTACGCCGTGCCTGGCGAAGTTGACACGCCAGACAACCACCGCAATGCACCGCGCCCTAGTCCTGACTGCTTGCACGGCTTGATTGGTGATGTTGCCCGGGCTGGCAGTGCCACAACCGAGGCGAACCCGTTCGCTATAGCTGCAAACTTCATAGTATTTATGGGCTGTGCAGTTGGACGCGGCCCTTTTATGTCCGTGGGCAACACTTGGCACCATGCCCGGCAATTTGCCTTGCACGTTGGCCGCTCAGGCCGTGGCCGCAAAGGTGATGCGACAAGCCTTGTGAGCCGCATTGAACGGGCGCTACGGGGCATGAATGCAGACGCTACCCCGCAGGTACATCGGGGCGGTTTATCGAGCCGTGAGGGGCTGGTTTATCTGATACACGATGGTTACACCGAGGGCAAAAACGAAGTTGATGCCATTGTAGATAAGCGACTGATGGTGATCGAAAGCGAGTTTGCCAATATCCTGATGCAAAGCAAGCGCGATGGGAATACCTTGAGTTCTGCGCTTCGCGATTGCTGGGACGGCGTATCCATGAAGCCAGCGACGAAAAGTAGCAGGCTGTGGGCTACAGACCCGCATGTAAGCCTAGCCGCTGCGATAACTCCGGGCGAACTTCATTCGTTGATGGCTTCGCGTGAGTTGACCAACGGGTTTGCAAACCGCTTCATGATGTTTTGGGCTGAAAAAACAAAGTCGCTCGCGTTCCCGGTGGCTACCCCACAAACCGAGGTTGACGCGCTGGCCGGGCGTGTTTTGGAAGTGCTGGAGTTTTGCAATGCAACGCGCTGGGTAGACAAGGACACCATGCGCGTGAGCTTGTCACCTGATGCGCGAAAACGCTATGAGGGGCTTTACCACACCGAGTTGAACGACAACAGTGCAGGCGAACGCATAACCGCATTGATCGAGCGCCGCGCCCCGATGCTGCTTCGCCTGGCGATGTTGTTTGCATTGTGTGACCTAACGGACGAGGTGCAATTGGTCCATATCAATGCAGCGCTGGCTTGGGTGCGTTATTCAGTGGACAGTGTGAAGTTCATTTTTGCCAGTGCAGCCGATGAGGTGGCTACGGCTGAAACCAACGACACGGCACAAAAAATCGTTGATTACCTTGCTGATAAAAAGCAGGCAACACGCAAAGAGTTGACGGTTAACTGCTTTCAGGGACACACGGCAAAAAGCAGAATTGATACGGCCCTAGATGAGCTTTTGTCGTGTAACCCGGCGCGAATCACGGTGGAGTCAGTACCCCGTCCAAAGGGTTCACCGGGCAGTGCAACAAAGACATATCGCTTAACGAGTGCGAGCTCTGCTAACTCTGCGAATCGTGAGGTTTCATGCGGGTTTAGCGACAGTTTTAACGAAAGCGAAGTCTGCGAACCGTGCGAACCCAGCAACTTGCAGGCGCTGACAGTTCGCACAGTTAGCACAGTTCGCAGTGATGAAAAAACGCTGCAAAACCACGCCAGCATTGATAGTTCGCACAGTTCGCACAGTTCGCAGGGTGAAAGTCAAAATTCTGATGTGGAGGTTCTTTAATGACCCCCGCTTCAGTCCTTGAGCAACTACGTGTGCAGGGCTTTACGGTCAGTCTGACGGATAACGACCGCCTGGCAGTCAGTCCAGCCAGCACCTTGCACGACAGCCAGCGGGAACTGTTGCGGGAAAACAAAGCCGCAATCGTGGCGCTGCTACGCGATGCAAAAGCAACCACTGACGCGCTAGTGAAAGCCGCCATGCGGGCCTGCGACCAGTGGCATGACAGCCCGGCGGACCGTGACTTGATGCGCCTTGAATGCCTGGCAACGCCTGAGCACTTGCAAGCTGACTTGCTAAGTCACTTCCTTAAAACCTACCCTGAAAGCAAACCATGAAACTAATCACCGACCATCTGCGACACATGGTGGCAGGTAATCGAACCACAGCAGCGGAAGCAAAAGCTGATTTGCTTTTGGAAATGCGTTCAATCAACTTAAATGAAACCGCGCTGGTTGATTTGGGCCGCTATGTTCTGGCGCTTGTATCAAGCGACCTGAAGGCCGGCATACGGGCACAAAAGGCCATCTCTGCTGCTATGAGGAGCAATGAGGAATGACTGATCGCGCAATCAACCAATTTATGCGGCGTCAGTTAGTCGCTTTTGAGCTGGGGGTAAGTCGACACACCATCGCTCGTCTACTCAAAACAGATGCGACCTTTCCGCGTTTTTTTGAAATAACGCCGGGCATTGAAGTGATCGCACGCGACGACTTTGACGGCTGGTTAAGGGCCAAACGACTAAAAGCATTCACAAAGCCCAAGTAGCTACCACCTGCACAGCGTTGTACATGCCTGATACCTTGCGGCGCATAACGCTCAGTCATAACCTTGAGTTTGTCAAATTTCAAAACCTTTACGAAAGTTACTACATGTCAGAAATCTCTAAATTGCGCTCCGAACGTGACCAATTGGTCGACAAAGCCAATCTCATTAATAGCCAATATCCCAACAACAAGCAGATGCCAAAAGCCGTATCAGATGATCTGGATGGCTTGCTGAATCAAATTGAAAAAGTTGATGCCCGCCTGGACGTTCACCTAGCCCGCGTAAACGGCGCTACAGATTGGCGCGATGAAAACAACAGCGACCTTAAGGTGCTGCGAGGGGTTGCAGATATTCGCAGCCATTTTGGGCGCAAAGCTGCAGCCGGTGGCGGCATGATGGCTGGGGAGAGAATACAACTTGACGACTTTGTGCGCGGTGTAGCCAACATGCGCACCACGCCAGCGGTGCAAGCTGCGCTTTCAGTTGGTACCGATGTGGGCGGCGGCTTCTTAGTGCCTACCACTGTGATGGCAGGCATCTTAGAGGCTCTAGTGCCTGCATCTAGCCTACTTACTGCAGGCGCTGGGATTTTGCCGTTGGGACAGGGTGCGAAGTCGTTTACCACTGTTGCCATCGATTCAATTCCAAACGCTGCTTGGCGGCTCGAAAGCGGAAACATCGCAATGAGCGACCCGACGTTTCGTGCGGTAGTTGCGGCCCCCAAGTCGCTGGCTTTCTACTTCAAGGTTAGCCGGGAATTACTTGCAGATGCCGCAAACATCAGCCAAGCGTTGACGGTTGCCATCACTCAAAGCTTTGCAAAAGAGCTCGACCGTGCTGGCTTGCTGGGATCAGGCGCAGCGCCCGAGCCGCGCGGCTTGGCAAATACAAGCGGTATCAGTGCGGTATCGAACGGCGCGAACGGCGCGGCGCTTGCAAATTACGCCAATTTTTTCAGCGGCATAAATAGCATTTTGAGCCTGAACGCACCGACCCCGACAGCCGCCATCATGTCCCCACGAAGTTTGACAAAGTTGGGCGGATTGCTCGACTCTACAGGCCAGCCGCTAAACGTACCCCCGATGCTGCAGCCAGTCAAAATGATTTCGACTACTGCCGTATCAAATGCACTGACTGTTGGAACGAGCACGGACTGCAGCCAGATATTTTTGGGCGATTTCACAAATCTGGTGTTTGCAATGCGCGAACAGATGAGCATTCAATTGTTAGACCAGACCTTTGCAACGACTGGCGAGATTGGATTTATGTGTCATTGCCGCGCTGATGTGATGGTGACTTACCCGGCTGCATTCGCCCTGATTACAGGCGTTCGCGCCTAAACAATGCAGGCCAGTCCATCCGAGAGAGTAGACCCATAGGATGGCTGGTGCATTCAGGTCAGGCGCTTGCTTGCCTCTGAATAGCTTGGGAGAGCAAAAGATGGGATTGCATGGCGCTGCGACGAGCGACGAAGCGCGAGAGGGTTCACAGTAAGCGTTTCATATCGCTGCGCTGCACACCTTCACCCACACTGCACCCCCCCCCGTATGGCTAAAGGCTACTGCCTACGGAATAGGCAACCGATTGACCCCATTATTTACACAACCGCGAAATGGGCTAATTTTTACAAGGCTCCATTTCACCCAGTCTATTACCCCCGGGGGCGGCAAAAAGTCAAACTTGAGCCAATTTCGGAAATCGCTTGATTCCATTACGTTAACGCTAACGCACAACTTGTCGTGCGCGCGCGCGAGGCCCGGGGCTATCGAAAGTCCAGAACCTACCGGAACTGGAAACCACCCTGTTCCCCACGCGCAGAATAAAACCCAATTTGGAGCATTTTTCAAGATGGCCAACTCACACGGTGGCGCTCGTAAGGGTGCTGGTAGGCTTGCAGGCGGTCAAAACAGGGCTACACGCGAAGCAAACGAAGCCGCAAGGTCATTGCCTCAAACGAATGACCCGGTGGCCTGGTTGACGGCTTTGATGACCGACAGCAATCAAGGTGTGCGCCTTCGCATTGAAGCAGCTAAGGCGCTATTGCCTTATGTCCACGCAAAGAAAGCCGGTGGTGTGAAAGACCAAAAGCAGGACGCTGCAAAGAAAGCCGGTACCGGACGGTTTGCAGGCTCAATGCCGCCCGTTCGACTGGTGACGTGACCCCGGTGACGTTTTTCGTTCGCGATCGAGACGTAGTTAACGGAAACCTCGCTTTACAAATCCAGTCGCTTTGCAAACTGAACAAGCTCGCCCATCGCGTGTGGCTCGCCCACCGCAGTGGTAACAAGCATCCGTTCCTTCTGGCCTGTGATCGCTGGGCTGGCGACCTTGAGGTGTTGGCGGCTCTTTAATTTCTATATAAAAGCGGCCCATGCCTTCAAAGATGTCTACCTCAACAGTTTTGCCAGGGTGAGCGCGCTGATATTCTCCCCAAGCTTTTATAAATCCCTCGGGATCGCCCTTTTTAATCAATCCTAAAACGACCTTTTTCACGATAGTGATCCCTCTCGTTTTGGATATTGTTCGATGGCTATGTAAGGCTGCAAATTTGCAGACTTATGTGGTCAAGCAGCGAGCATTTTCCCCAGCTTTACAGAAACCATCGCCCGTTTCAACTGTGTTGGATTGGTTTGTTGTCTAAATGCCACGGGTAACACAATACGCTTTGATTGTTACCCCAGTGTTACCCCGGGTGTGTCTTGCTATGTTAATAATAGCGTCTTACGCCCGTATTTACTGGTCTGCCCGACAGGGATCGAACCTGTGACCCTCAGCTTAGAAGGCTGATGCTCTATCCGACTGAGCTACGGGCAGAAAGGGATGCTGCTGTAAATTCATTTTTCAAGCGAATTGCGGCGTTGCGCGTCAGCGAGCACCAAGCTTTCTGCGGTGCCCACATTCCTCATGCACACAAGTGCGCCCCTAGGTGCTGCGCGCCAATCGCCTTGCACTTCATCCCGCAAATCTGAATTTCTAACAGCATCCCTAAAAAAAAAGCTCACTTTAGAGTGAGCTTTTTTTAAATTTATGGTCGGAGTACAAGGATTCGAACCTTGGACCCCCTGGTCCCAAACCAGGTGCGCTACCAGACTGCGCCACACTCCGACAAGTCCTAGATTATAGCCCGAAAAATTTTTGCTGCAATCACAGCTTCACATACTGGTACTCGACCGGATTCGCGTTGATACCGCGGTCTGGTGGGGCTATCCAGCCGGCCATCTTGCCGGGTTCGGTCACGCGCTGCATCAGGGTGTGGACGAAAGCCTTGTCGGCATCGTTGGGCAACCACTGGTCTTTTTTAGCTTCAAATTCGGCAGCGGTGACCGGCGTGCCTTTTGGGTCGGTATGCACGCCAGCCCAACTGCCGACGCTGCGGCGAAAGCGGGTCGATGGCAGTTCAAACGCAAAATCGACACCGGCCCGCTTGATCCCCATGTTCCACCGGGTCAAACCAACATTGCAGTCCTTGACGTATTCGAGGCGCGTGGCTTCGTTCATGCCCACCCGGGTTGAAATGGACTCGTTTTTCATGCCCCCCATATTTCCGGGCGAAGCATCTGGCACGCAAATGATCATTTCTGTATCCAGCTCAATATGGTCGGCAAACTTGGCTTCGTCAGGCCGGCCTTTGATGCCGTTGGCAAAGGCGTTGGCGGCGTTGCTCGACGACTCGGAGCCAAACAAATCGAGTGATGAGGTAAACCAGAAGTTCATGAATTTTTGAACCGTCGGCAAGTCAATCACGCCCGCGTTGCGCAGCGTGGCTTTGTCAGACGTGTCCAGCTCTTTCATGACTTCGAGCGTGCGGCGAATCACGCGGCCAATCCCGGTTTCGCCGACAAACATGTGGTGCGCCTCTTCTGTCAACATAAACCGGGTGGTGCGGGCCAGCGGGTCAAAGGCGCTTTCAGCAAAGCTTTTTAACTGAAACTTGCCATCACGGTCAGTGAAGTAAGTGAACATGAAGAAACTCAGCCAGTTGTCCATCGGCTCATTGAACGTCCCCAAAATACGCGGCTTGTCGACGTCGCCGCTGTGGCGCATCAGCAATTCTTCGGCTTCCTCCCGGCCGTCACGGCCAAAGTGGGCGTGCAGCAAATACACCATGGCCCACAAATGGCGGCCTTCTTCAACGTTGACCTGAAACAGGTTGCGCAGGTCGTAAAGCGATGGCGCGGTGTGGCCCAGCAGGCGCTGCTGCTCAACGGATGCAGGCTCGGTATCGCCTTGGGTGACGATCAAGCGGCGAAAGGTTGAGCGGTATTCGCCCGGCACTTCTTGCCACACGTCCTGGCCCATATGGTCGCCAAAGCCAATCTTGCGGCCTTCTTCTTTGTCGGCCATGAAAATGCCCCAGCGGTAGTCAGGCATGCTTGTGTAGCCGTAGCTGGCCCAGCCCGATGCATCAACGCCCACAGCGGTACGCAGGTACACATCTTTGGCTTTGAAGTCGCTGGGGCCCATCTCGTCCCACCAGTTCAAAAACGCAGGGTGCCAATGCTCCAGCGCACGCTGGAGCTGGCGGTTTTCACCCAAGCCGACGTTGTTGGGGATCAATGCCTGCAGATCAATGTTGCTCATGTTGCTCTTCCTTAAATAATTAATAACCGTAATGATCTAACCAAGTGGCGGCGTGGAACCGGCTTTGCCGGGCCACAGCGGCCGCCTTCCGGAGACGCCGCAGCCAAAAACGACGTTGAATCGCCAAAGGCGCTTCAGGGGGGGAGTTACACCCTTTTCCAATCGAATTTGGCTTTTTTTCCAGTGCCAAATAACTTTAAAGCGCCCTCTTCGCCCACCGCATTGGGGCGAATGAAAATCCAGTTCTGCCAAGCAGACAAGCGGCCAAAAATACGCGTTTCCATCGTCTCTTTACCGGGGAAACGCAAGGACGCTTCCAAGCCCGTCATTGCGTCAGGCGACAAGCTGGCACGCTCCTCTAACATGATGCGGATCTCGTCTTCCCAGTCGATGTCGTCGGGGGTCAGCGTGACGAGGCCAAGCGCCCGCGCCCGGTCGGCGGGCAAGGCACTGTCACCCAGGTTTTGCAGTTGTGCAATGGTTGCGTCATCTTCATAAAACCGGGTTTGCAAACGGGTCAGGTTATTGACTGCAGGAAACCAGCCAAAATTGGCCGGGCTCAGTTGGAGTGCAGGCGCCGCATCGGGTAGACCTGTGGATGCAGCACTTCGCGCTTCGGGCAAATCCAGCATGTAAATGCGGTCGCAAGCCAAGGCCAATTCATAGAACGTGCCGGCAAAGCACGAGCCTGAATCAACCAGCGCAATCAGCGAGCGGCTGGTCACGTCCAGCCGCGCCAGCGTGCGGCGCAGAGCACCCAGGGTTTCTTTCACCAACCAATGGTCTTTAAGGCTGTCAAGCACCTGATCCATGTGCATCACCAGCGCGGCATCACCGGTGGTTTTGATGACCCAGGTGCCGACTTCCAGCTCGTTGGTACGCAGGTTCAAAATCGCGTCGTCCAGCTCACGCTGCAGTTTGAGCGGGTACCAATCAGCGCCTGCCGCTTCTATCGCATCCGCCGTTGACTCGATTGCGGCAGCTGGCGCCTTGACCGCGACGGTGGCAATCCGGCTGCTGCGGTCTACCTGCACATCTACCATATTGTAGTGGTAGCCTGCCTCGTCAACCAGCGGCTTTAGCGGCGTCAAATGTATGCCTTTTAGGCCCATGGCCCTTGTAGAACGTGCACAAGCTGCTTCTATTTCAGTAGCAAGTAGCGCTGCATACGCTTGCGGTTTGGCATATGCATCAATCAACTTCCAATCTTTGGCCCGGTCTGCGCGCACGCCTTCAGATGTGGTGCAAAAAATGTCGGCCAGGTCGCGGCGCACCTTGCGTTTGTCCGTCACGCGGGTCAGGCCGCCCGTGCCGGGCAACACGCCCAGCAGCGGCACCTCGGGCAGGCTGACGGTGGACGATCGGTCGTCCACCATGATGATGCGGTCGCAGCTCAAGGCCAGCTCGTAGCCGCCGCCTGCGCAGGCTCCGGTGACCGATGCAATCGACTGCAAACCGTCGTGGCGGGACGAATCTTCAAGCCCGTTGCGGGTCTCATTGGTGAACTTACAAAAATTCACCTTCCAGCCGTGGGTTGACACGCCCAGCATGTAAATGTTGGCGCCTGAGCACCAGATCTTTTCTTTGCCTGACTCAAACACGATGACCTTGACCGATGGGTGCTCAAACCGCACGCGGTTGATCGCGTCATGCAGCTCAATGTCTACGCCCAAGTCGTAACTGTTCAGTTTTAACTTGTAGCCGGGCTTGATGCCGCCGTCCTCAAAGATGTCGAGTTTGAGTTTGGCGACGTCGCCTGCCACGCTCAATGTCCAGTGCTGGTATTGGGCCGGACAGGTGGCAAAGCTGACGAATTCGCGCTCAATGCCGCCTATGGTTTTTTTGTACAGCAAGGGCTCGAATAAATGGCGATCTGGGGCGTTCATGTGGTCTCCTTCTCGTGATCTTGAGGAACAGCTCTTTTCAGGTCTGTCATGCTTTGCCTTAACGTTCTGGCAGCGGTGTCGACCACGGCATCGGCCCTGGCGTACAGCGCCTCGCGGCTAGACAAAATGCGCCGCAAATCATCCAGCGCTTCGTGGTTGGCGCCAGTCGTATCAAACGGCCGCATATCGCCCTGGGCGACGACCCGGGCCATGTGTTCTTCAGGACTGGCTTTGAGCCACACGCAGTAAAAGCGGCTTTGCAACAGGTCAAATGTTTCACGCTCACTGACGATGCTGCCGCCGGTGGTCATGACCACGCCAGCAGAGTGCTCTTCAGCAATCCGCAAAAGCGCGCGCCGCTCGTATCGGCGGTAGCCCGCCTGGCCATGCAGCAGCAAGATCTCATTCATGCTGGTGCCCGCCTCGCGCTCAATTTCACGGTCCAGCTCAATGAAAGGCACTTTGCGGTCGCTGGCCAGCTGTGCACCCAGCGTTGATTTACCAGCACCCCGCAAACCAATCAATGCCACCCGCAGCTCGCGGCCCAGGGCACCGCCCAACCCAAAGGTGCTGCCGAGCCAAGCGTTGGCCTGATCCAGCTGGGCGTCATCCAGCTGCCCCAGCAGAGCCTGGGTTCGGGCAAAAGCCGGGCGAGGGGCATCTTGCAGCAAATCAATCACGGTGATGTTGAGGGCACGTGCCGCAGCTGCCAGCGAGTTGATCGACACATTGCCTTTACCCGACTCCACATCGGCCAAAAAGCGCTCGCTCAGACCGGAATCGGCTGCCAGCGCCTTGCGCGTCATGCCGCGCCGGGCACGCCAAGCACGCACCCGGCCGCCCAGCTCAGCCAGGGTGGCGCTGGTCTCGTGTTCGGCTGGGTCTTTGATGGGGTTCATAGGGGGTTGAGGTTTGCAGTATACTTCACTTAGCGTTTTTGTCAAGCAATATAATACATCTTATCTTCAAGGTTAAACAATGAAACTCAAGATACTGGTAGGCACCATGACCAGCACGGCTGACTACGTAGCACAGGCCATACAGATGGATTGCGCCGACCTGGTGAGTGCGGTGGAGATTGAATTGATGGACGCGCTGGACATCAGCATTTTCAGCGCGGCGCATGCAAAAGATGCAATATATCTCATTTGCTCGTCCACTTACGGCCAAGGCGATGTGCCAGACAATGCACGCGCTTTGTACGATTCAATGGCTACCGCGCCGCAGTTTTTAGGACACGTCAAGTACGGTGTGATTGCATTGGGTGACCGCACTTATCTGCAAACCTTTTGTTTCGGCGGCAAAAAATTTGACGAGCGCCTGCAGGATTTAGGGGCGCAGCGCTTGGGCGAGGTGTACTGCCACGACGCCAGCACCGGCACCATGCCCGAAGAAGAAGCCACCGCTTGGTGCAGGCAGTGGCTGGCTGAGGCGCTAGGAGCCACGGCGGCCGCCTGAGCCATCTCGATCGGGGCAACAAGCGCACCGAACACTGCCATCGACCATTGCCCCCAGGAGACAAGCCATGAGCCCCAGCACTGCCGACCACCGGATGTGCCCGCCGCAAGTACATGTTCCGCGCAGCTACAACGCTGCCTACGATTTGCTACAGCGCAACGCCCAATGGCCTGAGAAAACGGCATTCATCCACGCCATCAACGGCCAAAAACTCAGTTACGGTGAATTAACGCGGCAAGCCCAGCGGTTTGCCAGCGCCTTGCGAGGCAACGGTTTTAACCGTGAGAGCCGCGTGTTGGTTGCCATGCTGGACACGCCCGACTGGCCGGTTGTTTTTTTGGGCTGCATCTTGGCAGGCGTGGTGCCAGTTGCGGTCAACACGCTGCTGACAACACCTGAGTTTGACTACATGCTGCGCGACTCTCTAGCCCAGGGCTTGGTCGTGTCTGACGTATTGCTGCCAGCTTTTGAGCCACTGCTTGGCCACATCGATTCGCTGAAAACGCTGGTCGTCGCCGGGACGGCGCAGGCGACTGCCTTGGGCGCTCTGACCGCAGCGCCGAAAAACATGTCATTTCAGCCCCTGGCCCAATGGTTAATTGAGCTAGATGCTACTGAAAGCGTAGCATTTAGCCCCGCCAGCACCAGCGCTGACGAACCCTGTTTTTGGCTCTACTCCAGTGGGTCAACCGGCGCGCCCAAAGGCACCGTGCATTTGCACAGCCACTTGATTCAAAGTGCCGAGCTTTATGGCCGCGGCGTGCTGGGCATCGGACATTCAGACGTGGTGTACTCCGCTGCCAAGCTGTTTTTTGCCTACGGCTTGGGCAACGCGCTTACCTTTCCGATGGCGGTAGGGGCCACAACCCTACTGCTGCCGGGGCGGCCCACCCCGCAAGACGTGTTTTTAATCCTCAAGGGCTTAAAACCAACCATTTTCTATGGCGTGCCCACGCTTTACGCCGCCATGCTGGCAGACCCGGCCCGCCCGACTCAAGCGGATGTTGCGCTGCGGCTGTGTACCAGCGCGGGGGAGGCGCTGCCAGCTGAAATTGGTAAGAAATTTACCGCAGCTTACGGGGTGGAGATTTTGGACGGCATTGGCTCAACGGAAATGCTGCACATCTTTTTGAGCAACCGGCCGGGCCAGGTGCGCTACGGCACGACCGGGCAAGCCGTGCCGGGTTACGCCTTGAAAATTGTGAGCGACAACGGCAACGAATGCGCGGTCGGCGAGATTGGCGAGCTGCTGGTCAGCGGGCCGACGTCTGCCATCATGTACTGGAACAACCGCGCCAAGACCAAAGCCACTTTTGCCGGCGAATGGACCAAAAGCGGCGACAAGTTCACCAAGGACGCCAATGGCTACTACACCTACGGCGGCCGCAGCGACGACA
Organism: Polaromonas sp.; assembly: GCA_031424935.1. Lineage (GTDB taxonomy): Bacteria > Pseudomonadota > Gammaproteobacteria > Burkholderiales > Burkholderiaceae_C > Polaromonas. The sequence continues at coordinate 79,903 of JANPIK010000003.1, forward strand.
TGCTTAAAGTTGGGGGCATTTACGTGTCACCGTTTGAGGTTGAAGCCTGCTTGATGACACACCCAGCCGTGTTGGAAGCCGCGGTGATTGGCGCAACTGACGCCGACGAACTGACCAAACCCAAGGCTTATGTGGTCCTTAAGGCAGGGCAAAGCGTGACATCTGACGAATTAAAGCAGCACGTCAAGCAGCACTTGGCCCCTTTTAAATACCCGCGTTGGTTTGAATTTGTGCCGGAGTTACCCAAAACCGCGACGGGCAAAATTCAGCGGTTTAAGTTGCGGCAACAACGTGTTTAATTTAGGTCTAAACAATTGACTTGTAAAGCACGGGTTTTACACTAGCCGCCTAAAGCAGCTGCCCGATTACCATTTAAGCCGTCTGTTTTTTGTCATTCAACAGGAGTTTCCAATGACCTCTCGCCGCCTTATTTTGACCCGCAGCGCTGCCATGGTGGGTGCTGCCTCAACCGGTCTGTGGCCTCAACTGGTAAGCGCGCAAGCCACCAAGCTGCGGGTCGGTTTGATGCTGCCGTACACCGGCACGTTTGCCCAATTGGGCGTGGCGATTGAAAACGGCTTTCGCATGGCGATCAATGAACAAGGCGGCAAACTTGGCGGTCGGGAGATTGAGTTTTTTAAAGTCGATGACGAGTCAGACCCGTCCAAAGGCATTGAAAACGCCAACAAGCTGGTGCAGCGCGACAAAGTTGACGTGATTGTTGGCACGGTGCACTCGGGCGTACAAATGGGCATACAAAAGGTGGCCCGCGACAGCGGCGTGCTGAGTTTGATCCCCAACGCGGGGGTGCACGCCGCAACCCGCAGCCTGTGCGCGTCCAATGTATTTCGCACCAGCTTTAGCAACTCCCAACCGACCCGTGCGCTGGGCAAGGTCATGGCCGACAAAGGCCACAAAAAAGCCGTGTGGATCACCTGGAAGTACGCCGCAGGCGACGAAGCCTTTGAAGGCTTTAAAGAAGGCTACCTAGCGGCTGGCGGCACCATCATCAAAGAGCTGGGCCTGCCCTTCCCGCAGGTTGAGTTTCAAGCACTGCTGACCGAAATCGCCGCGCTCAAGCCCGACGCCGTGGCCTGCTTTTGGGCGGGCGGTGGTGCGGCCAAGTTCATCCGTGACTATGCCGCGGCTGGCCTGAAGGGCAAGATCCCGCTTTATGGCTCAGGCTTTTTGACCGAAGGCGTGTTGGACGCGGCAGGCCCAGCAGCTGACGGCATCATCACCACCATGCACTACAGCGACTCACTCGACACGCCGCGCAACAAGAAATTCCGCCTTGAATACGCCAAGGCCTTTCGCAGTCAGCCCGACGTGTACGCGGTGCAGGGCTACGACACTGGCCTGCTGCTGGTGCAAGGTGCGAACGCTGTCAAGGGAGATCTGTCGAGCAAAGCTGCGTTGTACAAATCGCTGGAAGGCGCAGTCATCGACAGCCCACGCGGCAAGTGGACCATGAGCCCATCGCACAACCCGATACAGGACATTTATGTTCGCCAAGTCGAGAACAAAGAGAACAAGGTCATTGGTGTAGCGGCCAAGGCGCTGGCTGACAGCGGTGCTGGTTGCAAAATGACCTAAAGATATAGCCCCCACGGTCGCTCGCTTCGCGTAACTCCCTGGGTTTTTGGGGTCAGAGCCCAAATTCGCTGAGCCTTCAGCTCGCCCGCCGGGCACAGCGCTTTGCGCTGTAGCGAAATTGGTGTCTGACCCCAATAACCCCTGCGGACTGGCAGAGCCAGATCCGCGGCCCCTGCTTGGTTGAAGAGTCAACGTACGCTTCGCTCCTACCGTTACCTCATTGATCTGCACCCCCATGACCCTCACCACTTACCTGCTCTACCTGGCCGCCGTTGCGTTGTTGATACTGACCCCCGGCCCCACCATGTTGATGTGCATCACCAATGCGCTGAACCACGGGCCGCGCCGGGCGATGACCTCGGTTGCTGGCAGTGTCAGCGCGGTGCTGTGCGTGATGCTGCTGTCCGCGATGGGGCTGGGCGCGCTGCTGGCAGCCTCCGAAACCGCCTTTACCGTGGCCAAAGTGGCAGGTGCTGCCTATCTGGTGTGGCTGGGCATTAAGACCTTTCGCAGCAACGTACCGGCGTTTGACGCAGCCGCCGTGGCACCGGCCGCGCCACGCCGTTCGTTTTATTTGAGCGGCTTTCTGGTAGGCGCCAGCAACCCCAAGGCCTTGCTGTTTTTTGCAGCGTTTTTTCCGCAGTTTTTGAACCCGGCGCAGCCGTTTGTACCGCAGTTTGCGCTGCTGGCATTGACCTTTGTGGCCTGTGAGTTTGCGGTGCTAACAGCTTGCGCACTGGGGGTGTCGCGCATCGCGCCGCTGCTGCGCCAAAGCGGCCCGATGCGCTGGGTCAACCGCGTCTGTGGGGGGTTGTTCACGCTGATGGGCGCAGCATTGCTGTTCACAAGAAGACACGCCTGATTCGTTAGCATGGACTTCGCCCAATTCCTCATCCAGCTGCTCAACAGCGTGCAGTACGGCTTGCTGCTGTTCATGCTGGCTGCAGGTTTGACGCTGATCTTTGGCATCATGGGCGTCGTGAACTTGGCACACGGCAGCTTTTACATGCTGGGCGCTTATCTGGCGTGGTCGCTGAGTGCTGCTTTGGGTAGTTTGACGCTGGCTATTTTGCTAGGCGCTGTGCTGGCAGTTGCTTTTGGCCTGGCACTGGAATGGCTGCTGTTCAGGCACTTTTACAAACGTGACCACCTCGACCAGGTGCTGCTCACGTTTGGCCTGATTTATATTTTTGAAGAACTTCGCTCAATTATTTGGGGCGACGACGTTCATGGCGTGACGATTCCCGCGCTGCTCGGTGCGTCGATTCCATTGACTGAGAATTTGTCTTACCCGGTGTACCGCCTGTTCATGTCCGGTGTTTGCATTGCACTGGCGCTTGGGCTTTATTTGCTGATTTCAAAAACACGGCTGGGCATGAAGATTCGCGCCGGCGCCTTTAACCGCGACATGGCCGAGTCGCTGGGCATCAACATCAAGCGGATACACGCAACAGTATTTGCATTGGGCGTGGGGCTGGCGGCAGTCGCAGGCATGATTGCCGCGCCGATTGCCAGCGTCTACCCCAACATGGGCTCACAGGTGCTGATCATGTGCTTTGTGGTGGTGGTGATTGGCGGCATTGGGTCGGTGCGCGGCGCGCTGATTGCGGCGCTGCTGGTGGGGCTGGTCGATACCTTTGGCAAGGTGTTGCTGCCTTCTGTGTCTGGCATGCTGGTTTATATGTTGATGGCGGCAGTGCTTTTATGGAAGCCGGAAGGGCTTTTTAAACAATGAGCGCACAGCAAGCCAATCTTGAGGTGCTCCCGGTCAGTATCAAACTCGTCTTGGGCATGGGCTTGGTCGCCCTCATCGCCTTCCCCTTCGTCGGCACGCCGTTTTACACAGAGATGGTCACGCGCATGATGATCATGGCGATTTTTGCCATGAGCCTGGACTTGCTGCAAGGCGTGACCGGCCTCGTGTCGCTGGGCCACGCGGCGTATTTTGGGTTGGCGGGTTATGCGCTGGCTTTTCTAACCCCGCAGGGCGAGGCCGTCAGCTTGTGGTGGACCTTACCGGTTGCGGTGCTTGCATCGGGCTTGGCTGCGCTCATCATCGGTTTTTTTGTCGTGCGCACGCACGGTATTTACTTCATCATGGTCACCATGGCGTTTGCGCAGATGGTGTACTTCGTGTTTTTTGACAACAAGGCGCTTGGCGGCTCTGACGGGCTGTACATCAACTTCAAACCGAGTACTGCGATTTTTGGGTGGCCCGCTTTGGGTGCTTTTCTTGACCTCGACAACAAGCGCGTGATGTATTTCTTCACGCTGGCTGCGCTGCTGCTCACCTATGTTTTTCTGCGCCGCCTGCTGTTGAGCCCGTTTGGCCGCACGCTCAGTGGCATACGCGTCAATGAGCACCGCATGCGTGCGATGGGGTACGGGGTGTTTGGCTACAAACTGGCGGCGTTTACCATCGCGGGCGCGCTGGCCGGGTTGGCGGGTTATTTGTGGGGTACGCAAACCGGTTACATCAACCCCGAACTCATGGGGTTTCACATGAGTGCGCACGTCATCATGATGGTGATTTTGGGCGGCATGGGTAACTTTGCAGGCGCGATAGTGGGCGCGTTCGCTTTTGAATATTTGCTGCATGCGTTCAAAGACTTGCCCACGCTTGGCAAAGTTAATTTAGGCAAACACTGGCAGCTGTGGATGGGTCTTTTTATCGTGCTGCTGGTCATGTTTGCGCCGCGCGGCATTTTGGGCCTGGTTGACAAGTTCATGAAGCGTGGGAAAAAAGGCAATGAGGCCTCCGATGAATGAGGTTTTGCTCAGAGCCAAAACCCTCACCAAACGCTTTGGTGGCTTGGCTGCTGTCGATAACGTGTCGGTCGATCTTTACCGTAACCACATTCACGCCGTGATTGGCCCCAATGGCGCAGGTAAGTCAACACTGACCAACTTACTTTCAGGCGACTTGCCGCCTACATCAGGCAGCATTACTTTAGGCGGCGCCGACATAACGGGCTGGACACCCGAGAAAATATCGCGCCAAGGCTTGGGCCGCAGCTACCAAAAGACCAATATTTTTTTACCCTTTACGGTATGGGACAACGTGCATCTGGCCGCCCAATCACGTGCCCAGCAAGCCAGCAAGTGGTTAACCAATGCTTCAACTTTCATCGCTACCCGCACACGTATTGAGCGGGCTATTGAGCTTTCAGGTCTGCAAAATCGGGTGAAAAGCATAGCTGGCACCATCAGCCACGGTGAGCAGCGCCAGCTAGAAATAGCCATGACCCTAGCCACCGAACCGCAAGTCATTTTGCTCGACGAACCGCTGGCTGGCATGGGCTCGGTTGAAGCAGAACGCATGGTGGCGCTGCTGTTGGCAATTAAAAAAGACCACGGTATTTTGCTGGTCGAGCATGACATGGATGCGGTTTTTGCATTGGCCGACAAGCTGACGGTGATGGTCAATGGTCAGGTGATTGCCAGTGGCACACCAGCCGAGATCAGAGCCGATGCAGGCGTGCAAGCGGCGTATCTTGGGGAAGAACACGCATGAAAATTTACCCGTTCGGGCTGAGCTCGTCGAAGCCTGCTAAGCACCTCTGTAACCCTTCGACAAGCTCAGGGCGAACGGTATGACGCAAGCCAATTTACTCATCAACGCCCAAAACATTCAAACCTACTACGGTGCCAGCCACATTCTGCATGGCGTTAACTTCCAAGTCGCACGCGGTGAAACCATCGGCCTGATGGGACGCAACGGCATGGGCAAAAGTACGCTGCTCAAAAGCATCATGGGCTTGGTCAAGCCTCGCGGTGGTGTGGTCGAGATTGCTGGCAAGGTCATGACGGGCCGCGCACCGTATGAGATTGCTCAGCTTGGCATTGCCTATGTGCCCGAGGGGCGCGGCATCTTTGGCAACCTGAGTGTGACTGAAAACCTGAAGATGGCAGCCCGTGCGGGAACACGCGGTCAGCGCGACTGGACGTATGACCGCGTGTTAGATACCTTTCCAAGATTAAAAGAACGCCTGGGCCATGGCGGCCAGCAACTGAGCGGCGGCGAACAGCAAATGCTGACGATTGGTCGGGCGCTGATGACCAACCCCGATGTGTTGATATTGGACGAAGCCACCGAAGGCCTGGCCCCGCTGATTGCCAAAGACATTTGGCGCATTTGCCAACTGATCCAAACCACCGGCATCAGCAGCGTCATCGTTGACAAAAACCACAAACATGTCACAGCCATCACCGACCGCAATGTGATTTTGGTCAAAGGCGAGGTGGTGTTTGAAGGCACGTCACAGGCACTTAATGCGCAGCCTGAGCTGCTGCGGCAGCATCTTGGGGTGTAAAAATTTCGCCTAAGCTCAAGCTCTATCGGCCCGCGCTTGTGGTGGGCGCTTGCGTCGTGTTCATGGCCGCCAGCGCAGCGCTTTATTTGCCGTGGTGGGAGCTGGCTTTTCGCTCTGACGCATCACCTGTCTCGTGGTTATCGTCGGCATTACTGGTGGCAGGCAGCGTGTTGGCCATCAAGTTGGCGGCTGACGGTGGTCTTCCGGCGGGCTTTGGGTATTGGCTCAGCACAGCATTGGCGGCGCTGGCTTTGGACGAGCAATTTATGTTGCACGAGCGCATCAAACACCTGCACCTTGGCCCTGACTCCCCGTTTGCCAATGCCAGCAGCTATGTCATAGCGGTAGGTGGTGTCATTTTTTTGGCCCTGTTCTGGCGCACTGTGCCTGCAAGACTTCCGCGCAAGTTGATGGCTTGTGCGCTAAGCCTTGGCGTGTTTGCACTGCTGGTTGACGTGGGGGGCGAATTGATGCACCCCCTGTTGCAGTTGCTGGAAGAGGCTTTTGAAGTGCTGGCCGAAGCATTTTTCGTTTCGGCCTTGGTTGAGGTCAAACCGGCTCGCGATTTTGAATAACTAAACACCCCGTATCGCCAGTTTTATCAAGTGCAATCTGCATCTTGCGCTGAGTAAACCAGGTGCCAACTACCCGCAATATTGACGTGAACTGTTTTCCAGAGACCCAGGGCAGAAATTTGGGGTTTGTAGCGTCCCTCCTGGACAAGAAAGTCGGCATGCCCGTCGCCATCTACATCCACCTGGTGCACCAGCAATTTGTCCCACATGGTTTTGCCGTTCAACTGCCTTGAAGTGACCTGTACTTGAGAAGTTGGAGGCATGCGGCCTACCCACGCCAGCAAAAAGTCGCCCATGCCGCGAACGCCTTTGGGGCGAGCAGGTGCGGTAATGCTCAGGGCGCCACTGCCAATGCACGAGTTCCCGCCGATCGCATATTGCAGCGTTTGCGCCGCCAGCGCAGTGACCTGCCCGTTGGGCCTGACGGTCGCGATTTGCACCGGGTTGGACAACGCCAGCTGCAGGGCGCCGACATCCCATACACCGACCAATGAATCTCCGCGGTCATAGTAAGACTCCCCGGTCACGGTCACGGTGATGCGCGCATTGACGCGGGCAGCCAGGTCATCGAGCATGGCAAATTGGTCGCCGTCGATCCCCCAGGACAACGCGGTTTTTCCGGTTTCGTCAGGTGTGGGGTTTTGACCGCCACCGTTTTCTATCCATCCGCTGGGCAATAAAGTCTGAAAATTGGTACGGTTAAAAAACGAAGGTTTGGCCTCGGGCAAAACAACTCGTCCACCTTGGCCTGTCCCGCCCTGGCCTGTGACAGGCGTTGCTGGATTGACGGCAGCCGCGGTAGCCACGGCGGCGCTGGGTACGGCAGGCGTCACGGTGCCCTTGGCTAAAAGCGCCTTCATCGCATCAAACTCGGCGCTGCGCGGCCGAATCGGCCCTGCGCCAGTCTCAGCACTGCGGTAGCGCTGCGCCTCGGTCAAGTTTTGCTCCAGCGCCGTGCCAAAAGCCGCCCAGCGCGTGAGCGACGGGGCCAACCAAAAAGCCCGAGAACGAAAATCAATCAACCGCGCGGGGCTAAGTTTGTCGTCCGCAAGCTGCATGTCAACCTGCGCCAGCGTGTTGGGCTGAAGCGCGAGAACATTGCACAATACATAGCCTTTTGTGCCGATAGCCCCCGTATTTATTGGGCCAGGCGCTGCAGATAATGTAGCGTCTGAGACCCGAAGCGTTTCGACCTGGCACCAAGATCCGGCCTCGCCCAGCAGTTTGAGCGGTGTATTGATGGGCAGCAACGCCAAACTGGCCGAGGTGGTGGACGCCGCCATTCGCAAGTTAACCCGTGCGGCCTGCAGGTATCGGGTACCCACCTGCGCGGCGGCCGGCGCAGGCACAGATGTCAACAACCACCCCATCAAAACCAGAACAAAAACTGGCCGTGGGTCGGGCTTTTTAAGGGTCATACGCGTTACCGTTTCAGTGCAGTTGCTTGCGGTGTGATGGATGCACGATTTGATGTGTCAGGCACCAGCAAATGACCCTGAGCGTCAATCAACGCAGACCGATAGCAGCGCGTGACCACCAGCAAACCGTTGGGCAGCTGATGGCTGATTTTGACAGGGCAATGAGGGGTTCGCTGGCTATCAGGCAGATTCAACGCGCCAGCGACATTGCCAGAGAAATCAGTCACTTGCCGGTAGGTTGGCGCAATCGCCCACTGCCGCTGGGCGTTAACAAAGCCCCACAGTCCGCCGCTGGTGCGCGCCGCGGCCAGACCGTCTTTCTCAGGCCGAATCTCGACCGGCGGCGGTGCGGCAAATTGAACGGGCTTGCCCAGCGCGTCCAGCCACACCACCTTCTCATCGGGCATGTCGGTGTTGTAGGCCGCAGCGATGCCAGATTGATAGTCAGTCACTGCGCCCCACTGCGCAGGCACGACCATTTGCCCCTTCAAATCTACAAAACCCCACCGGTCTTTGAGCTTGACCGGCGCCAGACCGTTGCTGAAAGGCCTGACATCTTCAAATCGCGGTGTGATCAACCATTTGCCGGACGAATCGGCAAAGCCCCAGACGCCGTTGATGGCGCGTAACTCAGGCTCATCAGGTGCAGCGCTGGCGCTCGTCAGCACAGCGCCGCCGGCGTTTTTGACGATTTGGCCGCTGCGGTCTATCCACAGATCGGCCGCGGGCGTGGTTTGTTTTTCAGTCGCTGGCATTTGCACCTTGGCAACACCGTTCGCAAAAGGGCCTGCCTCGTTAAAACGCGGCTCAATTGCCCACTGACCCTTGGCGTCCAAATACCCATACAAGTTGTTGCTGAGCGATTGGGCGGCGGCCAAACCGTCTTGATGCGTATGCCGGACAAAGCCATCAGAAGGCCCTGTCACGTAGCGGCCATCAGCGTCTATCAACCGGAAGCTATTGGCAAAAGGCTGGTACCAAAAACCGTTTTCCCATTGCAAGTTCTCATCGGCAAAGCCAAAACCATTCAGGACCTTGCCTTGAACATCAAGGCGAACCCACCCCGACTGATGTGCAGCGCGCTCTGCAGGCTCTAAAACGGGCGATATCACCCACGGTGAGAAGTTGCTGACAGGCTTGGGCGGCAAGCGTTTAAGCATGTCAGCATTGACCGGCACTGCGGCAGTGGGCGGCTCGAAGCTTGCAGGCCTTAGCACCTCTTGCCCGTCCAGGTTAAACCAGCGCTCACCCTCTTGAGCGCGCTGGCCCTGCCCCTGCGGAAAGCTCACCCAACCGCGCGCAAAGTCGCCATAGCAAGAATCAATGCGCGCCCCGTTTGGCAGCAATACCGGCTTGCCTGCGGGACGCTGTGCAAACCAGCGCTGGCTGGCGTCTGCTAAAAAAACACCGCTCTTGCATTCAACAAATCCATGCCAGCCGGGCCACAAGCGCTCTCGTCCGTCGGCAGATACTTGGACCAGCTGAAGTCCAGAGTCATCACGCAGCACCATCACCCAGGCACCTTGTTTTGTGCCGTATGGGGTGGTGTAAACCGTTGCCTCAGACCAGTCTTGCAGCGTGGCTTGTGCCAGCGGCACGCGGCGCATTTGAGCGGCTGACGCTGTCAACTGCCCAAAATTTTGCGCGTCAGCTTGGTCAGGCTGGGTCGAGTTCCACAGGGTCCAAGCGCCACCCAGCAGTCCTACCGCGATGCAGGCATACATGAAAAGCGGCGGCAAACGGTGCAGTTGTGCGTTGGAAATTCTCACTTTGCAAATGTATCCGCAAAGCCTTCTGATGCGCGGCATAAAGCGCCCACGCTTTGTGGTGCAGCCGTGCTAGACAGCTGATGCATAACTGCTATATCACCGATGTCCGCCATCATGGGCTGACCTGGGGCTTAATAACAACTGCGGCAAATAACGTACCCACGGTGCATTTACCCGCCCTGTTTTTTTTGAAATTTTTACGGCCACACACCATGCGAACTCAAGTAGCCATCATTGGCGCGGGCCCAGCCGGTCTGCTGTTAGGTGCTTTGCTACACCAGGCAGGCATTGCCAACGTCATCGTTGAACGGCAAAGCGGCAGCTATGTTTTGCAGCGCATCCGCGCGGGCATTTTGGAGCAAGGCACCGTTGACATGCTGCACAGCGTCGGCGCGGGCCAACGCTTGGCCGTCGAAGGGCAGGTGCACCACGCGATTGAGCTGGTGTTTAAAAACCAAAGGCACAGCATTGACGTCACGGGCTTGACCGACGGCAAAGTCGTGACGGCTTACGGCCAGACCGAAGTCACCCATGACCTGATGGATGCGCGGCAAGCTGCCGGGCTGACAACGGTATACGAGGCCGGTGAGGTCAGCATTCATGACTTTGACAGCGCACAGCCGAAAGTGCGCTACACCAAAGACGGCCAGTCGCACGAACTCAGCTGCGACTTTATCGCCGGGTGCGACGGTTTTCATGGCGTGAGCCGCGCCAGCGTGCCTAAAACATCAATCCAGGAGTTTGAACGCATTTACCCGTTTGGCTGGCTGGGCATACTGGCCGATGTACCACCCGTGTCGCCCCACGCCATCGTGTACGGCAACCACGAACGCGGCTTTTCGCTGTGCTCCATGCGCAGCCTGACGCGCAGCCGCTACTACGTGCAGTGCCCCATGACGGACAAGGTTGAACAATGGAGCGACGCTGCTTTTTGGGACGAGCTGCGCCGCCGGCTGGACCCAGAGCTGGCCGAGCGGATCACGACCGGCCCGTCGATCGAAAAAAGCATTGCCCCGCTGCGCAGTTTTGTGGTTGAACCGATGCGTTTTGGCCGCTTGTTTTTAGCCGGAGATGCCGCTCACATCGTGCCGCCCACAGGCGCCAAGGGCCTGAACCTTGCGGCGTCGGACGTGAAGTATTTGTCAGATGCTTTGATTGACTTTTATCTTGAAAAATCTGAATCAGGCATCAACGGCTACTCGCAACGCGCTTTGGCCAGAGTCTGGAAGGCCGAGCGCTTTTCGTGGTCGCTCACCACGCTGATGCACCGCTTTCCTGATACCGATGCGTTTGGCCAAAAAATGCAGGAGGCCGAGCTGGCGTATCTGGTGCATTCAAAAGCCGCTTCTACCGCGCTGGCTGAAAATTATGTGGGTTTGCCGCTTTGAGCATGAAGAATGGCAAAATTCATCTCATTTATGCCCGTGGCTCTGGTATTACATCATTGTGAAGCTATTAAATACATAGCGTATGACTAAACCTTCATCATCGCAGCATCGGGTATTGAAAGGCACACGCATCCTCAGCCTGGCGCTCAACCTGCCGGGCCCGGCGGCGCTGATGCGGTTGCGGCTGATGGGCGCGCGTTGCGTCAAGCTCGAGCCTCCCGCGTCAAAAGGTGCTTCCACAAATTCTGCTGACCCGATGCAAGCCTACAGCCCCGAGGCATACGCGGCCATGCATCAGGGCGTCCGCACCCTCCAGGCTGACCTTAAGACTGCCACTGGGCAAAAGGCCCTGCACCGCGAGCTGGCCAAAGCAGACGTGCTGCTGACGTCGTTTCGCCCGTCTGCACTGGTCAAGCTGGGTTTGACCTGGAGGGCATTGCATCAGCAATACCCGCAGCTCAGCCAGGTCGCTATCGTTGGCAGCCCGGGTGCAGAAGCTGAAGCCCCAGGGCACGATTTGACCTATCTGGCCAACAACGGCTTGGTCACCGGGCTGGACCTGCCCGCCACGCTGTATGCTGACATGGGCGGCTCGTTGATGGTGGTTGAGGCGGTTATGCAGGCGCGTATGCAGGCAGTGATGCACAGGGGCGCTCGTCAGCCAAGTCCGCACCAAGGTATTTATATCGAAGTGGCACTCGCTGTTGCTGCCGCTTATCTGGCGCTGCCCAGAGCTTGGGGTTTGACCAGCCCAGGCGCGGCGGTTGGCGGGGGCCATGCCGGCTATCAAATCTACCCTTGCAAAAATGGCCGGGTCGCCGTTGCTGCGCTGGAGCCACACTTTGCTGCCCGGCTTTGCGCAGCTGCCGGGTTGGCCCTCGCAGCCGAATCACCGCCCGACATGCATTCATCGGTCACTCGGCAAGCAATCGCTGCGTGGATGTTGGGCAAAACGCGCGCTCAGCTCGACAAATTGGCAACAGACCAAGACTTGCCCCTGCACACGCTGGGGGGCAAAGCCTAGCGGGTTAGGTCGCCCTCACTAGGGTTAGCCCTTAACTGACGATAACCTCCAGTCATCTGTTCATCACCCTTGAAAGCCACACCATGACCGCCAAAAACCTCGCCACCGTTGCCACCGACATGATCGGCTGCTACGGCAACACCGCCAAAAACGTGATTGATGCCTACCGCTCCGGCGGCGAGCGCGTGGTGACCGTGCTGGAAAGGCGCTGGAACTCTGCCCTGAAGCAGTCACGCTCGCAGCTGACCAGCGAAGTCGCCAAAAACGCTACGGCTGCGCAACTGGCCTTCAGCGTGTACTACACCAAAGGCTTGACACAAACCACCCAAAGTGCGGAGATGGTGGTCAGTCAGCTGGTCAAACTGGCTGAGGCCAGCGTCGAGCGTGTGGCTGCCAACGCCAGCTTGTTTGAAGAAAAAACCGGCCTGCACACGCTGAACACCCTGGCTGAAGTCACCAAGCCCGGCGCTTTGGTTTTGAGCCAGCTGGCCGCAAAAATTGAAGAGAAATCGGCCCTGTTGGCCAGCAAAATTTCTGCCGACAACATCACCACAGCCAACGTCAAGCGCACATCAGCCTTCAGCCAGCGTCGCGCGGCCAAAGTGGGTTGAGCTGGCTAAGTGGGTTCAGTGGGCTAACCGGGCGAAGCGAGTGGCGTCAGCTGTTCCGATCAATGCTATTTATTAAATAGCAAGGTCAGTAATAAAATCAAGGGCCACGGTCATATTTCATTCTGATTTGACATTAAACGCCCTAGAAAGCCTCAAAACGCGCTGTTTTGGGGCTTTTCACCTCTTGCAGCGGGCAGTGGCACCAGACATTAAGATGCATCCATATTTTTTATTGGGTACCCGCATGACTTTTTCAGACCTCTCGCCCCGTTTATGCCCGTCAGCTCTGGCCGTGGTGCTGACCTTGTCGCTTGGTTTTGGCTTGGCGGGGTGCTCAAAACAAGCGACACCCGACGCTGCAGGCGCCCCAGCTGCTGCTGCCCCGGTCGTTATTGCCCCAGCACAGTCATACGATGCCGTTGCCAAAGACGGCAAAGGCTTTACTGCTGGCGCCATGATGAGCGCCCAAACCGCCTATGTGTTGTTTGACCCGCAATGCCCACACTGCGGCGCACTGTGGAACGCATCCATCCCGCTGCAGAAAAAAGTGAAGTTCGTCTGGATTCCGGTGTCGCTGATGAACCCCAAAAGCACCCTGCAAGGCGCAGCGTTGTTGACCGCGGCCAACCCCGTAGAGACCATGACCGCCCACGAAATCGGGCTGCTGGCAGGCAACGGCGGCATGATTGCCGACGCCAACCCTTCAGCCGAATCCCAAGCCAACATCAAAGCCAACACCCAGCTGTTCAACAGCCTGGGCGCCACGTCAGTGCCCTACATCGTGGCCAAAAACGCCAGCGGCGCAGTCGTCACCAACGCCGGCGCACTGCAAACGCCTGCGCTGGCGGCGTTTTTGGGGCTGAATTAGGGGTTTGTCGATACGGGCCAAGTAAAGCCCTGAGCTTGTCTAAAAAGCGCCAAAGCCTGACCCTCCTTTCAGGCCTCAAGCATGACACCCATCAGCCCGTCAAAGTCGTTTTTTGAAAAACCCGATCGGGCAGCGTGCCTAACCGCCCGTCACGGGCGGGAAAAACGCGACTTCGCAGCCTTCCACGATCGCGGCGGACTCGTCGCTCATCACCTGGCCTAGCGCCATGCGTACAGCCCTGCCTCGACTCAAGCAGGCGTAGGCTGGGCCGGAGGCAAGCAGTTCGTCGCGCAAGCCCGCCAAATGGGTGGCGGCGGTTTCTCGCTGTTCGCTGGCCTGGCCAATGGCCTCGCGGATAGAGGCAAAGTATTTAACGGTGACTTGCATGGTTTGCCACAAAGAAGGTTCAAGACATCAATGACGAAAACGGCATGAACTGCACCGTGTCACCGGGTGCAATCGTGTTGCCTGCCGGGTTATCTACCAGGCCATCGGCCCAGACGGCTGAGGTCAATACGCCCGAGCCCTGGTTGTCAAACAAATCCAGACCGCCTGCGGTGTTGCGTCTGGCGCGCAGGAATTCTTGCCGTTTATCGACCTTGGCCCAAGCAAAATCTGCCCGCATTGCTATGTTATCAGGAGCAATTTGGGTGACGCCTTGCAGCTTGCGAATAAACGGCCTGACCAGCAACAAAAAGGTCACAAAGCTGGACACCGGGTTGCCAGGCAGCCCTATAAAGTGCGCCTTGCCCACTTTGCCGTAAGCAAAGGGTTTGCCGGGTTTGATGGCAATTTGCCATAAGTTGAGCTGACCCAGCGCCTGCACGGCGGGTTTGATGTGGTCTTCTTCACCTACCGACACGCCGCCGCTGGTCAGCACCAGGTCATGGTCTGCGCTGGCACTTCGCAAAGCGGTTTGGGTGGCGTCCAGCTTGTCGGGCACGATACCCATGTCTGTGACTGTGCAGCCCAGCCGAATCAGCAGCGCCCGCAGAAAAAACCGGTTGGAGTTGTAGATGGCGCCTGGCGGCATGTCGGATGGCAGCACGGCACCGGGCATGACCAACTCATCGCCGGTTGAAAACAAAGCGACTCGAACCGGTGCGACGACCGGCAGCTTATCAAAACCTACACTGGCTGCTAGCCCAAGCGATTCGGGGGAAAGTAGCTCCCCTTTTGGTAGCACGACGCGGCCTGCCGTGACGTCTTCGCCGCGCTTGCGAATACATTGCCCCACTTTGGGTTGGACGGCGATGCAAACGCTACCGGTTTGTGGTGACGTGCAGTCCTCTTGCATCACCACGGCATCTGCGCCCGCCGGGATCGGGGCGCCAGTAAAAATACGCGCTGCCGACATCGCCACCAATGCCGCCCCCTGGCTGCCGGCCGTAATGCGCTGGTTAACTTGCAAAACCGTCGCGGCACCCGCCCAGTCGGCGCAGCGAACGGCGTAACCGTCCATCGCGCTGTTGTCGTGCGCGGGCACATTGAGCTCGGCGATCAGGTCTTGCGCCAGCACACGCCTGTCGGCGTCAAAAGTCGAGACGACTTCATGCCGACCTAAAGGCGCAGCATGGGCCAGCAGCTCGGCCAGCGCTTCATTCAAGGGCTTTAATGGGGGGCGGGATAGCGTGGCCATGGTAGGCGTCCGTCAAAATCGTTCATCAAAACGGTAGGTAAACCGCTCTTGAGCGTTGAGCAAATAGTCCGCCACGGCTTCTGCGTCATTGACATCGAGCACTGGGCGCAGCGTGGCGTGGGGCAACTGGTCGGGCGCGTCGGTCGCAATGGCGACAATGAAATCGTCGTCCATGTAGCGTGGCGGTTTGCCGGGGTGCTCGGCAGTAGGCGCACGCCATACCTCAATTTTCAGCAAGTCAGCGTCTTTAAAGCCCTCAACCAGCACCCAGTCCACGCCTTCGTACAGTTCGGCAATCAGCTGGTGTACGGTCATCTCTGATGGTTTTTCAAATTCGCGCATCAAGGCAAATCGGTGGTTGGACGCCACCACCACCTCGAACGCACCCGCCTCACGGTGGCGATACGTGTCTTTTCCGCGGTGGTCAATGTCAAAACTGTGGTGGGCATGTTTGACAACAGACACCCGCAGGCCGCGTTTTTTGAGTACCGGGATCAGTTGCTCGACCAATGTGGTTTTGCCAGCGCCAGAGTAGCCTGCAAAACCGACCACATTCATGCTGCGGCTCCATCAACGCAGGCGGTGATGTAAGACTTGACCTGCCCCACGTCAGCGGGCATGTGCATGACACGTTTGGGTAACGCTTCAATACCTTCAAACCGTGCAGGCCTGGGCGGCAGCTGCCCCAGCGCTTCTTCGATGGTTTCTGCAAACTTGATCGGCAGCGCCGTTTCCAGCACGATCATGGGCACGCCGGGTTGCAGATGCTTGCGCGCCACCTTGACGCCGTCGGCAGTGTGGGTGTCGATGATGTCGTCGTAGTGTGCGTGCACTTGTTGAATGGTGGCCAAGCGGTTGGCGTGGGTACTTTTGCCACTCAAAAAGCCGTAAGTTTTGGCGGCTGACGCAAACGCAGGATGCGTGCTGATATCAAACTGGCCATTGGCAATGAGCTGGTCATGAAACAGCGCCTTGGTTTGCGCACCGTCGCGGCCCAGCAGGTCAAACACAAAGCGTTCAAAGTTTGACGCTTTCGAAATATCCATCGACGGGCTGGATGTTTCGTGGGTGTCGCTGCTTCCCCGAACGCGGTAAACACCGGTACGGAAAAATTCGTCCAGCACATCGTTCTCATTCGTAGCCACGACCAGATGCGCAATCGGCAAGCCCATCATGCGGGCAACGTGACCCGCGCAGACGTTGCCGAAATTGCCGGAAGGAACTGTGAAGCTGACCTTATGCAATTCCCCTGAACCTTTCAAGCCGGGGCCGCGGATCTGGCTTTGCCAGTCCGCAGGCTCAGCGGCCCCCTCGGGGGGCAGCGTAGTACGCGAAGCGACAAGCGTGGGGGCCTGCAAGTACCCCGCAAAGTAATAAACTACCTGAGCCATCAAGCGCGCCCAATTGATTGAATTCACAGTCCCAATTTTGTAGCGCCGCTTGAAGACCAGATCATTCGACACGGCCTTGACGATGTCCTGGCAATCGTCAAACACACCCTCGACCGCGATGTTGTGGATGTTTTCGTCTTGCAAACTGAACATTTGCGCTTGCTGAAACGGGCTCATCCGCCCTTGCGGTGACGTCATAAAAACACGCACGCCACGCTTGCCGCGCATAGCGTATTCAGCCGCGCTGCCGGTGTCGCCGCTGGTTGCACCCAGTATGTTCAGTTCTTCACCGCGCCGGGCCAGTTCGTATTCAAACAAATTACCCAGCAACTGCATGGCCATGTCTTTAAAGGCCAGCGTTGGGCCGTTTGACAATGCCTGCAGGTATAAGCCGGGCTCTAGCGGGCGCAGCGGCACAATGGCCTTTGTTCCAAACACCTCTTGCGTGTAGGTTTTGCGGCAAATGGCTTTCAGGTCATCTGCCGGGATGTCGTCAATGTACAAAGACAACACTTCAAAAGCCAAATCTGCATAAGGCAGTTGGCGCCACGCATCCAGCATCGCAGGCGTGACTTGCGGGTAGTGCTCAGGCAAATACAAGCCACCGTCGGGCGCCAGGCCTTCAAGCAGGATGTCGCAAAATTTGCGTGGCGTTTTGTCACCACGGGTCGAGAGGTAGTTCATTTGAAATTTAATTATTTTGGCTAAGACCTAATCGCCTGTCGGGAAACGAGGTTTTCAGGAAATCGTTGAATGCAAGGGCAAGCAGTTCCCTTCGGTTGTCCCAAAATTCTTCCGCAGCATCAATCTTTCAAAGTGACTCTTCAATTGGGATGCACTGACTTTTTAGAATTTTTGGCGCTATTTTCTTCAAGTAGACCTCAGGTCCTGTCAGTCCAAGAGATTTATTTGCTTCACCAGATATGAAAGCGATATTTGCCAAATTATCGGAATGATGACGGTGTTGTTCTGCAAACTGCCCGCGCGGCAAGATGTGGTGTTTATCAACATTGCCATGAGAAAGAATTTTTGCCCCTGAGAAAAAATCACATAGCCCGCGATGCTTGCAAGCGATAAACAAGGCTAGCAAGCCGCTGCGGTCAGCAAGAGCGCCCGAAAAATCAGACGAAGTAGCTTTTAACGAAGTTCGCGCTTCTTTTAAATTCTTCAGCAAGGCACCAATTGGATCAGCATCCTTACAAGCACGCAAATCCTGGTCAAGTGCAGTTTCGCTGGCTTTGCTATACCTGTGACACAAAGCGGCCAGCGCCAGCCATCCCATCATGCCTTTGACATCGCGTTCGCGCGGACTCTGCCTCGCACAGATCGCAATGAGCGGAACCAGCAGGCTTCCAGACCAGAGAATATCCATATTGAGCAACCCTAGCTCGCCGCGAATCAGGCCAATAGCTTGCTCACTAGCCGCTTTGGTTTTTTTCCACGCTGCGTTGATGTCCTTGCTCTCAAGTTCGTGCAGTGGCGTTTTATTTCGTCCATCAGGTGTTGCGACGAACGCGCAGGTACGAAACAAATGCATGACGTTGATTCGGGAAAATCCAGCATCTCGAAGCGTTTTGAGAAACGGCACGACTTCGCCAGCTATGAACCCCGTGTGTCTTGCAGCAACTTTTGCGCTTTGGATATCTTCATTTTTGAGTTTTGATCCCTGCGTATTGATTCGCTCAAAAACATCTACGGCTTGGTCAAAACTGTGTCCAGTCATGCACACGGCTGGAACTTCGTAATTCAGAATATTCCGAACGCCTTCCAGCTTTTTTTCCCATCGCTCAGATGCGCTGCTGCCGTCAGAATTGCGAAGTAGCTGCCGGTAAATTGTCTGATCCCAAATATCAGCCACTCTGATCCAACTTCGATCTTTTCCGGTAGCCGCATTAGCTAACTGAAATCTATTCAGGTCCGGATTGAAAACAACTTCAATTTCATCACCTGTAAAAATTTTCTCCAGCGTACGCACTCGTTGTTGACCATCGATTAACCAATTGACCTGGGATGTGCGAGCTGGACTTGGCACGTTAGGTCGTTGCTTCACGACTTCATCACTTTGCCAAAGTAGCAACGAGGAAATAGGAAAACCTTGATACAGAGAGTCAAGAAGTAGCGCTGCCTTGCTGGGCTTCCAAACATAATCACGCTGGAATTCTGGAATCACAATCTTGCCGGAACGATAGCTTTCTATGAGATCGCTTATCTTTATCTGTTCATTTTTAAGCTGCTGTGGCATTTTTTCGCTTCTGAAATCAAGTGTTGATCGTTGGTGTGATCAACTTCACGCCGGGAAAGTAAGTAGCAAACCGCTGTGAGTCTCTTGTCAATATCGGGCAAGACAAAACTTGAGCATGTGCCCCAATGAAAAAATCTGGCAGAGCAGTTTTAAACTGCCCTTTATTTTTTCTATAGCGCCTGAACGCATCAGCAGCCAAATAAGCAGCCTGCATGGGAATGTCTTTGATTTCCAGGCGACCATGCTTGATCGCTGCTCTCACATCTTGCTCTGTTGCAAATGAACCTGAAACCTCAGCATAAACAACTGCATTGATGCACAGGCCGTTTGGTAACGCGCGGTTGACTTGATCCACAGACCACGATTTCCATTCGGCATCGTCGTTAAAAATGTCAATCAAGATGCAACTATCGACAAAAATCATCGCATTGAATCTTCACCGCGAGTTTCGCGGATGATTTCAGCAGTTGGTCGTCTGTGAATACCAATTCCGACCAATGCCAAGAAGGGGTTGTCGTCTGAAGGTTTGATAGCCGCTGTCATGCGAACGCTGCCGTCTGGCAATGGTTCGTAATCAATTGCTTGACCTGGCAAAACATGCAAATGCTGACGAATCGCTTTGGGAACAGTGACTTGGCTTTTTACGGTGAGTGCGTAGCTCATACAAGCTCCTGATTGCAAATAAGTAATACCCTGAAACGGTATTACTTATTGTATGGCAACAGAACGTATTAAGCCAACTCTTCCTTGCGAATCAGCACAATCGGCGCAAGCACGGTGCTCAAAGCTTGCATTTCCAGCAGCGCTTCATTCATTTTGGCCTCAAGGCAGTCGTGGGTCAAAATAATCAGGTCGGTTTGCATAGCGCCCTCGCCGCCTACTTCATCGGCTTCGCGCTGCAAGACCGCATCAATGCTGATGCCGGCCTTGGCCAAAATGCTGGTGACGTTGGCCAGCACGCCAGCTTCGTCGGCGACGTTCAGGCGCAGGTAGTAGCTGGTAACGACTTCACCCATGCTCAGCACGGGGGTGTTGCTCATGGCGTCGGGCTGAAAAGCCAGGTGCGGCACGCGCTGGGCAGCGTCCGCACTGTGCAGGCGGGCGATGTCTACCAGGTCGGCAATCACTGCGCTGGCAGTGGGCTCGCTGCCAGCACCTTTGCCGTAGTACAGCGTAGTACCGACCGCATCGCCATGCACCATCACCGCGTTCATCGCGCCTTCAACATTGGCAATCAAGCGCTTGTTGGGCACCAGGGTTGGGTGAACCCGCAGCTCAATGCCTTTGTCGGTTTTCTTCGTGATGCCCAGCAACTTGATGCGGTAGCCCAGTTGTTCGGCGTATTTGATGTCAGTGGCCGTCAAATGGGTAATGCCTTCAACATAGGCTTTGTCAAACTGCACCGGTACGCCAAAAGCCATGGCAGACATCAGCGCGGCTTTGTGTGCAGCGTCAACACCTTCAATGTCAAAGGTGGGGTCGGCTTCGGCGTAGCCCAGCGCTTGAGCCTGTTTGAGCACCACGTCAAAGTCAAGGCCTTTGCCCCTCATTTCGCTCAAAATGAAATTGGTCGTGCCGTTAATGATGCCGGCTATCCACTGAATGCGGTTGGCTGACAAGCCTTCACGCAGCGATTTGATGATGGGTATGCCGCCAGCCACCGCTGCCTCAAACATCACCATCACGCCTTTGCGGCTGGCAGCCGCAAAAATTTCGGTGCCATGAACGGCCAGCAACGCCTTGTTGGCCGTCACAACGTGCTTGCCAGATTCGATGGCCTCCAGCACCAATTGTTTGGCGATGCCGTAGCCGCCAATCAGCTCAATCACAACGTCGATGTCGGGGTTGGCAATAACCTCGCGCGCATCGCTGACAACTTTGACATCAGCCCCTACTGCGGCTTTGGCGCGCGCGGTGTCCAGGTCGGCGACCATGGCAATTTCAATTCCGCGCCCGGCACGGCGAACAATCTCGCTCTGGTTGCGTTGCAAAACAGCAAACACGCCACTGCCAACGGTGCCGATGCCTAAGAGGCCTACTTGTATCGATTTCATGTGATTTATATACTGAATTAGGGCTATAGCCCTTGGATTTTATGCTCTTGCAGCTACTAATTTAATAGCGGTTGCGTTGCCCGGCTTGACCTGTGATTTAACAGTTCGGTGACGGTACGACTCCAGGAACCTGGCAATGCGGCTGATAGCTTCTCGCAGGTCGTCTTCATGCGGCAGAAACACGATGCGGAAATGGTCAGGGTCAGGCCAGTTAAAGCCTGTGCCCTGCACCAACATCACCCGCGTCTCGCGCAACAACTCGAGGAAAAACTGGCGGTCGTCCTTGATCGGGTACATCACCGGGTCTAACTTTGGAAACATATAAAGCGCCGCGACGGGTTTGACGCAAGTCACGCCGGGGATGGCGGTGATCAACTCATAAGCCAAATCGCGCTGGCGGCGCAGCCTGCCTCCCTCACAGGTCAAATCGTTGATGCTCTGGTAGCCGCCGAGTGCGGTTTGAATCGCCCACTGGCCGGGTACGTTGGAGCACAGCTTCATGTTGCTGAGCATGTTCAGGCCTTCGATGTAGTCAGCAGCTGCGCGCTTGTCGCCAGATACCACCAGCCAACCGGCTCTGTAGCCGCAGCTGCGGTAGCTTTTGCTCAGCGAATTAAAAGTTAGCGTGAGCACGTCGGTTGACAGGCTGGCAATGGCGGTATGTTTGGCGCCTTCATAGAGCACTTTGTCGTACACCTCATCTGCCAAGATAACCAGGCCATGCTCGCGTGCAATGCTGACAATGCTGACTAACAACTCGTCCGAGTACAAAACACCTGTGGGGTTGTTGGGATTAATGACCACAATCGCCTTGGTACGGGGCGTGATTTTGGCGCGTATGTCGGCCAAGTTGGGCATCCAGCCGTTGGCCTCGTCGCACAAGTAGTGCACAGGCGTGCCGCCCGACAGGCTGGTGGCAGCCGTCCACAGCGGGTAATCAGGCATGGGCAACAGCAGTTCATCGCCATTGTCCAGCAGTGCGTTGGTGGCCATGGTGATCAGCTCGCTAGCGCCATTGCCCAGGTAAATGTCGTCCAGTGTGACCGCACTGATGCCTTGCTTTTGCGTCTCGTGCATCACAGCTTTGCGGGCTGCAAAAATGCCTTTGCTGTCAGAATAGCCCGCTGAATTGGGCAAGTTGCGAATCATGTCCTGCTGAATTTCTTCAGGCGCATCAAAACCAAACACCGCCAGATTGCCCAGGTTGAGCTTGATGATTTTTTGGCCTTCGTCTTCCATCTGACGTGCCGCGTCCATGATGGGACCGCGAATGTCGTAAAGCACGTTGGCCAGCTTGGCAGATTTGGTGATGGGTTTCATAGGAGGATTCCTAAAGTGCATGAATGTGTCGTTCGGCAGACGGAACTTATAATTTGACCACACAAATGCTTCTTTGCAGCACCCGCTGGTAACTGGTTTTTCATGAAACTTCAACCCGACCGTCTAGACGCGCAATCCATACTTGGTTACGGCCCCGGCTGGGTTGGCCTGGGCAACAATGGCGTAGCCGAGAAAATTGAGCGCAGCGTTGTGATTGGCTCGCGTGGCGAAAAATTTGAGTGGCAGTGTCAGCGTTTTGAAGACCTGACCGAGGAGCACTTTACGCGGCTGGTCGCTACCCAGCCCGAGCTGGTGATTTTTGGCAGCGGCCATCGTCTTCGCTTCCCCCCACCTGCTTACCTGCGCGCCTTGATGCAAAAGCGCATCGGCATTGAAACCATGGACACGCTGGCGGCCTGCCGTACCTACAACGTTCTGGCAGGCGAAGGCAGGCAGGTGATTGCGGCGTTGCTGATTGAAACCCCAGCCTTAGCCCCCCGACTTTCAGGGTAAAATCTAGGGTTGTGCTGGTGGGGCCTGTCCCGGCAGCAGGCAAGCTCGTCACCATCACTACTACCAGGGGCCTACCAGTATGGCAGTCGTCGTCAATAAACTCCTACCCGAATTTGAAGCGAACGCCACCAGCGGCGTTAAGGTTTCCAACCAGTCACATGTGGGCAAAGTGGTGGTTTTGTACTTTTACCCCAAAGACAACA
Organism: Polaromonas sp.; assembly: GCA_031424935.1. Taxonomy (GTDB): domain Bacteria; phylum Pseudomonadota; class Gammaproteobacteria; order Burkholderiales; family Burkholderiaceae_C; genus Polaromonas. The sequence continues at coordinate 102,827 of JANPIK010000003.1, forward strand.
CCCCGGGTTGCACCACTGAAGCGATGCAGTTCCGTGATCGGTACAAAGACTTCGTGAAGGCCGGAGCCACGGTGTTTGGCGTGTCTCGCGACAACATGAAGTCACATGACGAATTCAAAAGCAAACTTGAGCTGCCGTTTGAACTGATAGCCGATACCGAAGAAAAAATGTGCCACATGTTTGGTGTTGTTAAAAACAAAATCATGTACGGTAAAAAGGTTAAAGGCATTGAGCGCAGCACATTTTTAATTGCGGCTGACGGCACGCTGTCTGAAGAATGGCGCGGCCTGAAGGTCCCAGGCCATGTCGACGATGTTTTGAAGGCAGTCAAGGCGCTGAAAAAGGCTGTTTAAGTCGGTCTTAAAGAAGCCACATGAGTTGTGCATAATGAACTCATCTTGCTGAGATTCACCCACTGTTTCCAATGTCAAAGCCGCCCGGGTTCCAGGGCGGCTTTTTCGTTTCAGCCTCAAGTTTTGCTGGCACTTTCCTGAAAGCGTTTTAAACACCATGCCCCTGCCCCCTGCCCCGACCAAACGCGCAGCCCTGTTGTCGAGCGCCGCACTTGTTGCGCCCATCCGCTCACAGGCTAAACCTGAACCCAAGACTGCCCCCAGCTCGCGTCGCAGAAAACTGCCCACAACCGACCTGTTTGATCACCGGGCCACCGCGACAGTCAGCGCTGACCATCCACTGGCTTTGAGCGCAATAGACAGCCGTGGCCCTGATACTGCGGTAGTTAGCAGCTATGGAAAAAGTAGCATTGAGCCACCTCAAGCTGCGGTGTTGCCCAAGGTCACGAAAAAGCCTAGACATACCGGACCGCCCAAACTGTTTGTACTGGACACCAACGTCTTGATGCACGACCCCATGTGCTTGTTCCGGTTTGAAGAGCACGACATCTTCTTGCCCATGATCGTGCTGGAAGAGCTGGACGGCCATAAAAAAGGCATGACTGAGGTGGCCAGAAATGCTCGCCAAACCAGTCGGTCGCTGGACGCCTTAGCGGGTGCCAAGGACGCAGACATTACCAAAGGCTTGAAGCTCGACACCACAGGTCACCGTGAAGCCAAGGGTTGCCTGCTGTTTCAAACCAAAACGCTGGACTACACCCTGCCCGCCAGCCTACCGCAGGGCAAAGCTGACAACCAAATTTTGGGGGTAGTTGAAGCGCTGCGCAAAGAATATGCCGCGCGAGACAAAGGCGGTTCGCACCCGACCGGACGCGAAGTGGTGTTGGTGTCCAAAGATATCAACATGCGTGTCAAGGCTCGTGCGCTGGGCCTGGCAACGGACGATTACCAAAACGACAAAACCCTGGAAGACGGCGACCTGCTGTACTCAGGCGTGTTGGCGCTACCGAACGACTTTTGGACTCGGCAAAGCAAAACCATTGAGAGCTGGCAGCAAGGCAGCTACAACTTTTACCGCATCACCGGGCCCATTGTCAGCAGCCTGATGATCAATCAGTTTGTGTATTTTGAGGCCCCGGGCGAGCCGCCACTGTACGCTCGGGTGACTGAAATTCGCGCCAAAACAGCGGTGCTCAAAACCCTGAAAGACTTCAATCACCTGAAAAATGCCGTCTGGGGCGTGACCAGTCGCAACCGGGAGCAAAATTTCGCGATGAATTTGCTGATGGACCCAGAAGTTGACTTTGTCACGCTGGCCGGTACGGCGGGCAGCGGCAAAACGCTGATGGCGCTTGCCAGTGGCCTGACGCAGGTACTGGACGACCGTCGCTACACTGAGATCATCATGACCCGCGCCACGGTGTCGGTGGGTGAGGACATCGGCTTTCTGCCCGGCACCGAAGAAGAAAAAATGGGCCCATGGATGGGTGCACTTGACGACAACCTTGAAGTGCTGGGTAAAACTGAAAACGGTTCAGGTGAATGGGGCCGTGCGGCGACCAATGAGCTGATCCGATCGCGTATCAAGGTCAAGAGCATGAACTTCATGCGCGGCAGGACGTTTTTAAACAAATACGTCATCATCGACGAAGCACAAAACCTGACACCCAAACAGATGAAAACACTGATTACCCGTGCAGGGCCTGGCACCAAGATTGTTTGTATGGGTAACTTGGCTCAAATCGACACGCCTTACTTAACAGAAGGCTCGTCGGGCATGACCTATGCCGTTGACCGTTTCAAGGGCTGGCCGCATGGCGGACACATCACGCTGGCGCGCGGCGAGCGGTCGCGTCTGGCTGACTTTGCGAGCGAAGTGCTGTAGAGCCAGCGCCGTCATAACTGCCAACTGCTATTTGAAAAAACTTTAGCCTGTTTGCCTTGGTTTCTTCTCCAAGCCATCTGTAAAAAGACTTGGGGATAATGGGTAGAAGCTACTGGCGTTTTAAATGCCCAGGTCTATGCCGTCAGTTGCATTCTTGAGCCACGCGCTGTTCAGCGGCAATCGTCGTTGCTTTGCGATTTACGTCCTCGACATAACGACGTTCGCCTTTATTGTCGTAAGAGTAGATGGGTCTGCCCGCGATCACCACACTCAACTGTTGCCGGGCGTAATTGCACCGCTGCATCCGATTAAATGCGACCACCTTCTCATTTTCGGCCTTCACCAGGTTGTCGTTTTCGGCCTTTATCTCTGCTTGCCGCCTCTCTAACTCATTGTGCTTGCGCTGGCGTTGCGCCTCATCGATGTGTTGGGCTTTGTTAGGAGTAGCCTGCGCAGGTGCCGTGTAGGGTTGCAGTGGTTGGCTTGGCAGTTCCTGCCGGGGACCCAGACTCCAATTAGCGCCAGGCTTGTTGCTCTTGTCGGGCAACGCGACGCTAGCTTCTAGCGCTGCAGATTTAGGATGGGGGTTTGCATTCGTCGTGCCTGAAGGGCATGGCGTATCCTGAAAAAGGATGCGATCACTTGTTCCTTTGCACTTGAAAAGCTGAGCGTTTGCGCTGATGTGAAGACCGGTAAAAATGATCGCCACAAATAATGATCGTAAAGGGGAGCACACGATTGGGCACTTGTTCTTCATATCGTTCGTAGCAGCATGAAACTTCTGAAAAGTCTAATTTGTGGCATTGCTCAAACGAACGGTCAGCAATTCAACTGAGCTCTTGAGCTTGACGCTACCAGCCTATTTCAAGCGCTTGTGGAAATAAGGTCAGGCGCGTTGTTGTCCAGATTTTTTTGTTTCATCCAACAAACTAGGAATGGTGGGAGATGCAAGTTTCGAACTTGCGACCCCTGCAGTGTGAATGCAGTGCTCTACCCCTGAGCTAATCTCCCGTACGAATACGTGCTGTGCGCTGCGTACCGCTTTCTATTATAAGCAGACTTATCAACGCTTTATCAGGCAAGATCTAAGCTGCGAGGACACGCCAAATGGTTTTGCCTTTGCTTGCTTTGTCGATGTCTGCCATCAGCTTGTCGTGGTCAGCCAATTCGTCGTCGTTGGCCAATAACAGCGTCAAAACAAATTGACTGAGATCGATTGCGGGCGCTTGGTCAACGTGTTGAGACGCGCCACCCACGTCCATCATCAAGCTGTTTTGCCCGCGCGTGAGGTTGATGTACACGTCGGCCAGCAGTTCAGCATCTAACAGCGCACCGTGCAGAGTGCGACCTGAGTTATCCACCTCTAGCCTGTCACACAGCGCATCGAGCGAGTTACGTTTGCCAGGGTATAGCTCTTTGGCCATCATCAAGCTGTCGGTAATTTTGCCAACATGGGCGCTGATCGGATGCTGGCCGCAAATCTCCAGCTCTTTATTTAAAAACCCGACATCGAAAGGGGCGTTGTGGATGATGACTTCTGCGCCGTTCAGGTAATCGAGTAGCTCTTTTGCAATCACGCCGAAACGCGGCTTGTCTCTTAAAAACTCATTGCTGATGCCGTGAACCTTCAGCGCATCGGGATGGCTGTCACGCTCAGGATTCAAATAAAAGTGTCTGTTATTACCGGTCAGCTTGCGCGCAACCAGCTCAACGCAGCCGATCTCGATGATGCGGTCGCCGTTCTCGGGCGACAAGCCCGTGGTTTCAGTATCTAAAAAAATTTGGCGCATCGTCAAGGGCTTCAGTGCAGCTCTTTGGCGTGATTGATCGTGTACTTGGGTATTTGTACCGTCAGATCAGCCTGCGCCAAAATCGCCTGGCAGCTCAGGCGTGAATTGGGCTCCAGCCCCCAGGCGCGGTCCAGCAAGTCGTCTTCTTCTTCGTCTGGCTGATTCAGTGACGCAAAGCCTTCACGCACAATGACATGACAGGTGGTGCAGGCAGCGCTCATATCGCAGGCGTGTTCGATGTTGATTTTGTTGTCGAGCAAAGCTTCGCAAACAGACGTTCCAGCAGGTGCGGTGATTTCAGCGCCCTGCGGGCAATATTCAGGGTGGGGGAGGATTTTGATGATGGGCATGATGCTCGAATTTAGTTACACAGATTCAATGTTCTTGCCAGCCAGGGCTGTTCGTATGCCGCGGTTCATGCGCTCGGCGGCAAATGCTTCTGTGCCTGCAGCCAGTGCCTTTGTGGCAACTTCAATTGCAGCTGAATCGCCGTTTTCACGGGTATCCATCAAGCCGACCATCAAGCTGTCAATTTGCACGCGTTGATTGGGGCTGAGTAAATCAGCATCTGCGTCCAGTGCCGTTTTAACCGCCAGCACCATGCGATCGGCGTCAAGTCGCGCTTCGGCCAGTGCGCGTGACTGCATGTCAACTTGAGCGGTCGAAAAGCTGTCTTTAAGCATGCGGGCAATCTCGTCGTCGCTCAACCCATATGAAGGTTTGACATCAATTGTGGCTTCAACGCCACTGACCTGCTCTTTGGCATTGACGCTGAGCAGCCCGTCTGCATCCACTGTAAATGTCACCCGGATGCGTGCAGCACCCGCCACCATAGGCGGTATGCCGCGCAGCTCAAACCGGGCCAGACTGCGGCAATCAGCCACCAGGTCACGTTCGCCCTGCAACACATGCAAAGCTAATGCCGTCTGGCCATCTTTATAGGTGGTGAAATCTTGCGCCATCGCAGTCGGGATGGTCTGGTTACGCGGAACAATACGCTCAACCAAGCCGCCCATGGTTTCAATCCCCAGCGACAGCGGAATCACGTCGAGAAGCAGCAAATCGGCACCGGTATTGTTGCCTGCCAACTGATTGGCCGAAATGGCAGCGCCTAACGCGACGACCTCATCAGGATTGAGGTTGGTCAACGGGTCTTTGCCAAAAAAACTGGCAACCGCCTTGCGCACTTGAGGCATTCGGGTAGAGCCTCCAACCAACACGACGCCATCAATCACGTCTTTCGTCAACTTGGCATCGCGCAACGCTTTACGTACAGCAGTCAGCGTGCGCTGGGTTAGGTGTGCGGTGGCGGTTTCAAAATCTTCAGCTTTCACGACACAGTTAACCAGCGCTTTGGCAAGCTGCACACTGAATGGGACGCTTGTGCCGCCAGACAATGCCTCTTTACCAACACGGGCCGCGCGCTGCAAGGCAGCTTTATCGCCAGGGGTAAGGGTGTCAGCTGAAATACCCGCCTTGGCGAGCACCCATTCGACCAGCGCCCGGTCGTAGTCGTCACCGCCCAATGCTGAATCGCCGCCCGTGGCAACCACTTCAAAAACGCCTTGCGTTAATCGCAGGATGGAGATGTCAAAAGTACCGCCACCCAGGTCGTAGATGGCGTAAGTGCCTTCACTGCCGTTATCCAGGCCGTAGGCAATCGCCGCCGCAGTAGGCTCGTTGAGGAGGCGGAGCACCGTCAAGCCTGCGAGCTGCGCGGCGTCCTTGGTGGCTTGCCGCTGGGCATCGTCAAAGTAAGCGGGCACGGTAATGACTGCACCGTAGATGTCATCATCAAAAGTGTCTTCAGCCCTGAAGCGCAGCGTGGCCAAGATTTCGGCGCTGATTTCGACTGGGCTTTTTTCACCTGCTACCGTTTGCAAAGTGACCATACCAGGTCTGTCAACCCAGTCATAAGGCAACTGTGCGCGGTTGCCGATGTCGTCAATACCGCGGCCCATCAAGCGCTTAACCGACGAAATGGTGTTGCGCGGGTCGCCTACCTGCGCAGCCAGAGCATCGAATCCAATCTGGCGTTTTTGGGCGTCAACATAACGCACGACGCTGGGCAGTATGACGCGGCCTTCGCTATCGGCCAAGCATTCCGATGCACCGCTGCGCACGCTGGCTACCAATGAGTGAGTGGTGCCTAGGTCGATGCCAATGGCGATGCGCCTGGCGTGCGGGTCTGGCGATTGGCCGGGCTCGGAAATGTTTAAAAGTGCCATGTCGCGTGAGAAATCTTTTTGGTTAAGGTTGCAGTACGTCCAGGCGCGTATCGATATCTTGGGCAAAGCGTTCAACGAACATCAAGGCTCTGATATACCCAACTGCGAGCTTAAAGTTGTTATCGACATCAATCGCCTGCTCCGTTTTTACCAGTTGGTCTCTGACGTAGGTGTCGGCTATCAACGCCAGTTGATGCATTTCTCCCGCTGTTTTGGCGTCATCAAGCGCTTCACGCCACTGCATCTGCATCATTAAGAACTCAGCGGGCATGGCGGTGTTTTTCTCGGCATTGACGGGAGCCCCGTTCAACTCGCAAAGATAGCAAGCACGCTTTAACGGGTCTTTGAGACGCTGGTACGCCTCATTGATCCGCACCGACCATTGCATCGCAACACGCTGAGCCGAGGCACCATGCATTGCAAATTTATCGGGATGGGCTTGGTGCTGGAGTTCTTTCCATCGGGCATCAACGGCAGCACGGTTTTGGCTGAACTTTTGTTTTAATCCAAAAAGCTCGAAATCATTGGCTTGCAGGTTCACACCCGGAAACTCTCGCCACAACCACAACGGTCCCGTTCATTGGGGTTGATGAATTTAAAACCCTCGTTAAGACCTTCACGTACAAAGTCGAGTTGGGTCCCGTCAATGTAGGCCATGCTTTTTGGGTCAACCAACACTTTCACGCCATTGTCTTCAAACACCACATCTTCAGGCGCTATTTCGTCCGCATATTCGAGCTTGTAAGCCAAACCCGAACACCCTGTGGTTTTGACACCCAGCCGAACGCCCACGCCCCCGCCACGTTTGGTCATAAAGCGAGTCACATGACGGGCAGCAGCGTCGGTAAGGGTTACAGGCATGTCAAGGTATGGTCAATATCAATTGCAATGTAAAAGTCGATCTCAGGCTAAAACAACATGGCGCGACTTGTAGTCGCTCACAGCCGCTTTAATGGCGTCTTCAGCCAAAATTGAACAGTGAATCTTTACCGGGGGCAAAGCCAGCTCTTCGGCGATTTCGCTGTTCTTTATGCTAGCAGCTTCATCCAATGTTTTCCCTTTGACCCACTCTGTGACCAATGAACTGGAAGCAATGGCTGAGCCGCAGCCATAGGTTTTAAAACGCGCATCTTCAATCACGCCAGTGACGGGATTGACTTTGATTTGCAGCTTCATCACATCGCCGCAGGCAGGTGCACCGACCATACCTGTGCCTATTGTGTCGTCGCCTTTTTCAAACGAGCCCACGTTACGGGGGTTCTCATAGTGGTCAACCACTTTTTCAGAATAAGCCATAGCAAATACCTTTCGTTAAGCACGTGTCATTTTTAGTGATTAATGTGCAGCCCACTTGATCGTTGACAGATCTACACCGTCCTTGAACATTTCCCAGAGCGGCGAAAGCTCGCGCAGTTTGGCCACGTTTTCTTTAATCGTACCGACGGCGTAGTCAATTTCTTGTTCGGTCGTCCAGCGGCCGATGGTCATGCGCAAGCTGCTGTGTGCCAGCTCGTCACTGCGGCCGAGAGCACGTAATACATAACTGGGCTCCAAGCTGGCCGATGTGCATGCTGAACCACTCGAGACCGCTAACCCTTTGATACCCATGATGAGGGATTCACCCTCAACATAGTTAAAACTCATGTTTAGATTGTGCGGCACGCGTTTGTCAGCATGACCGTTAAGAAAAACTTCTTCAACATCTTTTAAACCATTGAGCATGCGCTGCTGCAGTGCGCGGATGCGATTGTTTTCTTCGTGCATTTCCAGCTTGGCGATGCGATAAGCCTCGCCCATGCCAACGCATTGGTGCGTTGGCAACGTGCCGCTGCGCATCCCACGCTCATGGCCACCACCGTGCATTTGCGCTTCTAATCGCACACGTGGTTTTCGGCGAACATACAGCGCGCCAATGCCTTTTGGGCCGTAGGTTTTGTGTGACGTCAGGCTCATCAAATCAATCGGCAAAGTCGTCATGTCTATGTCGACCCGACCCGTTGCCTGGGCTGCGTCAACATGAAAAATAATGCCTTTTTCGCGGCACAGCGAGCCGATGGCCACCATGTCTTGCACCACACCGATTTCATTGTTCACGAACATGACGCTAACCAGTATCGTGTCTGGCCGAATGGCGGCCTTGAGCGCATCAAGGTTGAGCAAACCGTCGGCCTGAACGTCAAGGTAGGTGCATTCAAAACCCTGGCGTTCTAACTCCCGGCATGTGTCCAGCACGGCTTTGTGCTCGGTTTTGACGGTGATGATGTGTTTGCCCTTGGATTTGTAAAAGTGAGCAGCACCCTTGATCGCCAGATTATTGGACTCAGTGGCTCCGCTCGTCCAGACGATTTCGCGAGGGTCGGCACCAATCAAATCAGCGATTTGTTCTCGAGCCTTTTCAACGGCGGCTTCAGCTTCCCAACCCCACGCATGGCTGCGGGAGGCGGGGTTACCAAAATGTTCACGCAGCCACGGGATCATGGCATCCACAACTCGTGGGTCACACGGATTGGTGGAGCTGTAGTCCATATAGATGGGGAAATGAGGGGTTTCCATTTGACTGGCTTTTCTGATGTAAATCGGTTGGCAGTTAGCGGGCTGGATGGCCAAATACGTAAAGGGGCGCTTTCAAGTCTTTGAAAAAGCGTTACCCAAGGCAAACACCGAATTTGGTGCGTTGACGCGGGCGGGCTTTGGCATGGGTTGAGTGAAGATGGCACGTTTAACCATGGGTGAGTTCTCCACAACAAGACCTTTTGCCAACTGCTCGTCTACCAGCTTTTGCAGGCTCACTGAATCCAAAAATTCGACCATGCGGCTGTTGAGTGATGCCCACAGCTCATGCGTCATGCAGCGTGCGCCTTCGCCCAAACAATTTTCTTTACCGCCGCATTGGGTCGCATCAATCGGCTCATCAACAGACACGATGATGTCAGCAACGGTAATGTCAGCCGCTTTGCGCCCCAGCGTGTAGCCACCACCTGGCCCACGAGTCGATTCAACCAGCTCATGCCTACGGAGTTTGCCAAACAGCTGCTCCAAGTACGAAAGAGATATTTGCTGGCGTTGGCTGATGGCTGCCAGAGTCACCGGGCCACTGTTTTGGCGCAGGCCGAGATCAATCATTGCAGTGACCGCGAAGCGGCCTTTTGTCGTGAGGCGCATTACAAGCTCCTTTAATAGCGTTAGCTTGACTACCGTTATCACTTTTGAAAATGATGTTTCAAAAGAGGTTTACCTCCAGCCGCTTGACACCTTGAACAGGTCCACAGCATCAGTTTTGTTCAGAGTTGTTATACGAATGATCTTGACTGGATTTGTCAAGTATATCAGAAATTGAGACTTTGCACAAAAAAGTAACTAATTGGTAAAAATAAATACCGCCTGGTAATCACGCTTTGATCAAGACAACATTGTCCATACCCGGTGCCCCAAAAGCTTGCTCTTTAAGCACATGCAACTGATCTCGTGCCCTGGCCGCCTTTTCAAACTCCAGATTTTTGGCGTGCTCGACCATCTGCTTTTCAAGCCGCTTGATCTCGCGTGACACGTCTTTTTCGCTCATGTCCTCGACCAGCGCTTTTTGCATCAGCAGCTTGTCTGCCTCTTTGCCAGACTTTTCGCTGTAAACGCCGTCGATCAAATCCTTGATGCGTTTGACCACGCTCTTTGGTGTGATGTTGTGCTCAATGTTGTGGGCAATTTGCTTGTTCCGGCGGCGCTCGGTTTCACTCATCGCCTTGGCCATCGAATCTGTGACGCGATCCGCGTACAAAATGGCCCGGCCATTGAGGTTCCGCGCGGCGCGCCCAATGGTTTGAATCAGGCTTCGGTCTGAACGCAAAAATCCTTCTTTGTCTGCATCCAGAATGGCAACCAGTGACACCTCGGGAATGTCCAGGCCTTCACGCAACAAATTAATACCAACAAGCACATCAAATGCGCCCAAACGCAGGTCACGCAAAATTTCTACCCGCTCCACAGTGTCCACATCGCTGTGCAGATAACGTACTTTTACGCCGTTTTCGCTCAAATAATCCGTCAGTTGCTCGGCCATTCGCTTGGTCAATGTGGTGATCAGCACACGCTCGTTTTTGTCCACCCGGATTCGGATCTCGCCCAGCACATCGTCCACCTGGTTCACCGCGGGGCGTACCTCGACTTGCGGGTCTACCAGACCGGTCGGTCTAACCACCTGCTCCACCACCTGACCCGCATGTTCTTGTTCGTAGGCGGCAGGTGTGGCCGAAACAAAAATCGTTTGCCGCATTTTTGTTTCAAACTCTTCCAGCTTTAAGGGTCGATTGTCCAGCGCGCTGGGTAGCCTGAAGCCATACTCAACAAGCGTTGTTTTACGCGAGCGGTCGCCGTTGTACATGGCGCTTAATTGCCCCATCATCACGTGACTTTCGTCAAGAAACATCACCGCGTCTTTAGGCATGTAGTCGCACAGCGTGGACGGTGGTGAGCCGGGCGGCGCACCGCTCAGGTGGCGGGTGTAGTTTTCAATGCCTTTGCAGTGACCGATCTCCGTCAGCATTTCAAGATCAAACCGCGTACGCTGCTCGATTCGCTGAGCCTCAACAAGTTTGCCTTGCTTGACGAAGTAATCGATGCGTTCTGCCAGCTCAAGTTTGATGGTTTCAATCGAAGTCATGACCTTGTCGCGCGGTGTGACGTAATGACTTTTAGGGTAAATCACAAAACGCGGTACTTTTTGCCGGATGCGGCCCGTCAATGGGTCAAACAATTGCAGAGATTCGATCTCGTCGTCAAACAGCTCAATGCGCAAGGCAAGCTCTGAATGCTCGGCCGGAAACACGTCAATCACATCGCCGCGAACGCGAAAGGTGCCGCGTGAAAAATCAACATCATTGCGCTGGTACTGCATGCGAATCAGCCGCGCAATCACGTCGCGCTGACCCATCTTGTCGGCGACCCGTGCAATGAACCGCATCTGGGTGTAGTCCTCGGGTGCGCCTATGCCGTAAATAGCGCTGACTGTCGCCACGATGATGGTGTCGCGCCGCTCCAGCACGCTTTTGGTGGCGGACAGGCGCATTTGCTCGATATGCTCGTTGATGGCCGAGTCTTTTTCAATGAACAAATCGCGCTGGGGCACATAGGCCTCGGGCTGGTAGTAGTCGTAGTAACTGACGAAATACTCCACCGCATTTTTGGGGAAAAACTCGCGAAACTCGCTGTACAGCTGCGCCGCCAGCGTCTTATTGGGCGCAAACACAATGGCGGGCTTGCCCAAACGTGCGATCACGTTGGCCATGGTGTAGGTTTTGCCTGAGCCTGTCACGCCCAACAGCGTTTGAAACACCTCGCCATCGTTGACGCCCTCCACCAGTTTTTCAATCGCTTGGGGCTGATCACCCGCCGGCAGGTAAGGCTGGAACAACTCAAAGGGCGAGTTGGGGAAGCTGGCAAAGCTCCCCCTGGGCGCGACATCATTCGATGCGGTTATGAGTTCTAGTACTTCTGGCATGGAAACCTCAATAAATCACGTTCAGGCCTGTAGTTGAGGCCGTTAAAATTAAGGACAACCAAGTAGCTTACGTCTTTTTTAACTTTTAGGAGTTCCATGTCTCTGCCAACCTCGTTATTTAACACCGTCGAAATGGCTCCGCGCGACCCGATTTTGGGCATCAACGAAGCCTTTGCAGCAGACAGCAACCCCAACAAAGTCAATCTGGGCGTTGGCGTCTACTACGACGACAACGGCAAATTACCACTTCTGCAGTGCGTGCAAGCCGCTGAAAAGCTGATGATGGCGTCACCCAAGCCGCGCGGCTACCTTCCGATTGACGGCATCGCTGCCTATGATTCAGCGGTCAAGGCGCTGGTGTTTGGTGCCGACAGCGAGCCCGTCAAAAGCGGCCGGGTAGCCACTGCACAAGGGATAGGCGGTACTGGCGGTTTAAAAATTGGCGCCGATTTTTTGAAAAAGCTCAGCCCTAACGCGAAAGTCATGATTTCCGACCCCAGCTGGGAAAACCATAAAGCCTTGTTCACCCAGGCCGGTTTTGAAGTCGTCAGCCACCCGTACTATGACGCAGCCAAACGCGGCATTGACTTTGACGGCATGCTGGCCGCTTTGAACGCCGCAGCGCCCGGCACGATTGCCGTGCTGCACGCGTGCTGCCACAACCCAACCGGTTACGACATCACCCCCGCCCAGTGGGACCAGGTGATTGCGGTCGTCAAGGCACGCAACATCACGCCTTTCCTGGACATGGCCTACCAGGGGTTTGGCTACGGCATTGCGGAAGACGGCGCAGCAGTCGCCAAGTTTGTCGCCGCTGGCCTGAATTTTTTCGTCTCCACCTCGTTCAGCAAAAGCTTCTCTTTGTATGGCGAGCGCGTAGGCGCCCTGTCAGTCGTTTGCGCCAGCAAAGAAGAAGCCGACCGCGTGCTGAGCCAGCTGAAACTGGTGATTCGCACCAACTACAGCAATCCGCAAATCCACGGCGCAACGGTGGTAGCCACAGTGCTGAACACCCCCGAGCTGCGCGCCCAATGGGAAGCCGAACTGACCGAAATGCGCGTCCGCATCAAGGCCATGCGGCAAAAGCTGGTGGATGGTTTGAAGGCGGCTGGCGTGAAGCAGGACATGAGCTTTATCACCGACCAGATTGGTATGTTCAGTTACTCAGGTCTGAGCAAAGACCAGATGCAGAGGTTGCGCAGTGAATTTGGGGTTTATGGGACGGATGCTGGGCGGATGTGTGTGGCGGCTTTGAATAGTGGGAATATTGCGCATGTTTGTGCGAGTATTGCAGCGGTGGTTTGAAGAATTTTTGTGTTGTTAGTGCTTCATCAGCTAATCAAAACCCGCTTAATCGACTTTAATCACCACGGCTTTTGAAGGCGCAACCATGAGCTCTGTTCACGTAAGGTCGCGAACTATTTGGTACATGATTTTCGGAGTTGCTCCTGCACTGCCGCTAGTACTTTTCCCGCTTTTATTAAGTGGTGTGCCGATGCCGGAATTGGGAGGTCTGTCTGTTGCAGCACTTCCATCGCTCGGCTTGTTTGGTCTGTGTCTTGCCGCGTTCATCGCGCCCAATCTTCAAGCGCCAACAAAGACCCTTCTAATCGTGTTTCTGCTCGCATGTGGGATATCAGCCACATCTTTATTGCTGACCAGCTTCGTGTATCACTCGATTCGAAATTGGGAGTATTTTCTGAAAACCGTACTTTTTGCGAGCTGGCTTCTTTCACCCACAGCCGTTGCGGGCCACTACATCGGTATGTGCCTAATTAAGTTTTTCAAATTCAAGAAGAATGGGAGTCAGAACCCCATTAACTCTGCAGAAATGCTTGAAAACACCTGAAAATGCCGTTTTTACCTGTGTTTTAGGGCTCTAGACCAATGAATTCGGGCGCAAGCAGCTACTAAATTTATAGCTTTTTTAGCCTTCACGTGGTTTGCCGGGGGTTGCCCGGCTGCAACTCACTTTCTTTTGCTTCGCCACAAGAAAGTAAGCAAAGAAAAGGCGACCCGCAGTCTGGGTCCCTGCGCTTCGCTTCGGGCAACTTGCGGTGCTCGAAGTCAGCGGAATTTTTAGAAACTAGTCGGCTTTGCCGCCGTCAGACATCTAAAAATTTATTTCCGCTGCCTCCTGTGCTCCTCAGCCCAGCCAGGACGGGTTGGGGAGTAATGCGGAAGCGAGCTTCCCCGAATCCGAATTCATTTCCCACCCCGTCCTGGCTGGGCTTGAAAAAGCTGAAGGAGACGGATTAAAAAATCTAGATGTTCGACGGCTGCGCAGCAGACTAGTTTCTAGATTTTCCGGCTCCTTCAGCTTTTTCAAGAAACCGCGTAGCGGCCCAGACTGCGGGTCGCCTTTCTTTTGGTTACTTTTCTTTGGCGAAGCAAAGAAAAGTGACTTGCTGCCGGGCAACCCCCGGCAAACCACGCAGCGTTAACTGCAATCTGCATTTAAGGTATGTTTTAGACCTGTGGCTCAATAAATACCAGGGCAAGAAGCTATTATATTTATAGCACTTTCAAATTATTTTTAAACCCGCTCAGTGACCCAAGCCTGTACCGACTTCAGCGCGTCAGGCAATTTGGCAGCATCCGTACCGCCCGCCATTGCCATATCAGCCTTGCCACCGCCTTTACCGCCCACTTGTTGCGCCACAAAATTAACCAACTCGCCAGCTTTGACTTTGCTTACAGTGTCTGCCGTGACGCCAGCTGCGATTTGTACCTTGTCGCCATCGACAGCCGCAAGCACAATCACAGCGGTCTTGAGCTTGTCTTTGAGCTTGTCCATGGTGTCTCGCAGCGTCTTGGCGTCAGCGCCTTCCAGTCTTGCTGCCAACACCTTCACGCCATTGACATTGACCGCCTGAAGCATCAGCTCATCACCTTGCGACGAAGCGAGTTTGCCTTTTAGGGCGGCAACTTCTTTTTCCAGCGATTTGACGTTTTCCAGCACTTGATCAATGCGGTTTTGCAGCTCGGCTGGGTTGGCTTTGAGCGATGCCGCCGCTGTACCCACGGTGGCCTCAAGCGATTGCAAATAGCCCAACGCAGCCTGGCCTGTGACGGCTTCAACGCGGCGAACGCCAGATGCCACACCGGATTCGCTGGTGATTTTAAAAACGCCTATGTCGCCCGTGCGCTCTACGTGGGTACCGCCGCACAACTCTTTGCTGCTGCCAATCGTCAACACGCGAACCTTGTCGCCATACTTTTCACCAAACAGCATCATGGCGCCCGTTTTTTGGGCGGCTTCCATGTCCATCTCGCTGGCATCGGTTGCGTGATTAGCCAAAATCTCAAGGTTAACTATCGTCTCAATCTCGCGGATTTGCGCATCAGTGACCGGGGCATTATGGGTAAAGTCAAAGCGGGTTTTGTCGGCATCCACCAAGCTGCCCTTTTGCTGTACGTGCGTGCCCAGCACCTCCCGCAACGCCTTGTGCATCAGGTGCGTGGCGCTGTGGTTGCGGATGGTGCGGCCACGGGCCTCGGCGTTTACCTTGGCTTGCACCGCATCGCCAACTTTCAGTACGCCTGAGTGCATGTAGCCGTGGTGGCCAAACACGTCGGCTTTGATTTTTTGGGTGTCATCAACCAAGAATTCCGTTCGGGCTGAGCCTGTCGAAGCCTGCCCTTCGACAGGCTCAGGGCGAACGGATATGACACCTTCGTCACCCACCTGCCCGCCGCTTTCAGCATAAAACGGCGTGGTGTTCAACACGACAACCCCGTTTTGTCCGGCATTTAACGATTGAACCGCTGCACCATCAAAATAAAGCGCCACCACTTTTGCCGACTCCTCAAGCAGCGTGTAGCCGGTAAAAGAATGTCCTGCGCCCGAATAATCAAGCGCCTTGTCCATCTTGAATTTGCCTGCGGCACGCGCCTGGGCTTTTTGCTTGTCCATCGCCAGATGAAAACCGGACTCGTCCACATTCAAGCCACGCTCACGGCACACGTCGGCTGACAAATCGAGCGGAAAACCGTAGGTGTCATGCAGCTTGAAGGCCACATCGCCAGGCAAGACAGTTGCGTCGGCCAGCGCTGCATCCAGAATCGTCATGCCGATTTCAAGCGTCTCAAAAAACCGCTCTTCCTCGACCCGCAGAACGTCCATCACCCTCGCCCCATCGGCCTTCAGGCGCGGATAGGCGTCGCCCATCAGCGCCACCAGGTCTGGCACCAGCTTGTGGAAAAACGGCGTTTTTTTACCCAGCTTGTAGCCGTGGCGAATGGCGCGGCGAATGATGCGGCGCTGCACGTAACCGCGGCCTTCGTTTGACGGATTCACACCGTCACTGACCAAAAACGCAGTAGCCCGAATGTGATCGGCAATCACGCGCAGGCTCTTGTTGGTGAGGTCGGCCTCGCCCGTTTCGCGCGCTGCGGCTTTGATCAGCGCGTCAAAAATATCGATTTCGTAGTTGCTGTGAACGTGTTGCAAGATCGCGGCCAAGCGCTCTAACCCCATGCCGGTGTCTACACACGGCGCAGGCAGCTTGACCAACGAGCCATCGGCCTGCATGTCAAACTGCATGAACACGTGGTTCCAGATTTCAATGAAGCGGTCGCCGTCTTCGCCAGGGCTGCCGGGCGGGCCGCCTTCGATGTGATCGCCATGGTCATAAAAAATCTCACTGCACGGCCCGCACGGCCCGGTGTCGGCCATCATCCAAAAGTTGTCAGATGCGTATTTTTTGCCTTTGTTGTCGCCAATCCGCACGATGCGGTCGGCAGGCAAGCCGATCTCGTTGTGCCAGATGTCATAGGCTTCCTGGTCATCGATGTACACCGTGGCCAACAGCTTTTCAGGCGGCAGTTTGTAGACCTTGGTCAGCAACTCCCAGCCCCACAGCAACGAGTCGCGCTTGAAGTAATCGCCAAAGCTCCAGTTGCCCAGCATCTCAAAAAACGTATGGTGGCGCGCGGTATACCCCACGTTTTCAAGGTCGTTGTGTTTGCCGCCTGCCCGCAGGCACGCTTGTACCGAAGCCGCGCGCACGTAGCTGCGTTTATCCGAGCCCAAAAACACGTCTTTGAACTGCACCATGCCCGAGTTGGTAAACATCAGCGTCGGGTCATTGCCCGGCACCAGTGACGAAGACGGCACAACCGCATGGCCGCGCTCGGCGTAAAAATCGAGGAAGGATTTGCGAATGTCAGCGACGGAAATGTTTGGCGCAGGGTTTGAAACGGTGTTTGTTGTCATATACGTAAAAAGGAAATTAAGCTAAAAAATCGAGTTTGAAACCAGTAAATTTTTTGAAGTCCTTGTCAAAGCTACCAACCGTCGCGCTGTGCTCAATCGCCAAAGCAGCCAGATGTGCATCATTGGTCAAGTTACCTGCGCGACCTGCCACCAATAGCAAGCGCGACAAAATGCCAGAATGTCTTTCGGTAGGATGCAGCAGCCGCGCCCGCGGATGCAATAGCCAGTCTTCAACCATGCCTGCAGCATCAGCTACTGACAGAGGTTTGGACAAAATAGCCGGGTGCGTTGACAGGCGGATAAAACCGATCAAGGCCAACCACGCCAAACCGACCCCCGGTGCACCGTCAAACGCATCGCCTAACCACAAAGCGGCCTGTTTGTGATGCTGGCTAAGAGGATTGATGGAGTACAAGAAAACATTTGTGTCGGGCAACTTCATGCGACTTTGCCGCTTTGAAGGGTTTTATCTGTTGCCTTTTTGCGCTTGTTTGCAGCGCGATCAAGGCTCGCGTTTAGTTTTAAAAACTCGAGATTATCCAGTTCAGCCACCAGCTTGTTGGCTCGACTCAGGTCGACCAAAGGCACGCCCATATCGAAGGTACGTTGAACGTATTTAGGTATCTCAACCGCTGCAGGCCTGGCCGTCAAAGACACAATCTTGGCCACCGGCTTGTTGTGCCGCATGATGATGACTTCTTCACCCGCCTCGGCACGCGCAACATATTCGCTGAAATGCGTTTTGGCTTCAAATAAACCGACTGCATGCATGGCAACACCTTCAGGTTGGCTGTTAATTCTGGTTGGATAAACCAGATTTTACCATTGCACCCGTGGTTTCGTTTGATGAGCCAGTTGCAAAGTCATTCGTTAAAGCCAGGAGCCTGAGCGGCAGTTGGATTAATTTGACGCCCAACCTTGAGCCGACTTTGCAGCGCTAAAATCAAGACCATTGCGGGTGTAGTTCAATGGCAGAACGGCAGCTTCCCAAGCTTCATACGAGGGTTCGATTCCCTTCACCCGCTCCAGATGCACACCAGTTAGACAGGATTTAGGGTTATTGGGGTTTTCAGTTAATAACCTACGCGTTATCTTTCGTGCTGAACGGTTCATTTCAACTGCTTCTTGACAACGCAAAATAACTGGAGATTCGCATGACAACCCCCTCTTTTTACCCACGACTGTTAGCTGCCAGTTGCCTGGCCCTTGGGCTTTTTTCTGGCTGCGCTACAAAGCCCACGCAATCAGTGTCGTTGATGGAGCCTGTCAATGGCGCAACCGTGAGCACGACCTTCAAAGTGCGTTTCGGTGTGCAAGGCATGGCCGTAGCACCAGCTGGCGACATTGTCAAAGACAGCGGTCACAACCATTTGCTGATCAACCGCATGCCCGTCGCGGCTGGCGAGTCTGTGCCTTTTGACGACAACCATCGCCACTTTGGTGCGGGCCAAACCGAGGCCATGATTACCTTGCCACCGGGCCAGTACAAGCTGACATCGCAGTTTGCCAATGGCGCACACCAGTCGTATGGCGCTCCCATGAGCGCATCGATTCAGATCACGGTTAAATAATGATCACAAAAACCAAGCAGCTACAAATTTAATAGCTGCTTGCGCATATTTTTATTGAGCTGGAGGCTGATTTAACGCTCAAATGCGCTAAACAGCCGCTCGAAGCGCCGACTTGGGCCTGAACACCTTGCACACCTCTGGCTGGGTCTCCATGTAGGGCCCGCCAATCAGGTCCACGCAGTAAGGCACGGCTGCAAAAATACCGGGCACAACTTGCTCGCCTGTTTCGCTTTTCAAACCTTCCAGGGTCTCGGCAATGGCTTTTGGCTGGCCCGGCAAGTTGATGATCAGGCATTGATCCCGCACTACTGCGCACTGCCTCGAAAGAATGGCGGTGGGTACAAACTTCAGGCTGATTTGGCGCATCTGCTCGCCGAAACCTGGCATGACCTTGTGCGCCACAGCCAGCGTGGCCTCAGGCGTCACATCACGCAGCGCTGGGCCTGTGCCGCCTGTGGTTAGCACTAGGTGACAACCCGCATCTACCAACTCAATTAATGCGGCGCTGATTCCCACTTGCTCGTCGGGTATCAGGCGTTCTTCAAAGGTGATGGGGTTCAGTAGCGCCTTGCCCAGCCAGTCTTTCAGCGCGGGCAGGCCTTTGTCAACGTACACACCGGTGGACGCGCGGTCGCTGACGGAGACGATGCCGATTTTTACCGCATCAAAGGTCATGCGTCTGGCTCTCCCGTCGCCTGCATTTCAGACTTGACCAACTGAAAAATTTCCCGGTACGACTTGCCGTGGCGCGGTGCCTCACCCGGCTTTTCAGGTTTGTAGTCTTTGCGGGCTTGCCTAATCAGCGCACGCAACTGCTGGGCGTCGGTTGCCGGGTAGTCGTTCAACCAGGCTTGCAGGGCTTCGTCTTCTGCCACCAATTTGTCGCGCCACTGCTCAGCCAGATGCAGTTGCAACGTCAATTGCGCTGAACCGTTCAGCTGCTCGTCGATGGCTTCACGAATTGGATCAGCATCCAGCGGGCGCATCAGCTTGCCGATGTATTGCATCTGGCGGCGACGACCTTCAAAGTTAGTGATTTTTTTCGCGTCTTTGATGGCATCAAGAAGTTTGGTCGGCAAATCGAGCCGGGCCATCAGGTCTGCCCGCAGCGTAAGCAAAGCCTCGCCCAACGCCTGCTTTTCGTCAGCTTCAGCTTTCAGCATGGTTTTGCTGGGCGGGCCGACTTCTTCGAGCGCGATTTCTTCGGGTTTAACGAATCGGCCGTTAGACCAATAGCCTTTAATGGGTTTGGCTTTTACGGCATTCATTGCTGGGTAATCTTTATGTTCATGGCAGCCCGTATCATAGCTACCCATATGACTCCAAAAGCCTCCAAACTCACCACCCAACCCCTTGATCAACCCCAAAAAGGCTTCAGCTACAGTCGCCCGTTTTTCGAAGCACTGGTCGACACCGCTTTGGCTCATGCCAAAAAGCTGGGTGCGACCGACGCTGCCGCAGAAGCTTCCGAGGGCTGCGGCTTGTCGGTTAGCGTGCGCAAGGGTGAACTTGAAAACGTTGAGCGCAATCGGGACAAATCCTTGGGCATCACGGTTTATGTGGGCCAAAAACGCGGCAATGCAGCCACCAGTGACTTTTCAAAAGCCGCCATTCAACAAACCGTCAAGGCCGCGTTTGACATTGCCCGTTTTACCGCTGAAGACAAGTCAAGCGGCCTGCCCGCTGAGCGCGACATTGCACGCAACCACCGTGATCTGGATTTGTTCTATCCCTGGGACATCACCAGTGAAGACGCAGCGATTTTGGCCCTGCAATGCGAGGCTGCCGCTTTGGGCGTGAGCAAGCGCATCACCAACAGCGAAGGCGCTGGCGTGTCAGCCCAGCAGTCGCATTTTTTTAGCGCGCACACCAAAGGCTTCAGGGGCGGTTACGCCAGTTCGCGCCATTCCATGTCGGCCTCACCGATTGCGTCGTCCCCCGGCAAAAACGGCGACATGCAGCGTGATGCCTGGTACACCTCGATGCGCGACGCCAGCGAACTGGCCAGTCCAGAGGCCGTGGGCCGCTATGCCGCAGAACGCGCACTGGCCCGATTAAAAAGCCGTAAAGTGAAAACCTGTGAATGCCCGGTGTTGTTTGAGTCGCCCTTGGCAGCCGGACTGCTGGGAAGCTTTACCCAAGCCATCAGTGGCGGGGCGCTGTACCGAAAAAGCACTTTTTTACTCAACAGCCTGGGTAAAGCCGCATTTCCGAAGTTCATCGACATCATGGAAGACCCTTTTTTAATGAAAGGCAAAGGCAGTGCCCCATTTGACGAAGAAGGCGTAAAAACCAAAGCCCGCAGCGTCGTGGACGCCGGCATTGTGCAGGGCTACTTTTTAAGCACCTACTCGGCCCGCAAGCTGGGTATGCGCTCTACCGGCAACGCAGGCGGCTCGCACAACCTGGTACTGAGTAGCCGCCAAACCAAAACCGGCGACACATTGGATGCGATGCTGAAAAAGCTGGGCACTGGCCTTTTTGTGACTGAACTGATGGGCCAGGGCGTGAATTACGTGACGGGCGACTACTCACGCGGCGCATCCGGCTTTTGGGTTGAAAAAGGGCAAATTGCTTTCCCGGTCGAAGAAATCACCATTGCTGGCAACCTGAAAGACATGCTAATGGGCATCACCGCCGTGGGCGCCGACACTTACAACTACGGCTCGAAAACAGTCGGGTCAATTTTGGTCAACCGGATGAAGGTTGCGGGCTCCTAGGGCATTGATTACTTATTTGGCGCAATTGAGAAAAATTACCAGAAACACGAAACAGTTTACTAAGTTCACTTAGTTTCAAAGGTTACGCCCGGCAACATGCATGCAGCAATCTTTCAATATCGTTTTCCCGGAGATCTCATGCACGCCCGTCGCCTTATCGCAGCAGCTTTGGTTGCGCTTCCCTTTATCAGCACCGCCCAAACCAAACCCGCACTGACGGCGGTGAACTACACACCACCGGCAACGCTCCACCCTTGGCAAGCGCCGTCACGGCAAGGCACTGCAGATGCCTACTTTTTGAACCTGGAAGACGGCGCAAAAATTGAGACGCCGTTTCGGCTTGCGTTTGGTCTGGCAGGCGGCTGGGGCATTGCGCCTATCACCTCCGCAGTAGCAGGCAAAAGTGGGCATCACCATTTGCTGGTCAACCGCGACTTACCGCTGGATTTCAAGAAGGCACTGCCGTTTAGCGATCAATACATCCACTTCGGCAAAGGCCAAACCGAGACGGTTCTGATGCTGGACCCTGGCACCTACACGCTGCGTTTGCTGCTTGCGGACGACAAGCATGTTCCGCGCTTTGTGTACAGCAAACCCATCAAAATCACAGTCACAAGCAAGAACAAGTCGATAGATCCCAAGACCCTGGTTAAAAAAGGCATCTCAATGCCAGACTTGTCGGCAGATGAAAAGCTGAGCACGCCCTTCAAAGTTTCGTTTCACGCCTCTGGTTTGAACGTTGCGCACATGAGCCAGTCTGAAAAGGACACAGGCCACTTTCGTCTGACGATGACGCCACAGGCCGGTGGCAAGCCAGCCGAGATGGATTTCACACACGGTCAGACCGAAGTATGGTTGTCACCCCCAGCAGGACCCTACGTCGTCAAATTGGACTTTATGGACAACGCCAACCCGGGTAAAACATTGACCGAGTCGGTGTCGGTGCCCGTCCGCATTCAATAATTCAGCTGCCAACTGGCTCATGAGGATGCGGGCGAAACTGGGGTACTTCACAGCGTTTTAAGCGTTGAGCTCTGGCATTTGACGGGTCAGACGCTAAAAAAGAGGCGGCTTTTAGAGTGGGCCAGCTTGAACCGGTGCATCCTTCCATCCGCCTCCCAGCGTCTTGTACAGCGTTACTTGACTTTGCAGCTGCGCCAGGCGCGTTTGAACTACTGCTTGCCGCGCTGCAAAGAGTGAGCGCTGCGCATCAAGCTGGTCGAGCTGACTGGCAACCCCGTTCTGGTAGCGCAAATCGGCCAGGCGGTAACGCACCGCTTCGGCATTGGCCTGTGCTTGGCTCGCCCGCAGTTGTTCAGTGAAGGTTGCGCGGCCTGCCAGAGCGTCTGACACCTCTTTGAAGGCAGTCTGGATGGCTTTCTCGTACGTAGCGACGGCTATGCCTTCAGCTGCCTGGCTGGAGGCCAGCCCCGCTCGATTGCGACCGGCGTCAAAAATGGGCAGCAACAGCTGGGGGGCCAGCGTCCAGCCCCAGGTGCCAGTTTGAAACAGCCCAGCCAATCTGGAGCTGGCCGTGCCCGCCGTCGCCGTCAGCGAGATGCGTGGAAAGAATGCAGCGCGGGCTGCGCCGATATTCGCATTGGCAGCCATCAATTGCTGCTCGGCCTGACGAATGTCAGGTCTGCGTACCAGCAAGTCTGACGGCAGCCCGGCAGGGACGTCTTGCAGGATGGTTTGAGCCAAAGACGCGCGATTGCCCGATAAATTTGGCCCCACGCTTTGCCCGACCAACAAGGTCAGGGTGTTTTCGCTCAAGGCCCGCTGACGCGTTTGTTGCGCTAGCGCTGTGTTGGCTACTTCAAGCAACGACTCTGCTGACCGTACGTCAAGCTCAGACGCCACACCGCTGTCCAACCGCAGTTTGGCCAGCTTGTACGACGCTTGTCGTGTGGCTAATGTTTGCTGCGTGATCAGCAGCAACTCGTCATCGGCCAGCAGGCCCAGGTAGGTGTTGGCCACGCTTGCTATCAGGCTGATTTCGGCGGTTTTGCGGCCTTCTTCAGTCGCCAGAAATTGCGCCACTGCAGCGTCCTTCAAACTTGCCACGCGGCCAAAAAAGTCAATTTCATAAGCGGTGACAGCCAGGCCAGCGCTGTAAATGCTGGAAATATTGCCCGAGCCAGGGCTGCTTGTACCGGCTGCCTGTCGCTGCGCTGATAGCGCCACCCCGAGCGTGGGGAACTCGTCAGCCCGGCGAATCTGCAGCTGCGCCCTGGCCTGCTCAATGTTCAGCACCGCAATGCGCAGGTCACGGTTGTTTTGCAGCGCCAATTCAATCAGTTGCTTGAGATTGGCATCGGTAAAAAAGTTTTGCCATTCAATGTCGGATGCCGGTGTGTTGGACGTCACCGATGCACCCTGCACACCAGGAAACTGCGCAGCAACAGGAGCCGCCGGACGCGTGTAATCAGGCGCTAAAGAGGCACAACCCGTCATGAATAGGGCGCAAGCAGCTATAAAAGCAGGAGTAATCGTGTTTTTACTTGGCATCATGCACTCCCTCACCATGGCTTGGCACGTCGCGCTTTAAGCCGTCGTAGTCTTCAGGGCGGCTGCGAAAGTGCCAGTCGTTGACCAGCTTGAAGAACAACGGCACCAAAAATATCGCCAAAAAGGTGGCCGCCAGCATGCCGCCCAGCACGCCTGTGCCAATCGACTGCCGCGCTGCAGCCCCTGCGCCGCTTGAAAATGCCAGCGGAACCACGCCCAAAATAAAAGCCAACGAGGTCATCAAAATCGGCCTGAAGCGCAGGCGTGCCGCCTCCAGCGCTGCGGCTACTGGCGTCATGCCCTCGTGGACTTTGACCATGGCGAATTCGACAATCAAAATCGCGTTTTTAGCCGACAGGCCCAGCAGCGTGACCAGGCCAATCTGAAAGTAAACATCGTTGGTGAAGTTGCGCAGGTACACCGCCAGCAGGGCGCCAAAAATACCAAACGGCAAAGCCAGCAGCACCGACAGCGGTAGCGTCCACTTTTCGTATTGCGCCGCCAAAATCAAGAAAATCATCACAAAACCAGCAGCAAGTGCCAGGCCTGCCGCGCCACTGCTGCGCTTTTGCTGAAACGCCGAGCCGCCCCAGTCGTAACCCATGTCTACGGGTAACACGGCGGCAGCGGCGCGTTCCATCGCGGCAATGGCTTGCCCTGAGCTGAAACCCGGCTTAGGGTCGCCCAAAATCTGAATAGAAGGCAGCGCATTAAAGTGCTGCACCGAGTCTGGACCGCTGGAGAATTTAATCTCAGACAACGAGCGGATTTGCACCATTTGCCCAGTTTTGCTGCGCACATACAGCGCACCAATGTCGTCTGGTTTGGCTCTGAATTCACCTTCAGCCTGCATCAGTACTTGGTAGATTCGCCCACTTTTATTGAAGTCATTGACGTAATAACTGCCCAGGGTGGCGGCCAGCGTGTTGTACACATCGCCAACCGCAACGCCCAGGGCTCTGGCCTTTTCAGTATCTACATTGACTTGAATTTGCGGCGAATTGGCCTGCCACAAACTCTTGACACCTTGCAGTTCTGGCTGCTTGTTGGCCTCAGCCAGAAGTGTGGGTAAAAATTGCGCCAGCCTGCGCACACCGCCATCACCTTTGTTTTGCAAATAAAACTCAAAACCGCCGGTTTGGCCCAAACCCTGAATCGCGGGCGGTGCAAAGGCTAACGGCAGGCCTTCTTTGATGCCGCCGGTTTTCATGTAGGTTTCGCCGACCAGCTGTTTGGCTGTTTGATCGCGCTCGCCCCAGGGCTTGAGCGGAAAAAACATCGTGGCGGCCGACGACTTCAAGCCGCCGCCGCCCAAAAAGTTGAGCCCGACTAGGCTAAAAACAGCCTCAATGTTTTTGTTCGGTGCCATGGCCGCTTCAACTTTTTTCACCACCGCGTTGGTGCGCTCCAGCGACGACCCCTCTGGCAAAATCACTGCGCCAATGTAGTAACCCTGGTCTTCATCAGGCACCAATCCGCCGGGTACGTTTAAATAAAGCAAACCCGTCAAGGCACCCATGCTAAAGAACAGCAACAGCCCCAGCACACCGCGCTTTAAAAAGAACGCCACGCCGCGCGTGTAGCGCCGGGTAAACCGGTCAAAGCTGCGGTTAAACCAGCTGAAAAATTTGTTTCTGCGCTCGGCCCCCGGCTTAAGCAGCACCGCGCACAATGCCGGCGTCAGCGTTAACGCCACCACGCCAGACAGCACCACCGCAATCGTGATGGTGACCGAAAATTGCCGGTACAACTCGCCCGCCAGCCCGCCCAAAAACGCCACCGGTATAAACGCCGCACACAGCACCAACACAATGGCAATTACCGGGCCCGTCACCTCTTGCATCGCTTTGACGGACGCCTCTTTGGGGCTCAGGCCTTCTTCGTGCATCAGGCGCTCAACGTTTTCCAGCACCACAATCGCGTCGTCCACCACGATGCCAATGGCCAGCACCATGCCAAACAGCGTGAGGGTGTTGATGCTGTAGCCGAGCAAGTGCAAGCCCGCCAGCGTGCCAATCAGCGACACGGGCACGGCCAGCACCGGGATGATGGTGGCACGCCAGCTTTGCAAGAACAAATACACGACCAGAAACACCAGCACCATGGCTTCCGCCAGCGTTTTGAGGACCTCATTGATGGACTCAGACACAAACGGTGTCGTGTCGTACGGCGTGGCGTAGGTCAGACCTTCAGGAAACTTGGCTTTAAGCTCCTGCAAGGTTTTTTCAACCGCGGCGCGGGTATCAATCGCGTTGGCACCGGTTTGCAAAAACACACCAATCGGCACCGCAGCGTGACCGTTAATGCGGCCATAAAAGTTGTAGTCTTTGCTGCCCAGTTCCACCCGTGCCACGTCTTTCAGCCGGGTCAGCGCACCGTTGGCACCGCTTTTGACCACAATGTTGGCAAACTGCTCAGGCTGCAGCAGCCGGCCCTTGGCGGTGACGGTCAGCGTCAGCTCTTCGGTGTTGCCTGGAGGCGCGCCAATCTTGCCAGCGGCGTATTGCGCGTTTTGCTCAAGCACAGCAGCGCTGATGTCAGCCACCGTGATGCCCATTTGCGCCATGCGGTCAGGCCTGAGCCAGATCCGCATCGAATAATCCTTGGCACCAAAAATCTGCACATTGGTGGTACCGGGCACGCGTTTGACGGCGTCCAGCATGTTTTGCGCCACGTAATTGGAGATGAACAAATCGCTGTAGCGGTCGTCTGGCGAATAAACCGCCACCACCACCATGAAGTTGGCAGAGCTCTTTGAAACCGTCACGCCCTGGCGCTGAACTTCTTGCGGCAGTTTTGACACCACCTGATTGACGCGGTTGGTCACGTTGACGGCGGCAATGTCCAGATTTGTGCCGACATCAAACGTCACATTGATGCCTACAGCCCCATCGCCCGACGAGGTGGAGTCCATGTAAAGCATTTTTTCAACGCCGTTGATGGACTGTTCAATCGGCGCAGCAACGGTGGTCTCAAGCACCTCGGCCGATGCGCCTGGGTAAATGGCCCGCACGTTGACAACCGGTGGCGATATTTCAGGGTAGCGCGATATCGGTAACACCCGCATCGCCGCTAGACCTGCCAATACCAAAAAAAGCGACAGTACGGTTGCAAAAATTGGCCGGTCAATGAAGAATTTTGAAAACATGCAGCTGCTCCTTATTTAGAAGCAGCTGAGGCAGGTTTTTCAGAGGCTGTCCCTTGGTTAGCACCATTTGCAGGCGCCCCAGCCGCTGGACCGGCACCCGGAGCATACGGCACAACCTTCACCGTCATGCCCGGCTGGTTGGCCTTGATAAAGCCTTCTACCAGCACGCGGTCACCGTTTTGCAGGCCTTTGGTGACAACCCAGTTGCCGCCGCTCCAGCCGTC
Source organism: Polaromonas sp. (assembly GCA_031424935.1). GTDB lineage: Bacteria > Pseudomonadota > Gammaproteobacteria > Burkholderiales > Burkholderiaceae_C > Polaromonas. The sequence goes on from JANPIK010000003.1 coordinate 129,966, forward strand.
AAGCTCTACCGGCTGCGGGGCCAGCTTGTTGTCTGGCGTGACCTTAAACACAATTTTGCCAAACGGGCTGTCGATGACTGCACGCTGCGGCACGCTGATGGTGTCTGGCCGCGTGGCACCACCCAGCAATACGCGTACAAACTGGCCAGGGCGCAGGCTGGCGTCAGGGTTGGGAATTTCAGCGCGCACGTCGATGCTGCCGGTTTGCGGGTTCACCCGCTGACCTGAAAAGTTCAGCTTGCCAGCCTGCGGATGCAAACTGCCATCAGCCAATTTAACCTGCACGCTGAACCCCAGATTACCGCCAGCGTTTTTGCCGCTCAAGTTTTGGCTGGGCACATTCAGCTTGCCCTCCTTGACGCGCTTGTTCAGGCTGATGAAGTCGCTCTCGCTGACACTGAAGTTGACGTACATCGGGTCAGTTTGCACGATGGTGGTCAGTAAGCTGTCTGCCGCCGTCACCAAGCTGCCTTCCGACTTGTTGGCTGTGCTGGTGATGCCGCCAATCGGTGCAACAACCTGGGTGTAACCCAGATTGAGCTGCGCTTCGCTGGCCTGCGCCTGAGTCTGCTTGAGCGTTGCTTCAGCAATATCAAGGGCAGATTTGGCGTCGTCAAACTCTTTTTGGCTGATGGCTTTTTCAGCGATCAACGGTACCAGCCGCGCTTGGTCGGCCTTGGCTTGGTTAACTCTGGCCTTGGCCAGTGCCACAGACGCATCCAACGATGTTGCCTGATTTTGAAAGGTGGCCGCATCGATTTGAAACAGCGGCTGCCCCGCCTTGACGCTTGCGCCTTCGGTAAATAATCGCCGCTGCAAAATGCCCGCGACCCGCGCCCGCACCTCAGTCTCACGCGAGCCTGCGGTTTGCCCGGCGTATTCCAGTTCAATTGGTTGGCTGGAGGCTTGCACGGTGATGACTGACACCTCTGGGGGAGGCATCGCGCCCGTCGGGCCACCCGTGCCAGCAGGTGCGCCCTTACCGCAGCCAGCAAGACTTGCTGCCAAGGTAACGGTCACTGCCAACAAGCGGAAAGCGGGCGGCAAACTGGAAAATTTGCTGGTGGACGAGTGAGGGAAGCACTGCATGTCAAGAGCTTTCAAATGCAAAAACTAAGATCTGAGTAAAACGTGAAATATGCCTTAAGCATACGGGTATTCCCGTAAGTTTGTTTGCGGCGAAACGAAAAATACGACGGTCAAAACCGTGGTTTGATGACCCGGACGGCAATTTTGACCTGATAAAGAATAAAAAATGCGCCTGGCCCAAGCAAAGCCTACGCTTTTAGCTATAGATAATGTAGCAAATAGACTACGGGTTCACCTCTTGAATTGGCAGCTGACCAACCCAAATCGCCTGCCTGTGTGCTTGCCTGTATGCTGGAAACCACCACTACCGGGCACTTGACATCTGAACGGGCAGCTGGTGCGTATTCGTAAAGTAGTGGCGTGTCAAATGACCTATGCGCCGTACTAAAGTCTCTCTCATTAATATTTAAAGGCACCGATCATGACCCAGTCGCAACAACACAACCCTGCTGGCGTCTTATGTTGTGCCGCCCTATTTTTTGTAACCTTTTCTCGCTACATATTGTCTGGCAGCATCGCATCATTTTTGAAAGGTACGTGTTTTATCGCCGCGCTGGCGGTCGTTCCATTTTTTACTGTGGCGCACGCCGCGACCTTTACATCGGCTGATGAAAAAGCGGTCAAAACAGTGGTTGAGGCCCAACTTGCCGCCTTTGCAAAGGACGATGCGGTCAAGGCGTTTTCGTATGCGGCACCCGGCATTCGTGAAGCGATGGGTACAGCAGACGTGTTTTTAAACATGGTGCGCAGAGACTACCCGGTGGTCTATCGGCCAGCGTCGGTCTCGTTTTTAAAGGCTGAGGGCAAAGGCAACGAGGTGGTGCAGCGGGTGCAGATGCTGGACGCCAGCGGCAATTCGTACTTGGCCGTGTACAGCCTGCAGCGGCAAAAGGGCAATGTCTGGCGCATCACCGGCTGCGCGGTGGTGGAGAACAAGGGGCGCATGGCTTGATGCGCTGGGCCCAAACGTCAAAAGCCGTGTCAACGGTGATGGCCAGCAAGGCCAGCACGATGGCGCCTTGCAGAACATAAGCGGTGTTAAAGCCGCTCAAGCCGACAATGATGGGCGAGCCCAGGGTTTTAGCTCCTACCGTTGACGCAATCGCAGCGGTGCCGATGTTGATGATGACCGATGTACGAACGCCAGACAGCCAAATCGGCAGCGCCTGCGGAATGTCGATATAGCGCAGGCACTGAGCACTGGTAAGGCCCAGGCTAAGCGCGGCTTGCTGCTGCGCTGCAGGTACATTTTGCAGGCCGCTGACCGTACCCTGCACCACCGGCAGCAAACCGTACAGCGCCAGCGCCATCAACGCTGGCAACTCGCCAAAACCGACCACCGGCACGGCTAAAGCCAGCACCGCCACAGGCGGCACCGCTTGGCTGGTGGCCAGCATACTGTCAACCAGCGGCTTGAAAAACTGGCCTGAAGGCCGGGTGATGGCGATACCGATAGCCGTACCCACCACCACAGCGAACAGGCTAGACGCGCCCACCAACAAAACGTGTTGCCACAAGAGCCATGCAAACGGCTCTTGCGTATAAAGCGAGCGACCTAGCAGGGGAAACAGGCTGGCAAACAGCGGTGTTGAGTAAGGCAACGCCACGACACAAGCGGCCAGACATAGCCCCGCCCTAAACAAGGGCTGCTTGGTTAGCATGGCTGTGCCCTTGCTCTGGCTCGGCCGATGAGCCATTTGAACAGTGCATCCACCAGCAAACCCAGTGCAATGATCGGCAGCACACCCAGCAGCACCAGGTCTTGGGCGTTGCTGAATAGTCCTTCAAACAAGATACTGCCCAAGCCGCCTGCACCTATCAACGCGGTCACCGCCGTCAAGCCAACGCAAGCCACTGCTGCTGTGCGCACGCCGCCCAGCAGCACCGGTAACGCCAGCGGTAACTCGATAGATATCAATACCTGCCATGGCGTCAGCCCCAAGGCCGTTGCAGCGCTGCGCATCGCTGTTGACACTTGCTGCAGGCCCGCCAGCACACTGCGCACCACGGGCAGCAAGCCGTAAAGTGTCAAAGCAATCACCGCAGGTGCCAGGCCCACGCCGCTGATACCCGCGCGGCCCAACGCAGGTATGCTGGCCGCCAGCAGGGCGAGCGGTGCCATCAACAAGCCAAATAGCGCGATGGACGGAATGGTTTGGATGATGTTGAGCACCGGCAGCAGCGCCCTGCCCGCTTTTGCACGCTGGTGTGCAAGCCAAGCCAGCGGGAGGCCGGCGCCGACTGTCATCAGCATCGCCAACAAAACAATCTGTACATGCCGCGCCACTTGCACCGAAAAATCATCTGCACGATTTGTAAATTCTTTGATCAATGACAAGTCAGCACACCCACCGCTGCCCAGCAACGTCGCCAAGGCCAGCAGCACAGGCGCAACCAACGCTGCACCTTGCCAGGCCGTAGCGCGCAATTGCTGTAGCGCCGTGCTGGCCATGAACGCCAACAGAACCACACTTAGCCAAAATGCGCTACCAAAGGATGTGCGGGCAATCGATGCCGCGCCTTGCGCAGCCAACGTGGCATGACTGGCAGCCAGCCACAGCAAGCCGGGTATCAGCACCGCCGAGATTGCCAATACCAAACCAACCCACGAGCGACGCGGTTTGAGCAGCGCAACCATCACCGCCACACACAGCGCGGCCAGCAGCGACCATGCTGCGCCCGGCGCGATGGATGAAAAATAAACCGCTTGTCCTGATACCAAGCGGTTGGGCGCTATCCGCAAAAATGGCAAACCGAGTAGCGCAGCCACCAGCAGCACAGACAAGCTCGCCAGAACTGGGTTGCGGCGCTTGTCCCCGGTCATGGTCAAGGGCTACTTCAGCAAGCCTTTGGACTTTAGAAAGTCGCCCGCTACCTTTTTGGCATCTTGGCCTTCAAGCTGAATCTTGGCGTTCAAACTTTGCAAGGTGGGGCGGTCCAGCAGCTTGAAGACGGGTGCGAGTGCCTCGGTGATTCTCAGGTTCTTTTTCAGCGCGTCTTCACGCACGATGGGCGCAGGGGCATATACCGCTTGCACGCCCTGGGTGTCTTCCAAAATCACCAGCCCTAGCGCGGCTAACGCGCCATCAGTGCCATACGCCATGGCGGCGTTGACACCGGAGGTTTTTTCATACGCCGCCCGAATGGTCACGGCCGTGTCGCCGCCAGCCAGCGTCAACAGCTGCTCAGGCTTGAGCTTGAAGTTATAAGCCGCTTGAAACGCCGGCAGCGCATCAGGCCGCTCGACGAATTCTGCTGAAGCAGCCAACTTGAATTGCCCCGCCTTGTATTGTGAAGACCCCAGCCATGCAGACAAATCGCCCAGCGTGACCAGCTTGTTGGCCGTAGCCAGGTCTTTGCGTACCGCAATCGTCCACGTGTTATTGGCCGGCGCAGGTTGCAGCCAAACAATTTTGTTTTTGGCGTAGTCCAGTGCCTTGACGCGCTCGTAGCCGGTTTGCAGGTTCTTCCAGACCGGGCTTTTTTCTTCAGCAAAGATGAAAGCGCCGTTGCCCGTGTATTCAGGGTAGATATCAATTTCACCCGCCGTGATGGCCCCGCGCATGACCTGTGTGTTGCCGAGCGAGACTTTGCTGGTGGTTTTGATGCCATGGGCCTCTAGTACCAGCACCATCATGTGGCCCAGCAACTTGCCTTCGGTGTCGATTTTGGAGCCCACGCGAACAGGAGTGCTGGCTTGTGCCAAGGCACTGCCGCACAACGGTGCGGCGACGACCACGGAGACCAGCGCGGAGACAACATTGCGGCGAAGAAAATTCATGGTATCAACCCCATGGCATGCATGTAGGCCGGGTGCAGCATCAAGTCGTCCCACCCATGGGCTTTGGATGTTGGCAGCAAATCAAGTCTGCGCAACTCGCTGGACTCCAGGGCTTCCCAGCGGCCTTTGAGCAATGCTTCGGTCATGCCGTCTAGCAATTCATCAACCGCCTTGCCGCCATCCACCGACTGATTGCACAGCAGCACCATGTCACAACCAGCGTTCAGCGCCGTGACCGCTGCTTCGGTGTAGCTGACCTGTTTGCCGTCGATGATGCGCGCGCCGGCCATGCTCAGGTCGTCGCTGAAAATCGCGCCGCCAAAACCAAGCTGGCCGCGCAAGATGTAGGTGAGCCATTGCTCTGAAAACCCAGCTGGGCGGCTGTCAACTTTGGGGTAAATCACATGGGCGGGCATGACGCTGGTCAGCGTGGTGTTTAGCCACTCATAAGTAGCGGCGTCGTCCGTCAAAATCGCTTTGAGGCTGCGTTTGTCAACTGGGATTTCATGGTGCGAATCGGCTTTGACAAAGCCGTGACCGGGGAAATGCTTGCCGCAATTCATCATGCCGGCCTGCAACAGGCCGTGCATCAGGCTTTTGGCCAGCAAGGTAACAACGCGTGGGTCACGGCCAAAGGCCCGATCACCGATGACGCTGCTTTCACCAAAGTCGAGATCAAGCACTGGCGTAAAACTGAAATCTACACCGCAACTGCGCAGCTCTGCAGCCAGCACATAGCCGCAAGCGGTGGCTGCGTTGGTAGCGGCCAGTTGGTCTTTCATCCACACCTCACCCAGCGCGCGCATAGGCGGCAGGTGGGTGAAACCGTCAGTTTTAAAGCGCTGCACGCGCCCGCCTTCGTGGTCGACGCAAATCAACAGGTCTTTGCGAATACTTTTGATCGCTGCGCAGAGGCTGGTAAGTTGCGCCCTGTTCTCCCAATTACGGGCGAACAAAATGATGCCGCCTGTGAGTGGGTTTTTCAGGCGGCGGCGGTCGTCTTTGGACAGGCTTGTACCGGCTACGTCGATGATGAGGGGCGAGTGTTGAGTCATGAAATTCTTAACTACTATTAATTTAGGAGCTGCTTGCCCTTGTTTTACTTGGGCCACGCCCACATTAGGTGTATAAAAACAGTTTTATCGATCTGGCTGCTCAACAACGACGAAACTGGCGGCGTAGTCTGTCTCATCTGTCACGCTCACATGCGCGGTGAGCTGCTGCGCTTCAAACCAGTCTCGCAGTGCGCCATGCAACACCACGCAGGGTTTGCCGCTGGGCAGTTTGGCAACCTCGCAGCTGCGCCAAGTCATCGGCATGCGCATCCCCAGGCCAACGGCTTTGCTGAAAGCCTCTTTGGCTGAAAAGCGGGTCGCCAAGTAGCTGACGCCGCGGTCTGGCCAGCGGGCGGAGCGTTCACGCCAGGTTTTCAGCTCGCCGTCGCTCAAGATTTTTTTGGCGAAGCGCTCGCCATGCCGCTCAAAGCTGGCGCGAATGCGTCGAACATCACAGATATCTGTGCCAATTCCGTAAATCATTTGCCCCCAAACGCCTCGTCAATGCAGCGTAAATAATCCTGCACCGTTGCGGCATAACCCAACTCCAGCGCATCAGCCACCAGCGCATGGCCAATCGACACTTCCAGCACGCCAGGAACAGCTTTCAAGAATTCGGTCAAGTTGTCGCGGTTCAAATCGTGTCCGGCGTTTACGCCCAAATCAATCGATGCTGCCGCCCCTGCTGATTGGATAAAACGACTAAGTGCATCGTTTTTTTGCGGTGTATTGAAGGCACTGGCGTAGCGTTCGGTGTAGAACTCAACCCGGTCCGCACCCACAGCCTTGGCAGCTGGCATGGCCGCGGGGATCGGGTCCATGAACAGGCTGACCCGCACACCTTTGTCACGAACCTGGTGAATCAGGGGCTTCAGGCGCTCGGCATCGTCCGGGAACACCCAGCCGTGGTCACTGGTGAACTGGTCTTCGCTGTCAGGCACAAAGGTGCATTGGTGCAGCGGCAAACCTCGGGCCGACAAAGCTTGAACAAAACCCATCAGGTTTTGAAACGGATTGCCTTCAATGTTGAATTCACGATCCGGCCAGTCTTTCATCATGGCGGCGATCTCGAACACATCGGCACTCCTGATGTGACGCTCGTCAGGACGCGGGTGAACGGTGATGCCGTTGGCACCCGCCTCCAAGCACAAGCGCGCGGCACGCACGACATCGGGAATGCCCAGATGCCGGGTGTTGCGCAGCAAAGCGACCTTGTTGACGTTGACTGAGAGTGCTGTTTTGTGAATCATGATTTAAAGCGCTTGGGACTAGAGAGCTTGCAAGTCCATCATCATTTGCCGAGTTTTTAACACCTTGACATCACAATGGTAGTGCAGCAATGCGCGCAACTGGGTTTTAAGTTCTGGCAGGTGGTTGACGCAGGCGTGCATGGTGTCAGCAAACGGTGCGTCACCATCGAGTGCCTGCTGCACCGCCAGCCACTGCGCGCCACTCAAAGCGCTGCGGTCGTCGTCATGGGCCTCGCGCAGGCCGGCTTCAGCTAACAGCACGTAGGGTGTCTCAGGATTCAGCGGAGCCAGCGTGGCGGTCTGTGCGTCTAGCAGCGGTAAAAATCCAATATCGCGAAGCAGCCGCAGCTCAAAGGCCCTAAGCGCCACCTGCAGCGTGTCGGTGCTTTGGCTGGCCAGCAGTTGCACCGTGGCGGCATAGGCATCAAACAGCACGGGGTGTGGGTCGTCACGCGCCAGCAAGCGCATGAGCAACTCGTTTAAGTAGTAGCCCGACAGCAGCGCATCACCCGTCGGCATCACGTGGCCACCTTGCCATTCAGCGCTTTTGAGGTTGCGGATTTCTGCATCGCCGCCAAACGCAATGTGCAGCTGCTGCAGCGGCAGCAAAATGGGGCGAAAGTTAGAACTGGGCTTTTTGGCGCCGCGCGCAATCAGCGCTACCCGGCCATAGGTACGGGTGAACACTTCCAGAATCAGGCTGGACTCGCTCCAGTCGTAGCGGTGCAGGACGTAGGCGGGTTCATCGGTAATGCGCTTTACAACCAAGAGAAAAGTGCCTTAAACCAAGAAGGGGCCGCGGATCTGGCTTTGCCAGGCCGCAGGCGCAGCGGCCCCCTCAGGGGGCAGCGGCCACACGCAGTGGGCAAGCGTGGGGGCCATATTACTCATACCCGAATGATTTGACACGGTCTTCGTTGTCGGCCCATCCTGAACGAACCTTGACCCAAATCTCCAAAAACACCTTGTTTCCGGTCAGTGCCTCCAGCTCGTGCCGCGCCTCTGTCCCCATGCGCTTGAGCTTTTCGCCTTTGTCGCCAATGATCATGCCTTTGTGGCCGTCTCGCTCCACCACAATCGTGGCAGCGATTTTGCGCAGGTTGCCTTCTTGCTCGTACTTGTCGATGATGACCGTGGAGGTGTAAGGCAGCTCATCGCCCGTCAGTCGAAACAGCTTTTCTCGAATCATCTCGGCGGCCATGAAGCGGTCGCTGCGGTCTGTCAGGGCATCGGCCTCGTACATCCAGGCTTGAAGGGGCAAATACTTTTCACAAATGCCAAACACGCGATCCACATCGCGCGCGTTGTTGGCCGACATCGGTACAAATTCAGCAAAGTCACGCTTGGTTTGCATCATCTGCAGCCACGGGGCAATGTCGCCCCGGCGGTGAATCAGATCAAACTTGTTGGCCAGCAAAATCGAGGGCGTCCCGGTTGGCAGCAGGCTAAGTACTTTTTCATCGGCTTGGTTAAACTGCCCCGCCTCAACCACAAACACAATCAAATCAACGTCATTGACAGTGCCGACCACGGTTCGGTTCAGCGAACGGTTCAGTGCGTTACCGTGGCGGGTTTGAAATCCTGGCGTGTCAACAAATACAAATTGCGTGGGGCCAACCGTTTTCATACCCGTGATGCGGTGACGCGTGGTTTGCGCTTTACGTGACGTGATGCTGACCTTTTGGCCCACCAGCGCATTGAGCAGCGTTGATTTGCCCACGTTGGGCTTGCCGACGATGGCGATCAGGCCGCAGCGCTGACTTTCGAGTGGAGGCAGCGGCGCATCAGACGGACTTTTGGCGGACTCGGTGCTCACCCGCTTAGAAAAGGCTTTGGCCATCATGGCTTCAACCGCCAGGGCTTGCGCATGGGCAGCCACTGCCTCAGGGGTTAATTTTTTGTCGGTCATAGTGTTTTGAGAAAAGCCAACATGTTTATCGCTGCCGCTTGCTCTCCGGCGCGGCGCGAGTTACCGGTACCGCGCTCAGCCCGCCGGTATTCAACAATTTCGCATTCAACATCAAAGGTCTGCTTGTGCGCAGCACCCTCGGTACCCACGATCCGGTAGATGGGCAGGCTCATTTTTCTGCCTTGTAACCACTCTTGCAGTTCCGTCTTGGGGTCTTTGCCAATCGCCTGCATGGTGGCGTTAATTTCGACATCTTTGAACAAACGGCGCACGATGTTTGAGGCCATGTCAAAACCGGCATCAAGGTACACCGCACCCAACAACGCCTCCAATGCATCCGCCAAAATGGACGGTCTTTTTTGCCCGCCGGATTTCGCCTCGCCTTCACCAAGGCGCAGCAAATCAGGTAAACCTAGGGACACGGCCACTTGATGCAGAGTTTCTTGCTTGACAAGATTGGCACGGGCGCGCGATAAATCGCCTTCGGGCAGGTCACTTAAGCGCTCATACAACAGGCCAGCCACCGCCAGGTTTAGAACGGAGTCGCCCAAAAACTCGATGCGCTCGTTGTGGTCAGCCGAAAAACTTCGGTGCGTCAGGGCCTGCAAAAGCAGTTGAGGATTGGAAAACACATGCCCCAGGCGATTTTGCAACGCCAGCAACTTGGGGCTCAGGACAGCGGCAGCACGCACTTAATTGGTACGGCCCGCGTACTTCATCAGCAAATAAGCGGGCCCCGCCACATGGATTTCTTTGGTGTAAGCGTAAGAAATAACAAACTTATTGCCGGCCGGGGTAAAGACCAAGTCTTTACTGGTGATGGATTTGATGTCGTCCACCTGGGCGACCTTGTCAAAGGTGCTTCGCGCTTCAGCTGCAGTGCTTGCACCTTTGGCTTTTTCTACCGCTTTGCCAATGGTTTGAAATTCCAGATAAGTCGGTACGACCTGAGCACCAATGATGCCTAAAAAAACCAACAATCCGCCAAAAAACAAAATGCCTATCAATGAAGCGCCACGTTGTTTGCGCAGGCCAGCATTCGCAGCTATGTTTGACGCCATGTGGGTTGACGCCTTGATTGGCAAGTTTGTCGCTGTGTTGGTCATCGTGTTGGTCATCGTGTGTGTGGTCATATTTTTTGTAGTGTTTTTCATATGCTTCTCCTGCTAAAACCGATTGCCGTATTCAAAGTCAGTGGGGCCAAATCTGCCGGATTGACCACATGTGTGCCGTCAGTCGAAAGAACCGATACGTTTCAGATTGCCAAAATTCATCCAGACAAAAAAGGCCTTGCCCACGATGTTTTTCTCTGGCACAAAACCCCAATAACGCGAGTCCAGTGAATTATCGCGGTTGTCACCCATCATGAAGTAGTGGCCCGCAGGGACTTTGCAAACCACCCCTTCGCTACTGTAACGACAATTTTGCTTGTACGGAAAGTCCTCAGTACCAGGAATAAAAGCGGGGCGGTCGTCGTCGTTCAGCAAATGGTATTTTTTGTCGCCTGTCGTTTCGGCAAATTGCTTTGAATAGCGCAGCGTGTCTTCGTCAAAAAAATCAGGCAAGGCGGTCTTGATCAACGGTACGCCGTTAATCGTCAGTTTTTTGTTCAAGTAAGCGACCTCGTCGCCGGGTACGCCAACCACGCGCTTGATGTAGTCCAGACTGGGCTTGGGCGGGTAACGAAACACCATCACGTCGCCCCGTTGCGGGCTGTTGTTGTCGATTATTTTGAGGTTGATGACCGGTAACCGTACGCCATAGTGAAATTTGTTTACCAAAATCAGGTCGTTGATGATGAGCGTCGGAATCATCGAGCCAGACGGAATCTTGAAGGGCTCAAAGAAAAATGATCGAAGCAAAAACACCACAATGATGACGGGGAACAACCCAGCCGTCCAGTCCAGCCACCAGGGCTGCATGATGAGACGGGTTTTAGCTTCGTTGATGTCTGTATCGACGCGGGTGATGCCTTTTTCGGCCAGCTCTGCTTGGCGTTTGTGGGTAGCCGCTTCAAGTTCAGCTACCGCTTTGTGCCGCTCAGGCAGAAAATAAAAACGCTCTGCCAGCCAATACACCCCAGTCACGACCGCCGCCAAAAACAACAGCAGTGAAAAATTGCCGTCGACCAGGCCAAAGTACCAGGACGCGCCATAGCCCACAAACATAGCCAGAACAACGGCCGTGATGCTGCTCATGGATTTTGCAAGTGCTGCAGACATCAGTCTTCTACCTGCAAAATGGCCAGGAATGCCTCTTGCGGTACCTCAACAGAACCGATTTGTTTCATTCGCTTTTTACCCGCTTTTTGTTTTTCGAGAAGTTTTCGTTTGCGTGAAATATCGCCGCCATAACACTTGGCGATCACGTTCTTGCGTAGCGCTTTGATTGTCTCACGCGCAATAACGTTGGCTCCAATCGCCGCTTGAATGGCGACGTCAAACTGCTGACGCGAAATAATCTCGCGCATTTTGGCCACGACGGCGCGGCCCCGGTAGGCCGACTGGCTGCGGTGAACAATGATGGAGAGTGCATCAACCTTTTCGCCGTTGAGCAAAATATCGACCTTCACGACATCAGATGCCCGAAACTCTTTGAAGGTGTAATCCATTGACGCATAACCGCGTGACACTGACTTGAGCTTGTCAAAAAAGTCCAACACAATTTCGCCCAGCGGCATTTCGTAGGTCAGCATGACCTGCTTGCCGTGGTAGGCCATGTTCAGCTGCACACCGCGCTTTTGATTGGCCAGCGTCATGACGGCGCCGACGTAGTCTTGCGGCATGTACAAGTGCACGGTAACGATAGGCTCACGGATTTCGTTCACGCGTCCGGCGTCCGGGATTTTCGATGGGTTTTCAACTTTGATGATTTCGCCGTCAGCCCGCATCACCTCGTAGACCACGCTAGGCGCTGTGGTGATCAAGTCTTGATCGAACTCACGCTCCAGCCGCTCCTGCACAATCTCCATGTGCAGCAGCCCCAAAAATCCGCACCTGAAGCCAAAACCCAACGCCTCGCTGACTTCAGGCTCATAGTGCAACGAAGCATCGTTGAGCTTGAGCTTTTCCAGCGCGTCTCTCAACGACTCATACTCGCTGGCTTCTGAGGGATACAAGCCTGCAAATACTGCAGGCTGAATTTCTTTAAAACCGGGCAAAGCTTCGGTGGCGGTGAAGGCAGCGCCGCCGCTGCCCCCTTTAATCAGCGTGATGGTGTCGCCTACGCGCGCAGCCTGTAGCTCTTTGATGCCGGCAATCACAAAACCTACCTCGCCTGCTTCAAGCGCTGGCCGCGGTTCGTTGTGCGGTGTAAAAACACCCAGTTGCTCGGCGTTGTAAGTTGCGCCACTGGCCATCAGTTTGATGCGCTCACCTTTGGCCAAACGGCCATCGACCACACGCACCAACATCACCACGCCCACATAGGCGTCGTACCAGCTGTCGATGATCATGGCGCGCAGCGGCCCATCGGGGTTGCCTTTGGGGTGCGGAATACGCGCAACAACTGCCTCCAGAATGTCGTCAATGCCCATGCCCGTTTTAGCGCTGCAGGCAATCGCATCGGTGGCATCAATGCCAATGACCTCTTCAATTTCTTGCCTTGCGTTGTCTGGGTCAGCTTGCGGCAAATCCATTTTGTTGAGGACGGGTACCACCTCAACTTTCAAGTCAAGCGCGGTGTAGCAGTTGGCGACTGTTTGGGCTTCAACACCTTGTGATGCATCAACCACCAACAGTGCACCTTCACAAGCAGACAACGAACGGCTGACTTCATAAGAGAAGTCAACATGGCCGGGTGTGTCGATGAGGTTGAGGTTGTAAATTTGCCCATCAAGCGCTTTGTATTTAAGCGCTGCGGTTTGCGCCTTGATGGTTATCCCACGCTCTTTCTCGATGTCCATCGAGTCAAGAACCTGCGCACTCATCTCTCTGTCTTGCAAGCCACCACAACGCTGAATCAATCGGTCTGCGAGTGTGGACTTGCCATGATCAATGTGTGCAATGATCGAAAAATTTCTGATGTGATTCATCAACTAAAACGCCTAAGTGCTTGAAAATATTGCCAACCGCTGTGTTTGCAAAAGTACGAAACATAAAAAAAGGCGCGTCGGTTTGCGACGCGCCCTGAACCAACAATCTATGGCAACTGCTATGTTGGGACTTCATTGTAGGCAGAAAGCCAAACAAGGACAGCCCCGAAACGGCCATATTTTTGTCGTTGCAAGGGAGCAACAGGATTCTTATCCACAGGTTGTTCACAATTTTAATAGAAAGACTCTGGACAACTTGTGTGCGAACTGTGGATCAACGGGTGATAAGTTAAAAATATCCTGATTTCTGAATTTTAGTGAGTTTGATATACCTGAATTGATAGGACGATGACCTTTATCCTAGTAAAAACTTGCATATCAGTCGTCGTCTTTGTGAGTGAACACCAACAAAAATACGGCAAACCCGTACAAAAACAGCTCAGTAGACTTTGTAAAAAACCTGAATCTGACCGGAATCTAGCCATAACCCCTACCCGTACCAGGGATTAAACAGGGTTTTAGGGCTTCTGATGCCGAGGCTTCACCCATACAGACGATCAGCGCGCAGGCCGAATCAACACATATTGAGCCAGCTCGCCACGCCTGAGCAACACGTTGACCGCTTTGGTTTTATCAATTTTGGCCAACGAAGATTCAAACTCTTTGGTGTTGGCAATTTCTGTGTTGGCGATTGCAATGATGACGTCACCTTCGCGCAGGCCGGCCCGGGCGGCAGCACCTTCAGCCGTATCAACCTTTACCCCGCCCTTGATTTTGAGTTCTTTTTTCTGTGCATCGGTGATGTCACTGACTGCCAAACCAATGGCCTGCGCAGGGCCGGCGACAGGCGGTTTGGGTTCTGGCCCAGACGCCTTACGAACCGGCTTTTCTGCTTCAACTTCAGCGACAACGACTGAGAAATCTTTGGTTGTGCCGCGCCTGAACACCGTAACAACCGACTTGGTGCCTGGCTTGACGTTGCCCACCAAACGCGGCAAGTCAGATGATTTTTCAATTTGCTTGCCATCAAATTTCACAATGATGTCACCGGCTTCAATTCCTGCCTTGTCAGCTGGCGCGCCGGCTTCAACGCCCCGAATTAAAGCGCCCTGTGCCTTGCCCAGACCAATTGACTCAGCGACCTCTTTGCTGACCTGGTCGATTTGCACGCCGATGCGGCCACGCGTCACTTTGCCAGTGGTGCGCAACTGCTCAGACACGCGCGTTGCCTCATCGATGGGTATGGCAAATGAAATTCCTTGGAAACCGCCGGAGCGCGAATAAATTTGACTGTTGATTCCGACCACTTCGCCGCGCATGTTGATCAGTGGGCCACCCGAGTTGCCAGGGTTGATGGCCACGTCAGTTTGTATGAACGGTAGGTAGTCACCTGTGTCGCGCTGTTTGGCGCTGACAATGCCTGCAGTAACCGTGTTCTCTAAGCCAAATGGTGACCCGATGGCCATGACCCACTCGCCTACCCTGAGCCGGCTGACGTCTCCAATTTTGACGGCAGGCAAGCCTGAGACTTCAATTTTTACCACCGCGACATCCGTGCGCTTGTCGCTGCCCACGATTTTTGCCTTGTATTCGCGGTTGTCGGTCAGGGTCACAATGACTTCATCAGCGCCCTCGACCACATGGGCGTTGGTCATGATGAATCCATCGGCCGTCAAGATAAATCCAGAACCTACACCGCGCGGTTGCGCATCTTCTTGCGGTGCAGGTGCTCTGTCGGCGCGCGGACCACGCGGCATATTGGGCGGCACAGGTATACCGAAGCGCCGAAAAAATTCAAGCATTTGCTCGTCAGCTCCCCCGCCGGCTGCGGCAACCTTGGCTTTTTCAGAGGTTCGAATGTTAACGACGGACGGGCTGATCTGCTCCACCAAATCGGTGAAGTCAGGTAGCGTTCGGTTTTGTGCCATGGCGGGCGTGGCGGGAAGCATGACCGTTGAGGCAAATACTGCGCATACGCCCGTGACCATAAGCGACCGTAACGCTGAACGCCAGGGGGTTTTTATGAAAGCAAACATCATTGACCTCGTGATAAAAAAATCTACAAATCTACAAATCTACAAATCTACGAATCTACAAATCTACAAGCTGCAAGATTACTTTTTTCGTTCCAGCCCATTGACAAACTGCTTAAGCGTCGTCATCGGCACCTCGCCCATCGCCGTCAGCCAGTGACTGCCAAGCTGCCGCGTGATGGTGTGCGTTGCCCCCATTGACATCGCAGATTCTTTGACGTGTCTTTGACGGTCAAACGGCTCAACAAACAGCGAAACCGAGGCCAGACCATCAGAAAAAACCCACTGCAGCGGATCGTCTGCTTGCATGGTGCCAGATGTCGGGCGCTTGTAGCAGCTTGTGGGTTTAAAACCAGGCACCGGTGAGGGCAGTTGCCAGCCTTCTGCGCTGGCCGTGGTTTTAACCAGGGCCGACGCTTCGACACGGTAGCCGTCAACCTTGCCCATCAGTTGCAGCAACTTGTCCATCTTGACAGGCGCGTCAAGTTGCAGTTCTGAAAAAGCTGCCTGCTCCAACACACGGCCGTCCATGTCGAGTGTTTGCAACTTCACCACCAGGCCCTTTTTCTGTTCTGTCCACACCCGATAGCCAAAGCGAAGGCTGTCTTTAGGGATCAACTGGACCACGTCGGACTCCAGCCCCGCAATTCGCTCAACGCCTTCTGCCTTGAGTTTGTAAAAATCAGCGATTTGGTTGTCTGAAGACTGAACAACTTGAGGAAAGTTACCTGAGCTGTCACGCTTTTCGGTCCGCATGATTTTTTGCTCCGGCATGAAGGTAACCACCTTGTCGTTGTGCCGAAATGTCGAGCGTGGCGCACCTGTCAGGCTTTCGACGCGCTCGATCTGCTGGGACCCTTCGCATACATGCCAAATTTTGGCACTTTGCATCTGCCCGCCAGAAGACACCACATAAGTGCCGATGTAGCTGCGCCGTTTAGATGCTTCGTGTAGGCGCATCAGCCAGTCATTGATGTTGTTAGGTTCACGCACGGCAGAAGTAACGGCAGCCACCTGCGGTGCAGACGAGGTCAACACCTGGGCCGCTACCCTATCAGGAGCAGCCTGCCCAATAGAATAAAGGGCCAACAGGCTAAAAAGCTTTAATTTCATGGTGATCAAGAGCGCTTGCTGGTGATGAATTAACCGCTTAACGCCGTCCGCTCGGTGAGGTTTCAAAACCCGCGTTGCGTAAAAACCCGGACGGCGCCTGCAAAGACGAGCCGCCAAGTTGTTTATGCGCAGCCATTTGCTCTTCAAGCTTTAAGTCTCGGACCATCGGGCCTTGTGGTGAGGCCACCACCACTTGCTCGGCCGCAGCGCCTTGACTGAGTTGCGAGCTAGTTGCCGCGCCAGGTGCACCCGTAAAGCTCCAGGCCACGACAAGCGCTGCACCCATGGACGCAAAGCCGGCCACCAGTTTCCAGCGAAAAACAGATGCATTGGCCGCCTCCTGGCCCGGTGGGGCAACAACGCCCTGCCTTGCCATGGGGGGCACCGACACGTGCATCGTCTCATGAGCAAGACGCGCATTCAAACGCTGCAAAAAAGCGGGGTCAGCGCCTGTTGTTACCCCTTCGGTGCTGCCGCTCCGAAGGGCTTGACCGATCACTTGATAGCTGTTCCAGTCACTGTATACAGCGTTCGATAGAGAAATGGACGCATTTTCTTCCGGCACAGCGCGTAAAAAAACACCGGCCGAGAGCTCTCCATCCGCGAGGGCTGACAGCAATTCAAGAGAAGGAACAGGCGTTGTCATGGTGTTGCCGTTTTTAAAATTAAATTTTTAGTTTGCTAACAGCGCATAAAGTTGCCGACGGGTGCTGACCCTACCAGCGCTTGCCACTTTGGTTTTCCAGTAAAGGTTTGACCTTTAGCGAAATAGCTTCCCGCGCCCTGAAGATGCGAGAGCGCACGGTGCCTATCGGGCAATTCATCGCGTCAGATATTTCTTCGTAACTTAAACCTTCAATTTCACGCAAGGTAATGGCCTGACGCAACTCTTCTGGCAATGCTTCCAGCGCCGTATTGATGATTTGGGCGATCTCTTTACTGGCAAGTACCGCATCTGGTGTTTCCGAGCTGGTTAGTTCGTTTTCCAAATGGGAAGTTTCATCATCGTCGTCAGATTTGAAAGAATTTTCAGAAACGGTAGGGTTGCGCTTCAAATCCATCAGTGCTTTTTTGGCGGTGTTGACAGCAATCCTATACAGCCAGGTGTAAAACTGTGCTTCTCCCCTGAACTGAGGCAGTGCCCGGTAAGCACGTATGAACGTTTCTTGTGCAATGTCTTCTACCAAGTCAACATCGCGCACCATTCGGCCAATCAAGCGCTGAATTCGCCTTTGGTATTTGATAACCAGCAACTCAAAAGCCTTTTGGTCACCCGCAACCGTGCGCTCTACCAAAACAGCGTCGATGTCTATCGGTTTGACCTCCGGCGGGTTGATGGGCTCTTGACTCATGGTGGCTTGCCTGACGTGTTCGGCAGGCGGTGCGGCGAGTAAACGGCACGGCGCAGGTCGAGCCAACGCACTGCAAACGCACGCCGCTCAGCCCAAAGCCATAGCTTGGCGTGGGCTTGGTTTTCAATGCACAAAAGCATCGTGTTTTGAAAATCAGCTGCTGACAACAGGGCGTATTCGGCAACACCGACCTGATAGCCTGGGCCTTCCCATCGCCAAACCTGGCCGTCCCAAGTCAGCTGACCCACCGGTGAGTTCTTCCAGCCGCGCCAGGCGGCCGAGCCAACAACCATGACCGCCGCCAAAGCTAGCAAGTGCCGCCAACCCAAGTGTTGGCTGGACGACGTCCATGCCAACAACGTGCAGGCCGCAACCACCCAAAAGCCCAACAAAACCCGGGCCTGCCAATGCGAACGCCCGATCGGATAAGACACTGGGGGGGCGTTGTGTGGACTCAAAGCGGCACTGGCTTACCGTCAGGCACGTTTGAAAACCAGCGTGCCGTTGGTGCCACCAAAGCCAAAATTATTTTTGACAGCCACGTCAATCTTGGCGTCTCGTGCCGTATTGGCACAGTAGTCCAGGTCGCATTCGGGATCTTGGTTAAATATGTTGATCGTTGGCGGTATTTTTTGGTGGTGCAGCGCCAGCACAGTAAACACCGACTCCACACCGCCAGCGCCGCCCAACAAATGTCCGGTCATGGACTTGGTAGAACTGATGACCAAATTGCTCGCATGCGATTTAAACGCGGCCTTGATGGCCAGGGTCTCGTTGATGTCGCCAAGCGGCGTCGATGTGCCGTGCGCGTTGAGGTAGTTAACAGCGTCCGGATTGAGCCCTGCATTGTTAAGTGCTCCCAACATCGCGCGACGTGGGCCATCCATACTGGGCGCTGTGATGTGACCGGCATCAGCACTCATTCCAAAACCCGCCAACTCGGCGTAAATTTTGGCACCGCGCGCTTTGGCGTGTTCATACTCCTCCAGCACCATCATGCCCGCGCCTTCGCCTAAAACAAAGCCATCACGGTCTTTGTCCCAAGGCCGACTGGCGGTTTTAGGGTCGTCGTTGCGGGTCGAGAGTGCTCGCATGGCAGCAAAGCCCCCGATGCCGAGCGGGGAGACCGTGGCTTCTGAGCCACCAGCCACCATGACATCAGCGTCGCCATATTCAATCATGCGGCCCGCATCGCCGATGCAGTGCAGGCCAGTGGTACAGGCCGTGACAATTGCGATGTTGGGGCCCTTGAACCCAAACTTCATCGACACGTGGCCCGCGATCATGTTGATGATCGAGCCCGGCACGAAAAACGGCGTAATTCGCCTCGCGCCGCGCTTGGTGAGCTCTTCATGGGTGTCCTCAATCAAAGGCAAACCGCCGATGCCCGAGCCAATCACACAGCCAATACGAACTGCTTCATCTTCGCTGAGTGCGTCGCCGGTCTTCAGGCCACTGTCCAGCACAGCCTGGCAGGCGGCGGCTAAGCCGTAGTGTATGAACGTGTCCATGTGGCGAGCTTCTTTTTCAGCAATGTATTCCCCAATGCTGAAGCCTTTGACCTCGCCGGCAATTTTGCAGGCGAAGCTGGACGCATCAAATTTAGTGATCAGATCGATGCCTGACTTCCCAGCCAATAAATTTGTCCAGTTTTCAGCCAAAGTATTGCCCACTGGGCTGATGCAACCCAGACCTGTCACGACAACGCGGCGACGATTCATGCACACATCCTCAAAATACAGCCGAAAAAATTGCAAAAAAGGCCCTGCGCGGGCCTTTTAAACGGATCAGAGCAAAGCAGCTTAAGCTTTTTGGTGGGTATTGGCGTAATCAATCGCGTTTTGAACCGTGGTGATTTTCTCGGCTTCTTCATCTGGAATCTCAATTCCAAACTCGTCTTCGAGTGCCATGACCAGTTCTACCGTATCAAGAGAGTCGGCACCCAGATCGGCCACAAAGGCTTTCTCGCTGGTGACTTGACCTTCTTCAACACCGAGTTGCTCGGCAATGATTTTTTTAACACGTGCTTCGATATCGCTCATAGTTCGCCCAAGGGGTAGTGAATTAATCCGTGATTTTAGCGCGTTAGAGGCAAGCCTCTAGGCACCGGATGGGCCGCTTTGCCGAACGGATAAAAACCGGCGGGCGACCGCAGTGTTTTACCACTGCGAAATAACGATAAAAAAGAAGCCTGAGACAACGGACCCGAATGAAAGCCAAAACTACATGTACATTCCGCCGTTGACATGAATTTCTTGTCCGGTAATGTACGACGCGAGCGGACTGGCGATAAACGCTACCGCATGCGCCACGTCTTGCGGCTTGCCCAAATGGCCCAACGGAATTTGCGTCAACAGCGCTTTTTGCTGGTCTTCACTCAAACTTGCGGTCATGTCGGTTTCAATGAAACCCGGCGCAATGCAATTGACAGTAATGCTCCTTGAGCCGAGTTCTCTGGCCAGCGCCCGCGTCATGCCAGCCACACCTGCCTTGGCTGCGGCGTAGTTTGATTGCCCCGCATTGCCAGAGCTGCCCACCACCGACGTGATGTTAATGATGCGGCCATAGCGTTGCTTCATCATGGTGCGCATCACGCTGCGGCTCATGCGAAAAACACCTTTTAGATTGGTGTCCATGACGGCGTCCCAGTCGTCGTCTTTCAGCCGCATGGCCAGCATGTCCCGGGTGATGCCCGCATTGTTGACCAGCACATGAAGCCCGCCGTGCTCTTTCACGATGCTGTCAACCAGTGCCTCGGCTGCATTTGCATCGTTGACGTTTAAGTTTTTACCTGTGCAACCTGCAAAATTGGCGAGCGCCTGACTGATTTTTTCAGCGCCTGCATCGCTGGTCGCCGTTCCAATGACTTTCACCCCTTTTTTGGCCAACTCCAGCGCAATGGCAGCGCCGATGCCCCTGGATGCGCCTGTTACCAAGGCTATCTGACTCTCAAATTTAATTTCGCTCATCGCAGCATTTCCTTTACTTGGGCCATAGACACAGGGTCAAACAGGGGCGCGCCTGTCAAATCGGCATCAATTCGCTTGACCAAACCGGCCAACACCTTTCCCGGCCCGCATTCAATGATGTGCGCCACGCCTCGCGCTTTGATGGCCTGCACACATTGCACCCAACGAACCGCGCCAAACGCTTGGCGGTACAGCGCATCACGAATCCGCATCACGTCAGTTTCAATGGCAACGTCAATATTGTTGATCAGCGGAATTTGCAGCGGTGCAAAAGCGGTTTCGGCTAATTTTTCTTTCAACTTTTCAGCGGCGGGCTTCATCAAGCTTGAATGAAAAGGCGCGGAAACTTGCAGCGGCAAGGCTCGTTTGGCGCCCGCGGCTTTGAGGGCTTCACATGCCTTGTCAACTGCCGCCTGGCTGCCCGCAATCACCGTCTGCATCGGGTCGTTAAAGTTTGCAGCTTCTACCACCTCTCCCGTTTGTAGACCAAACTGGGCCGTGGCCCCCGTTATTTTTTGACATATAGCTACTATTTCAGGAGCACCCAGACCGAGAACAGCCGCCATGGCTCCTGCGCCCACCGGCACAGCATCTTGCATGGCTTGGGCCCTGAAACGCACCAGCGGTGCCGCCTGCCCCAAGGTCAAAGCGCCGCTGGCCACCAGCGCGGCGTATTCGCCCAGCGAGTGCCCGGCAACAAAAGCTGGCGCCAGACCCGTCTCAGCCAGCCAGACCCGATAAGCGGCGACGCCTGCAACCAGCATGACCGGCTGGGTGTTGGTGGTGAGGGCCAAATCTTCTTTGGGGCCTTGCTTGATCAGTTGCGCCAGGTCCTGATCCAAGGCGTCGGATGCCTCTTTGAGAGTTTGAACCACGACCGGATGGTCACCCCACGCGTCCAGCATCCCGACAGATTGCGAGCCTTGCCCTGGAAATACAAACGCAAATGGCTTCAATGAGAGCTCCTGTTTATCGATGTGTTGACAAAACGCTTAAATACGCATTGCGTGCATTTTATAAAAACGATGCCCCACGCAAGGGCCGACAGCCAAGGGTCTAACAAATAGTCCCAAAGATTGTCCGACGTCATCAGACCGCTGCTCCATGCCAGCACAGCTAAGGCAATCAGCGCGGGCAACACACGCAGACCCATTGCCGCACTGACGCCACAGATGGCTAGCAAAGCCGCGAGAAACGAACCTGACCCCCAGCCCAGGCGATATGCATCCCAATCGCCCCACCCCAACGCTGTGGGGTACAAAAGCAATGTTGCAACGCACACAACAACCAGCAGCGCCTTCCTCTCACGGTGACTGATCGCCACCGTGTTAAGAAACCGGTGGCACAGACTCCAAATACTGAGCGCCAAAAAGGTGATACTTAAGTCGCCTACAAAACCACGAAAATAACCCGCTAACGCCAGACCTGACCCCGGTATCGGTACCAGCATCGCCATAAACAGAACCAAAACCCAGGCGTTCGTCAAGAATCTGAACCAACGAGGCGATCTGGGGTTGGTATCGTGACCTACACGGCACAGTGCTGCCGCGCTTGCACACAGCACTGCGGCTATGCCGAACAGAGCAAACAGATCTGTCAAAGCCATCATGAGCCTGACACCGCAGCCTGAAAAATAGAGGGATCAAACTGGATGTGTTTGATACGGGTCCTGTGCCAGGTATAGACCAAATGCACTTTGCCATCGGCTGATTGAAGCAAAAAGGGATAGGAGAACTCTTGCGCGCAGTGGGTATCGCCACACAGCTGCCTTTGTGCGCTGGCGACATATTCGGCGATGTCTGGCGCCGTCGCGCCTTTCAGTTTAAGTTCCGCCCCCAAGAGGGCAGCGTGGTCACGCCGGATCAAGGGACTGGCCAGATTTTTATTTTGAATGCTTGGCTCTATGGCTATGGCTATGGTTTTGGCCAAAGGCGCACCCAGCGGGATCAAGGCCAGTTTTTCTCGCCCGGTGACGCTAGGGTTAACTGCCAGCCAGCTGATGCCGCCGTCTAATACCAGGCCCGCCAGCGCTGAGTTAGGGTTGGGCAAGTCCATGGGTACGGCAGCTGACCAGGTTTGGCCGGCGTCTTGGGTGGCGCTGGTCATGACTCGCTGGCCTTGCGTGGCGCGCATGTAGGCCTGAGCCGTTTGTGCACTGCTTGCCAGCACAACCGGCTGCAGGCTTGTTTGGCTGCCCGCCATGCGCACCTTGTCAACAACACGGCCGTTGCGGTCGATGCGCAGGACCTCAGCAAATTTTGCGATGAACTCATGGTAGACCGGCAAGCTGATTTGCCCTCCGGTCATGGTCACCGGCGCACCTTTGACGAGTGTGCTGATGTTTAAAAACGGCGATGTGACCAAACGCCTGGGCGTGCCCCATGTCGCGCCTTCATCTACCGATCGGGACCACGTCACCGCACTGCCCGCCCAGCCACCGAGTGAGACATTGACCATCCACAAATGAAGCGAGCCGTCAGGTGCACGAGCAATGACCGGGTTGCCTATTTTTTTAACATAGCGCTGTAGCCCCCGCTGCAGCTGGGCCCGGTCAAACAAAGGGGTCTCAGGCCCCCATTGCAAACTTCTGCGGTTTAACACGGAGGTTTGCACGGTGACGTCGCTCGCGCCCTCGCGCGATCCTGAAAACCAAACCGCTCGCAAACTGCCGTCACGCAGCTCAACGACGGAAGGCGCGTGAACCGCTTTGCCCGGTACGCTGGACACGAATTGCGCCTGAATCTCTGGGGGTTTGTCGAGCGCTAGCGACTGCGCGGCGGGTAACCGAGGCAGCGCTGACTTTTCAGGCATGGCATACGAGGGCAGTGGTGGCTGATTAAGTATTTTGACGCTGCCTGCAGCGAAGGCCAGCAACACCAGACCCGAAAATAGGGCATTGCGGCTGGCGTCATGGGGACGAAAGTTCATCGCGAAACCTCTAATAGGTCAGCAGCACCGCACCCCAGGTGAAACCACCGCCCACGCCTTCAAGCATCAGGGTGTCACCTTTTTTAACCTTGCCACTGCGTACTGACACATCGAGCGCCAAAGGAATCGACGCCGCCGAAGTGTTGCCATGCTGATCAACCGTGACGATGAGCTTGTCGAGCGGCAGCTTGAGCTTTTTGGCGGTACTTTGCATGATGCGGATGTTGGCTTGGTGCGGTATCAACCAGTCAATGTCAGCGTCTGTTAAATTGGCTTTGGCAAGGGCGGTGCGAGCACTGCTCTCCAGTACGCCAACTGCGAGTTTAAAAACGGCTTGACCGTCCATTCTTAGCAGTGCGTCGCCCATGACCTTGCCACCCGATACGTTGCCCGGTACGCACAAAATACCGACATGTTTGCCATCAGCATGCAGGTCGCTGGCCAAAATGCCGGGCGTGTCAGACGCCTCCAGCACCACTGCGCCCGCACCGTCACCAAATAGCACACAGGTGGTGCGATCCGAGAAATCAAGGATTCGGGAAAAAACCTCCGCGCCGACCACCAGTGCCTTGCTGGCACTGCCCGCTTTGATCATGGCGTCAGCCACGCTGAGAGCATAGACAAAACCACTGCACACCGCTTGCATGTCAAACGCCGGACAACCCGCCATCCCCAGTTTGTGTTGCAAGATGCACGCGGTCGAAGGAAATACCATGTCTGGCGTTGAGGTAGCCACAATGATGAGGTCAATGTCGCCCGGCTGCAGACCAGCGGCTTGTAGAGCCTGTTTTGACGCGACAAGGGCCAAATCGCTGCAACACATATCAGCCGCAGCAAAGTGCCTTGCTTTGATGCCGGTTCGCTCAACGATCCAATCGTCAGAGGTTTCGACACCCGTTGCGGCAAGCCGCTTGGCTAAATCGGCGTTGGTCAGCCGCAGGGGTGGCAGGTAGCTGCCCGTGCCGGTAATGCGTGAGTAAATCGACATGAAGGTGCTACCCGAAAGGGCAGAGGATTAGGAGGTACTGGCCACGCTTATCGATTTTTGTTACCGATTGAGCTCTCGAATTTTGTAACTACTTAATGTAACGCGGCGGCTTGTCACGCGGCCGCCTCGAACGGTGTTTTTGAGTTTGCTTCTGACGATTGTGAAGAAGTTATAGACAGTAAGGGAGCGGCGTGAGCGATTCGCTCACCTACACGCTCCAGCAAATGGTTGCTGGCTGCTTCATAGGCGCGATGAAGGGCTCGCTCAAAGGCAAAAATATCCGCAGAACCATGACTTTTGAAGACCAAGCCCTGCAAGCCCAGCAACGCTGCGCCGTTGTAGCGCCTGTGGTCCATACGATTTTTAAAAGCAGTTAGCACCGGATACGCGACGATGGCAGCAACTTTGGTAAAGACGTTGCGCGAAAATTCCATTTTCATGAAACTGCCAATCATGCTGGCCAGCCCTTCACTGGTTTTTAACGCGACATTGCCTACGAAGCCATCACACACCACGATGTCGGTGGTGCCTTTAAAAATATCGTTGCCTTCGACGTTTCCATAAAAATTCAAATCGCCTGACTTGGCTGCAGATCGAAGCAGATCACCCGCCTTTTTGATCATTTCACTGCCTTTTATCGCCTCTTCACCAATATTGAGCAAGCCAACGCTGGGTGTTGGGTTATTGGTGATGGCGGCCACCAAAGCTGAACCCATGACTGCAAACTGCAACAGGTGCTCTTCGGTGCAATCCACATTGGCACCCAAGTCAAGTACGGTGGTGGCACCACCCATGGCGTTGGGTAACTGGGTAGCGATCGCTGGACGGTCAATACCGTTCATGGTTTTAAGCACATACCTAGCAATGGCCATCAGCGCGCCAGTATTGCCCGCTGACACGGCTACCTGCGCTGTACCGTGTTTCACTTGGTTGACCGCCACACGCATCGATGAGTTTTTTTTGCGGCGCAGCGCAATTTCAATCGGGTCGTCCATGCTGACGACTTCGGACGCTTCTAACACTTCGCAGCGTGAGCTACCGCTTAATTGTGGGTAAATAGGATGAGCCTGAATCGCGGCAGTTTGACCCACAAGAATCACGCTGGCGTCAGCGTGAGCCGCAAGAAAGCCCAACGCTGCAGGCAGCGTTACGGCAGGACCAAAGTCGCCGCCCATGACATCAACAGCGATGCAGATCATGAGGTGACCAGCGCCATTAAAACTTCAAACGGTGAAAAAAGAAAAGCCCGCACAAACATGGCGGGCCTTTAGTTGTGCATGGCCAACGCTAAAAGCAGTGGCTTACGCTTCAGATTTTGTTTTTAACACCTTGCGGCCACGGTAAAAGCCGGTCGGGCTGATGTGGTGACGCAAATGAATTTCACCGGTGGTGGACTCAACTGCGATGCCTGGGACAGTCAGCGCGTTATGTGAGCGGTGCATGCCGCGCTTTGAAGGTGATTTTTTGTTCTGTTGAACAGCCATGATGCGCTCCTAGCCAAACAGCGTCAGAAGGTGCTGTTTGAAGAATGTAAGGTTAAGAATTGATGATTCGCGTATCTTGCAATACGCCAAGCCTCACATTATAGCGTGGTTAAACCGACGATAGAGCGACGACAGAGCGACAGCAAAACGCCAGTCACGACAGCGGCAACCATTAAGATGCGCTGCCGACACCCTTAGCCTGATTTTTACAGGCGAAGACCTTTTTAACTCTTTTTAAGGCTTGCCAGCGCAGCAAAAGGATTCGGTTTATCAAGCTCAACGTCCCCGTCGTCGATCACGCCAGCTTTAAATACAGGCAATTGGGGGCACTCGTCGTGCATGGGCACCAGCGGTAGCGCCATGAGCAGCTCGTCCTCAAGCACCGCCTGCAGGTCGAAATGCGGGGTTAGCACCAGCAAATCTTCTTCTGACGCATCGTCCTGATCCATCGCGA
This sequence comes from Polaromonas sp., assembly GCA_031424935.1. Taxonomy (GTDB): domain Bacteria; phylum Pseudomonadota; class Gammaproteobacteria; order Burkholderiales; family Burkholderiaceae_C; genus Polaromonas. The sequence continues at coordinate 156,404 of JANPIK010000003.1, forward strand.
TGTCTTCCGTTGCCACAAAACGGTACCACTGGTCCACTTGCAGAGGCGTTTGCACCTTGCTCATGCAGCGCTGGCAGATCAATGCCAGGGACGTTTCTGCGGTCATGTGCAGCCAGATGTCAGGTTGACCGTTATTGCCAACGCGCAGCGCGGCTACAGCTTGCCACTTAACAATTGAATCGACCCCCAGCTCATGCGATTCTTGGGCTAGACGCTCTAATTTTTGTAGCGGTATAGTTTCATTTAATGGCACGCCCGCTTCAGCAAAAGCCTGCATATTTACGTTGGTAGCTTGTATTGATCGCGTCATGCCGTGAGTGTAAGAGAATCAGCGCATGACCTTTACTGCACCGCCGCATGGCATACCCCGCCAACTCATTTTGGGCTCAACCTCGCGCTACAGGCGCGAACTTCTTGAACGCTTGCGCATTCGTTTCGATGTCGTGGGACCCGATGTGGACGAAACCCCTTTTCCCCAGGAAGCACCTGGCGCACTGGCCGAGCGCCTGGCGCTGGCAAAAGCCAAGGCTGTTGCGGCTCGATTTCCGGAAGCCGTTGTGATTGGATCTGACCAAGTGGCTGACCTGAACGGCCAAAGCCTGGGCAAACCCATCTCGCACGAACGCGCGGTGGCTCAACTGCGCCAGATGCGTGGGCAAACCGTGGTTTTTCAAACTGCGGTGGCGGTGGTTTGTCTAGCAACCGGTTTTGAACAAAATAAGTTGGCTTGCGTGCGTGTGAAATTTCGCGATCTGACCTTCGATGAGATCGAAAACTATCTTCAGTTTGAAAAGCCTTACGACTGCGCAGGCAGCGCCAAAAGCGAAGGCCTGGGTATTGCGCTGCTTGATTCAATTGACAGCGATGACCCCACCGCATTGATAGGTCTGCCTTTGATCAGAACCTGCCAGATGCTCCGAGCTGCAGGCATTGAATTACTCACAAGCCAGGTTGCACCATGACCGCAGTCAAAGGCAAACTTTATTTGGTACCTGCTCCTCTTGATTTTGGCTGCGAGCAGCAAGCGCCGCTGCAGGACGTGATGCCGCAGCAAACGATGCAAATCGCCGCTCAGCTGGGCAATTTCATTTGTGAAAATGCAAAAAGTACCCGGGCTTACTTAAAACGGGTTGGCGAACTTGTACCGCTGAATCAGCCCGTACAGGCATTAGTGATGATGGAGCTGCCGCGCGAGGTACATAAAAAAGGCGACCACACGGGTAATTTTGACGCGAAGCCCCTGCTGAAAGCAGCGTTGCAAGGCCATGACATCGGCTTGGTCAGCGAAGCTGGCATGCCCGCCATTGCTGACCCGGGTTCATCGGTTGTTCGCGCGGCACATGATTTGGGCCTAGAGGTTGTTGCACTGACTGGCCCCATGTCGCTGGTGCTGGCGTTGGCAACCAGTGGGCTGAACGGCCAAAACTTTGCCTTTGTCGGTTACTTGCCCCAAGACGCGGCTGAACGAAGCCAACGCATCAAAACCCTTGAATCGCTCGCCCTCAAAACAGGGCAAACACAAATATTCATTGAAACGCCGTACCGCAACACGGCGTTGCTGCAGGCCCTGATGCAAACCCTGCAAAGCAATACCCGGCTGGCACTGAGCTGCGGCTTGACGCTGCCAACGGCATGGAACTACAGTGCGACCGTTGCAAAGTGGAGGCAAGACAAACCAACGCCACCGCTGGGTTTACCAAGCGTTTTTTGTATCGGTCGCTAAGGATTCACGCGTTAAAGCGCTCAATCGCTCGGCATGTAGCGCTGTGGCGTGACGTCACCGAATCGCGGGCAATGCACGAACGGCTTTTATCGCACCCTCACCCACCGCTGCGCCAAATTTTTTGGCCAACCGCTCGGCCACGTTGTCACGGCGGGTGTAGTCGATGATTTCTTCACTTTTAACCACTTCGCGTGCAACGTATTCAAGCGTGCCTAGCTGATCAGCCAAGCCTAACTCGATCGCTTGCTGACCCGTCCAAAACAAGCCACTGAACATTTCAGGTGTTTCTTTCAACCGCTGACCGCGCCCGGCCTTGACGACCGAAATGAATTGTTGATGAATCTGGTTCAGCATGGCTTGGGCAAAAGCGCGCTGGTTGTCGGTCTGCTTGCTGAAGGGGTCTAAAAAACCTTTGTTTTCGCCGGCTGTCAGCAAGCGGCGTTCTACGCCAAGCTTTTCCATTAAACCGGTAAAACCAAAGCCATCCATCAGCACGCCAATACTGCCAACGATGCTGGCTTTGTCAACAAAAATCTGGTCTGCGGCTACGGCAATGTAGTAAGCCGCCGAGGCGCAAGTTTCTTCGACCACCGCGTAAACAGGCTTTTTGTGCTTGGCCTTCAGGCGGCGAATCTCGTCGTTCATCATGCCGGCCTGCACCGGGCTGCCGCCGGGGGAGTTGATCAGCAACACCACCGCTTTGGCGCCTTCGTCTTCAAAAGCCGCCTTCAAGGCCGCATTGATGAACTCAGCGCTCGCGTCTGCCCCAGCGGCGATTTCGCCCTTGATTTCAACCACCGCTGTATGCGCGACAGATGTGCTGGCAGTAGGCGTGCCTCGATGCAGTGCCATCCACACCAACACCACGAAAAACAGCAGCCACGACAGGCGCACAAATGTTTTCCAGCGCCGGGTGGCTTTTTGTTCGTTCAGGGAGGCAAAAGCCAGTTTTTCAAGCGTGTTGCGCTCCCAGCTGGCGGATGGAGTGGCATCGTTCTTATGCATATTATTTGCTACGTTTTCAGGAGCTGCTTGTCCATAGATTGCTTGGGCTGCAGGCTTATTTTGGTCGTTTTTTGAGCTGCTATCAGCGTCAAAGGGATGTGTGTCTTGGTCAGGTCGGTTAGGTTCATTCATGGCTGTAGTTTAGACAGCTAGCAAAATTCTGGCGGTTTAAGGTTGTAAGCCGTTCGCCAATAAACTACCCCGCCGTTGTCGACAAGCTCAATTTTTACCAACCCTGACTTGCACGGGCCGCCAGCACACTGCCCGGTGTCAGGCAGATAAGCGGCGCCGTGGCTGGCGCAAAGCAACCATTGACCGGTGGCGTCAAATACGCGGTTGGGTTGCCAGTCCAGCTCCATGGCCACATGCGTACAGCGGTTCAAGTAGGCATGGACTGTGCCCTTGAACCTGACGGCAAAGGCCCGACAGGTTTGGCCTGCGTAGACCACATCAAAAGGTACGGCTTGGCCGCCTTCAGCCAAGTCGCGTGCATTGCAAAGACTCTGCAAATCATCCACGATGTCACTTACCCGTTTGTGAGCAGCCAGTCATGCATGTCTTGCACCGAATGCGCGACATGCAGCGGCTTGAGCGCAGCAAACGCACTGGGTTCATGCGCGCCATAGCTCACCCCCAGGCTGGGGCACGCCGCGTTCAAAGCCATTTGCAAATCGTGCGTGGTATCGCCCACCATCAGCGTGCGATGAGGCTGGGTACCCAACTCAGCCATCAGTTCATGCAACATCTTTGGATGGGGTTTGCCAGCGGTCTTGTCGGCTGTGCGTGACGCGTCAAATACCCCCTTGAGTTGAACCGTTTGCAAAGCCTCATCAAGCCCCTGGCGTGACTTGCCCGTGGCCACCGCCAGCAAATAGCCGCGCGCTTTCAATGCAGTCAGCAGCGGCAACACACCGTCAAACAGACTCAAATCATGCGCGTGCAGTTGGTAGTGGTAACGGTAGCGATCCCCGAGCAACGGGTATTTGTCTTGCGGCACATCCGGTGCAGCATGGGCCAGTGCCTGCATCAGGCCCAGACCAATCACATAACCAGCGTCCTTGTCAGAAGGCACTGTGCCGCCCACGTCTTTCACAGCCGCCTGTATGCAGCGCACGATGATCTGGGTAGAGTCAAACAGGGTTCCGTCCCAGTCGAAGGCGATCAGGTCAAAATTACGATTGGTCATCAGGTAGGTCCTGTTGCGGTGGTGCAATGGCGGGCGACGCTGGCAGAAACTGCTGCAACTCGGGCGGCAAAGCTGCGCTGAGATGCACCACCTTGCGCAATTTAGGGTGGTTGAACTTCAGGCTCCAGGCGTGTAGAAACATGCGTTTTAAGCAAAGTGCGGCAGGGCTTGCTTGGGTAGTTGCCTTTTGCAATGCCTTATTCAGCTCAAAGTCGCCGTATTTGTCGTCGCCTGCAATGGGATGGCCCGCATCTGCCAGGTGCACCCTGATTTGATGGGTGCGGCCGGTTTTGATGGTGACTTCCAACAGTGTGAATCGTCCATCAGCAAATGTACTTTTGACCTTGACCAATGTGACTGACCGCATGCCATCTGGATGGTCATTGGGCACCACTTTAACGCGCCGCTCGCCATTGGGCGCCTCATATTTATGCAGTGCCTTGTCAATCACCCGCTGATTCGCAGGCCAAGCGCCTTTGACCAACGCCAAGTACACCTTGTCGGTCTCACGTTCCCTGAATTGCTCTTGCAGCAGTTTTAAAGCCATTCGTCGCTTGGCGATCAGCAATATGCCGCTGGTTTCGCGGTCCAGCCGGTGTACCAGCTCCAAAAAGTCGGCTTCGGGTCTGGCCATGCGCAATTGCTCAATCACCCCAAAGCTCACCCCGCTGCCGCCGTGTACCGCCACGCCCGCCGGTTTGTCTATCGCCAGTACAAAGTCATCTTCAAACAAAATTGGGAATTCAGCGGCCGGGGCGTGACCACCCACGGTTGACATGGCACCGTGGCGAATAACTTCTTGCGCCGCAGCCATCACAGCTGCTTTTTGATCGGCCCGTTCAGATGTGCGAACGGGTGGTAAGCGCACAATGTCCCCCGTCTCAACCCGGGTATCGGCCTGCGCCCTGCCCTTGTTGATGCGCACTTCACCGCTGCGAATGATGCGGTAAACGTGGGTTTTGGGCACGCCTTTAAGCTGGCGGATCAAAAAATTGTCCAGTCGCTGACCCGCATAATCTTCATCGACTGTTACAAAGCTGGCGGCAGCGTTGGCTGGCGTTGCATCGGTAAAAGCTGCCCCTATAATGTGTTTCACTAGCGTTACGTCGTAAGTTGTTGATTTGCATGGAGTTTAGTCCACGCAGTTCAAAATAACCTGAAAAGGCCAACCCAGACGGCGCTGGAAGGTCGATGCCCATTGCGGCAATCCACCAGCCAGGCGTGCAAGGCACCCGGCTGGCGGATGTCGGATGACAGGTCGGTGTTTTGCGAAAACAACTACGGAATACCCAAGCGGGCAGCCACCATACTGACGGTGGCTGCTTGCGGATCCCGGTGAGAAAAAAGTCTTTTTGACCATAGTCTTGATGACAACGCTGATGAATCTGATAAGTTTTTACCTGCGGTGCTTCTTTGCACCGATTTCAGGCGTTTATCAGCCTGTGGCCCCCGTTTTATTGGGGCTAACAGCTATCAAATCAGTAGCGACTATTGGTGGGACTTCGGCTCACCCCATCCACGCGCCTACGCCTGAACCCCAGGCCTGACTGGTTTGCACCAGTTGGCCCGGCGGCTCACCAGCTCTCCGGCAATTCCCCACGTTCGCAAGGCGTCAGCTGCGGCATCGTTGGCTCATTTTTGAGCTGTTGAGTCGAGAACGATGAAGGAAACGAATCATGAAACGCATGTTGGTCAATGCCACGCAGTCAGAAGAGCGCCGTTTGGCGATTGTTGACGGGCAAAAGCTCCTGGACTATGAGATTGAAATTGAAGGGCGCGAACAGCGCAAAGGGAACATTTATAAGGCCATCGTCACCCGCGTTGAGCCGTCGCTTGAAGCCTGCTTCGTCGATTACGGTGAAGACCGTCACGGCTTTTTGCCTTTTAAAGAGATTTCGCGCAACTACTTTGCACAAGGTGTGTCGGTCAGCCACGCCCGCATTCAGGATGTAATCCGCGAAGGCCAGGAACTGATGGTTCAGGTCGAAAAAGAAGAGCGCGGCAATAAGGGCGCGGCGCTGACGACTTTTGTATCGCTTGCTGGTCGCTACGTGGTGCTGATGCCCAACAACCCACGCGGTGGTGGCGTCAGCCGCCGTATTGAAGGTGAAGACCGGGCCGAACTCAAAGAAAACATGGACCAGCTGGAATACCCGGCTGGCTCCAGCATCATTGCCCGCACGGCGGGAATCGGCCGCAGCGCACCAGAACTTCAGTGGGACTTGAACTACCTGATCAAGCTTTGGACCGCGATTGAAGGCGCCGGCAAAGGCGGCAAAGGCGCTTTTCTGATTTATCAGGAATCGAGTTTGGTGATTCGTGCGATTCGTGACTATTTCAACAGTGACATCGGCGACATTTTGTTTGACACCGACGACGTGTACGAGCAAGCGCGCCAGTTTATGGCCCACGTGATGCCCGAGCATGAGCACCGCGTCAAACGCTACCGCGACGACGCACCGCTGTTTTCGCGTTTCCAGATTGAACACCAGATCGAATCGGCGTACGCCCGCACCGTGCAGTTGCCGAGCGGCGGCGCGATTGTGATTGACCACACCGAAGCTTTGGTGTCGGTTGACGTCAACTCGGCCAGAGCGATCAAGGGCGGCGACATCGAAGAAACCGCCACCCGCACTAATTTGGAAGCGGCGGACGAGGTGGCGCGCCAGATGCGTCTGCGGGACTTGGGCGGCATTATCGTCATCGACTTTATTGACATGGAAGAAAGCCGTAACCGCCGCGATGTGGAAAACCGCCTGCGTGACGCGTTGCGCCAGGACCGGGCCAGAGTCCAGTTTGGCACCATCAGCAAGTTTGGCTTGATGGAAATGAGCCGCCAGCGCTTGCGCCCCGCGTTGAGCGAAGGTGCATCTATCCCCTGCCCGCGTTGCGGTGGCTCTGGCCACATTCGCGATACTGAAAGCTCGGCGTTGCAGATTTTGCGGATCATTCAGGAAGAGTCGCTCAAAGACAGCACAGCGTCTGTACTCTGCCAGGTGCCGGTGGACGTGGCGTCGTTTTTGTTGAACGAAAAACGCTCCGAAATCAGCAAAATTGAAATGAAACAGCGCATTAATGTGCTGCTGGTACCCAACAAAACGCTGGAAACGCCCAATTACCGCCTGGAGCGCTTAAAGCACGACGACCCGCGCCTGGACAACATCGAAGCCAGCTACAAAATGGCGGAAGAAATTGAAGACCCGACCACGGTGACGCGCCGCAACCAGGAAAAGCACAACAAGCAAGAACCGGTGATCAAAGGCGTGTTGCCCGATATGCCCGCGCCTGCTGCAGTGCCCAAGCCTGAAGTGAAGCCCGATACGGCGCCAGTTGCCAAGACTGCCACTGCAGCAGCGCCAGCCCCCGCACCCGCAGCTGCGACACCCGCAGCTGAAAAAGGCTTTTTTGGCTGGCTGAAGGGCCTGTTTGGCGGCGCAGATGCACCGGCAGCGCCAGCCGCACCAGCAACAGCTGCTGATGTCAAGAAAGATGAGCCAGGTGCCGAGGCGCGCCCAGGCGTTCGCGGTGACCGCGAGGGTCGCAGCGATCGCGCAGGACGTGACTCACGCCGAGGAAGCCGCGGCCGCAATGAGCGAGGTGATCGTCCTGAAGGGCGAACTGAGGCACGGCCAGAAGGCCGTACAGAAGGCCGTACAGAAGGCCGTAACACTGAAGGCCGTTCAGACGGCCGTTCAGACAGTCGTCAGGAAGGACGTCAGGAGTTGCGTCAAGAGGGGCGCGCCGAAAATCGCAACGAAGTACGCCCTGAAGGCAGAGGCAACGACCGCCAACCGCGCAACACGGAGCCGCGTAACCAGGAGCAACGTCACCCAGAACAGCGCCATGAACCGCGTACCGATGGCCAGGAGCCGCGTGACCAGCGCCCACCGCGTGAACCTCGCGAAGCTGGCCGTGCCGAGCGCCCGCGCCGCGAGCGTGGAGAGCGCACTGAACGCAGCCCTGATCGTGGCGGTGATCGACACCAGGAGCAACGCGCACCGATGGATGCGACCGAACAGGACATTGCACTGGCCAACAAGGCAGCGATGGCTGCGGCGATTGGCGGCGTTGCTCAAGATGCCGGCCAAGACGCCCCACGCAGGGAACGCAGCGAGCGCGGTCGACGCAGCGACAGCCGGGGTGAAACACGGGGCGATCTGCGTACGGAGTCACGTTCCGAGCTACGTAGTGAACCAGGCGCTGAGTCAGCTGCTGGGCCACATGCAGAAGCGCCAAGTGCGGAGCGGGCAGACGTCAGTGTTGCAACCGCCAAACCGGCAGGTACCGATACAAGCGCACCCGCCGACGCTGGGTTGCCTGACGCGCAAGTCAGTCAATTCAATCAAGGCGAGCAAGCCGACCCGCAGCGTGCGCCCCGCGAACGCCGCAGCCGCGACCGCTACGGCCGTGAGCGGCGTGAACGCCAGGACGGCGGTGACGGCGCAGGTGAACGTGCAGCGCGCGCTGAGCCCGAGTCGACGGTTTCCCAAGCCCCGCTGTTTGCTGAAAACTCAGTGCCAAACAGTGCTCTGGCCCAACCATTTGATAGGCCAGATGCTCCTGAAAAAGTAGCAACTACAACGCAGCCCGCCAGCACGCCAAGGCCACTTGTGCCAACCGCCGCCGCGGTGGCGCCGGTGCCTGCCAAAGCCCCAGTGCTAGCAGCTCCTCTGGCAGCGCCTGTAGCCTCCGGCTTGCCCAAGGTAATGGCATACGACCTGCCTTTGCAAGATTTGGCGCAAATAGCGCAAGGTTCGGGTCTGCAGTGGGTCAATTCTGATGCGGGCAAGATCGCCGATGCAAAAGCCGCCATGGCGTTAGAACCCAAACCCGCCCACGTGCCGCGTGAGCGCCCGGCGCAGGCAATCACTGCTGAGGGCCCGTTGGTGCTGGTCGAAACCCGTCGTGATCTGCGGGACATGCCTTTGCCGTTTGAAAAGCCCGCAGCTTAATAGCCGTCGCACGCCTGTGGCCAGCTCGTGATCAACCACGACGGGCTGGCTTCAGGCTTTTTTAAATTTTTTCCATGGTCTGGTTTGCAAGGTAAGCCGATCAACAAACCATTTGATTAGGAATTACACTTTGGCACAGCCAGCTACTTTTGCTGACGGGTTTCGCGCCTGATCCCAGCAGTAAGAAGCAAAGCCAAGCAAACCCAAGCAAACCCAAGCAAACCCAAGTAAACCCAGGCAACCTCAAGTAGACCCAAGCAGGCAGCGGCATGACTTATTCGCCAAAATTCGTGAGGTGCATTTGTTTACTGCTAGTAACGTGGCTTGGCTTCGGCCTTGCTTATGGCCAAACCTGCGCAGCGCCCGGCAAGGACGCGCCAGGTACGCCTTCCGGTATTGTGAACACCTACTATCAGGGCAACGGCAACCTGGGCATCGCAGCAACAACATTGACGCTGGGCGCAGCTTCTGGTGCGGTAGGTACCGTGACAGCCGGCGACATGCTGCTCATCATGCAGATGCAAGGTGCCAGCATCAACACCGACGACGACGAACGCTACGGCGACGGCACAGGGACAGCGGCTAACAAGCCCTTAACAACGGCATCTCAGGCCAACGGCTACACCGCGCTCAACCAGGCCGGGCTGTACGAGTTTGTGCGTGTCACGCAGGCCATCGGGTCGGCCATCACCTTCACGCCTCCCCTCACCAACGCTTACGACCAAGTCCCGGGTACAGCGCCGCGCAGAACCTACCAGGTCATTCGCGTGCCGCAATACCCCAGTGCCACCTTCAATGGTGCCACACCGCTATTTGCCGCCGCCTGGACCGGTCTGGTGGGCGGCGTTGTCGCCGTCGATGTAGCCGGCGTCTTGACTGCCAGTGGCGCGGGGCCACACGTCAACGCGTCGAACCGCGGTTTTCGTGGCGGCGTACACCAGGCGGCGCCTAACTCCAAGCTGCCTGGGGATTTCAATTACCTTTCGGGTAACTATATAGACGGCGGCTCCAAGGGCGAAGGCATTGCCGGCACACCGCAATACGTGCAAACCTCGCTTGCGGGGTTTTTTAACAGCGGGACCGCCTTTACCGATCCGGTTGCCACCTTTATCGACAACGGAACATTGACCGGATATACCGGCGGTGACACCATGCGCGGCGCACCAGCCAACGCAGGCGGCGGGGCCAATAGCCACAATGCGGCGGGCGGCGGCGGCGGCAACGGCGGTGAAGGTGGCAGCGGTGGCCAGACGTTCAATGGCGACGGCCTGACGGACCGAGGCGGCTATGGCGGCTCGCGCACACCACAAGATGGCGTGTTGCTGGCCACCCGCATTTTCATGGGGGGTGGTGGCGGTTCAGGCAGCATGAACAACTCCACACCGCCTCGATCATCGGGTGGCAACGGCGGCGGCATCATCCTATTGCGAGTCGGTAGCATCAGCGGCAATTTGCTTTTGCGCACGGATGGCCAACGCGGCTGGGAAGACAACAACGGCAACGATGCTGGCGGGGGTGGCGGTGCCGGCGGCTCAGTGGTGCTGATTGCAGGCAGTGGCCACGGTAACGTCACTGTTCAGGCGCGCGGTGGTAATGGTGCCAATTCCAACAAAACCCCGCGTACTGGCGCACCCAACCAGCCCTGCTGCAACGGCGAGCGTGAAGGCCCGGGTGGTGGCGCAGGCGGCGGCGTTGTACTGTCAAACAGCCCTCTGGGTTCAGCCGTCTTGTCCGCCGGCACCAACGGAAATTCGTTTGAAGACCTGTTTCAAGGTTTTTCAGGCAATATGCTGGCCCAGCCCGGCTCACCGGGTGCCAGCCTGTACAGCATCGCCTCGAACGCGATTGTGGGTGCGCGTGCGGGCTATGAATGTGCGCCGGTGCTGACGACCAGCAAACGCACCAGCACCCCCGCGTTAACGGTGCCACCAGACACCTCCGGTACTTACATCATCAATGTGAGCAATGCTGCAACCCTGTCCGGCGTTGCCTACGGTGTTGCAGTGACGGATCTGTTGTCTTCGCCCTTTTTACTCACAGGCACCACCGCCATCGTGGCCTATTCAGCCGGTACACCAGGGGCTTCTGGCCCTGGGTCACCTATGACGGTGACCGGCACCGGCAACGTCGCTATCGGAACGGCTGGGGATCCCACCAACGCCTTTACCCTGCCTCCTGGTACAAATGTCACTGTCACCTTCAAGGTGGGTTTGAACGGCGCTACATCAGGCACTTATCAGAACCCGGCAAACATCGGTTTCACTGATCCCACACGCGTCAGCGGTGGCAGTGCAACCGGCGCAACCAATCCAGCGGTGACTCCGGGGGGCATCAACGCCGCGGGCGCAACGGTGGCGGGCAGCAATTACGCTTCATCCTCCAGCACACTGGAAGACATCGTCATCACAGGTGTGGCAGGTACCAGCGCAGACCTGTCGCTCGTCAAGTCTGGCCCGGCAACCGCTGAGGTTGGCAGCGCCGTGCAGTACATCCTGATTGTCAGCAGCGCAGGCCCTACCAACCTTGCAGGCAGTGTCAGCGTGAGCGATATCGTGCCGGCCAATATAGGCACAGTCACCTGGTCCTGCGCCTTGCTGGCGGGCAGCGCGGACTGCGACACGCTGGCCGGGGGAACAGGTGCCATCGGTACCGGAACCGTGACGCTGTCCCGCATCCAGATCGACAGCGGTGGGCAGCTGCAAATCACCGTCAATGGTGTTGCAGCAACTTCTGGCAGCATCACCAATACCGCGACGGTAAGTATTCCAGCGGGCTTTACCGACCCAACGCCGGGTAACAACACGGGTACGGCAACCACCACCATCACCACGCCAACGGCTGACCTAAGCGTCAGCAAGACCGATGGTGTGACATCTGTCGCGACAGGCGGCGTGACGGTCTACACCATCGTGGCGGCCAACGCGGGTCCATCGAGCGCCAACAATGCCGTTATCACCGACCCGGCAGCAACGGGCCTGGTCAAGCTCAGTGTGAGCTGTTCAGCTCAAGGCGGCGCAAGCTGCCCTGCGGGACTGAGCACGACCACTTTCCAGGCGGGGGCGCAGGCTCCCCTTTTCCCGGCAGGCAGTACCCTGACTTTTTTGTTGACCGCCCAGGTCACGGCAGCCGGCGGCACCGTCACCAACACGGTATCCGTGACAGCCCCGGCCGGGGTGACTGAAATCAACAACGCCAACAACACCGCGTCCGACGCCAACGCTGTCACTGTGGCCACCGCTGCGGTGGTGTCCAGCGCCAACATATGTCCGGCCAACAGCACTGAATCGACTGTGAACCTTTTGACCAACAGTGATTTTTCAAACACATCCTCATCGGTCGGCAGCAACATCACCCAGTACCCTGTCAACAACAACTTGCCGAACGATGGGGTGGGTCCACAAACAGGCGCGCAAACCTACGGCACCGTGACACAAAGACCCTTTCCTGGCGATGCGGCGCGCAGCGTAGGCACAGCCAATAACTGGCTGTATAACAACGGTAACGCCGGGGCCTTGGCCTATCGGTTTTGGTCACAGCCGGTGAGCGGTCTGGTTGCCGGGCGCACCTACCAATGGATGTACTACGGTTCGAACGCACAAAACCCCGGCTCTGTAGAAGCCAACCCACCCCAAATTCAATTTCGTATCGTCTCAGGCACCACCACCTTCACGCTAGGCGGTACAGACGGATACGCCAACGAAGGAGTCGGAACGTCCGATACCTGGACGCTGAGGCAACGCAGCTTCGGCGCCACCACCACCGGTGTCACGCTGCAATTGTGGGACACGCAAACTGCAGGGGCTGGAACCGGAGACACCTTCGCCTCGACACAAATCATCTTGCGAGAATGCGTGCCCAACACCGACCCTTTCGTGACCAAGACCAACAGTACCAATACGGTCTCGACTTTCGGAACCACTTCGTACGTGATCACCGTGGGCAACAACGGCCCGGGCCCTGCGGACCTGATCGTCGTCAAAGACCCATCAGTCAGCGGGCTGAATAAAACAGCCATCAGTTGCGCTGCCTTTGGCACCGGGGCGGCTTGTCCGGCCTCGTCAACCATTGGCGGTATTGAAGGCATCGGCCTGACCATTCCGACATTGCCCTTGAATACAACGCTGCTTTTTACCGTCACGGCATCTGTCAGCGCATTGAATGGCACCGTCACCAACACCGTCAGCCTGCAGCTACCGAGCGGCATGACCGACAGCAACCTGGGCAATAACAGCGCGGCTGACGCCGACGCCGTACGGGGCGTTGCAAACATTTCCCTCAGCAAAACCAACGGCACCAATACGGTTGTGGCAGGCAGCACCACCGCCTACACCCTCACTGTGGCCAATACCGGGCCGTCGGATGCATCCGGTGCAGTACTCAGTGACACGACCTCCAGTGGTTTGTCATGCACCGCTGCAGCTACCTGTACAGCCTCTGGCGGGGCCAGCTGCGCAGCGTCTATCCCATTTGGTACCTTGGTGTCGGGCTATACGATTCCGACTCTGCCATCCGGTGGACAAATCAATATCGTATTGACTTGCAGTGTCACGGCAACCGGGCTACCTTAAAGCAGCGCCGCCTGCTTGTAAGCCTTCGCCGCAGCAACATCATCGCCCCGCTGCTCAGCCAACCAGGCCAATGCCCGCCAGGCTTTGCGGCGCAGGCCAGCGTCTTGCAAGCCTTGCGCGGCCTGGTCAAGCAGTTGTTTTGATTTGCCCCACAGCTGGCGATTAAAGAAAGCCATACCTGCCAGGTACTGCAAATCAGGGTCGCGCGGTCGGCCAATTTGCGCGGCTTCAATTCGTGCCAGCCAGGCAGCGTCAACACTTTCAAGGCCCGCCTCCAGCACCGAAATGAGCTTGATACGCAAGACATCGCCCATGGTTGACTGCGGCTGCACTGCTGCGTCCCAAATCTTGAGCAGCCAGGTGCGCGCCAAATCCACGTCACCGCGCAAGGCCATCAGGCGCGCTGCTGCGTGAATGACCAACTCGGGTGTGGCCCGCTCGTTGTCGTCCAGGCTGGCCCAGGCCTGCTTGAGCTGCGTGGGGTCATGTGCATCGCTGAGCAGCTCAAGCGCCAGTCCGCGGACGATGCTTTGAGCCGCATGAACGGAAAACGCACGATGTTTGGCCAATAACCGTGTGGTCTCGAGTGCCTGTGCGGTTTGGCGCAGCAAGCGCGTTGCCTTAAGCTTTAGGCGCAGGGCCAATGTGCGGCGCGTGGCGCCTTGGGGCAGCTGGTTAAGAATGTCCAGCGCCGCGCTGGCATCACGGTCGTCGAGCGCCCAACGCACCGCGCGAAACTGCACACCCTCACGCACTTCTTGCGCGTGGCGCGGTGCAGAGCTTTGCAGCGCCAGCTGCATATGCTGCTCACGCAGGGCTTTGTCTTGCAATGATTGGGCGCTTTCGGCTACCAGCAAATGCGCCAGCGACTGCAATTGGCTGGCCCTGACCGGGCTGTAGCCGGGCACCTGACCCGACTCGCTGGCCAAGCGTGCCAAGCTTCTTTCTTGCACCAGCGCATTTTGGGCGGACTTGGTGGCACGAATGTAGCGCCCGGCTAATTGGTGCGCCAGCGCGTCCATCAGCGCGCCGTACATGGCGCGCTCTTTTTGCTGGGCACGCCAGCGACGCGCCTCAAGCGGCAAGCTCACCACGGCAGACAAGGCACGCAAGGCGACGTAAATCAGCACAAACAAGCCCAGCAACAAAAAAATCGCCAGGTTAAAAGACACATCAATGCGGTGCGGCGGCCAAAAAAAGCTCACCACTGCCTGGTTATTACCCGCAAACAACGCGCTTGCCGCAGCAATTGCAAACAAAGCGAGAAACCAGATAGCAGCGCGCATCGTGTGGTGGGCTTGGGTTTAACGACCGGCCGCTGCGGTGGTCAGTGCGGCCATGGTTTCGTCCAGACGCGGCAGTTCGCTGGTTTTGAGCTGGCTTTGGATTTGCAGCAACAAATCTTTGGCGGCTTGGGTTTTGCGGGACGACGCATCAAAGTACTTGCCCAGCCAACTGGCGGCGTTGGCCAGATCAGCCCGCGCCATGTCGGTTTGCCGGGACAACAAGCCCAGCCGTGCATTGAGCAAGCGAAGTTTGAGGTTTTCACGCAAAAAAAACGACTGCTCAGGCGACACCAGCGCGGCCTCAGGCTGCTCGATACGGCTGACACGCAGCAGCTTTCGGGCCTCTTCATGCACGCTGCCAAGTGCGCGCTCGGCCATCGTTTGCAGGCGTTGCCTGTCAAACCAGCCGAGCAACATGTCCTGCGTTGAGCTTTTTTCGCCCGTCGGCGGCGGGGCGACAAGGCCAGGGGCAGGGGCAGCGGCTGGCTTGAGCCCAGCACTGGCCGGCATGGCATTGGCGACGGGCAAATCGTCAGCCAGTCGGGTCAGCTCGTCAATTTTTAGCATCAAAACAGGTACGTCTGTCAGGCTGGCGGCCTTGATACGGTCCAGGTCTTTGGCGATTGCCCGCTGCAGTGGGTTGAGCCGGGGTTGGGCCGCCCGCTGCAGGCGCAAGGTGGCAGATGTCATGGCGGCGATCAAAGGTACCGCGCTGCCGGTCAGTTGCGACTGTTGTTGGGCCAGACGCAGGGCAGACTCAATGTCTACGACCAGGTTTTCATCGCGGGAACGGGCAAGGCTTTGCATCAGCTCTTCAAGCTGGGTGCGCTGTAGGCTGACCTCGCTGATGCGGTTTTCTTGGGCTAAAAGCCGGGCCCCCAGCTCACGCGTGCTGTCTTGCGCGGCTTTTGCCAACGTACGCGCTTCAATCGACTGAGCGCCCGCGTCAAGGCTGCGGCGCGCCAGCTCTTCTTGAATATTGCCCAGTTTTTGCCACAGCGAACCGCTGACCAACAAGGCAGCGCCCGCGACCAGCAACACCGCCATCACCCAGCGGCGCGGGATGCTGACCACGCCCGGGTTTGCGCTGTCTGGCACCACAGCTTCCAATTCGGGCGGCGCGGGTTCGGGCGCAGGCCCAGGCGCAGGCACGGGAATCAGGTTTTGGCTTTCACTCATGGGGGTTTGATTCTATCGAGCGCAATGCTGCTGCGACATCGGCCAGCGTCGGGCGTGACGCCTGCACCACACCCCAGCCCGCTGCCCGGACAGCTTGAGCAATGCGCGGATGTGTGGCAACGGCGCGGGCATGTTGCCAATTGACCCCAGGCACGTACGGCGCACTTTGCAATGCGGGTTGTTGAATCAAATTAGCCACCGCTTCTGAGCTGCTGAACAGCCAGACCGAACCATCATGGCTGGCCGTCCGCACCCGCTCCAGCTGAGCGTCTTCCAGACGAGGGGACGTGCGCTGGTAAACGACGAGCCGGTCAACTTGTGCACCAACGGCTGCAAACTTTTGCGCCAACCAGTCACGGCCTACCGGCGTTTGTGAGACAGATGTACCGACGGATTCACCTACACCTGGACCCATGGTGCCGCAAAGCACCAAAACCCGCTTGCCGCGCCAATCGCGCTGGCCAATCACTTGCCATAGCGCTTGCGAGTCAAACTGTCCGGCATCAAGGGGCGGTGAATCAATTTGCGCGGCAGGTACGCCAGCGGCTCGTAAGGCGGCCGCGGTGCCAGGCCCAGGCGCTAAAAAGCGCAAACTTGCGGACCAAGGGCGCGGCTCTTCATTGACTATCATATGAATAGCATCGGGCCCATGTTTTGCTTGGGCTGAGGCCATTTTTTGCTGAAAAAAATGCTGCACTGCATTGCCGCTGACAAACATGCATGCGGCATAGTCGCTCAGGTTTTGCCAAGCATGGTGCAGCTGTGCGGTGCTCGCCTGGTCTGTGACCGGCCCAATGTCGATCAGCGGCAGCACCTCCGTCCTAAAAGGGGTCGGAAAGTCGCCCTGACCACCGCTCGTTGATCCGTATCTTGTCAATTCGTCGGCCCACTGCGTTGCCTCCTGCAACGGTCGGGTGACGATGACCCGTGTCACGCGGCCGGGTTTGTCGCCCACACCGCACCACCTGCACGCAGCGCTGCCGCCACGGCTTCGCCGAGCGCCTCGGCTTGGGCAAAAGTCTGTACGGTCGCCGTTTTTTGTGCATGCACCAAAGGCGTGATGCGGCCCGCCTCAATGCTGGCTGGGTCGCCCCAGGCTGCGTCAAGCCGCATTTGGTGGTCGCTGGCAGCATCAGGCCCCCGCGTGAAGGCCGCCAGCGGCATTGAGCAACTGCCGCCCATCGAGCGCGAGACCGTGCGTTCGGCCGTCACAGACAGCCAGGTCGGCATGTGGGCCAGTGTGGCCAGCCCTTCCAGCAAATCACGGCGGTTAGCGCAAACTTCAATGCCCAAAGCGCCCTGCCCGGCTGCAGGTAGCATGTCGGTCGTGGCAAAGCTGGCCCGAATGCGCTCCGGTATTTCAAGCCGCTTCAAGCCGGCCGCTGCCAGCACGATGGCGTCGTATTGGCCTTCGTCGAGCTTGCGCAGGCGGGTGTCCAGGTTACCGCGCAGCGGCTGGATGTCTAGGTCTGGCCGCAAACTTTTAAGCAGCACCAGTCGCCGCAAGCTGGACGTGCCGACAACAGCGCCTTGCGGCAGCGCGTCAAGAGACGCGTATTTATTCGACACAAACGCGTCGTGCGGGTCTTCACGCGTCATCACGCAGGCCAGTGCAAAACCTTCAGGCAAATCCATCGGCACGTCTTTGAGCGAATGCACCGCAATGTCGGCGCGGCCCTCTTGCAGGGCGACTTCCAGCTCTTTTACAAACAGGCCTTTGCCGCCGACTTTGCTCAGTGAACGGTCCAAGATTTGGTCGCCCAGGGTGGTCATGCCCAACAGTTCAACGCACCAGCCCAGCTGTTGCTCGAGCAGCGCTTTGACGTGCTCGGCTTGCCAAAGCGCCAAGCGGCTTTCGCGCGTGGCAATCACGATTTTCTTTGTGTGGTCTGCAGTAATCACTCGTCACCTGTTTGTAATCTTTCACCAAACAGCGATGCTAGCATGCACAAAAGCATGATTTGAGACCACCAGAGTTCCACCAGACTGTCACCCCATGACCCAAAAAACCACTAAAACGTCCAGCAAAAACAACGAACGCCCCCTGGTAGAAGACATCCGGCTGCTGGGGCGTATTTTGGGCGATGTGATTCGTGAGCAAGATGGCGTTGCAGCTTATGAGCTGATTGAGCAAACCCGTTTGCTGTCGGTAGCTTTCAGGCGCGACGCCGATGTGGCCTCCAACAAGGCATTGACCACGTTGCTCAAAAGTTTGTCAGGCGACCAGACGGTCAGTGTGGTTCGTGCGTTTACTTACTTCAGCCACCTGGCCAACCTGGCTGAAGACCGCCACCACATTCGCCGCCGCGCCATACACGAGCGCGCTGGCGACACCCAGGAAGGCAGCATTGATGTGGCGCTGGCCCGCTTGCGCTGGTCGGGTATTGCACCTAAAACCATAGCAACGATGCTGGAAAACAGCTTTGTATCGCCGGTACTCACGGCCCACCCGACAGAGGTGCAGCGCAAAAGCATTCTGGATGCTGAACGCAGCATTGGCCACTTGCTTACGGCGCGCGACGACATCAAGGCGCTGGCTTTGGCGCTTGTTGCCACCAGCCCCGCACTGGCCGCGAAAGACGCCGTCACCCCGCGCGAGCTTGCCGCCAACGAAGCCCAGCTGCGGGCCCGGGTCATGCAGCTGTGGCAAACCCGCCTGCTGCGTTTTACCAAATTGACGGTGGCAGATGAAATTGAAAACGCTTTGAGTTACTACGAGGCGACATTTCTGCGCGAAATCCCCAAGCTTTACGCCAACCTGGAGCGCGAGTTGGGTGAGCACAGTGTTCACAGCTTTTTGCGCATGGGCCAATGGATTGGTGGCGACCGTGACGGCAACCCCAATGTGTCGGCCGGCACGCTCAACTATGCGCTGAGTCGGCAAGCAGAAGTCGCGCTGCGCCACTACCTGACAGAAACTCACTTGCTGGGCGGCGAACTGTCCATGTCGGCCATGCTGGCGGGCATGAGCTCAGACATGCAGGCACTGGCCAACAGCTCGCCCGACACCAACGCACACCGGCAAGACGAGCCCTACCGCCGCGCCTTGACGGGTATCTACGCTCGCCTGGCCGCTACGCTCAAAAAT
This sequence comes from Polaromonas sp., assembly GCA_031424935.1. Lineage (GTDB taxonomy): Bacteria > Pseudomonadota > Gammaproteobacteria > Burkholderiales > Burkholderiaceae_C > Polaromonas. The sequence goes on from JANPIK010000003.1 coordinate 175,391, forward strand.
CTGACGGGCGGTGACGCCGCACGGCACGCGGTTGCGCCGCAAAACGCTTACACAAAACCTGAAGACTTTTTATCTGACTTGCGCACCATCGCCGCATCGCTGCAGGCCAACCATGGCGAGGCGCTGATTGCCCAGCGCCTGCACCCACTGATTCGCGCGGTCGATGTGTTTGGTTTTCACCTCGCCACCGTGGACCTGCGCCAAAGCTCTGACAAGCACGAAGAAGTTGTCTCTGAGCTGCTGGCCACTGCACGGCTTGAGCCCAATTACGCCGGTCTTGCAGAGACTGCCAAGCGCGAGCTGTTGATGCGCTTGCTGAACGACGCACGCCCGCTTCGCGTGGTGGGCGCGGCGTATTCAGCGCACACGCAGGGCGAGCTGGCTATTTTTGAGGCGGCGCTGAAAGCTCGCTCGCGTTTTGGCAACCAGGCGATTCGCCACTACATCATCAGCCACACCGAGACCGTCAGTGATTTGCTGGAAGTGCTGCTGCTGCAAAAAGAGGTCGGGCTGATGCAAGGCAGGCTTGAGGCCCCCGCCCCAGGCCTTGATGCGCCCCCGCTACCCCCTGGCGCGACGGCTGACGCCGTTTGCGATCTGATTGTGGTGCCGCTGTTTGAAACCATCGAAGACCTGCGTAACGCAGCGCCCATCATGCGGGAGTTTTATGCGCTACCGGGCATTGCGCAGCTGGTTAAACGTGGCCGTCCTGACCAGTACAGCGAGCAAGACATCATGCTCGGCTACTCAGACAGCAACAAGGACGGCGGCATTTTTACCAGCAACTGGGAGCTGTACCGGGCGGAAATTGCTCTGGTGGCGTTGTTTGATGAGCTGGTCAAGTCTTTTCACATTCGACTGAGAATGTTTCATGGTCGGGGCGGGACGGTAGGCCGTGGCGGCGGCCCCAGCTACCAGGCTATTCTTGCGCAACCCCCCGGCACCGTGCGCGGACAAATCAGGTTGACGGAACAAGGCGAGGTCATTGGCTCCAAATACGCCAACCCTGAAATTGGCCGCCGAAACCTTGAAACGCTGGTAGCGGCCACGCTAGAGGCCACGTTGCTGCAGCCCACCAAGCCCGCTACGCCCGCTTTTTTGCAGGCAGCGGGTGTGCTGTCGGCCAGCAGCATGGCCGCTTACCGTGCGCTGGTTTATGAGACACCGGGCTTTACCGAGTATTTTTTCAGCGCCACCCCGATCCGCGAAATTGCAGAGCTCAACATCGGCTCGCGCCCCGCAAGCCGCAAACCCAGTCAAAAAATAGAAGACTTGCGCGCCATTCCGTGGGGCTTCAGTTGGGGCCAATGCCGGCTGGCGTTGCCCGGCTGGTATGGTTTTGGCTCAGCGGTCGAAGCTTATTTGCATGGCGTTGATCCTGAATCGGCAAAACAATCGGAGCCGCCCAGGAAAGCTTCCGCTCACCCCGCCCGAACGCTTTACAAAGAGCGCTTGGCCTTGCTGCAAAAAATGGTCAAGGAGTGGCCGTTTTTCACCACGCTGCTCAGCAACATGGACATGGTGCTGGCCAAAAGCGATCTGGCTTTGGCATCGCGCTACTCAGAGCTGGTCACCAACGCTAAATTACGCAAAAAGATTTTCACCAGTATTGAAGACGAGTGGCACCGCACAGTCACTGCGCTGGCGCTCATCACCGGTGAAAAGCAGTTGCTGGCTGGCAATGCGTCGCTTCAACGCTCGATTCGCCACCGCTTTCCTTACATTGACCCACTACACCACCTGCAGGTTGAACTGATACGCCGTTACCGTGCGGGCCACGCCGACGAGCGTGTACAACGCGGCATCCATATCTCCATCAACGGCATAGCGGCGGGGCTGCGCAATACGGGTTGAGTAAATCGGGTAGAGAAAACAGCGTAGGGGCAAAGGTCACCGATTGTTACCGCATAAAGGCAGTAAATTGACGTCGATTAAAGCCACGGCCCAAGTAACGTATAGGCTACGCGCTATCGATTATATAGTGTTTGCTTTCACACTTGCATACACCTGAAACCATACCTAGCCCCTGTCCTACGCCAACAGTAGCCACGTCTGGCATGGCGGCCTAGGGTATTTGCGTAGGATCAAAAGAAGGGTAAAGCGTGCAACTTGCCCGTGCAACTTTGAATTGGCAGGGAGCCGCCAGCTTATCTGTATTGACGCAATCGGAGCAGACCATGACTACTTTGACCCAACCTACGACACGCCACACGACATTTCAACCGTCATTTAAAACCCCACTCAAAACATCCCTCAGAGCGTCATCTCCATCGACCTTTATTGACCATTCCGCAGACTTTGTATCGACCGACATGGCGGCCCTGGCCTCCCATATGGACCACTGCGCCAGCAAACGCAGCCGGTTTTTTAACGTGCACGCCGCTCTGGAGATGGTGCATTCGGTGGTTTTTAGCCGTATCGTGACCGCCGCGTTGCTGGCCGGGGTGGTCGTCGCCTTGGTGGGACTCGTTTGAGCGCGTGAAAAATGCCCCCTTTGACCGGCTGGAAACCTTAAGCCTTTACGCCAGGCAAATCCTCAACAGCAACCCCGGGGGGCCAGAACCGCTGATACGTGCGGAACTGTTTGGTACCCAGCGGTTTGAAGAGCACGGCCGCAGCCTGGCGCAGGCACAAAGGGTACGCAGCAGCAAGAGCTGGGGTGAAAGCCTGTCGTTTTTCCCTCGTGTGCAAGACAACATTGCAGCACTCAGGCAAGCCTACGACTACATTGCCACCATTTCGCAAAGCGGGCAGTACGTGACCCCTGCGGCCGAGTGGCTGCTGGATAATTTTCACTTGGTAGAGGCGCAGCTTCAGCAAATTAACGAAGGTGTGCCGCGCCGTTATTACGCAGATTTGCCCAAACTGGCAGACAAACCACTGGAGGGGCTGCCGCGCGTGTATGGCATTGCCTGGGCCTATGTCGCGCATACCGACAGCGTACTGGACCCGGCGCTGTTTACCGCGTTTCTGCACGCCTACCAGGAAGTTCACCAACTGAGTTTGGGTGAGCTGTGGGCACTGCCCACCACACTGCGGGTGGTATTGCTTGAAAATCTGCGCCGGGTGGCAAACCAGATTGCGGAAGGCAAAGCGGCACGTGAGGCCGCTCACGCGGTGTGGGACGCACAGGGCAGCTTGTCAGAAAACGACCTGAACCAACTGCTTGGCAGCATGCGCAGCCGCGGGCTGGAGCGCGGCTTTTTAACCCAGCTTTGGCAACGCATCCCGGACCAGCCCAGTGACACCACCGCCCTGCTGGTGTACTGGATCAATCTGCACTGCACCGACGGTTTAGGTCTGATCGCCGATGGGCAAACGGCTCAGGTATCGACCAACCTGACGATCAGCAACATCATCAACAGTTTGCGCCTGATCGGCCAGGTCGATTGGCGCGAGTTAATTGAACCGGTCAGCAGCGCGCTGCAGGTGTTGCACCAATTGCCAAGTTTTGGTCAGGACAGTGAAGGCACGCGCCAGCAAATTACCCAGTCCATGGAAAAAGTAGCGCGCGACACGGGCCAAGCCGAGCTGACCGCGGCCCAGTCGGTACTGGCACAGGCGCGGCAAAGTGTTCCAACCAGCCAAGGTGAAGACACCGCCGCCTACCATTTGATCGGACCGGGGCGCGAGGCTTTGGTGTTGAGCCTGCTTGATGCCAAGAGTGACCTGACAAGTACCGAAAACCGTGATGTCAAGGGTGGCACAACAAACCAGCGTAAAAACAGCGACTGGCGGGTAAGTCAGGCGTGGCGTCTACGCCTTTACCTGCTCTCAATGCTGCTGGGAACCTTTGCCCTGCTGGCATTTGCCAATCGCCCTCTGCACGACTTGGCCAATTGGCACTGGGAAAACTGGGTGGCTTTGGGCTTGATGGCTTGGCCCGCCTCTGAAGCGGTCGCCGCCATCATTCACCGCGTGATTGCCGAGTTAACGCATGTCAAGCCCATGCCCCGGCTTGACTTTTCTCAAGGCATTCCGGTGCAGCACCAGGTGCTGGTGGTGATGCCGTGTTTATTAACCTCTGCCGCGTCTACCAAAGCGCTTGCAGAGCGGCTGCGCATGCACTGGCTGGCCAGCCTGGAAGTCAATGCCCAGTTTGCCTTGCTGTCTGACTGGGCCGATGCCGATCAGGCCAGCATGCCCACTGACAGCGCCTTGCTTGCCGAAGCACTCGACCACATCACGGCATTAAATGCCCAATACCCGGTAGCAGCGGGCCAGGCACCGCGTTTTTTGCTCATTCACCGGGGGCGTAAGTGGTGCAGCACTGAGGGCAAATGGATTGGCTGGGAGCGCAAGCGCGGCAAGCTGGAAGCGCTCATTCGGCTGATTGCTACCGCACCGCCTGATCAACCGCCCGGCCCGGCTGCCCCACCTTCTTTGCCGGGTCAGCCCGAACTGCATCCGGATGGGGGGTTTTACTTTGCCGGGGGCTATCGACTGGCCCCCGGGATTCAATATATCGTCACGCTGGACAGCGACACCGGTTTGCCGCCGACCGCCTTGCGCGAGCTGGTGTCAATTGCTGCACACCCCATGAATACGCCGCGTATTGACGAGGCTGCCAAGCGGGTGGTGAAGGGTTACGGCATTTTGCAGCCGCGCATCGTCACGCCGCTGCCGCAGGCGGGCGAACGGTCACTTTTTCATGACCTGTTTGCCGGGCAATGCGGCATTGACCCCTACAGCAACGGCACATCGGATGTGTACCAGGACTTGTTTGGCATGGGCTCATTTACCGGCAAAGGCTTGCTGCATGTCAAAGCACTGCATGCCGTGCTGGACCAGCGATTTGCCGACGAATCGGTGCTTTCACATGACCTGCTTGAGGGCAATGTCAGCCGCTGCGCTTATGTCAGCGATGTGCTGCTGGCCGAAGACCATCCGCACCATGCCGGCGTAGATGATTCGCGTCAGCACCGCTGGGCGCGTGGCGACTGGCAACTGCTGCCGTTGATGCTGCGCGCCAACCACTACGACATCGACAGCCTGGGCCTGTGGAAGATGTTTGACAACTTGCGCCGCTCGCTGGTGGCACCTGCCTCGATGTTGCTGTTGGTAGGGGTCATTTTTACCGCTGCTATGCCCTTGTCAAAAGCGGTAGCCATCGTGCTGGCCGCTGTTTTGGCAGGGCCACTGCTGGGTGCATTGGCAGGCTTGGTGCCGAGTCGGCGTGGTATTGTGCTGCGGCATTTTTTTCATGTGGGGATGGCCGAGTTGTGGCGCGCGTTTGGTGCGGCAGCTTGGCTGTTTACCCAGCTGTTTCACAAGGCTTGTTTGCTGCTGGACGCCATTGCCCGGGCGCTGTGGCGCATGGGCATCAGCCGCAAATATTTGCTGCAGTGGACGACTGCCGCACAAGCGCAAGCCGCAGCCCAATACACGCTGGGTACGTTTATTCGTAAACGGATAGGGACGTCCAGCGCATGCCTAGGCCTGGGCCTGCTGGCGATATTTTTCAGTCCTCACCCGCTTGAGGGGGCGGCGCTGTTTGCACTTTGGGCGCTTAGCCCGGCGTTTGCCTGGTGGGCCAGCCAGCCTGAACGCCCGGCCAATAGCCTGCGCATGCACGGCCAGCGACTGGATGCGCAGGATCGCACTTATCTGATCGGTATTGCGCGTGATACCTGGCGATTTTTCGAACACTGCATTTCTGCAGGTGACAACTGTCTGCCGCCCGATAACCTGCAAGTCGATACCGAGCCTACCCTTGCCCACCGCACGTCACCCACCAACATCGGCCTGTATTTGCTGTCCGTCACTTGCGCCCGGCAGTTCGGCTGGATCAGCACCGCCGAGGTGGTGGCGCGCTTGCAAGCCACTTTGAGCACGGTGGACAAATTACCCAAACACGCCGGGCACTTGTACAACTGGTACCAAACCGAAACGCTCGACGTGCTGCAACCCGCCTATGTGTCTACCGTTGACAGTGGCAATTTGGCCGGGCATTTGCTAACCCTGAGCAGTGCTTGCCTGAGCTTGGCGCGCAAGGCGGACAGCACGGTTTATGAAAAGCAGCAACTGCAAAGCATCGGCGCACACTGCACCGATTTGTGCATGGCGATGGACTTTAGCGGCTTGTACAACGCCAAGCGGCATTTGTTTCACATCGGCCTGCGGGTGCATGAGCATGCGCTGGACGCCAGCTACTACGACCTGCTGGCGTCTGAGTCAAGGCTGGCAAGTTTCGTGGCCATTGCCAAGGGCGATGTGCCGCGCCGCCACTGGATGGCGTTGGGCCGCTCATTTTTATGCAGCGGCGTGACACCCGGCCTGAAGTCATGGTCTGGCTCCATGTTTGAATACCTGATGCCTTCGCTGGTGATGCAAGAGCCCGAGCAAGGGCTGCTGTATTCGTCCAGCCTGGCAGGGGTGATGGAGCAGCAAATTTTTGGCCGCGCGCAAGGTCTGCCCTGGGGCGTGTCTGAATCGGCCTATCTGGCGCAAGACCATTCGCTGGCGTACCAATATTCGCCGTTTGGCGTGCCGCGCCTGGCACTTCGGCGCACGCCTGCAACGGATAAGGTGGTCGCGCCCTATGCCGCGCTCATGGCCACCATGCTTTGCCCCAAGCCAGCAATTGCCAACCTGCGCCGAATGGAGCGGCTGGGCAGCAGGGGTGAGTACGGCTTTATGGACGCGATTGACTTTACAGCGGCGCGCCAGCCGCATAACGAAAAGTTCAGCGTGGTTAAAAACTACATGGCGCACCACCAGGGGATGGCGTTGGTAGCGCTGTGCAATGTGCTGTGTGGCCGGGCACCACAGCGCTGGTTTGCCCAAACACCGCTGGTAGCCGCCTACGAGATGCTGCTGCACGAGCGTTGCCCCCGGCAAATCATCAGCAGCGCCAACCCGCGCAGCGCACCCGCCTCGGATGACGGCGCGCCCAGCAACGCCTTTCAATCGCGCCTCCTCAACCCTACAGCCGCCCAATGGCAACCCACCCACTTGCTGTCAAATGGCCGCTATAGCGTGGCGTTGCGCCCCAACGGCGCAGGGGTCAGTCGCTGGCGGCAACAGCATGCCAGCATCAATATCAACCGTTGGCGCGACGATTTGTTGCGAGACGAATACGGCAGTTTTATCTATCTGGCCGCTGCTGACGGCGCACCGTCCTACTCCATTACTTCCCACCCTGCACCGCACCCCGAGTGGCGTTACAGCTGCTGCTTTATGGCCGACCGGGTGCAGTTTGATGCCGCGTCCAGCAGCCTGGACGCCACCATTACCGTGTTGGTCAGCCCAGAAGACGACACCGAGCTGCGCACGTTGGTCATCACCAACCTGCTCAATGTACCCATGACTTACAACGTGATGTCGTGCTTTGAAGCGGTGTTGGCCGATGCCAAAGCCGACGAGGCGCACCCGGCGTTTTCTAACCTGTTCATTGAAAGTACCTGGAACGCGCCTTGGCGCGCGCTGATGTTGACCCGCCGCCCAAGGCTACAAGGCGACCCGACCGTCTCAGCGGCCCACTTTTTGGCTGAAGCGGATGCCGATATCGTGTCGCTTGACGGCATCACTGACCGCCGCGCCTTTCTGGGCCGTAACCGCAGCCGCGCTCAGCCAGCAGTTGACCAGGCCTGGGGCCAAAGCCCTGAAGAAAGCACCGACGAAAACATCGACGAGAACATCAACACATCGCCGGTCAATGGCCTGGACCCCTGCGCTTGTCTGCGGGTCAAAGTGCGTATACCTGCGGGCGGTGTGGCCAAGCTCAGCTTTGCCACCACCGTGGCAGCTGATGCAGCCGAGCTGGCAGCCCGCATCGATAAATACCTGCAACCCATGCATGTTGAGCGGGCAGCGCGCATGGCGTCAACGCTTGCGCAGGTGCGGCTGCGCGACCTGGGGATTGACGCTGAAGAAAACGCCGCTTTGCAAGATCTGACCACAGCGCTGATGTACAGCAGCCAACGGCCAAAGGTCATGGCCCCCGGCGAGATTGCCGGATCAAGTAGCGGTAGGGGTGCCGGGGTTGACCAAAGACTGCTGTGGCGTCTGGGCATATCCGGAGACAAACCCATTTTGTTGGTGCGTATCCATGCCAGCGAAGGCGTCGGGTTGGTGCAGTCGTTGCTGCGGGCGCAGCCATGGTGGAGCTTTGGCGCACTGGCAACTGACGTAGTGGTACTCAACAGTGAGGACAACTCTTACCTGTCGCCGCTGCAGCACGAAATCATTGCCCAGCGTGACCGCCTTAACCAAAAGGTGCAGCAGAGCTTTCCACCCGCTGACGGCGCGGGCTTTTATTTGCTCAAGGCGCATGAGATTTCGGCCGCAGAAAAAGCCGTGTTGCTGGCCATGGCCCGGGTCGTGTTGGTGGCCGATGGCAGACCGATGGAGACCCAAATCGCTGGGCTGAAAGCAGTCTGGGCATCACCTAACCAACCCAAAGTCACTTGGCCCGGTGCCCTGCGCGAACTGCCGCAGCCTGCCAGCATCAAAACGCCTGTGGGCAAATTTGACGCGCAGACAGGCGAGTTTCGATTCAGCATCAGCCCGACCCAGCGGCCACCTCGCCCGTGGATCAACGTGATTGCCAACGCGTCGTTTGGATTTCAAGTGTCAGAGACCGGCAGCGGCTACACCTGGGCCATCAACAGCCGGCAGCACCAGATCACGCCCTGGAGCAACGACCCGGTACAAGACCCCGGCCACGAGCATTACCAGCTGCAAGACCTGGAAACGACCCAGTTTTTGCACCTGGTTCCTGGAAACCATCGCATGACAGCGCCCGATGCTGCGGCCACTTACCAAGTGCGGCACGGCCAGGGTTACAGCATTTTTGAATGCAGGCACAGCCAGCTTGACACCCAAACCACTTTTTACGCCGCGCAAGATGCATCGGTCAAGTTGGTGCATGTGGAGCTTCGCAACACCGGCCAGCGCACACGCCACTTGCGTGCGCTGGCCATGGCCGAATGGCAACTTGGCGCCAGCCCCGCCGAGCGCCGCACGGTGTTGACCTGGCGCGCCGCGGGCATCAACGCTGTGATGGCCGAGCAGCGTCAAAGCCGCGCAGGGTTTGGCGGCAGTACGGCGTTTATGGCTTTTAAGGGCACGCCTGGCGTGATGCAGTGGACCAGCGATCGCAGCAAGTTTTTTGATACCGCGGGCCAGCTGTGTTGGCCCGCCACGCTGGGCCAACGCAGCGGCCTGGGTTTGGACCCTTGCGCTGCGGTCGCCAGCAGCTTCAAGGTAGCGCCCGGAGAAGTTTTTAGCTTTACTTTTATGTTGGGTCATGCGGCCGATGCGCAGCAGGCCCAACAGCTGGCTGCAACCTGGTTAGCGATGGACATTGGGCAAGCACTGAAAAATGTCAAATCTTTTTGGCGCGATCTGCTCGGGCAGGTTCAGGTCCGAACGCCCGACCCGCTGTTTGATGCGCTCATCAACCGCTGGTTGCTGTACCAGACGCTGACCTCACGCTTGTGGTCTAAAGCCGGGTTCTACCAGGCCGGTGGCGCTTTTGGTTTCAGGGACCAATTGCAGGACAGCATGGCCTTTGCCGTGGTAGCGCCCACGCGTTTGCGGGACCAAATTTTACTCAATGCATCGCGCCAGTTTGCCGAGGGCGATGTGCAGCACTGGTGGCACGCCCCCGGCGGCGAAGGCGTGCGCACCCACTTCAGCGACGACCTGCTGTGGCTACCTTTTGCTTGCGCCCATTACCTCGCAGTCACCGGCGACGTGGCACTGTTGGACGAACCTGTGGCTTTTTTGGACGGAGCGGCAGTCCCTGCCGGTGCTGAAGACGCCTACTACGCGCCCGACATCAGCGCCGCCCGGGCATCGGTTTACGAGCATTGCGCGCTGGCCATTGACCACAGCCTGGCCATCGGTCTGCATGGCTTGCCGCTGATGGGCACCGGCGACTGGAACGACGGCATGAACCGGGTTGGCCACGAAGGCAAAGGCGAATCGGTGTGGTTGGCCTGGTTTTTGTGCAGCGTGACCCAAAGCTTTGTGCCCCTGGCGCAAGCCCGTGGCGACACGGTCAGAGCCGACCGATGGCTTAACGCCAGGCGCGGTTGGATTGAAGCGCTGCACACCCACGGTTGGGATGGCAAATGGTTCAGGCGTGCGTTCTTTGACAACGGTGCGCCTTTGGGTTCGTCCAGCAACACCGAATGCCAGATTGACCTGATCGCGCAGGCCTGGTCGGTGCTGTCCAGTGCATCCACCGATACGTTTACACAAAGTGCCATGCAGTCGATGACGCAGCACTTGATCGACGACGAGGCGGGTTTGGTGCACCTGCTGACCCCACCGTTTGAAAAGTCGCCCAACAACCCGGGCTACATACAAGCGTACCCACCCGGCGTGCGCGAAAACGGCGGCCAATACAACCACGCAGCCGTTTGGGCGCTGATGGCACAGGCTCAGACTGGCGATGCCCAGGCAGCCTGGGAGAGCTTCAAAGCTATCAGCCCCGCGCACCGCAGCCAGCACCCGACACGCGGCCCACTGTACGAGCTGGAGCCGTATGTGACCGCAGGCGACATTTACGGTGCTGCACCCTACGCCGGGCGTGGCGGCTGGAGCTGGTATTCAGGCTCTGCCGCCTGGTTATACCGCGCCGGGCTTGAATCGATTTTGGGTTTAAAAATCGCGCCAGGCGAGTTAACCCTCACGCCCTGCGTGCCCGCAGACTGGCCATCGTTTGACATCACCCTAAAGCTGGGCGAACGCGTGCTGTCACTGCACTGGCAGCGCGGCGAGGCCACAACGCTAAAACCTGACTGCACCGTCAGGGCGGGCGAAACTCTGCAGCTTTCTGAGCTGCCCATGCAAACCTTGGTTTTGGTCTGGTCTGCTACTGAATAAGTAGCGTCTGGCCCATATAAATCAGGGGCCAAGGCCTGAAATAAGTCTTAAAAAACGATTTTACGTATTTTGCCCGGCCATGAAGTGAATCTGGCGCAGCCAACGAAGCGCCAAGACACTTAAAATCATTGCTACAGGAAAGCAACATGGCAAGATCACTCTACGACAAAATCTGGGACGAGCACGTCATTCACACCGAGGACGACGGCACGTCCATTCTCTATATTGACCGGCATCTGGTGCATGAGGTCACCAGCCCGCAAGCCTTTGAGGGGCTGCGGGAAGCCAAACGCAAGGTCTGGCGCATCAGCTCCATCGTGGCCACCGCTGACCACAACACGCCGACCACCGGCTGGGAATTGGGCTACGACGGCATCACTGACCTGGTCAGCAAAGAGCAAATCACCACCCTGGATGCGAACATCAAGGAGCATGGTGCAGCGGCGTTTTTCCCGTTTTTGTCCAAACGCCAAGGCATCGTGCATGTGATGGGCCCTGAAAACGGCGCCACACTGCCAGGAATGACGGTGGTTTGTGGCGACTCGCATACGTCGACCCACGGCGCTTTTGGGGCGCTGGCGCACGGCATTGGCACCAGCGAGGTCGAGCATGTGCTGGCCACCAACACGCTGCTGGCCAAAAAAGCTAAAAATTTGCTGGTCAAGGTTGAAGGCACCCTGCCCGTTGGCTGCACTGGCAAAGACATTGTGCTGGCCATCATTGGCAAAATCGGCACGGCGGGCGGTAACGGCTACACGATTGAGTTTGCTGGCAGCGCCATTCGCGCCCTCAGCATGGAAGGTCGCATGACCGTTTGCAACATGGCGATTGAAGCCGGTGCGCGCGCCGGGCTGGTGGCAGTGGACCAAAAAACGATTGATTATGTCAAGGGCCGATTGCTATCGCCTGGCACAGACCGACAAACTGGCCAGTTTGTAGGCGGCGCTGAATGGGACATGGCGGTGCGCTACTGGTCTACCCTGCAATCAGATGCCGACGCCGTGTTTGACAAGGTGGTTGAGTTGGACGCGAGCCAGCTGCTGCCGCAAGTCACCTGGGGCACGTCACCCGAAATGGTGCTGTCGATTGAGGGCATCGTGCCCGACCCAGACAAAGAAAAAGACGCCAACAAACGCGACGCGATGGAGCGCGCTTTGAAGTACATGAACCTCGAGCCAGGCAAGGCTTTGAACGACTTGTACGTTGACAAAGTCTTCATCGGCAGCTGCACCAACAGCCGGATTGAAGACATGCGCGAAGCCGCTGCTGTGGTCAAAAAGATTGGCCAAAAAGTCGCCAAAAACATCAAGCTGGCTATGGTGGTACCGGGCTCAGGCTTGGTCAAAGAACAAGCCGAACGCGAAGGCCTGGACGTGATTTTCAAGGCTGCAGGCTTTGAGTGGCGCGAACCCGGTTGCAGCATGTGCCTGGCCATGAACGCCGACAAGTTAGAGCCGGGCGAGCGCTGCGCCAGTACCAGCAACCGCAATTTTGAAGGCCGCCAGGGGGCAGGCGGCAGAACGCACTTGGTCAGCCCCGCGATGGCGGCTGCGGCTGCTGTGCATGGTCACTTCGTTGACGTTAGAAGATTCGTTTAAGAGATCATCATGCAAAAATTCACCCTCCACACTGGCCTCGTCGCTCCCATGGACCGCGAGAACGTCGACACCGACGCGATCATCCCAAAGCAGTTTTTAAAGTCGATTCGCAAAACCGGTTTTGGCCCGCATCTGTTTGACGCCTGGCGCTACCTGGATACGGGCGAGCCGGGCATGGACCTGAACAGCCGAAAGCCCAACCCCGACTTTGTGCTGAACCAGCCGCGCTACAAAGGTGCATCGGTGCTGCTGGCACGCAAAAACTTTGGCTGCGGCTCGTCGCGCGAACACGCGCCGTGGGCGCTTGACCAATACGGCTTTCGCGCCATCATTGCGCCCAGCTACGCCGATATTTTTTTCAACAACAGTTTTAAAAACGGCCTGCTGCCCATCGTACTGCCTGAGGCGCAAGTGGCTACCTTGTTTGCAGAGGCGCTGGCCTTCCCTGGCTACAAGCTGACGATTGACCTCGAGCGCCAGGTGATTGTGAAAGCGCAAGGCGAAGAGATTGCGTTCAGCGTCGAAGTGTTTCGCAAATATTGCCTGCTCAATGGGCTGGACGACATTGGCATGACGCTGCGCCACAGTGACCAGATCAAGGCTTTTGAGGCGGAGCGTTTGGCGACCAAGCCTTGGCTGAACCACACGATCAGCGCCTGAACGATCGCTTTAGCCCCAGCTTGCGCTGTATGCTCCGATTTATCGCTTTAAACATCAAATAGTGCTCTGGCCCTGACGAAACCTAGGCACACAGCTATAAAAACAATAGTAAAGAAATTTATCTTATGAAAATCGCAATTTTGCCGGGTGACGGTATTGGTTCAGAAATCGTGGCTGAAGCTGTCAAGGTTTTAAATGCCCTTGACTTGACATTTGAAGCCGAGACAGCCCTGGTGGGAGGCGCCGCCTACGAGGCTTACGGCCATCCGCTGCCAGACGCCACACTCAAGCTCGCCAAAGAGGCGGACGCGGTACTGTTTGGCGCGGTCGGCGACTGGAAGTACGACAAGCTCGACCGCCCGCTGCGTCCGGAACAGGCGATTTTGGGTCTGCGTAAAAACCTCGGCCTGTTTGCCAACTTTCGCCCTGCCATCTGCTACCCGCAACTGGTGGATGCGTCCAGCCTCAAACGTGAGCTGGTCAGCGGCCTGGACATTCTCATCATCCGCGAACTCACGGGTGACATTTACTTTGGCCAGCCGCGCGGCCGCAGGGTGGCAGCCGATGGCCACTTTCCGGGCAGCGAGGAAGCTTTCGACACCATGCGCTATTCACGGCCTGAGATTGAACGCATTGCGCATGTCGCGTTTCAGGCCGCCCGCAAGCGTGCTGCTGAACGTGGCCCTGATCAGGGCCCCGGGCGCGTAACCAGCGTTGACAAAGCCAACGTGCTGGAAACCTTTCAGCTCTGGAAAGACGTGGTCACTGAAATCGGCCTGCAATACCCTGATGTGGCGCTTGACCACATGTACGTCGACAACGCGGCGATGCAACTCGTCAAAGCGCCGAAAAAGTTCGATGTGGTAGTCACAGGCAATATGTTTGGTGACATCTTGTCTGACGCCGCCGCCATGCTGACGGGCAGCATCGGCATGTTGCCCTCAGCCAGCCTGAACGCGAAAAACCAGGGCCTGTACGAGCCCAGCCACGGCAGCGCACCTGACATTGCAGGCAAAGGGGTGGCCAATCCGTTGGCCACCATTTTGAGTGCAGCCATGATGCTGCGCTTCAGTCTGAACCAGCCAGTAGCTGCGGCCCGGATTGAAAAAGCCGTCGATGTCGTGCTGACACAAGGTTTGCGCACCCCGGACATTTACAGCGACCGCACAACCCGGGTCGGTACGGCTGAAATGGGCGACGCCGTTGTCAAGGCGCTGGCGTGATTACAATCGGCATGTGAACTTCTTAAACACATCGACTGAAACGACAGGCATTAAAGGCTAGCAAGCCCGCCTCGTCGTGCCCGTCGGCTCGATGAGCCGGGTCAAAAATCTCATTTTTTTGATAAGGGCAACACCAATGAACATCTCAGGCAACACAGTAGGTCTCGTCGGCTGGCGCGGCATGGTCGGCTCGGTACTGATTGACCGCATGCAGGCCGAAGGTGACTTTGACCTGATCGAACCGATCTTTTTTTCAACATCCAATGCAGGCGGCAAAGCGCCATCGCATGCGAAAAACGAAACGCTGCTCAAAGACGCAAACGACATTCAAGCGCTGAAAAAATGCGACATCATCATCACCGCGCAAGGCGGTGACTACACGTCTGATGTTTACCCAAAGCTGCGCGCCGCCGGCTGGCTGGGCCACTGGATTGATGCGGCATCAACGCTGCGCATGAACAACGATGCGGTCATTGTTTTGGACCCCGTTAACCTGCCAGTGATTCAAAACGCATTGGCAAAGGGCGGGAAAAACTGGATTGGCGGCAATTGCACGGTGAGCTGCATGCTGATGGGCGTTGGCGCGCTTTACAAGGCCGGTCTGGTCGAATGGATGACGTCCATGACTTACCAAGCTGCGTCGGGCGGCGGTGCACAGCACATGCGCGAGCTGCTGACCCAATTCGGAACGTTGAACGGCGAAGTCAAAACCCTGCTGGATGACCCAAAATCTGCCATTTTGGAAATTGACCGCCGTGTGCTGGCCAAACAGCACAGCCTGTCAGCAAGTGAGACAGCCAACTTTGGGGTGCCGTTGGGCGGAAGCCTGATCCCGTGGATTGACAAAGACTTAGGCGATGGCTCAAGCAAAGAAGAATGGAAGGCCGGGGCTGAAACCAACAAGATTTTGGGCCAGGGCGCAAGCTTTGGTACGGCTGCGGTTCCGGTGGACGGCTTTTGTGTGCGGGTAGGCGCGATGCGCTGTCACAGTCAGGCATTGACCTTCAAATTGAAGAAAGACATCCCGCTGGCCGATGTCGAAGCCATGATCGCAGCGGACAACCCGTGGGTTAAGGTGATTCCCAACACACGGGATGCGACCGTCCAGGGCTTAACGCCGGTCGCTGTGACTGGCACCATGACGATTCCGGTGGGGCGATTGCGCAAACTGGCGATGGGGCCGGATTACCTGGGTGCGTTTACGGTGGGCGACCAACTTTTGTGGGGCGCTGCTGAGCCGCTGCGCCGTATGCTCAGGATACTTTTAGAGGCTTAAGCGCGCTACGTGTACCGTCCGGTTTGATAAGTTAGCAGTTACACCGATCAAAACTTGCCAAAACCTCGCTAAAGTAAGGACATGTGACACAGCGTTGCCAGCTGACAACAATTGAAACGCGCAAAACGCCTCCTTAGGGGGGTGTCAAAACTTAAGCGGTGTCTGAGCTTGTCAGCGTAACGCCTTGATGTTAAATTTGTTTTTTGAAAATATGCATTGAGGTCTTTGTGCAGTCCACCAAAATAAAGTTACACGCTGAACGAGCACTGGAGGCTCAAAACCCCATGACACAACGCCATTTCTTGAGCAGGGGTACTCTGAGTGCAATCGCCGGTGCTGTAATGCTGTGCACCTTTGTTGGGAACCCTGCCCACGCCTTTGGTCTAGGCCGTATCACGGTCCAGTCCGCGCTCGGTGAAGCGCTCAGAGCTGAAATCGATGTCGCTGAAATCAGCGTTGACGAAGCCGCCACGCTGAAAGTCGGCGTGGCGTCAGCAGAAGTCTTTAAAGCCGCTGGACTTGAGTACACCGCTGCGCTGGTTGGGGTTCAGGTCAGTTTACAAAAAAGGCCTGACGGGCGTTCTTATTTGCGGCTGAGCAGCTCACGCCCGGTCACCGAGCCGTTTGTGGATTTGATTTTGGAGGCCAATTGGGCGTCGGGCCGTGTGGTGCGCGACTACACGATGTTGTTTGACCCGCCAAACCTGCGTCAAGCAGCACCCGCTGCAGGACAAACGGCGCCGCTGACAGCACCGGTTTTATCGCGGCCTGCAGCGCCGCCTGCCGGCAGCGCGACCAACCCGCCCTACGATCCACCGTCAGGACCGCCAGCTGTCGCCACCACCCGGCAAGCACCCGTTGCCAAAATGCAGCCCCCGCCGCCTGCGCCAAAAACCAGCACTGCAGGGCCTGCCACCGGCACAAGCGGTCAAAAGGTCGCGGTTAAGTCAGGGGACACTGCAGGCAAGATTGCAGCGCAAAATAAACCAGCCAGCATTTCGTTGGACCAAATGTTGGTCGCGCTGTTGAGAGCCAACCCGCAAGCCTTCATTGGCGGCAACATCAACCGGCTAAAGCTCGGTTCGGTGTTAGACATCCCAGCCGCGGAAGAGGCAGGCACCATACCGGCTGGTCAGGCCACCAGTACGATCCTGGCGCAGGCCAAAGACTTCAACGAATTTCGGCAAAAGCTGGCAGCGGGTGTGCCCACCACCCAAGTTGACAGCGCCAACCGCAAGGCCGCAGGCAAAGTAGACGCTAAGGTTGAAGACCGGTCAGCGGTGGCTGCTACACCCGACAAATTAACCTTGTCAAAAGGCGCAGTTCAGGGCAAAGCCGCGGCTGAAGACAAAATCGCCAAAGACAAGCAGGCCAAAGACTCAGCCAGCCGGGTTGCCGAACTGTCAAAAAATATTGGTGATCTGAACAAAATCGCCAGCGCGCCGCCGGCTGCTACTGCCGCAACGCCAGCGGCAGCGCCTGCTGCGACACCCGCTGCAACCCCCGCGGCAACACCAGCCAGTGCCGGTAAAGCGCCGGTTTTACCCGCTGTACAGATTGCTGCACCTCCGGCTGTCTCTCCAGCACCTGCCATCGCCCCAGCACCTGTTGCAGCCTCCAGCGCAGCCAAACCAGCTGTGCCTGCAAGCTCAGCCGCTGTAGCCGCGACCGCCACGCCGACCACGCCTGCACTTTCTACAGCTTCAGCAGCATCAGCGACTTCAGTCACCGCCGCAGTCAGCCCAGCCGCTTTGCCAGCATCGAGCACGTCGGCCGCCACAGCATCGCCGCTCGCGGTGACCAGTGCCTCGGCGCCTGAAGCAACGCCTACCGCCGCAGCGGCACCTGCAAGCGCAGCGGCGACAAGCGCCACCGCAGCGGTGAAAAAACCGATCGCAACACCACCACCGCCGCCTGAACCCAGTCTGATAGATGACCTGACAAATAATCCGCTGGTCTTGCCTGGCCTTGGACTTTTATTGGCGCTTTTGGCGGGCTTTGGTTTTTATCGCTACAAAAAGCGTAACGATCAAGCGTCAGTGGACAGCTCCTTTCTCGAAAGCCGCTTACAGCCCGATTCGTTCTTCGGCGCCAGCGGCGGACAACGCATTGACACGACTGAAGGCGGCAACGCCACAGGCTCATCGCTCGTTTATTCACCCAGCCAGCTCGATGCTGCAGGCGACGTGGATCCGGTTGCGGAGGCCGACGTGTACCTGGCTTATGGCCGCGATCTGCAAGCTGAAGAAATCCTCAAAGAAGCGCTGCGTACCAATCCGTCACGTGTGGCTATTCATGCCAAGTTATCGGAAATTTACGCCAAGCGCCGTGACGTGAGAAGCTTTGAAGCCGTTGCCCGAGAAGCCCACACCCTAACGCGCGGCAATGGCCCGGAATGGGCGTACATCTGCGAGCTGGGCCGTGACCTCGATCCAAACAACCCGATGTACCAACCCGGTGGCCACTTACCGGGAGAGCGTGGCGCAGTGGGGCGAGAGCCGGACATGTCGGCAGCGTTTAACGGCGGAGCTACCGTGCCGCAGATGTTGGCGTCGCACGCTGAAGAAGCAGATGATGTCGATTTCGACCTGGATCTTGACTTTTCGATCGACGATGAGCCAGCACCCGCCGCAGCCAGTGCAATCGAGCCCGCTGCCATGACAGCGTACGCGTCTGTGCCCGCACCAGCTCCACTGCCAAGCCCGACGCCGCAATACACACCCGAGCCTCCCGTAGCCATGCTGGCCAAAAACGAGCCTGAGCCATTTGACGGCCTTGACATGGATTTTGGCCTTGACCCCATCGTCGCTTTCGATTTGCCTGCTGAGCAAAAGCCACAACAACAACCACAGCCTGACGACAACAGCTTGAGCTTTGACCTTGACCCGCTGCCGGTCGCCAGCCATGGCGCAGCGCCGTCAGCTCCCGTGACAGCGCCAGCACGCCCACCGGCGTCTGCGCCCGCAGCAGAGCCGGACAACGGCATGCTGGAATTTGACATGGGCTCGCTCTCGCTCGAACTCGATGGCCCCAACACTGAGAGCCCGGCCTTGACCCAAAGTGCGACTGCTGCTGGTTCTGCCGCTGTTGAAGGCCCGCTTGAAACTCAGCTTGCCTTGGCCGAAGAGTTTCATGCACTAGGCGATTCTGACGGCGCAAGGTCACTGGCCAACGAGGTGGTGGCACAAGCAGATGGCGCGTTGAAGTTCAAAGCGCAGGCGTTTTTAAACAGCCTGTCGTGACCCAGCTTTGCGGCTTGCGCTAGGCATCACTTACAACGGCGGGGCTTACGAGGGCTGGCAAAGCCAGCTCTCGGGCAACACCGTGCAAGACAAACTGGAGCTGGCGCTGGCCAAATTCAGCCTACAGCCGACTCGCGTCAACTGTGCGGGCCGCACCGATGCAGGCGTCCATGGTTTGATGCAAGTGGTGCATTTTGACACCTTGATTGAGCGCGAATCCGCCTCATGGGTGCGCGGTACCAACGCATTTCTACCCACCGACATTGCTGTGCAGTGGGCCCGCGTTGTGCCTGACGAATTTCATTCGCGCGGCAGTGCGATTGCCCGGCGCTATGCGTACGTAGTGCTTGAATCGCCTGTACGGCCCAGCGTCGAGGCGGGTCGGGTTGGTTGGGTTTACCGCCCGCTGGATGGTGAAAAAATGCGGCAAGCGGCCATGTATTTGCTGGGCGAGCACGACTTTTCATCGTTTCGCGCGGCGCAATGCCAGGCCAAATCACCCGTCAAAAATATCCTACGCATCGACATCGTGCAAAGACCCGGTTCAAACTACTGGCGTTTTGAATTTCAAGCCAATGCCTTTTTGCACCACATGATTCGAAACATCATGGGCTGCCTGGTGGCGGTCGGCCAGGGGTTTGAAAAGCCTGAGTGGATAGCAGACGTGTTGGCGGCTAGACGGCGGGATGCAGCAGCGCCGACTTTTTCGCCCGATGGTCTGTACTTTTTGGGCCCGGTTTATGAAGAAAAGTATGGCCTGCCAACCAAGGCTGCGTCTTATGATTGGCTGCCATGAAACAAGCAAGAACCCGAATCAAAATCTGCGGCCTGACCCGCGAGCAAGACGTTGACGCTGCAGTTGCCGCTGGCGTTGATGCCGTCGGCTTTGTGCTGTACGAAGCGAGCGCACGTTATGTCAGCGCTCAACGTGCGGCTGAACTTGCCGCCAGACTGCCACCGTTTGTAACGCCAGTGCTGCTTTTTGTCAATGCAAGTGCTACTGAAATAATAGCTGCTTGCTCAAGTATTCATTGCGCCACAGTGCAGTTTCATGGCGATGAAACACCGTCGGACTGTTTGAAAATTGCCAGACCCTTCATACGCGCGGCCCGCATCCCTAGCCAGCCAGAGTCCTTAAACGAACCATTTGACTTTGATCTCGTAAAATACTGTCAAGATTTCAACTCAGCCCAAGCCATTCTTTTAGACGCACATGTCGAAGGTTTTGGTGGCGGCGGAAAAACATTCAATTGGTCACTGCTTCCTCCAAGCGTCAATGCTCACCTCGTTTTGTCTGGTGGACTCACACCTGCAAACGTGGGCGAAGGCATGCAGCAAGTCCGGCCACGCGGTAAGACGCTGGCCGTCGATGTGAGCTCGGGCGTTGAAGAAAGACTCCCCAACGGTTCACCCCGTAAAGGCATCAAAAGCCCTGAGCTGATCAGTCAATTTGTCGCAGCCGTTCGCGCTGCCGACGACCCACTTAAAAATTGAAGTTTGCGGTGCAGCCCGCAAAGAAAGCTTTTGAAATGTACGAGTATCAACAACCTGACGCCCGTGGTCACTTCGGCGTTTACGGCGGTAGTTTTGTTTCTGAAACCCTCACTCACGCACTGACCGAACTCAAAGAAGCCTACGCAAAATACCAACACGAGCCTGAATTTTTAAAAGAATTCCAGTACGAGCTGGCTCATTTTGTAGGCCGCCCTTCCCCGATTTACCATGCTGCACGCATGAGCCGTGAACAGGCCGGCGCGCAGATTTACTTCAAGCGCGAAGACCTGAACCACACCGGCGCGCACAAAATCAACAACACCATCGGCCAGGCGATGCTGGCCAAACGCATGGGCAAACCGCGCGTGATAGCGGAGACCGGCGCTGGCCAGCACGGCGTGGCCACCGCAACCATTTGCGCCCGCTACGGGCTGGAATGTGTGGTCTACATGGGCAGCGAAGACGTCAAACGCCAAAGCCCCAATGTGTACCGCATGAAGCTGTTGGGCGCTACGGTAGTGCCGGTTGAATCAGGCAGCAAAACCCTGAAAGACGCACTGAACGAAGCCATGCGCGACTGGGTAGCCAACGTCGACAACACCTTCTACATCATCGGCACCGTCGCTGGGCCGCACCCTTACCCGATGATGGTGCGCGACTTTCAAAGCGTGATCGGTAATGAATGCATTGCACAGATGCCCGGTATGAATGGTGGCAAACAGCCCGATGCCGTGATTGCCTGCGTAGGCGGTGGTAGCAACGCCATGGGCATATTTCACCCCTACATTGCGCATGAAAACACCCGATTGATTGGCGTTGAAGCGGCTGGCGAGGGCATGGACAGCGGCAAACATTCCGCATCATTGCAGCGCGGCCTGCCCGGCGTGCTGCACGGTAACCGCACCTACGTGCTGCAAGACGACGATGGCCAGGTGACAGAAACGCACAGCATCAGCGCGGGCCTGGACTACCCCGGCGTCGGCCCCGAGCATGCGTTTTTAAAAGACATAGGCCGGGCTGAATATGTCGGCATCACCGACAAAGAAGCACTTGACGCCTTTCACTACACCTGCCGCACCGAAGGCATTATTCCCGCACTTGAATCAGCGCACGCGGTGGCCTACGCCATGAAGCTGGCCAAAACCATGCGCCCTGACCAGTCAATTTTGGTCAACCTGTCAGGCCGGGGCGACAAGGACATTGGCACCGTGGCTGACTTGAGCAATGCTGACTTTTATTGCCGCCCAAGCTGCAAAGGCCAGTCGGTCAAGGGCAATGAGCATGTGGTGGAGTTCGCCAAATGACCAGAATTCAAACCACGCTCTCCAAGCTCAAAGCGCAAAACAAAACCGCGCTCATACCTTATGTCATGGCTGGCTTTCCGTATGCCGATGTCACGCCTGATTTGATGCACGGCATGGTCAGCGCCGGGGCCGACGTGATTGAGCTTGGCATTCCCTTCTCAGACCCCAGCGCCGACGGCCCGGTGATTCAAAAAGCCGGTGAAAAAGCCTTGGCCCTGGGCATTGGCCTGGCCAAGGTGCTCGACATGGTCACCGCCTTCAGAACGCAAGACAAAACCACGCCTATCGTGCTGATGGGCTACGCCAACCCGGTTGAGCGCTACGAGATCAAAAACGGCGCGGGCAGCTTTATCAAACACGCATCAACCGCTGGCGTAGACGGCATGCTGATTGTCGACTACCCGCCAGAAGAATGCGAAGCCTTCGCCGCCTCCTTAAGCGCCCACAACATGGACCTGATCTTTTTGCTGGCCCCCACCTCTACATCCGAACGCATGGCCCAGGTCGCCCGCGTGGCCAGCGGCTACGTGTACTACGTGTCGCTCAAAGGCGTCACCGGCGCAGGCAATCTGGACACCGCCGCGGTCGAAGCCATGCTGCCCAGAATCCGCCAGCATGTCAGCATTCCGGTCGGCGTAGGTTTTGGCATACGTGATGCGGCAACGGCCAAGGCGGTGGGCAAGGTGGCGGATGCGGTGGTGATCGGCAGCAAGATCATTCAGCTGATTGAGAATGCACCGCGTGACAAGGTGGCGGGTGTGGCGCACGACTTCCTAGCGGAGATTCGGGTGGCGCTGGATTCTTGAAATGCGCTCTGACGCACTGTCACTAAAGTACGCTTTAAGCGTATAATTTCCAATGTTGACGGTCATCGAGTCCCGTTCTTTCTGAGCAAAACGGCTGATTTCCTGGATGACGGTAACAGGCAAGCGTTCATCAACTGGATTGCATTGAATCCGTTGGCGGGCGATGTCATCAAAGGCACATGCGGCTTGCGCAAGGTGCGCTGGGGCTTGCCAGGGCGCGGTAAAACTGGCGGCATGCGAGTGATCACTTATTGCATCTTGCCGGATGGGGAAATCTGGCTCTTGGTGGCTTACACCAAGGCCAAGTTCGACAATCTGCCTGCGGATTTCCTCGTGTCACTGAAGAAGGAGTTATTTAATGACTAAGAAAAAAATAGACCCTGAAATGCAGCAGTTTCAAGCCGATTTGCTTCAATCCGTGCGAGACATGAAGGCTGGTCGTGTTGGCCGCGTACACCGCGTAGAGCTCACAGCCGCAGCGCAAGCGCGCATCAAATCTGGCCTCTCCCAAACAGGTTTTGCCAAGCTGCTCGGCGTCTCTATCAAAACCCTGCAAAACTGGGAACAAGGACGTACCCAGCCCAGTGGCGCAGCTAATACCTTGATCAAGGTAGCAATGCATTCGCCAAAGGTATTGGCACAGGCTTTGGCTGCGGCCTGATGTCCGAGTTGAGGGATTTTGAGACACATGTCCAATTAATTAATGGGATGGACGCTCCCACCTCGATATGCCAAAGTGGCGATGCGACTTGACCCTCTCAACTCTTGACAGGAGCGTTCATCATGCAGCTTACAACGATAGGAATTGATCTGGCTAAAAATGTGTTCCAGATCC
>JANPIK010000004.1:0-27828 GCA_031424935.1 Polaromonas sp.
GTGCCAGTGAAAGGCACGTCGCCTTGTCCACAGGCAAGCCCGGTGGATAACCCTGCGATGGTGATAATCAACCAAGAGCCCTTGAAAACCGGGGTCTAAACCCAAGAGTCCATATGTGTCCGTGGGAACGGGGCAAGTCCATCATGTAGGGTGTTGCTGGTATCTCACGAGTTCCTTCTACCTTGTCGCGGATACTGATTCCTTTCCACTGAGTGTTGATGTCTTCCCAGCGCAGCGCCAGCACTTCCCCTGGTCTGGCTCCTGTAAGCAGCATCATTTGCAGACGAGCAGCAATCACCGGGTTTTGTAATTGCTGAACAGCGGTAAACCATACTGCCAATTGCTCACGTTGAAGGACGTCCGATTTTTTACCAGCCTTGCCCAATGCTTCGCGTGCTTTCTTTGTTTTGGCTGGGTTCTTTGCTGGTATGAGGGTGGCATATTCTGGCTGTTCGCCACACCAAGTAAGAAATACCGTTAAAAGTCGCCATGAAAGCCGGGCAGAAGCAGCGCGGGCCTTACCCTCACGAGCAGCCTAGCGTTCAACCGTTGATTGGTCAAGATCTTTCAGTGGAAGCGGCATCAAAGCAGCCAGTGGCCCTGGCTTGATCGATTGCTTGCCACCTCCACGGCGACCAGATGGTAAGCCCCCGGTCTTCGCTTTGTTGATGTGGTCGCGATAGTGCAGGTCCCCCCATAAAGGGCGTCGTTCTGCAATGTAAGCGGTCCACACTTCGCCTACTGTTACGGTGGCCAACTTGTAGGCATGAAGCTGGGCCTCGGCAGAGGCTTTGTTTTCGATCGCTGCGGCTTGTCGGTCGAGTTTTAACTCGCTCGGGTCAAGGTCCTCATCAATCAGGCATTGCAGCTCTCTAGCATGTCAACTAGGTAGTAAAACTACCCATTTGGGCATCGAGTCGTTTGATTTGGTTGGAAGGAGACTTTGCCAGAATTCACCTTTTGCGGAACGACGCAAAATCCTTTGCGGAAATCACTACTAAAACCATAGCTAAAGAGCTATGGTGCCCGGGGCCGGAATCGAACCGGCACGCCTCGCGGCGCGGGATTTTGAGTCCCCTGCGGTTTGAACAATTAATTCTCGGATGCGCCCGTGTGTTGTCCGATCCGCGGGAGTAAGCTCAGCTTCCAAAATTTGCTTACATCCGCCGTTACATTTCTATAAATAAAAAAGCCAGCTATCAAAATGTTAGCTGGCTTCCCTTTGTTTTTGGTGCCGGAGAGATGAATCGAACACCCGACCTTCTCATTACGAATGAGCTGCTCTACCGACTGAGCTACACCGGCGTTTAGATTACAGCCTCGTAGTATAGCCCGGCGTCGGTACCGTAGCCGGGCTCGTCAAATGGGCTATTCAGTTAGCGACCAGCACGGTGCCGTCAATTCGTACGTTTTCGCCGACTTTAAACGGCGGCGCTGTGGGGTATGCGAACGTCTGTATGCCGCCGCTTTCCAAGCGCATCACGACTTCGTAGTGCGTGTTTTTCTTGACGTTTTTCTCTAACTCGCGACCCGCCAAAGCGCCACCCGCAGCGCCCAGCAGCTGCGCTGCGGTGCGGCCCCTGCCGTCGCCGATTTGGCTGCCAAGGACTGCGCCTGCAATGCCGCCGCCAATCAGTCCGATGTAGCTGCCATCACCTTTAACCTGAATGGTGTTGATGGCTTCTACCGTGCCGCAATTGACACAAGTTCGGTTAGGCAGCGTTGCGACATTAACTGGCGTTATTGCGCCCGTTGCCACGAGTGAGCCGCGCAGCACGGCGTCAGTCTCGCGGCTGCCGGCACGTAAGTTGGCGGCGACACGCGAATTAGCGGTAATACGGTCGCGTGACTTGACGGTATAGCTGCCCCGGTAGTTGCCGGCCGTGGTTTCATCGAGGAAAACTTTGCCCTCCATGCCGTTGATGCGTACGCTGGCTTTGCCGCCAGTTGTGCCGGCCAGTGTAAAAAACAGCTCTGAGCCGGGTTCAATGCGGTTGATGGGCGCGACCGTAAAACTTTCAATACGTGGTGCCAGACCTGAGGGCACGCTGCCTGGCTGTGAACGCCATGGTGCGCCTGCCAGCAGCGATTCGTCGAGCACCACAGTGGCGACTTCATTGCCCAAGCGCAAGTTAGCGGTCACCATGCTGCTGGCTGAAATCCTGTCATAGCTGCGAATCGTGTACGAACCCACATAAACGCCTGGCTCTGCTTCAGGTAACAGGTATTGGCCATTGATGCCTTCAATGTTGATACGTGCGTCTGCGCCGGGTGTGCCGTACAGCGTAAAGACCATCTCGCTGCCGGGGATCAGTCGCTCGACTTGCTTGACGTCAAACCCGCTGATGACCGGTGATGCGTACCTCGGTTGTGCTGTGGCAGATTGGGGCACGAGGGCCACTTGAGCCAGCGCCACAGACGCGAAAAGTAGCTTGACCAGGTTTGAACGTAATATTTGTAACATGAGGATCTTTCTTGAGCTGTGCAGTGGAACACTGCCGAACCTCTATTATTTACATCAAATCGGCGAGATATTTGTTACACGGGAACCCGTCCTACATGCCGATGCGCCGGTTCAGAAATTAAAGCTCAGGCAAAACAAAAAGCCGCATCAGCGGCTTTTTGTTTTGCGCGATGTCAGCCGGCGCTGACGAATTACTGCGTCCCGATGTGATAACCGGTCACGCGTTCAACTTCGTTTTTAGCGCCCAGCACCACACTCACACGCTCGTGTAATTTGGTGGGTTGAATGTCCATGATGCGCCGTTTGCCGTCTGTAGCCGAGCCGCCTGCTTGCTCTATTAGCCAGCTCATTGGGTTGGCCTCATACATCAGCCGCAACTTGCCAGCTTTTTCGGGCTCACGTTTGTCCCACGGGTACAAAAACACGCCGCCGCGGCACAAAATGCGGTGCACGTCGGCCACCATTGCCGCCACCCAGCGCATGTTGAAGTCCTTGCCCCGTGATCCTTCAGTACCCGCCAGCAGTTCGTCCACGTAACGTTTGACTGGGGCATCCCAATGCCGCGCGTTGCTCATGTTGATGGCGAACTCTTTGGTGTCTACTGGGATGCGCACGTTTTCTTCGATCAGCACAAACGAGCCTTGTTCGCGGTCCAGTGTGAACATGGCCACACCGTCGCCAACCGTCAACACCAGCGTGGTTTGAGGGCCGTAAATACAGTAACCTGCGGCCACTTGTTTGTTGCCTGCTTGCAGAAAGGCGCTTTCGTCTACCGCGCGGCCGTCGTTTGGCATTTTTAGCACACTGAAGATGGTGCCAATACTGGCATTGACATCGATATTGCTGGAGCCGTCGAGCGGGTCGAACAAAAGCAGGTATTCGCCTTGTGGGTACCGGTGAGGCACGACATAAATGCCTTCCATCTCCTCACTGGCCATGGCCGCCAAGTGTCCGCCCCACTCGTTGGCTTCAATCAGCACCTCGTTGGCAATGATGTCCAACTTTTTTTGAACTTCACCCTGCACGTTTTCACTGCCCGCCGTGCCCAGAATGCTGGCTGCGCCGCCAAGCGCGCCTTTATTGACCGCCTGGCTGATGCTTTTGCAAGCCCTGGCTACCACCTCAAGCAGCAGCCGCAGCTCGGGGGGTATATGGCCTGCTTGCCTTTGCTGCTCAACCAAATAGCGGGTAAGGGAGATATTTTTGGACATGGTGGGTTCCGTGTGGTGTCAGTTGATCAATCTGCCAGTGCCCGCGTCACGACCTCAAGCGTGTCTTTGCTCAAATCGCTCTTGGCGGCGACACGGGCGATGGCTTGTCTTGCGGCGCTGCGGTAGGGCTCGGCTAATCTGCGCCAACGGTCCAGGGCTCTGGCCAGCCGAGCAGCGACTTGCGGGTTCATGGCGTCGAGCTCGATCACGCGTTCGCTCCAAAAGATGTAACCCGCTGCATCTGGCCGGTGAAAAGCTGCGGCATTGCCGCAGTAGGTGCTGATCACGCTTCGCGCTCGGTTGGGGTTTTTCAAACTGAAGTCGGTGTGCTTCATGAGCTGTTTAACCGCTGGCAAGATGTTGCCGCTGCGGTCTGGGCTGGCCGACTGGAGGCTGAACCACTTGTCAATCACCAGGGCTTCGTCCTTGAACATCGCATGGAACTGCGCCAACGCCTGCGCAGCCAGCACATGACCGCTGGTCACCAGCGCGCTCAGGGCGTTAAATCGGTCAGTCATGTTGCCCGCGTTTTTAAAGCGCGCAAGTGTCTTGACTGGCCATTCGTCATGGCCAGTTGCCACCGCAGCCAGACACAGATAAGTCAGCGCCATACCGGCCAGTGCCCGGCGACCCGACGCAGCTGAATCAGGCGAGTAATTACCCGTGTCTTGATGGGCTTCGTACACCACCGTCCAGTCGGCGTGCAGGCGGGTAGCAAGTTGCAGGCGCATGGCTTCGCGCACCGCATGTATGTGCTGCGGCTCGACCACGTCAAGCTGCTCGGCCAGATAGGTTTCAGACGGCAGCGTGAGTACCAGCTCTTTGAAAGCGGCATCCAGCGTGGGGTGATGCAAAACTTGCCTCATGGCAGCCAGATAGGCTTCGTCAAGTACGTCAAATTGCGCACTACCGCTTATTTCATAGGCGCCACTAGCTACATATTTTATAGCAGACAGCGCACATCTGACGGCCAAGCGTTGCCCTGCTTCCCAGCGGTTGAAGGCGTCACTGTCGTGTTCGAGCAAATGCAGCAATTGCAAATCGGTCAACTCAAAGTCGAGCACGACCGGGGCGCTGAAGCCGCGCAAAATGGACGGTACCGGGGCCTCGGTCACGCCCGTGAAGGTAAAGCTCTCGCAGTCTTGCGTCAGCACCAACGTGTGATGGGTGCCAACCTTACCGCCCAGTTCGACAGGCAAATCACGACCGTTAGCGCCAATCAAGCCGACCGTGACAGGAATCACG
Source organism: Polaromonas sp. (assembly GCA_031424935.1). Taxonomy (GTDB): domain Bacteria; phylum Pseudomonadota; class Gammaproteobacteria; order Burkholderiales; family Burkholderiaceae_C; genus Polaromonas. The sequence continues at coordinate 4,921 of JANPIK010000004.1, forward strand.
AAGGGATCTTTTGCAGGTTGCCCAGCTGTGGCTGCGCAGCTCTGGCTTAACGTGATGCTGTAGGTTTGCGCGGTAGCGTCATAAATACCCAAAGGCGCGACACGCGGGGTGCCCGCTTGGCTGTACCAACGTTTGAACTGCGGCAGCAGGCGTGCCAAATCGGATTCAGGATTGGCATCGGCGATGGCCTGTGCAAAATCATCACATGTCACAGCTTGGCCGTCATGCCGTTCGAAATACAGCGTCATGCCCTTGGCAAAACCTTGTCTACCCACCGGGTCGTTTGCACTGGCAACCAGTGTTTGCATCATGCGCACGACTTCTGCACCTTTTTCGTAAATCGTCACGGTGTAAAAGTTACTGATTTCGACATAGCTGTCGGGCCGCACCGGGTGCGACATCGGGCCGGCGTCTTCGGGAAACTGCGCGGTACGCAGCACGCGCACGTCTTCGATGCGTTTGACCGCACGTGCCGAGGCTTCGTTGCACAAGTCCTGGCTGAACTCTTGGTCCCTGAAAACCGTCAGGCCCTCTTTCAATGACAGCTGAAACCAGTCGCGGCAGGTCACGCGGTTGCCTGTCCAGTTATGAAAATACTCGTGGCCGACCACACTTTCAATGTTTGAAAAATCCGCGTCTGTGGCAGTCGCCTGGTTGGCCAACACGTACTTGGTGTTAAAGATGTTCAGGCCTTTGTTTTCCATCGCGCCCATGTTGAAGTCGCTGGTCGCCACGACCATAAAACGGTCTAAATCAAGCGGCAAACCAAAGCGCGCTTCGTCCCAGGCGACTGAATGCATCAGCGACGTCATGGCGTGTTCGGTTTTGTCCAGATCGCCCGGGCGTACATACACCTGCAGCGTGTGGTCTTTGCCCGCACGCGAGGTGATGCGCTGCTCTCTGCCCACCAGCTGACCGGCCACAAGTGCAAACAGGTAGCACGGCTTTTTGTGCGGGTCAACCCATTTTGCAAAGTGGCGGCCATCCGCCAACTCGCCTTGCTCGACCAGGTTGCCGTTTGACAGCAGCACCGGGAATTTGGCTTTGTCAGCACGCAGCGTCACGGTGTACATCGCCATCACATCCGGGCGGTCTAAAAAGTAAGTGATGCGCCTGAAGCCCTCAGCCTCGCACTGGGTAAAAAACGAATCGTGGCTGACGTACAAGCCCATCAGCTTGGTGTTTTTTGACGGGTTGGTCGTGGTAAAAATCTCCAGCTCAAACGCATCGGGTAGGTTGTCTAAAACGAGCTGGTTGCCGTCCATCTTGAAGGACGTGCCCTGGCCATTGACCAGCACGCGTGACAAGTTAAGGTCTTCGCCGTCTAGCCGCAGCGGCTGCGCAGGCACATCCGCATTGCGGCGCAGCGTCATTTTGTTCAGCACCCGGGTTTTGGCGGGGTCGAGGTCGAAACACAGATCGACGGTGTCGATCCAGTAGGCGGGGGCGGTGTAGTCGGCGCGGTGAATGGCCACGGACGGGCCTTGACCGGCTCCGCTGGCGTCTAGCTTATGCAGCATGGTGGGTTCCTGAAATTTGCATCATGGGTATAAAACGGCTGGCGTGTGTTGCAGGGCGTATCAAACACCCTGCTTCAAACTAGCCTCGATGAACTGGTCCAAATCTCCATCCAGCACCTTTTGTGTGGCTGAGGTTTCGTAGTTGGTGCGCAGGTCTTTGATGCGGCTGTTGTCGAGCACATAGCTGCGAATCTGGTGGCCCCAGCCCACGTCGGTCTTTGTATCTTCTAACTTTTGCTGGGCTTCTTGTTGCTTGCGCAGTTCAAAGTCGTACAGGCGTGAGCGCAGGCGCTTCCAGGCGACGTCGCGGTTGCCGTGCTGGCTCCGGCCGTCCTGGCACTGCACGACGATACCGGTGGGGATGTGCGTCAGTCGCACGGCCGAGTCAGTTTTGTTGATGTGCTGGCCGCCCGCACCGCTGGCGCGAAAGGTGTCTACCCGCACGTCAGACGGGTTGATGTCGATTTCAATCGAATCGTCAATCTCAGGATAGACAAAAATCGACGCAAACGAGGTGTGCCTGCCGCCTGACGAGTCAAACGGCGACTTGCGTACCAGGCGGTGTACGCCGGTTTCGGTGCGCAACAGACCAAAGGCGTATTCGCCTTCAATCTTGATGGTCGCGCCCTTGATACCGGCCGTATCGCCAGCGGTTTCGTCTTCAATCGTGGTTTTAAAGCCTTTGCGCTCGGCGTATTTGAGGTACTGGCGCAGCAGCATGCTGGCCCAATCGCAGGCTTCGGTGCCGCCTGCGCCAGATTGCACGTCCAAAAAGCAGTTGAGCGGGTCAGCCGGGTTGTTGAACATCCGGCGGAATTCCATCTTTTCGACTTCTACCGCTACCTGGGCGGCTTCAGTTTCAATCGACTGCATGCCCTGCTCGTCGCCCTCAGCTTTGGACATGTCAAACAACTCGATGTTGTCTGCTAGTTCGCTGGTCAAGCGGTCAATGACTTGCACCACGTCTTCTAACGATTTCTTCTCTTTGCCAAGTTCTTGCGCGCGTTTGGGGTTGTCCCAAACTTTCGGATCTTCCAGGGCGGCGTTGACTTCGTTTAACTTGCGTTCTTTGGCAGGGTAGTCAAAGATACCCCCTGAGCTCGTTGACCCGCGTGCTCAGGTCTGCGAGCTGGTTGCCAATGGCGTTGATGTGTTCTGCTTCCATGATGTCCTCAATCGGGTTGAAATTTCAATCCAGCGATTTTCTCATGGCCTGAGTTGTTCATTCAGAAAGGCTTCAATCAGCTTTGCCAAGGCCTCAGGCTGGTCGTGGTGCAGCATGTGGCCCGCATCGTCTAATCGTGCAACGCGGGCGCTTGCCACTTGTTTGAGCCGGTCGTGGTAGTCCGTCAGGGTGTAGCGGCCCTGGTTCCATTTTTCAAGTGAATCGTCCGACGCTTCTACCGCCAATACGGGGGCGGTGATGCGTTTGTAGATTTCTAGCGTCTCTTCTACCCGGTAAATGTTGGCGCTAACCACTTTGTGCCCAGGCGCGCCCAAAATTTGCCATTGGCCCGCAGCGTTTTGTTGGGCCCAATGGCTAGCCAGCCAGTTAGCCTTGTCTTCGCTAAGGCGCGGATTGGTTTTCATCAGCCGCTTGGCGACGCCGCCCACGTCGTCATAAGCTTTTAAGTCCAGCTCGCCGTTGTGCAAGGTTTTGAGCTCATCGATCCATTTGGCGTAGCGGGTGGGGGCTTGGGCGGGCTTACTGGGCGCAAGCCCAAAACCTTCCAGGTTAACCAAACGCCGGATGCGCTCTGGCCGAACGCCTGCATAAGTCATGGCGACATTGCCGCCCATGCTGTGGCCCACCAAGTCGATTTGTTGGTTTTTTTTCTCATCATGGTAATGATCGAGCAAAAAATCAAGGTCTGCCAAATAGTCCGGAAACCAATAGTTGTCTGCTGCGCCATCTGTCAGGCCAAAGCCCCGCCAGTCTGGTGCAATGATGGTGCGGCCAGCCATGAATGCCTCACTTAACGCATCAACCATGAACTGGTATGACGCGGCAACATCCATCCAGCCATGAACCAACATCAGTGGTGACAGGTTAGCATCGGGTTCGGCGCCTTGCCAAATGCGGACATGGTAGTTAAGCCCACGTATTGGGACAAACTCGCTGCGGGAAGTGCGTTTTTCTTTGTACATTGTGAGAATGATAAAGAAACAACCCGCCCAGCGCAGTCAAAGCAGCGACAAACCAGCCGACCACTACGCTGCCATGCATGCTGGGTTTGCCTGGCACGTGCCGGAGTATTTCAACATTGCTGAAGTTTGTTGCAGCCGTTGGGCAAACGTGCCTCGTACCCCCTTAAACGCTATCAACAACATAGCAATACACCAGCATATAACGGGGGCCGATGGCACTTTTTACACTTATTCTGAGCTTCAACAGACCGCCGATGCCCTGAGCCATGTGTTGCAAGGCCTGGGCGTGAAACGCGGCGACCGGATAGCCATCGTCATGCCGCAGCGGTTTGAAACTGCGGTGGCGTACATGGCCGTGTTTCAGTTGGGCGCGGTCGCGATGCCGCTGTCGATGCTGTTTGGGCCCGAGGCGCTGGAATACCGCTTGCGTGACAGTGAGGCAGTACTGGCCATTGCCGATGAAAGTAGCATGGCCAACGTTCAGCAAGTGCGCTCCAGCTGCCCCGCGCTGAATCAGGTCATGGCAGTCGGCAAGTGCACAGCTGATGTTCAATACGAGTCGGCGACTGCAAAACAAAGCCATGCTTTCACCGCCATTAAAACCAAAGCCGAAGAAGCGGCAATCTTGATCTACACCAGCGGCACCACTGGCCCACCCAAAGGGGCGCTGCTGCCGCATCGGGCGCTGATAGGTAACTTGACGGGGTTTGTGTGCAGCCAAAACTGGTTTGGCTTTGACGGTGTCAAGAACGAAAGCTCCGGCGCCGTATTTTGGTCTCCGGCAGACTGGGCCTGGACGGGCGGGCTGATGGATGCGCTGCTGCCAACGCTTTACTTTGGTCGGCCCATCGTCGCCCTGAACACACACCTTGATGGACGTTTCAGTCCTGAATTAGCCTTTAGCCTGATGCAGCAGCATGGCGTAACGCACAGCTTTTTGTTCCCGACGGCGCTCAAAGCCATGATGAAGGCTTACCCCCAGCCACGCCAGCATTTCGAGCTCAAGCTTGAAGGTCTGATGAGTGCAGGCGAGGCAGTGGGCGACGCCGTGTTTGACTACTGCCGCGACGAGTTGGGCGTGGTGGTCAACGAAATGTTTGGCCAGACCGAGGTTAATTACATCGTGGGCAATTGCAACCGGTTTTGGCCAGCGCGTGCGGGCAGCATGGGCAAAGGCTACCCGGGCCATCGGGTGGCGGTGATTGATGATGATGGCCGCGAGTGCGCTGTGGGCGTGCCAGGCGACGTTGCCGTCAATCGCTTTGATGTGCATGGCCAGCCAGACCCGATATTTTTTCTGGGGTATTGGAAGAAAGACGCCGCAACGCAGGGCAAATTTACAGGTGACTGGTGCCGTACCGGTGATATGGCTACCCGAGATGCGGACGGCTACCTGTGGTACGAGGGCAGGGCGGACGATATTTTTAAAGCGGCTGGCTACCGCATTGGGCCAGGTGAGATTGAAAACTGTTTGATCAAACACCCCGCGGTGGCCAACGCTGCGGTGGTGCCCAAGCCCGACAAAGAGCGCGGCGCAGTCGTCAAGGCTTACGTGGTGTTAGCTCCTGATTTTGCAGCTGCTCGCGCACTAAAAGTAAGGGCCATAGGTGTTTTTGATGCAAATATAACCGCTCAACTGCAGCAACATGTCAAAAAGTTGCTCGCGCCCTATGAATACCCAAAAGAAATCGAATTCATCGATGCGCTGCCCATGACGACAACCGGCAAAGTGCAGCGGCGGGTGCTGCGAATGCAAGAAGAAGAGCGCTTCAGACTTTCGTCATAAAGCGCTTGACGCAGAGCTTTTATTCCAGCGAGGGCCGCGAAACTGGCTCTGCCAGGCTGCGGGCAACCGCCTCCTGCAAGGGGAAAAGGAACGACACGAAGTGCGTGACGATAGCGGTGTGCAATTATTTGGCTGCTACTTGCTCAGCCACATAGATTTCAACCCGGCGATTTTTGTCACGGCCCTGCTGTGAGCCGTTGTCGGCTATCGGTTCGCGTGCGCCGCGGCCGTCGGTTGAAATGCGGTTACGTGCCACGCCGCGGCTGACCAGGTAGTCGCGGGCGGCTTCAGCCCGGTCAACTGACAGCGGGTTGTTGATGCTGTCCGAGCCTGTGCTGTCGGTGTGGCCGATGATGGTGATGGTCGTCACTGGATTTTGATTCAGGCTGGTGGCAAACTGGTTCAAGATCGGGCTAAAGTTGGGTTTGATGGCAGAGCGGCCAGTGTCAAACGACACGTCGCTAGGGATGTCCAGCTTCAAGCGGTTGTCTTGGGTTTGCGTGACCGCAACGCCCGTGCCTGCGGTGGCTTGTTCCATCGCTGCTTTTTGATCTTGCATTTTTTTCGACCAGATATTGCCGCCGACTGCGCCTGCAGCGCCGCCCAAAACTGCGCCTGTCGCCGCGCCCCGGGAACCGCCTAAAGCCGCGCCCAGCAGGGCACCGCCCACAGCACCAATACCTGCGCCCTGCGCGGTGCCTTTTTGGGTTTCGCTCATGTTGGCGCAGCCCGACAACAGGGCAATGCTCAGCGCTACGCAGCTCAGTGAGGTCATGGGGAGTGTTTTCATCGAAGATCCTTTGGGTGTCTTAAAAAATGGCCGTTTGCTGATTGCTTGGGCGAACACAACGCTCACCTTGTACTGCAATTAGCCAATGCGTCATGATAGGGCCAAGAATTGGAATAAGCTGTAAGACAAGGTCTCAAACCGTCACTGACGCCCACCGTGAGCCGATTTAAACTAGCCGCCGACTCAATACACACGCCACGCGGCGAAAATCTCATCACGTGCAACCCAACACCTACAGCTCTCGACCTTTCACCCGCTACGCTTTTAATCCACAACACCTCTTATGAACAAAGTCCAACTCGGCCAAAGCGGCCTTCACGTCACCCCCATTTGCTTGGGCACCATGACTTTTGGCGAACAAGTCAACGAGGAGGCTGCGCACCGCATTCTTGATCGCGCCTTTGCCAGCGGCATTAATTTCATGGACGCGGCAGAGATGTACTCGGTGCCGGCCCGGGCGGAAACCTTTGGTGCCACAGAAACCATTTTGGGCAACTGGTTTGCCCGCAACCCATCGGCCAGGCAGCATTGGGTGGTGGCCACCAAAGTCGCGGGCCCATCACGCGGCATGCCCTGGATACGTGAAGGCAGCCCTGATTTGACCGCCCTCGATATCACCGCCGCTTGCGAAGCCAGTCTGAAGCGCTTGCAAACCGATGTGATTGACCTGTACCAGATTCATTGGCCCGCGCGCAATGTGCCCATGTTTGGCATGCAGTACTTTGACCCGACGAAAGAAAAAGAGGTGTCCAGTATCCACACGCAGCTCGAAGCCATGGCAACACTTGTCAAGGCTGGCAAGGTGCGTGCAATCGGGCTGTCAAACGAAACACCTTACGGCATACACGAATTTGTGCGTTTGGCTGACCAGCACGGCTTGCCGCGCATTGCTACGCTGCAAAACCCGTATTGCCTGATCAATCGAACCTACGAAAACGGTTTGGACGAAAGTCTGTATCGCCTCGGCGTGTCGCTGCTTGCCTACTCGCCGTTGGGCTTTGGTTTATTGACGGGCAAGTACGACCAATCTGGCATTACTGACCCGGGGCACAAAAACATTGGCCGCATGAGCATGTTTGAAAGCATGCAAAAGCAGCGCTGGGGCCGGCCAGACGCACTGGCCGCCGCGCGCCGCTACAACGCACTGGCAGTGGCCAACGGATTGAGCCCCACCCAAATGGCGCTGGCCTTTTGCTACACAAAGTGGCAGGTGACCAGTACCATCATTGGTGTCACGTCAATTGCGCAACTTGATCAGGATATCGACGCGTTTGGTACGGCTTTGAGCGCTGAAGTGCTGGCTGAGATTGACCAGATCCGCTGGGAGATTCGGGACCCGGCGCTTTAGAAAATGGCGAGAACTGGCCATATCAGTGAAACCCCTGCGACGCAGTTGCTCAAGGCCAACAAAATTGCGTATACCGAGCACCCCTACGAATACCTAGACCACGGTGGTGCGCAGCACAGTGCCCAAGTCTTGGGCCTCGACCCGTTTGAAGTGGTTAAAACACTGGTCATGCAGGATCAAGACGCCAAACCTTTGCTGGTGCTAATGCACGGCAACCGCACCGTGTCGACCAAAAATCTGGCACGGCAAATCGGTGCCAAATCGGTTGAGCCCTGCAAGCCCGACGTGGCCAACAGGCACAGCGGTTATCTGGTGGGTGGCACGTCGCCGTTTGCCACGCGTAAGGCGATGCCTGTGTATATCGAAGAAAGCATTCTGGCTTTGCCTAAAATCGCGATCAATGGTGGGCGGCGCGGCTACCTGATTGGTATTAAGCCCCAGGTTTGCGTGACGCTGCTGGGCGCGAAACCTGTGCAATGCGCACTGACTCAATAACAAGGAGGATTTGTTTTGGACTATTTTTATTCATCCGCAGCCGTGTTGCTGGCTTACCTGTTAGGCTCGCTGTCGTTTGCCGTTATCGTCAGCCGCATCATGGGGCTCAAAGACCCACGTAGCTACGGCAGCCACAATCCTGGCGCTACCAACGTGCTGCGCTCGGGTAACAAAAAGGCAGCAGTGGTCACGCTGCTGCTCGATGGCCTGAAGGGCTGGCTGCCTGTGGTGCTGGTCAAGTGGTTTGGCAGCGACTACGGCCTAGGTGACGGCACCATGGCTGCGGTGGCTTTTGCGGCTTTTTTGGGGCACTTGTTTCCGGTTTTTTTCAAATTTCAGGGTGGCAAGGGTGTGGCTACCGCCGCCGGTGCGCTACTGGGCATTGACTGGCTGTTGGGGCTGGCCGTGCTGTTGACCTGGTTGGTCGCAGCGTATTTCACCCGATATTCATCGGTTGCATCGATGGCCAGCGCCGCCGCAGCACCGGTTTTTTACCTGCTGGGCGACCGTGGCCCCTGGTATGCAGAACGCAGCGTTTTGTTAGCGATTTTTATGATCAGTCTGCTGCTGGTTATTCGCCACCGCGAGAACATCAACAAGTTGATGTTGGGCAAGGAATCAAAACTTAATTTTGGCAAAGCGCAGGCCAAATAACTTTTTAGCTTTAATACGCTACTGGTTTAACGAACGACCGTTTAACCCGCTACCTCTTAGTCAGCGTCATCTGGTCGTTTTCGCGCAGCATCTGAAACCGCGTTAAAAAGCTGTTGCCGAGCAGCATGTACGGCATGGCCTGCGGTGTGATGACCGCATCAACCCCGAACACCTCCACATCGCCTACCCGCACCGAGTCAAGCTTGATGCGCAGCCCTTGGACGTTGCCGTTTGCGGTGGACATCATCACTGGCTGGCCGGTTTTGAGGTCTACACCTGCACGCACCGCGTCTTGCGCGCTCATGGCCACTGATGTGGCGCCGGTATCCACCATAAATTGCACCGCTTTGCCATTGACTTGCCCCGCAGTCATGAAGTGGCCACCGCTGCCCGCTATCAAAATAATGCGGTTGCCCCGGCCTGCACCACCAGCGCCGCTGCCCGCACCCATGTGGACAGGCGCTTCACCTACCCGCAGGGTGCTGCGCTTGCCGTCTTGCTCAACCACTGCCTGGTCCGCACTGGTTGAGACGACCTTAACGCCTTGATGCGATTCGCCTGACGCTACCGTTTTGGGCGCTGTGCCGTTAACGACCAACAGCGCCTTGTTGCCGAGCATGCCCGCCAGCGCCACAGTTTGCGCGTGCGCGGTGGCTGCGGCCAAAAGCAGGGTCAGCAAGCTCGCAGCTTTGGCGGTGCGCAGCGTCATGGGTTCAGTCTCTGAAGTTATTAAAGCTGAGCGGAAAATCAGCGTTTTCAGCCTTAATCAACGCCATGGCGGCCTGCAAGTCGTCCCTCTTAGCGCCCGTGACACGCACTTTTTCTTCTTGAATCGCGCCTTGGACTTTGATCTTGCTGCCTTTGAGCAACACCTGGATTTTTTTGGCCAGCTCGCTTTCAATGCCGTTTCGCACGGTGTTGATTTGTTTGACCTTGTCGCCGCCAATTTTGGTTGACTTACCAACGTCCAGAAAGCGCGCATCGACTGCGGCTTTGGTTAATTTGCTGCGCAAAATATCGTTGATCTGGTCAAGCTGAAAGTCGCTGTCGCCAATCAAAATGATTTCTTTGTCTTTCAGCTCAATAGACGCGGATGTGCCCTTAAAGTCAAAGCGCGTGCCGATCTCTTTGGCGGTATTTTCTACCGCATTTTTGACCTTGACGAGGTCCGCTTCAAGTACAGTGTCAAAAGAAGGCATGATTTTTAAAAGTTGATTTAAGGGGTGACCGCAATGGGACAATCAGGTGAATGTTAGTCGAGAAAAACGTCCCCCTTCAGGCTTTTAACAGCTTTGGCATTGTGGCCAAAGCATTGACATGGGTTTGCCTCAAAAACCATGCCGATATTGATGCCGTTTTGGCTGACCCTGCCCTCAACCGTCTGCCCAGGTTCATTTTAGGCGGCGGCAGCAACATCGTGTTGACGGGTGATGTCAAGCAGCTGGTGCTCAAAGTCGACATTTTGGGTAAAAGGTTGGTCAGCCAGACCCCCAAAGCCTGGATCGTGGAGGCTGGCGCAGGCGAAAACTGGCATGACCTGGTCACCTGGACGCTCGAAAACGGTTACCCCGGCCTTGAAAATCTGGCCCTCATCCCCGGCAGCGTGGGGGCATCACCGGTGCAAAACATTGGTGCCTATGGTGTGGAGTTGCAAGACCGTTTTGAGTCACTTGACGCGGTTGACTTAACCACCGGTCAGCGCTTTACTTTAAATGCGGCGCAATGCGCCTTTGGCTACCGAGACTCGGTGTTCAAGCATTCAGGCAGCTTTGGTTTGGCAGACAAGGCGCTGATTACACATGTGCGCTTTGCCCTGCCGAAAAACTTCAAACCCGTGCTGGGTTACGCTGATATTGAAAAGAAACGCCTACAGGCCAATATCGACAAACCCACGCCGCTACAAATTTACGAGTGGGTGTGCGAGATTCGGCGGGCCAAGCTGCCTGACTGGCGGGTGCTGGGCAATGCCGGCAGCTTTTTTAAAAACCCCACCGTCACGGCCGAGCAGTGTGCCGACATCATTGCACGTGAGCCCAAAATTGTTCACTATGTGCTGGCTGATGGCTCGGTCAAGCTGGCGGCTGGCTGGCTGATAGACGCTTGCGGCTGGAAGGGTAAGCACATTGGCAACGCGGGCGTGTACGAGCGGCAGGCACTGGTGCTGGTTAACCGGGGCGGGGCGTCAAACCCGGTCACAGGCGGTGAAGTGATGACCCTTGCCAAGTCGATTCAGACCAGTGTGTATGAACGGTTTGGCATCATGCTAGAGCATGAGCCCGTCGTGATCTAGCAACAAAGCTAGGGTGCTAATCGTTCCCGCAGCCACTGGCCATCGGTTTGCAGCGCATAACGCAGCCTGTCATGCAAGCGGCTGGGGCGGCCTTGCCAAAACTGCCAATTGTCCGGCTTGAGCCGGTAACCGCCCCAATGCGGTGGGCGCGGTGGGTTGTCTCCAAACTTGGCGGCAAATTCGGCTTCATTGGCCTCTAAAACAGCCCGGCTGGCCACCACGTCGCTTTGCGGGCTGGCCCACGCACCAATGCGCGAGCCAAGCGGGCGCGAGTGGTAATAAGCATCGCTTTCTTCAGGCGAAATTTTCTCCACCATGCCTTCAATTCGTACGCTGCGCTCCATCTCCACCCAATGAAACTGCAGCGCCGCGAACGGGTTACCTGCCACTTCGCACCCTTTACGGCTTTGGTAATTGGTAAACCACACTGGGCCGCGCGCGTCAAGGCCTTTGATCAGCACAATTCGGGTCGAAGGCCGCAAGTCGTTGCCCACGGTCGCCAGTGTCATGGCGTTGGGTTCAGGTACTTTGGCGGCAATCGCCTCGGCCAGCCATTGCTCAAATTGTTTGAGGGGGTCACTCAGCGCTGCAGATTCAACCAGCTCGGCCAGCTCGTAGCTTTTGCGCAGGTCAGCGATGGTCGGCGGGGTTTGGGGGTCGATATTAGGCATACTTTGAGTATAGGTACCCCGATCAAAGTTAATCCATGCAAGCTTTAAAACCCGATTTGCCTGTCGTTATTGTTCTGGCTGCTGGCAGGGGAGAGCGCTTTGCCGCGTCGGGTGGGACCACCCACAAGCTGCAAGCCCTGCTGGCTGGCAAGCGCGTGATCGACCATGTGCTGGATGCTGTCAAAGACAGTGGGCTGGCGTACCACGTGGTAGGCGCAGACGCTAGCCGGCCGGGCATGGGTGACTCGATAGCCGCGGGCGTTCGGGCCACCAGGGGTGCGGGTGCGTGGCTGATCTTGCCCGCCGACCTGCCTTTGATTCAGGTCGCCACCCTGCGGGCCATCGCTTTTGCCGCGCCTTGTGCGGTGACCGTGCCTGTTTACAAAGGTCAGCGTGGCCACCCGGTGCGGTTTGGCGCTGAATGTGCCTCTGAACTCATAAGTTTACGAGGAAACCAGGGCGCCGCCCCGGTATTCAGGTCATATGTAGCTACTGATTCAATAGCAATGATAGAAGTTGACGATGCCGGTTGCACCTTTGACGTCGACACATTGGACGACTTGGCGCGGGCCGAACTCCTGCTGGCAGCCCGTCAAAGCCCCGGTGTGTAAACGACAAAGCTTTAGCTTTTGGCCAACGCCAGCAGCTTGCCCAGCGCCCGGTCATGAATGCCGACTTTTCGCAGGCCGTCGTAGGTCATTTGCGCGTAGTCATGGGTGGTGCCGTAGCGGCCCGCTGACTCGGCAAATATCTTACGGTAGGTCTCCAGCGTCAGCTCTCCGGTGTGGTCGGGGCTGCGTTTTGACAAGGTAAAAGCCAGCGCCGTGACGGAAGCGGGCTCGCCGTTGTGCTGCGTCTGGCAGCGCAGCCATTTGGGGTGGTACACCGCGTTGGGCATTTCACGCGCCCACAAAGGCTCCAGTGCATCGGCGGCTTGAGCGCGTGGAATCCGAAACACCATGCCTTTGCAACTGCCGCCCGGCAGCAGGCCAAACACCAAGCCGGGCCGCTCAGGTGTGCCGCGGTTGTAAGTGCTCCACATTTTCAGGGCGCGGTGGTAGCCGCGCACGGTGGCCAGGCGTGCCTCGGCAAAGTCAAACTCGGGCCGCCAAATCAGCGACGCATAGCCAAAAATCCACAGGTCTGCTTTACCGCCCCATTGGGTTTTGATGGCCCCCAGGCTGTGCGCTGGATTTGGCTGCTGGTTTTGTCGTGTGCAGGGTGGGTCGAGGGAGTTGTTCACCCTCAGACTTTACAGCAGCAGATCTGCAGATATTCCGTCTACAGCGCCCACAACTCAGCTAAATCGGACTCATGCCCGATCCCCTGGCCAGCATATTCAGTAACCCACTGGTAACTTTAGTTGCCTTAATTCACGGGTAAGCCCGTTACGATGGTGTATGTAATTTAGTTACGCATCATTGTGAAAGCGTTGCTATAAAAACGTCGTATAAACACGTCGTTATAAAAACGTCGTTATGTAAGCGTCGTGATGAAAGATAAAACCATGCCAAATGTCAACAATCCGCCTGTGATGGCCCCGCAACTCCCGGTGCCGGTGCACCCCGTCGTGGCACAAGTCACGGCCCGCATTGTTGAACGTAGCCGCAACCGGCGCAGTGCCTACCTGGCGCTGGTTGACGCAGCAGCCAAGCGGCCACGTAGCGCTGACCGCATGGGTTGCGCCAATCTGGCCCATGCGGTCGCAGGTACCCCGCTGGACGACCGCTTCAAAATTGTGGCGGCGCACGCGCCCAACATTGGCATCGTCACTGCCTACAACGACATGCTGTCTGCGCATGCACCGTTTAAAAACTACCCGGACTTGATCAAAGATGAGGCGCGCAAGCATGGGGCAACAGCGCAAGTTGCAGGTGGCGTACCGGCCATGTGCGACGGCGTGACCCAAGGCACGGCCGGCATGGAGCTCAGTCTGTTCAGCCGCGATGTGATTGCCATGGCCACGGCGGTAGCGCTGTCGCACGACATGTTTGATGCCGCACTGGTGTTAGGTGTGTGCGACAAAATCGTGCCGGGCTTGCTGATAGGTGCGCTGCATTTTGGCCATTTGCCGATGGTGTTTGTGCCCGCCGGGCCCATGCCGTCAGGCTTGTCGAACAAAGACAAGGCCAAAACTCGCGAGTTGGCGGTTCAGGGTCTGGTGGGCCGCGCTGAGCTGCTGGACTCTGAAATGAAAAGCTACCACTCACCGGGTACTTGCACGTTTTACGGCACTGCCAACAGCAACCAAATGCTGCTTGAGGCGATGGGTCTGCATGTGCCCGGCACCGCGTTTGTTAACCCGGACTGCGGCCTGCGCGACGAGCTGACGCGTGAATCAGCGCGTACCGTGCTTGGCATCGTCAAAGCCAAAAGCTACGCGCCGATTGGGCACATCGTCGACGAAAAAGCCATTGTTAACGCGATGGTCGCTTTGCTTGCCACCGGCGGGTCAACCAACCATTTGATTCATTGGGTCGCCGTGGCTTATTCGGCAGGCATCACCATTGACTGGAACGACTTTTCAAGCCTGTCAGATGTGGTGCCCACGCTGACCCACGTGTACCCCAACGGCAGCGCCGACGTGAACCAGTTTCAGGCCGCAGGTGGCCCGGGGCTGGTGATACGCGAACTGCTTGACGCTGGCTTTATGCATGCCGATGTGCTCACCGTGCGGGCTGGCGGCATACGCGAATACACCCAAAAACCGTTGATGCAAGGAGAAAGCTTGGCTTGGGCCGATGTGGGCCCGTCAAAAGACGACACCATTGTGCGCAGCACGGCGCAGCCTTTCAGTGCCACGGGCGGGCTCAAGTTGCTGCAAGGCAATTTGGGCCGCAGTGTGATCAAGGTGTCCAGCGTGCCCAACGACCGACATGTGATTGAGGCACCCGCCAGGGTCTTTGATTCGCAGGCTGCGCTGTTGGCCGCCTTTACAGCAGGCGAGCTTGAACGCGACGTGATTTGTGTGGTGCGCTGGCAAGGCCCGCAAGCCAACGGTATGCCCGAGCTGCACAAGCTCACGCCACCACTGGCTGTGTTGCAGGGCAAGGGCTACCGGGTGGCGCTGGTGACCGATGGCCGAATGAGCGGCGCGTCGGGCAAAGTGCCTGCTGCCATCCACGTGTCGCCAGAAGCCGCCGCGGGCGGCCCGCTGGCTAAAGTGCGTGACGGCGATGTGATTCGGCTGGATGCGCAAACCGGCGAGCTCAATGTGCTGCTGCCCCCCGCCGAATGGGCCGCGCGGACGGCAGACACCATGCCGCAGGCGCTGCGCGACACGGACAGCCAGGGCGTCGGCCGCGAACTGTTTACCAGCATGCGCCGCAACACATCCACCGCAGAACAAGGCGCATTGTCATGGCTATGAATTTCAACCCACACATCGAGGCAGGTAGCGTACTGACCGCCTTGCAGGTGATGCAAGACGCCCCGGTGATACCGGTGATTGTGCTGACCGACGTTGCCCACGCGGTGCCCATGGCGCGCGCGCTGCTGGCCGGTGGTATCCGCATGCTGGAAGTCACCCTGCGAACCCCGCAAGCCCTTGCTTGCATTGAAGCCATCGCCCGAGATGTGCCCGACGCCGTGGTGGGTGCAGGCACCGTGCGCACCGCTGCTGATGTACAGGCATGTGCCATGGCCGGTGCGCGCTTTTTGGTAAGCCCCGGCTACACGTCAACGCTGGGCCAGGCTTGCCGTGACGCAGGCTTGCCGCTGCTGCCCGGTGTGGCAACCGCAAGCGAGATCATGATGGCGCAGGGCGATGGCCTGAGCGAGCTTAAATTCTTTCCGGCCATGCAAGCAGGCGGGCCCGCCATGTTGAAGGCTTGGGGTGGGCCGTTTGGCGACGTGCGTTTTTGCCCCACTGGCGGCGTCACAGCGGCCAATGCTGCGGACTTTTTTGCGTTACCCAACGTGGCGTGTGTAGGTGGCTCGTGGCTGACGCCGCTTGACGCCGTCGAACGTGGCAACTGGGCACACATCACGGCCCTGGCATTTCAAGCCAGCCGACTGGTGCGCGGCGCGGCTGGTACGACATAACGGATGTAGCTGCATTTTTAAACTGTACAGAGTGTTTTAGGCCTTAAATATACCCTTGGCCCCCGTAAATAATAACTGGTGTGCTATTACTTATATAGCATTGCAGATTTTTATGGTGTTCGCGATCTTCGTGCTCATTCAGTGATCTTTCGCGTTCACGCACCAGCAGGTGCTTGCGCTGCTAATTTGATCAAACCCTTGCTTAAGTAGTCATCAAACTGGATTTTGGGCATTGCGGTCAAACCAGCCACACCGTCGCCCGCGTCCCAGCTCAGGGTGGCACTGTCTGGGTCTAGGGTGATTTCTACGGGTCCTATCGGTATTTCTATCGGCGCGCCATCGCCAGGCCGGTACGTCACGCAGCCCGTGATGGCGCCCATTTGGGGTGCGGGCGCTGCGTTTGGTCCGGCTGCTACGGTTTGTGCAGTGGGGGGCGTTGTCGTTGGGTTCATTTCGTCTCCTGAAAATCCCATTAACGCAAGTCTGCGGCTCGGTTTGTGTCAGCCAACAGCGGTTTCGGCTGTGGATTCAAGGCCCCAACTGAAGCGTGGGTGCGACTATCCAGTCATGGCTACCCGGCTCCAGGCCCGTCAGGTTGTACGGCCCAATGGCTGAGCGAATCAAGCGCAGGCAAGGCAGGCCCACGGCTGCAGTCATGCGCCGCACCTGACGGTTACGCCCCTCGGTGATGCGCAGCTCTAGCCACGCTGTCGGTATGCTTTGGCGCACCCGCACAGGCGGCGTTCGGGCCCACAACTCGGCGGGCTCGTCAATCTGCCGTGCCTGGGCGGGCAGTGTCAGCCCGTCATTGAGCTGCACACCCGAGCGCAGCTTTTCCAGCGCGTCATCACTGGGCAAGCCTTCAACTTGCACGAGGTAAGTTTTTGGCATTTTGAACTGCGGGTTGCTGATACGCGCCTGCAAAGCGCCGTCGCTCGTCAGCAACAGCAAGCCCTCACTGTCTGCATCGAGCCGCCCACAAGCGTAAATGCCGGGCAAGTCAATAAAGTCTTTGAGCCCACGCCAACGCCCCTCAGGCGTGAACTGGCTCAGCACGCCGTAAGGCTTGTTAAAACGAAGGACCTGGCTCATTTAAAAAGGCAAGCTCGTTAGCGACTGACCCGCGGCCATGGCCGGCCATGTGTTGATCAGTGCTTTTTTGCAGTGCATCGGCCATCACGGTTTACGATGCCCAAAACACATTTCTGTCGTTCGGGTCGCCCAGCACAAACACGCGCAACTGGGGGGTGAGTTTTGTCTTTGACGACAAACTTCCATGGCTTGTAAGACTTACCGTAACAGGTGATGTCTTTGTTGCGGCCCAATATTTCTCAGCGAATCCGCGGCGTTGACAGGGCTGATGTTGGTACGGCGCACGCACGCGGTTGGTGGTTTGGCAATGGGGGCCGACGATGGGCAGGGATTCGCTCATATTTATTTGTTTGAGGTAGGTGCGTTGGAATGCAAGGCTAAGGTAACCGCTTAAGATCGCGCTTAAACATTTTTACCTCAACTGAAAGAAGACCATGTCAATCATTGTTTCCCTCATCATCTATCTCATCGTTTTAGGCCTGATTTACTGGCTGGTGATGATGCTGCCACTTCCAGCCCCATTCGGGTTGATCATTCGCATCTTGTTTGTACTGCTTGCCGTGCTGGCGTGTTTGAGTCTGTTGGGTGTGGTGAAAGGCAGCTACCTGCCCATCATTCGGATTTAGTCCAAAACTGACTTGTTAACGGTCCGACGCTTTAACAGACGTCTGACCTCTATTCTTAAAATTTCCAGTTTGCCATGCGCCTGGAATTTCGTTCAAATTACGTTTTGCGAAAAACCCATTCAAAAAAACCTATCAAAGTTCGTTTCCTGTTGTACACATATTCTTGTGCTTCAGGAGACCCTAAATCTGCTGCTTTTTGGTAATACCCAAACGCCAATCTGCCGTCCCTTTTCACATCATCTCCGTTGCCATAGATGACTCCTAAGTTATGCATGCTGTTCACATGGCCGCGCAAAGCTGCACGTTTCAAAAATGAAATGGCCTTACGAACGTCTTTTGCAACACCATTGCCTTCGTAGTGCTGCATCCCCGACCTAAAAATATTTTCGGTTGATTCACCTGTCGGGGTTTGCTTCGCAGTAACGACTCTCCCGTTCATTTGAATGCGAACCGCGTTGGCACTTTCAGCTGACAGCTGGCATCCATTTTTGGCCGCAATTTCGTAATGAAGAATGGCCTGTTTGAGGTCTTGCTTCACGCCAAAGCCACCCTCGTAGAGTTTTGCCAATCCTCGATAACCCGCTGCATTGCCCTGTTCCGCGGCGCGCTGCCAAGCCAGTTTGGCTTTTTCGAAATTGTTGACGATATCGTGACTCTGAAAGTAAACATGCCCTTCTTCAACAAGGCTCATCGGGTGCTTGCTTGCAATTTCTGCGGGTGGCAAATACGCATTTTTATCATTGGCCCAAGCGCTATTTTTATAAGCATCGAGCCATTCTTGCGTGAACGAATCGGGCCACATATGACAGGGCAGGGGTAGAACAGCGCCTGGGACTGCGTCAGAAATAATCAGGGGAAAGTGACGCAGAAAAATGGCGCCTGCAGCAAGCTTAGGCTGCTCAAACCATGTTGTGGACAATTTAAGTGGATAAGCTGCGATTTTTTTGGGTAAGGTCAGGCCAAACACTCGAACCGTCTCGTCCGCAAGATATTGGGAGATGTAGGCGCATGCTTCGTCTTGTACTGCTGTTGCCTTGAGGGAAAACACGGTTTTGGCCAGCTCGCAAAGCGCCTCAGGCGAAGTGCGCCCGGCCGGATCGTAAAGCACCTCGCCTGGAGCGGCTCTTCCCGCAAGTAGTCCACGCGGATCAAACAATTCTCCATTGGCTTGAATCAGCGCGCCCCAAACCAATCGCCCTGTGCCGATGAGTTTTTCAGTGTTGCTGAAAAGAAATTTAAGATCGTCCGACTCCGCCCAATCTGGGGTTGCTATAGCAAACTTACTTCGGTCCAAAGCAGACGCATTTTTCATCCAAGCTGCGACATCAAACGGCCATGCGCGGGCTGGCAGTGGTTTCAATGGCGCTTGTGATGCCGGGCCTTTTTGAAGTTCAGCCGGAATCAGCGCCCCCGCACTAAAAAGCACACTTTTGGTGGTGAATTCGTCAAAGGCCCGGGAAACGATGGAAATAAGCGGATTAAAAAGTGAAACGCCAACGGTGCTGTTCGGGAAGTGCAACGTAAGGCTCGTTTCAAAGAAGTTTTCTGAAACATCGTCGGGGAAAAATTTTTCGTTGGCCTCTTTATGGGTAAACCATTGCGGCTCATTGCGAAGGCTGCGACCGATGACCTCACCGACGTAAAAGGCCAGCAGATAAAAAAGCGTTTGATTGGGGCTTTCTTGTAAGTAAGTCTCCTCGTGAAGCGTCTTGGCTTGCCGAAGTTCATCCAGAAATGCGTCTACACGAGCAAGGCTTTGCACAGAGTAGTCCAATGTGTATTTGCGCAATAGGCTTTCATACGCGACACCATCGCTAATGGGCAACTGCTTTTCCCAAGAATACAGATAGTTGAGGCCGGTGAAAGTCGTGTTCATTGATGCGTCGAATTTAAGAGGCGTTTGACAGATGCGCTGTTGACAATAACGCCTACTGCACTGCTTTTATTGAGATCAGTCCAAAAGTCATGGGCTCGTACTCTTGGTTTTCGCTGGCTTTGGCGCAGTACCTGGCACTTTCAATCCGAATGCATCAGCCATGTGGCGGGCACGGTCAGCTGACAACGTGAGCGCTTTGTCCAGCTCCTTTGGCGAAGGCATCAGGCGGTTTTGATGAGGTTTTGCAGCTTGAGCCATAACTTGGGTTCCTTGATTTGCAGATTGTCGCCTTGTTGTGTCGCTAGCAGTGTGGCTTTGGCTGTTGCGAAGTCGTGTTTGGCAGCGGCCAAGTCCTTCAAACGCGTCAACATGATGCGCCCCGCCTGAATGGCGACCTGATCAGCATTGAGCCCAGACAACCCGCGCGCGATGTAGTCTGCATTCACGAAGGTATTGATCCTCAGCGAAGCAACGATAGCGTCCGCGTGTGTTGACTTGCCTGCGCCGTTGGGCCCAGCGAAGACAACTACGCGCGGTGCGGCTTTTGTCCTCGTTTTGCTCATGCAGTCTGCTTAAAGGACAAAGGCAGTGCGCCGGATTTTTTCGCGTTCAACAAAACAATCTCAACGATGGATTTATCTGCCGCGTAGCTGATGTGGCTATGCCAATCGAGTGAAGCTTCACGCACGATTTGTTTGTTTGACAAGCGAAGTTGGAAAAGGTCTTCGTCCTCACGATAGATGCACGCCACAGCAGGCTTGGTGAAATCAGCCCTTTGGCTAGCCTGCTGGATGTCGATACCAACCGTTGCGCCGCTGGAATCAACGTCGATAACAACGCCAGACTCAACCTCACCCGCATCGCTGCCAGCTTGATTTATCAAATGAACATAAAGCGAATCGGATGCTTGGTCGTAAGAGATTTTCATCACGCAACTTATTTAACAAATTGTTTGACAGCAGCTTGACCAAATTGGCGCGGTTTAAACAATGCGGCTTATATCTGGCCCCGGTACAAGTCAGCCACAGGAAAGCACAAATCGTAGTCACCCCACACCAAATCACCATGCTCCAAGCGAAAGGTTTGAAACTTTTCAGGCTGCAAAAAAGCACGAATCCCAGGGTGTTGAGATTGGGTTAAAAATGGCTTGAAGTCGACCGTCTTGTCTGCGCCATCGTTGAAGTGAATATGCAGTTTGTAGTTAGGCTGGTATTGCGCTGTTTGTATTGAGATGAGTCCAGAGTTCATTTAAGCCTCCTGTTTATTTGCTCTGCATCAAACGATTTGTGCAGTACAAAATAATCAATCCATTTTTTCACAATGTCGTCTGCCTTGGCGGTCACAATTTCTGTGAAGTACGCCAGCTCGTTAGTCGCCAATGGCGCTTTGCCGCTGGATGCGGTGTAGTTGATCATCGTAATTTCGCCATCCACAATGATCAATTCGGGCCGACTTTCCCGTCCCTGTCACTTGCCATGCACGTGTATCGGCTCATGTTCATTGGAATAGAACATGATGATCAAGCCGAAGTATTCATAAAGTTTTGGCATACATGTAAAACGAGTCGCAAAAAATCAATGGGATTCTGACGCTCATTCTGCCCTGCTCCTAATTCTGCCCAAAAAACGCAGCAAACCGTCAGCCCGGTATGTGCTGCCGGGTCCAGCGCACGATGTCGCTGGCGCTCATGGCACCGGCCTGGCGGGCTACTTCGCGGCCATTGACGAACAGCGCCAGCGTTGGAATGCTGCGAATCTGGTAGCGCGACCCCAGCGCCTGCTGCGCCTCGGTGTCCACCTTGGCCAAACGCACGCCAGGCTCCAGCTGGGCGGCAGCCTGCACGTAGCCAGGTGCCATCTGGCGGCACGGGCCGCACCACGGCGCCCAAAAGTCCACCAGCAGCGGGATCTGGTTGCGCTGCAGGTGCTTGTCAAACGCGGCCTCGGCCAGGTCAACCGGCTTGCCAGTGAACAGCGGCTGCTTGCACTGCCCGCAGTCGGGCGCGCTGGCAAGCGGGTCCTCACGCACACGGTTGGTGGTTTGGCAGTGGGGGCAGACGATGTGGAGGGATTCGCTCATACGGACTAGCTTGTGGCTGGTGCGCCGGAATGCAAGGCTTGCCGGGCTGCTCTGCTTGAACCGGCGACGACTTCCGATTGATACACTCCTGTTTTCATAGCTGCTTGCGCATATATCCGTTGGGCTGGAGGCCTAAAACACAGGTAAAAACAGGCCAAAAACAGCATTTCACGGCTTTTACGAGCCCGAAGCTGCCCCAAGTCGGTCTTTTGACGTCAAAAAACGGCTGCTTACACCATAAAAAGTAGCTCTAGGCCAATGAATACTGACGCGAGCAGTCCCGTAACAATAGCGTCGGGAGATTGATTGGAGTCTGATTCCAATTCCTCCTAGCTACCCACAGTCACAGACTGCAGCTTCACCTCGTCCAGCGTCTTGCCTTGCGGGCTCTTCCACTCCACCCAGCCGTTGGCAGAGCGACCCATGACCGCCATGGCCGCCGTGCTGGGGCTTGGGAAGAGGTGGTCACGAGTAAAGACGTACAGACCGTTTTGTGCGGCCATGACTCCGTCGTTGACGAGTTGTTCGCGCAGGCACTCGTTGGATGTGCCCTGAATGGACGCTACGTTTTCCGTACGTCCGCGGGAGCCTTTGAGCACCACAAAGCCTTCCGTTGTGTACTCGCCTACGCCGTCCGCGCCTGAGCCTTTGCAATAGAACAGTTCCTTTTCACTCGGAACCGTGTTTGCATTCCGCAGCGGCTCAAAAATGGGCTGACCCAAGGTAGCCAGCAGGATGGCTGCCGTTTCGTGTATTTCATGGCAGTCTGCCTCCAGCGGCGCTGGCGTGTGCGGCCTGGCGCCGGTGTTGCCGTTCTCCAGGCTGTAGCGCCCGGCCTTGATCGCCTCCGAGATGGCAAACCACTCTAGAAACAGCGCGTGTGTCTGCGTCATGTTGTTGGTCAGCGAGATCACCACTAGCGCCCGGTTCCAGAAGTCTTTGTTCAAGTTGTGCTGCACCATGCGGTTGCCAACGTTGCCCGACTGCCCGATATAGACGCGCGGCAGGCCGGCTTCAGACAACTCACCCATCAAAAAGTAAACGCCTACCTGCTGCGACTCGGGCGTCTTGATGAACTCTGCCAACTGGCTTCGGGGTATTTCAATGACGCGAACAATGCGCGTCGTGATTTCAGCCACGCGCATGCCGCGCGGGTCGCCGGCGGGTAGAAAGATTTGGATGGTTTGTGGGCGGGGCATTAGATGTGACAGGGGAGTTGGCAGCTAGCCAAATTGTTTAAAAGTGATTTGCTGAATGTAACTCTAGCCTTCTTTGAATATTCGCAGTCTGCCGTAGACAACCTACTGCAAGCCGATGGCATGACGGCTGCCTTTGGCGATCAATTTCGAATTAATTAATGGGATGGACGCTCCCACCTCGATATGCCAAAGTGGCGATGCGACTTGACCCTCTCAACTCTTGACAGGAGCGTTCATCATGCAGCTTACAACGATAGGAATTGATCTGGCTAAAAATGTGTTCCAGATCC
>JANPIK010000005.1:0-16247 GCA_031424935.1 Polaromonas sp.
GCCCCCGGCCTGCCGCGCAAGCGGCAAGCACCCAACAAAAAGGCCCGCGCAAGCGGGCCTTTTTTCGTTCGCTGAACTGCACTACTGCGCTCAGCCCGCCTTCACCTTCAAGCGCCACGCGTGCAGCAGCGGCTCGGTGTAGCCGCTAGGCTGGGCAAGGCCCTCGAAAACGAGGTCCAAAGCAGCTTGGTAAGCCGGGCTGGGTGACTGGGTGCCAATGCGCGGCGCCATCGCGGTGTAGCCGGGGTCGCTGGCGTTTTGCGCGTCCACCACGGCGGCCATGCGGGCGAAGGTGTCGCGCACTTGGGCCTCGCTCACCACGCCGTGCAGCAGCCAGTTGGCGATGTGCTGGCTGCTGATGCGCAGGGTGGCGCGGTCTTCCATCAGGCCCACGCCGTGGATGTCGGGCACCTTGCTGCAGCCCACGCCGTGCTCGACCCAGCGCACCACATAGCCCAGGATGCCCTGGGCGTTGTTGTCGGTCTCTTGCTGCCGCTGTTCGGGCGTCCAGTTGGCGTCGGCAGCCACCGGGATGCTGAGCAGCGCGTCTTGCAGCGCGGCCCAGTCGGGCGTTTGGGCCAGCAAATCGCGCTGCACGGCGGCCACGTCCACGCGGTGGTAGTGCAGCGCGTGCAAGGTGGCGGCGGTGGGGCTGGGCACCCAGGCGGTGTTGGCACCGCTCTTGGGGTGGGCGATTTTTTGCTCCAGCATGGCGGCCATCAGGTCGGGCATGGCCCACATGCCTTTGCCGATCTGCGCGCGGCCACTCAGGCCACCGGCCAAGCCGCGCAGCACGTTGAGCTTTTCGTAGGCCTGGATCCAGCTGGAGGCCTTCATGTCGGCCTTGCGCAGCATGGGGCCGGCTTGCATGGCGGTGTGCATCTCGTCGCCGGTGCGGTCCAGGAAGCCGGTGTTGATGAATGCCACGCGTGAGCTGGCGGCTGCAATGCAGGCCATCAGGTTGGCGCTGGTTCGGCGCTCTTCGTCCATGATGCCGAGCTTGACCGTGCTGTCTTTCAGGCCCAGCATTTTTTCAACCCGGCCAAACAGCTCGGCGGCAAACGCCACTTCAGCGGGGCCATGCATTTTGGGTTTGACGATGTAGACGCTGCCTTTGCGCGAATTTTTAATGCCGGGCTTGCCCTTGAGTTTCAAGTCGTGCATGGCAATCGTGGTGGTCACCACAGCGTCCAAAATACCCTCCGGGATTTCTTTGGTCGAGCCATCTGCAGCCAGGTAGGTCACCGCCGGGTTGGTCATCAGGTGGCCAACATTACGCAAAAACATGAGTGAACGGCCGTGCAGTACCACAGGCTTTTTGCTGGTCGCAGAGGTGTAGATGCGGTCAGGGTTCAAACCACGGGTGAAGGTTTTGCCATCTTTGGTCACGCTTTCGGTCAGTGTGCCCTGCAAAATGCCCAGCCAATTGCTGTAAGCCAACACTTTGTCTTCTGCGTCAACGACGGCAACTGAATCTTCCAGGTCAAGAATTGTCGACAATGCCGCTTCAAGCACCAAATCGCATACGCCTGCGGGGTCGGTTTTGCCAATCGGTGTGGTGGGGTCGATTTGGATGTCAAGGTGCAGACCGTTGTGCTGCAGCAGAACCGATGTTGGCTTGCTCATGCTGCCCTGATAGCCAATGAACTGTTTATGATCGACCAAACCCACACTTTTGCCATTTTTGAGTTTGACGGCCAGTTTGCCCGCACGTACGCTGTAACCCACCGAATCAACATGCGAGCCGCTGGTCAGGGGAGCAGTACGGTCCAGCACGTGGCGCGCATATTCAACAACCTTAGCGCCGCGCTTGGGGTTGTAGGTTTTTCGCTTGTCCGCGCCACCAGACTCGCTGATGACATCGGTGCCGTAAAGCGCGTCATACAAGCTGCCCCAACGTGCATTAGCAGCGTTCAGTGCATAGCGTGCATTCAATATCGGCACCACCAGTTGCGGACCCGCCTGCCTGGCTAATTCTGCGTCTACATTGTCAGTCGTGACCACAACTGACTTTGGCGCGGGCACCAGATAACCAATGCTGGTCAAAAACTTTTGGT
The DNA here is from genome assembly GCA_031424935.1 of Polaromonas sp. Taxonomy (GTDB): domain Bacteria; phylum Pseudomonadota; class Gammaproteobacteria; order Burkholderiales; family Burkholderiaceae_C; genus Polaromonas. Next base: position 2,058 of record JANPIK010000005.1, read on the forward strand.
ACGTTTTCATGTCATTCGGACTTTTCGAGTCACCCAAGGTGATCGGTCCTGGGTTGGCTTTGTGCCAAGCATCAAGCTCGGTTTGCAGACGATCCCGCTCGCCCAGCAGCGCTGTATTTTTGGGTGCCAAGTCGCAAACAATGGCATCAAAACCCTTCCAGAATTTCTCGGACGTGACACCCGTACCTGGCAGAACCTGGGTGTCAATAAAAGCGTGCAAATTGCTGGCCACTTGCAAGCGGTGGATTGGTGTCATGGCTGGTTTCGTCAAGGCGGGGGCGTTCATCAAAGGTCTCCAAAAATATCAAAAAGCAATCCATATCGGTCAATATCTTTTGACGTCAACAGCGCTTACTTTATTCGATACGCCGCAGCGCTTGGTAAATTGCAGGTATGGGCATGACTTTTCCGCCATTGCGGTCATCACAAAAATGGCCTGAAAAAACGCCCGTGCGGACTGGCAGCCGCTTATCAAGTAACAGCTTAAATCAGCAGCCTGAATCAGCAGCTTAAGTGGACGTTGTTGTTGAAAACTTCAAGGCAGGCGCGATGCCTAGCCTGGGCATCAACGACCGAAAGGCCTTCAAGCTTGATGAGCGGTTGATGTGTGTTGGCCACGCGGGCTTTCGGGCCGCTGCCAGGCCCTGATGATCACTGCACTGTGCGTGAAAAGGTCATGCGAATGCCAGGCACGATGCCGGCGCCGGACTGGCACGCTGTGACAGGTAAAAGTAAAGATGCAAGATGCAATAAATGCACCTTGACTTTGGTCAAACCAATATGGTTAGCCGTGTGGTGCGACAGCCATTGGGCGTGAGTTCGCTCAGCGTTCAGCTGGCAAGATTTATTGGAAACGACACACTTAGCTTACTGAATAAAACTAAGCGAGGAACCGATGGGTAAAACGCATCGGTTCCACCAGAATTAGCGTGAAGCGGGTGCTGCTGGCATGATGACCACAGTGTCGCCACCTGTTGCACCTTTTTGACCTGGTGTGCCGGTATCGCCCGTAGCGCCAGTACTGCCTGTGCTACCGGTACTACCCGTGCTACCGGTGTTTCCGGTATTTCCTGTGCTGCCCGTTGCACCGGTAGGGCCGGCAGGGCCTGGGACGGTGACTACTGCTGGCGTTGTAACGACGGTAGGGCGGTCGCAACCGGCCAACGTCAAGGCTGCAAATGCGATAAGTGTTGCGGGGAGAATAATGCTGCGGTTCATGAAATTCCTGATCAATAAGTGATGACGGGCTGAAAAAATCGTTTGTCCCCAATGGACAAACTGCATGGCAAAACCACTACTAATTTCGACACACTCATTTATACCGTCCCCAACTTTCCGTTGACGTAGGCGAATCACCATAAATGAGGTGCGCCAAACCCCTCTAATTAAAAAATGTTGTTCGCCACACATTGCATTTTTATTCGTTGGCAACACCCATGAAAGGCGCCGACCGACTGACCGTAAAATCTGGCTATGCTTTTGATAAAAAATGACCTGCTCGCTGATTTGGCCGCCGGGCTTGAACAACTGTCTCCTGGCGCGGGCGACAAAGCCGCGTTTGAGTCCCCCAAAGTAGCTGCGCACGGCGACTTTGCTTGCACGGCTGCTATGCAACTGGCTAAAAGCTTGAGGCAAAACCCGCGCCAGGTGGCAGAGGCTCTACGCGCGCATCTGTTGGTGTTGCCCGCCTTTAGTCGATGGGTGCAAGACATTGAAATTGCAGGACCGGGATTTATCAACATTCGTTTGAAGCCGCAGGCCAAGCAAGAAACAGTGCGTGACGTGCTCTGCTCTGGCGCGCAATACGGCGTCAAGTCCCAACTTGCTGGCGAGGCCATGATTGTTGAGTTTGTCTCTGCTAACCCAACCGGCCCATTGCATGTAGGGCACGGCCGTCAAGCCGCTTTGGGCGACGCAATTTGCAATTTATTCACCACCCAGGGTGCCCGCGTTTACCGTGAGTTTTATTACAACGACGCCGGAGTGCAAATCCACACGCTGGCAACCAGCACCCAGGCGCGAGCCAAAGGCATCCATCCAGGTGATGCAGCCTGGCCTGAAGCGGCCTACAACGGCGACTACATTGCCGATATTGCCGCTGACTTCGTCGCCCAAAAAACGGTCAAGTCTGACGATCGCAGCTTCACGGCATCTGGCAATATTGACGAAATTGAGTCCATCAGGCAGTTTGCCGTGGCCTACCTGCGCCGCGAGCAGGACCTGGACTTGAAGGCTTTTTCGGTAAGTTTTGACAACTACTATCTGGAGTCCAGCCTGTACAGCTCGGGCCGTGTTGATGCGGCAGTGGCCAAGCTCAAAGACGCGGGCAAAACCTATGAGCAAGACGGCGCGCTGTGGCTTAAATCAACCGACTACGGCGACGACAAAGACCGTGTGATGCGCAAAAGCGACGGCAGCTACACCTACTTTGTGCCAGATGTGGCTTACCACCTGGCCAAGTGGGAGCGCGGCTTCAGTCGGGCCATCAACATTCAGGGTATGGACCACCACGGCACGATTGCCCGGGTGAGGGCGGGCTTGCAGGCCGCCAATGCAGGCGTACCCCAGGGCTACCCGGACTATGTGCTCCACACCATGGTGCGGGTGATGCGGCATGGTGAAGAGGTCAAAATTTCAAAGCGTGCAGGCAGCTATGTGACGCTGCGCGATCTGATTGAGTGGACGAGTGCTGACGCCGTGCGGTTTTTCTTGCTCAGCCGCAAGCCAGACACTGAATACATCTTTGATATTGACTTGGCGCTGGCCAAAAATAACGAAAACCCGGTGTACTACGTGCAGTATGCGCATGCACGTATTTGCTCGGTACTGGCAGCTTGGGGCGGCGATGTCGCTTTACTCAAGTCGGTGGATTTGTCCCCGCTGGACAGCCAGCAAGCCCAAGCCCTGATGCTTTTGCTGGCCAAATACCCCGACATGCTTAGCCATGCTGCCAACGGTTTTGCGCCGCACGATGTGGCTTTTTACTTGCGTGAGCTGGCGGCGTGCTATCACAGTTACTACGATGCCGAGCGTATTTTGGTCGATGATGAGGCGACCAAGCTGGCGCGCCTGGCCCTGGTGGCCGCTACCGCTCAGGTATTGCACAATGGCCTGACGGTGTTGGGTGTCAGTGCCCCGCGCAAGATGTAACGAAACGGCGTGATGATGATGAACATAAAACGGCTTGGGATAAAACGACTCAAGATAAAACAGCAGCGCGGTAACACCCTGCTGGGATTGATCATTGGTGCTCTGGTCGGCTTGGGCGCGGCGCTGGCAGTGGCGGTATACGTGACCAAAGTACCCGTGCCTTTTTTGAATAAAAACCAGCCCCGCAGCGCAGATACCGATGCGGCGGAGACCAAAAAGAACAAAGATTGGGACCCCAACTCGCCGCTGGCGGGCAAAAACCCGGCCAAACCAGCGCCAGCAGCGTCGGGGTCGCTGGGCACAGGGCCGGCTGTACCGCCAGCGGCGGACGCCCCCACAGCAGCTGCCAGTAAACCCAAAGTTTCGGCGGACCCTTTGGGTGACTTGGCCAAGGCCAAATCAGAAGCGAAATCTGAATCTAAGTCGGAGGCGAAGTCGGAAATCAAGGCAGCCGCAAAAGCTGAATCTAAATCCGAATCTAAATCGGACACCAAAGCCGATGCTGCGTTAGCCACAAGCGGCGCTGACCCGTTCAGCTACTTTATTCAAGTGGGCGCTTTTCGGACGCCTGAAGACGCCGAACAACAGCGCGCCAAGCTGTCCTTGATTGGTTTTCAGGCCAAGATCACCGAGCGCGAACAATCAGGCCGAACCGTGTTTCGGGTACGTTTGGGGCCGTTTGACAAAAAAGACGAAGCAGACAAAACCAAAGAAAAGCTCGACAGCCAGTCGATAGAAACCGCCTTGGTGCGGGTCCAGCGCTGAACTTTTTCACCCTGCAGTCGCTCAGTTCAACCATTGACTGACAAATTGTTTAGATTATTTTGGAGCCAGACCATGCAACGACGCGAGTTCTCGATCACTGCCGCTACTGTGGCCGCCGCGGCCGGACTGCCTTTCAGCGCAGCCCATGCCCAGGGCCAACCACCCAAAGAGGGCACCGACTATCTCGTGCTCGACAAGCCCGCACCGACCGATGCGCCAGCTGGCAAGATTGAGGTGGTTGAGTTTTTTTGGTACAGCTGCCCCCACTGCAACCGCTTTGAGCCGCAACTGGAAGAGTGGGCCCGAAAAATGCCAAAAGACGTGGTTTTGCGCCGCGCGCCGGTGGCTTTCAGGCCTGATTTTGAACCCCAACAGCGGTTGTACTTTGTGTTGGAGGCCATGAACAAGGTCGATGAGCTGCATAAAAAGGTGTTTTACGCCATTCATGTTGAAAAGCAAACTTTAAACACGTTGCCGCAAATCGCCGACTGGGTAGAAAAGCAAGGCATTGACAAAGCCAAGTTCACAGAGGCCTACAACGCTTTTGCTGTGGCCACCAAGTCGCGCAAGGCTGTGCTGTTGCAAGATGCTTACAAGGTCGATGGCGTTCCCGCGCTCGGTATCGCAGGCAAATACTACACGTCGGGCTCAGTGGCGCAAACCATGGAGCGTGCTTTAGTGGTCACTGACCATGTGCTGGGTTTGACTCGCGCCGCCATGTCAGGCGCAAAATCGGCTGCGCCCAAAGCCAAGTAACTGGCCTCCTGCGTGATGTCTCAGGTTAAAAATCGCTTGCCAAAGATCGCTGGCCAAAGGGGTTTTTAACCCGCAGGGTTTGACAGACCTCTGCAAAATAGGGGCGTGAAAGGCGCAACCGTGGTCTTGGCTGGCTACAATGCTTTTACCAAAGCAGCAAGATTCGTGCCTTTATGAAAATCCCTTTATTTTTAGTGTGTTGTCTGGCGGTGCTCAGCGGGGCACCGGTTCTGGCCGAAAACGCTGATCGCGACAAACCCATGAACGCCGAGGCTGATGCCTTGCGCTATGACGATTTGAAGCAAACCAGCGTTTTTACCGGCAATGTCGTGATCACCAAGGGCAGCACCATCATCCGGGGCGCGCGGGTGGACGTCAAGCAAGACCCCGAAGGCTACCAGCAGGCGGTGGTGGTTGCCGCGCCGGGCAAATTGGCCTATTACCGCAAAAAGCGCGACGGGCTCGATGAGTTCATTGAAGGTGAAGGCGAGCGCATTGAGTACGACAGCCGCCAGGATGTGGTCAAGTTCACCCGCAGTGCCGTGCTTCGGCGGTACACAGGCGCAGTGTTGGCCGATGAAACCACTGGCTCCAGCATCAATTACGACAATAAAACCGATGTCTTCACGGTCGATGGCGGTGCGCAAAACCGTACAGCCACCAACCCAACCGGCCGGATCCGCGCATTGCTGTCGCCTCGCGTCGCCGTGTCGGCAGCAGGGGCACCCCTAACGACGACGCCGCAGCCACCTGCAGTATTACGCTCCAGCCCCGCGCTCGGTGCAGATAAAAAATAAGCGTGGCAGCCATGGGTGATGCGATACATAGCCAGACCGCCGAGCCGCTTGGGCCAGCACCAATTGCGCCGCACGGCGAACCCGTCAGCCGACTGGTTGCCACGGGTTTGCAAAAATCCTATGGCAGCCGAAAGGTGGTGCAAGACGTGTCGCTGGCGGTGCAAAGCGGTGAGGTGGTTGGTCTGCTGGGGCCAAACGGCGCAGGCAAAACCACTTCGTTTTACATGATTGTCGGTTTGGTACGCGCTGATGCGGGCGAAATCACCATTGACGGCAATTCTGTGGAGCACATGCCGATACACCGCCGCGCACGGTTAGGCTTGAGCTACCTGCCGCAAGAAGCGTCGATTTTTCGCAAACTTAACGTGGAAGAAAACGTACGGGCGGTGCTGGAACTGCAACTGGATGCTGCAGGCAAGCCGCTGCGCAAAAACGTGATCGCCGAGCGGCTTGATGCGCTTCTTAAAGACTTGCGGGTCGACCACCTGCGGGATTCGTCTGCATTGTCATTGTCGGGCGGTGAGCGCCGCCGGGTTGAGATTGCGCGGGCGTTGGCGACCCAGCCGCGTTTTATCTTGCTCGACGAACCGTTTGCTGGCATTGACCCGATTGCTGTGATCGAGATCCAGCGCATCATCAGCTTTTTAAAGTCGCGCGGTATTGGGGTGCTGATCACCGACCACAACGTACGCGAAACGCTGGGCATCTGTGACCACGCTTACATCATCAGCGACGGGCATGTGCTGGCCAAAGGCACACCCACAGAGATTGTCAATAACGCCGACGTGAGGCGTGTTTACCTCGGCGAACACTTCAGGATGTGAGGATGCTTTCTCGGCCTGCCACGCTGCTGACTCTCTTCAAGCAGACACCACGGAACTGGCTTTGCCAGGCCGCAGCTGTCGCTCCCTGTTGGCGAGAGGGGCGTGCGCGGCGAGAGCACCCATTAGGCGGGTATTTTCTTTTATGAAGCAAGGCCTTTCGTTAAGGTTTTCGCAGCATTTGGCACTCACGCCACAGCTGCAGCAGTCGATTCGGCTGCTTCAGTTGTCCACGCTTGAACTGAGCCAGGAAGTCGAGCAAATGCTGGACGAAAACCCGTTTCTTGAAGTCAATGACGAGATCGCGCCGCGTGAAGAATTCGGCCTGGAGCGGGCCGATACGCCTGTCAGCCAAGAAATTCAGGAGTTCGAAGCCGTACCTGAATTCATAGCTACAGGCGTCCAGGATACGGGGGCCACGGCGGTAAAAGACCTTCAAACTGCATCTGAAAGCTCGCTGGAAAAGAGCGCTGAAGAATCCAGCGAGCCGAAGCTTGAAGACAGTTGGGAGGGCGACGGCACGGTCGAGTCTGCGCCCGACGATGGCGAGTGGGGCAACGACGCAGGCGCACGCAAAAACAACATCGAGGGCGGCGATGCCGAGGCCTCTGATTTAGCGGGCGAGCATGTGACCTTGCAGGCGCACTTGCACCAGCAGTCACTGAGCCTGCGGCTGTCTGACATAGACCGCGCAGCACTTTATTTTTTGATTGAATCGCTGAACGACGATGGTTACCTGGAGGACACGCTGGCCTCGTTGGCTGCTAGCCTGATCAGCCAGGAAAAGGGCGACCTGGCGCAGGCCGAAGAACTGGAGCAGCACTTCTCGATCGCGCTGAAGCTGCTTCACCACATGGAACCCGCAGGCGTAGGCGCACGCAATTTGGCTGAATGCTTGTCACTGCAATTGCTTGACTGCAAGGACTGCGAAGCGGTACGCGCTGCCATGGCGATGTGCCACCAGCCCATGGAGCTGCTGGCCAAGCGCGATGTCAAGCGCTTGGCGCAGCTTTGCGGTTTTAGCGAAAGCGTGATCAAAAGCGCGATTGGCGTGATTGGCCGGCTTGACCCCAAACCTGGCAGGCGTTTTGTCAACGTTGAGCGCAATGTGGTGGTGCCAGACGTGATGGTGACCAAAGTGGGCCGGGGCTTGAAGGTCACGCTGAACAGCGACGTCATGCCGCGCCTGAAAGTTCATGACATTTATGCCAACGCCATGAAGCAGCACAAAGGCGCTGCGGGCGGCGCAGGCGGCCAGGCCATGCAGCAGCGCCTGCAAGAAGCGCGCTGGTTCATTAAAAACATACAGCAGCGGTTTGACACCATCTTGCGCGTCAGTACCGCCATCGTCGAGCGTCAAAAAAACTTTTTTACCCATGGCGAGTTGGCCATGCGCCCGCTGGTGCTGCGCGAGATTGCTGACGAGCTGGGCCTGCACGAGTCCACTATTTCGCGGGTCACCACAGCTAAATACATGAGTACGCCGTTTGGCACCTTCGAGCTCAAATATTTTTTTGGGTCAGCATTGGGTACAGAGACGGGCGGTAACGCATCAAGCACCGCCGTGCGGGCGCTGATCAAACAATTTGTTGCCGTTGAGAATTTAAAAAAGCCCCTGAGCGACAACCAGTTGTCCAGCATGCTCAAGGAGCAAGGCATTGAATGCGCACGCCGCACGGTGGCCAAATATCGCGAGGCCCTCCGCATTGCCCCAGCTAACCTGCGTAAGTCACTATGAACCAACTCCAACTATTCCTACCTTGCGCTGCTGGCGTTGAGGCGCTGCTGGCGACCGAGGTGCAGCGCATCACTGGCACTGCGCCCAAAGCCTGGCGCGCCGGGGTGCAGCTGGCCGGGTCGTGGCGCGATGCCATGCAGCTCAATCTGCACAGCCGTCTTGCGCAGCGCGTATTGATCGAGTTGGCCCACAACCAGTACCGCAGCGAGCAAGATTTGTACAACGCTGCCGCCAACGTGGCGTGGGAAATCTGGTTTACCCCAAAGCAAACCTTCAAGGTCGAGATGACCGCCCAGCACAGCCCACTGACCAGTCTTAACTTTGCCGCGTTAAAAATCAAGGACGCGATTGCCGACCGTTTCAGGGCCAAATACGATGTGCGCCCAGATGTGGACACCCGTTGGCCCGACGTTCGGGTGTATGTTCATTTGACGGTCGATACCGTGACGGTGTACATCGACACTTCGGGTGAACCACTTTTTAAACGCGGCTGGCGCGAAGACGTGGGTGACGCGCCGCTGAAAGAAACGCTGGCCGCCGCCATGCTTGCCGCCAGCGGTTGGAGCGGTGCAGATGGCCTGGCATCTAGAGGGGTGGCGCTGTACGACCCGTGCTGCGGCTCTGGCACGATTGCGATCGAAGCCGCCCAAATTGCCTGCAACATCGCGCCCGGCATCAATCGCAAGTTTGCTTTTCAAAAATATTTGCCGTTTCAAGCCCATGTGTGGGAGGGCCTGCTAGACCAGGCCGAGGCCATGATCACCGAACCCACCGCCGAGGTGTTTGGCAGCGACGTCGCTTTCAGGATGGTCGATTTCGCCGAGCGCAATGCCGAGCGGGCGGGCGTGGCCAACGCGGTGCAGTTCCGGGGCGGCGACGCGCTGGAGCGCATGCCGCCAGTTGCATCTGGGGTCCTGCTGGTCAACCCGCCGTATGGCGAGCGGATTGATGTGGCAGGTGCCGCTGGTGCGCCAAAACGGGCGCAGTTCCAGGGCCAGGTGATTGACGAGTTTGGCCTGCCGGTACAAACCACCAGCGTGAGCGAACAAACCCGAGACTGCAGCGCCAACCCAAGCCGCGAGCAGGCGTTAACGGACAGCGGCGAGCAGGCAAGCGACTTCTTTCCCAAACTCGCCACCCACTGGAAGAAAAACTACGCGGGCTGGACCGCGCATGTGCTGACGCCCGACCTTAAACTGCCCAGCAAAATGCGCCTGAAAGAGTCCCGCCGCGTGCCAATGTGGAACGGCCCGATTGAATGCCGGCTGTTCAGGTTTGACATGGTGGCCGGGTCAGCGCGGGGCAAGCCCGGCACGATGCCCGCTGGAGAAAATGGTTCTCCCGCTGCGGCAAATGGGGTCGGATCACCGGGAGCGTAGCGGACGTGTGCTCTGACCCCGTTTCCCGCAGCGTCCCCTTGCAGGCCATCGTCCTCGACACCAACATCGTCCTAGATGCCTTCGTCTTCAACGACCCCACTGCAGAACCCATACGGCAGGCACTGGCACAAAACAAACGAGATTGGCTGGCCACCCAGCCCATGCGCGACGAACTTGAGCGTGTTCTGGCCTACCCAAAAATCGCAGCCCGATTGGCGTTCTACCCATTGACTGCTGATGACGTACTGACGAAATTTGACCTGTATGCTCGCATCGTCGGTGTCGCCCCCAAAGCCAGCGTAAGCTGCAGCGACGCCGACGATCAAAAATTTATCGATCTGGCCGTAGCGCACCGCGCCTTGCTGCTGAGCAAGGACGCAGACATCATTTCGATGCGAAAACGGCTCCTGGCCCAAGGAATCATTGTGCAGACAGCTATGTAATTTATAGCAATTAGCTTGCCTTTGCGTGCTTTGTCCATTGTCAGAATAATCAGGATAATCAGGCCAAATCGATTGAAAGATTACTGCCATGGGACAACCCGCTCACAAACCTGTCATGACCGCTGCCGATTACCTGGCATGGGAAGCTGATCAAACCGAACGCCACGAATTTGTAGGGGGTGAAACCTACGCCATGGCAGGCGCTGAAGACCGGCATGTTTCTGTGGTGGGTAACGTCTATATCGCACTGCGCCAACACTTAACCGGCACACCTTGCCGCACCTTTATCACCGACATGCGCTTGCATGTGGCTGCGCTTGGCAACTACTTTTACCCCGACATCATGGTCACATGCAGTGCAGCCGACTTGGCCAGCCCCATGGCCAAAAGCGAGCCCAAACTCATCATTGAAGTGCTGTCCCCCAGCACCGCCGCTTATGACCGGGGCTTGAAGTTCAGCCATTACCGCAAACTGCCCAGTTTGCAGGAATACGTGTTGATTGACCTGGACACCCGCGCGGTGGATTGCTACCTACTGGGAGCCGACGGTCTGTGGGTACTCCACCCTTTTGCAGCCAATGACACGGTCACTCTGACCAGTGTGGCGCTACAGGTCACCGCGGCGCAGTTGTTCGCAGAGATTTAAGCGCCAGTTCAGTGGTGGTGCCCGTGCTCACCGTGCACATGCTGGTGCGCAATTTCTTCTTCGCTGGCCTGGCGCACACTGATCACCTTGACCTGAAAGCGCAGCGCCTTGCCAGCCAGCGGGTGGTTGCCGTCCAGCAGAACGGTGTCACCCTTGATTTTCATGACGTTCAGCACCATCATCTGGCCGTCATCGCCGCGGCCTTCCAGCTGCCCGCCCACCTTTACCCCCGGCGGAAACTGCTTTTTGGGCAAGCTGCGCAGCAGGCTCTCGTCACGCAAGCCAAAGGCGTCTTCAGGTTGTAGCTCTAGCGTGACTTGGTAGCCAGCGGTTTGGCCCTGCAGTGCTTCTTCAATTTTCGGCAGCGTATTGCCGTAGCCCCCGTGCAGGTACACGCTGGGCTCTTTACCGTCTTCCACCAGCTTGCCCTGCATGTCGGTGACTTTGAACTGCAAGGTAACGGCGGTGTTTTTATCGATTTTCATGGTGTTTCCGTAATTTTGAAGGTTTCAAACATCATATTGGCCTCTGGCCCGCGTGTTTGCTGTGTTGATAGCTATGATTATAGTAGTAGCCAACGTTTACTTTGGCCACAGCACCCATAGCCTGAGCGGCTGGTTGAATTTGGCCGCATATTCACCCGCCTCTTGCCCAGTGCCGGCAAAGTAATCTGCCCGTACCGCACCCACAATGGCGCTGCCCGTGTCTTGCGCAAACACTAATCTTTGCAGGTTGCCCGCCACCCCGCGTGAGGCCAGCCATACCGGTGTGCCGTACGGGATGCTGCCCGGGTCAACGGCGATTGATCGACCTGGCGTCAGCGGCACGCCCTGCGCGCCTTTGGGCCCAAAGGCAGCGTCAAGATCACTGAGCGCTTCTTCCCTGAAAAACACATAACGCGGGTTGCTCCACAGCAGTTGCTGCACGCGCTGCGGGTTTTGCGCAGCCCACTGCTTGGTGGCGTCTGGCCAAGGGTTGATTTTGGTCACGCCCTGTGTTAAGAGCCACTGGTTCACGCTGCGGTACGGCTGGTCGTTGGTGCCCGCAAATGCCACGCGAATGATGCGCTGGCTGCCATTGGGCTCAGTCATGCTCAAGCGGCCCGAGCCCTGTATGTGCAGCAGCAGCACGTCAATCGGGTCGGCCAGATAAGCAATTTCGCGGCCTTTGAGTGCAGCTTGCGCTTCGGGCAGCGTGTCCATCTCCTGGCGGCTGTACCACGGCTTGCGGCTCCCCAAGCCTGCAGGCACCTTGTACAGCGGCACGTCAAACCCGTTGCCCGGTAGCCGATTGGCTTTAAGCAGCGGCTCAAAATAACTCGTCAGCACGCCGTCGGCGCTGCCCAGGGTGGACTCCACCCGGTACGGCTGCAGGCGCGCCACCATCCATGCGCGTTGCTCAGCCTCGGTAGCAATGCTTAAGCGCCGTGCATCTGCACACAGCGCCCCAAAGGTGGGGCCCGGCCGCTCACAGCTTTTTAGCCAGGCGTTCCAGGCTTCAAACAGCTTGTCATCCTCAAACCCCGGCAGCTCAGCCCAACGCACCGGCACCCAGCGGCTTTTGGCTTGCGTGATGACCGGCGGCAACACGCTGTTGTCGTCTGGGCGGGGCATGCCGATTGGCGGCTCGGTTTGCGTTGGCGCGGTTGGCGGTGCGCCCAGGCGCGGGGCTACCGTGCAGGCTGCAAGGGCAATACCGCTGGCGATAATCGCAGCTGTCTGAAACAGCTTTTGAAACCGTGTCTGGAATGTCGTCATGACCTTATTGTTGCTTGAAGCGTTAGGTGCGTTGCTGATCTTCGTATTTATTGTCTGGTGGACGATGTTTTCAGGCCGCAAGAACGGTGAGTTGAAGGGGGAGTTGAAGGACAGCAGCGATGACAAGCAGGGTAAAGACGAGAAGCAGGATCGCTGAAGTTTGCTATTTAATTAGTAGCTACTTGCGCTCGTATTTATTGGTCTAGAGGTCAATTTAGCACCTGGAAATCGCTCTTTCCAGTTAAAACCCACTTCATCGGGCTGAATCAGCAGGCGCAACCAAACGGCTCAAGCGCCGTATTGCTCATTCAAGGCTCCCATACATCAACTCAACCGGCCCGGCCAAAATGCGCTGCACCACCGACCCAGCCTCCGCGCATCTAGCACTGAACTCGTCAGGCGTGTACAGCTTGACCTCAATGCGCCGCCCCAGCTGCTCCTCAAGCGGCAACAGCAGCGCCAGTGCGTCGCCCAGCTGCACACTGCTTGAGACCAGCAGCACATCCACATCGCTTGCCGCATGCTCAGTGCCCTTGGCCACTGAACCAAAGACCAAGGCCAATTGCAAGCTGATGGCCAGCGGTTGCAAAGCATCTGTGATGGCGGGGATGACGCCCATCGTCTTGCGCACCAGGTTCGCCAAGTCTGTAAACACCGGGCTAGCCGGGTTAGCTTTCACCCGGCGCAAGTTACCAATGCGCTCTTCCACCACCAAGCCCGCCACATGCAGCCGCTTGACTTCCCGCTGCACCGATGCACTGGCCAGCGACGTTAAACGGATCAATTCTTGGATGTGATACCAGCGCTCAGGCTGGCCGAATACCCATTCCAAAACTTTGGACTGGGGTTGTGTGAAGAGAGCTTGAGCGGATGACATGTACTGAATATTAGCATGATTGTGCTAAATATATTTGTTTTGTCCAATGATCCTCGCATCGTCATTGGGGGGTTGACCTTCTGCAACTTCAAGACTGCCAACACTCATGTAATTCCTTACTAAAATCAGAATGAAGTGAATTTCATTTAAAATTTCAAAATATCAACTGAAACGAGGCGCGTCATGCTTGCATCAGTCACCAGCAAAGGGCAGCTCACCCTGCCCAAAGCCATCCGGCAGCAATTGAACCTTGGCCAAGGCAGCCGCCTCGACTTCAGCGTGAACGAGCAAGGCTGGTTGATGGCGCGGCCTGTCACCAATACTGCTCTTGGCTTGGCGGGCATCTTGCGCAGGCCTGGGCGGGCTGCTGTGCCCGTTGAGGCGATGGCCGATGCGGTTCAAGAGGCGGCCGCCGAGCTGAATGCCTCAGCGAAAATCAAAGCAAACCGCAAGACGTGATTGGGCTGGACACCCAAGCGCTGCTGCGCCTGCTGACAGACGACGATGCGGCGCAAGCCGAGCTGGTGCGCAACCGTTTGGCCGCGCTTGACGCAACGCCCGAGTCCGTGCTGCTGAACAACGTGGTGCTGATTGAAACACTCTGGACGCTGCGCAGGTTGTACGGCTTTGAACGCAGCGAGCTGCAAGACCTGATGGAGCAACTGCTGTCAGCCAGCACCTTTTGCTTTGAAAACCGCCAGGTTGTGACCCAAGCCTCCAAGCTTTTTCAGTCAAGCACGGCTGATTTTTCTGACTGCCTGATAGCCGCCCAAAACGCTGCACTGGGCTGCGAGTCCACAGTAACCTTTGACAAAGCCATGACTGGCTTGCCAGGCGTTGAGCTGCTGCGCGTCAAACGATAAAGACCAATACGCTATTCAATTAATAGCTGCTTGCGCCCGTAATTATTGGGCTAGAGGCCGATTTGACACATAAAAACACTACTGTCCGGTAAATTTCATCCAGAAGTTGAGCAAACCTAGCCCTGGTGCTGGTTTCAAGACGATTTAAGATTCCGGCGATTTCAAATACCGGCTTTTTCAGTGCGCTAGCGTGGTCTC
>JANPIK010000006.1:0-6498 GCA_031424935.1 Polaromonas sp.
CACGAACGCGCCGCCAATGTCTTTGGCCACCGCCTCGCCTTTTTCCACCTGCATGTCGGCGATCACAACCTTGCCGCCGTGGGCCGCGAGCATGCGCGCCGTGCCTTCGCCCAGACCCGATGCGCCGCCGGTGACGATGAATACCTTGCCTTGAATGTCCATGGTGTGCTCCTGTGTCGTGGAAGGGGGCTTTGACGTTGACGTAAACGTCAATCAGGGCTGGATTATGCGGCAGGTACACGTCACGAGGTTGTCACCGGTCCGGCTTAGGCTCAACAGATTTCCTTTGATGGAGTCCCCCATGTTCGACAGTCAGGACGAGTTGCTGCGCCGCATCCACACCGATTTGATGGACGGCTACGACGAAGAACTGGAAATGGAGATCGAGGACCGCGTCGACGAGTCACAAGACGCGGAAGCCTTGAAGCAGCACAAGGCCGAACGGCAAACGTACTTTCGGGAGCTGTTCCGCCTGCAGGCCGAGCTGGTGAAGCTGCAGGACTGGGTGGTGGCCACCGGGCACAAGGTGGTCATCATCTTTGAAGGCCGCGACGCAGCGGGCAAAGGCGGCGTGATCAAACGCATCACCCAGCGCCTGAACCCGCGTGTGTGCCGCGTGGCTGCGCTCCCCGCGCCCAACGACCGCGAGCGCACGCAGTGGTATTTCCAACGTTACGCGGCGCACTTGCCGGCCGCGGGTGAGATGGTGCTGTTTGACCGCAGCTGGTACAACCGGGCCGGCGTGGAACGGGTCATGGGCTTTTGCAGTGACGAGCAGTACGAGGAGTTCTTCCGCTCGGTGCCCGAGTTCGAGAAGATGCTGGCCCGCTCGGGCATCCAGGTGATCAAGTACTGGTTTTCCATCTCCGATGAACAGCAACACCTGCGATTCCTGGGTCGCATCCACGATCCGCTCAAGCAGTGGAAGCTCAGCCCCATGGACCTGGAGAGCCGCCGTCGCTGGGAGCTATACACCCAGGCCAAAGAAGTGATGCTGGAGCGAACCCACATCCCCGAATCACCCTGGTGGGTGGTGCAGGCCGACGACAAGAAAAAGGCGCGGCTGAACTGCATCCACCACCTGCTGCAACAGATGCCGTATGGCGAGGTCGAGCGCCCCACCATCACATTGCCTGAGCGGGTGCGGCACGAAGGCTACCGGCGCCATCAGGTGCCGGGTGAGATTCACGTGCCTCAGGTGTACTGACGCCAAATGCAAAAGGCCCGCGTTGGCGGGCCTCTGAGCAAATGCTGTGGGGGTTACTTGTAGCCGACGCGGTCCAGCATCTGCTGAACCTTGGTCATGTTCTTTGCAACGACGCCCAGCGGTACCGTTTCGGCCTTGAAGTTGTCGCCTCCCATGGCCTTGATGGCCGGGTTTGCCACCTTCACTCCCTTGACGGCCGGAAATTCGTTGTTGCCATTGGCAAAGTAGTCTTGTGCGGCTGGACTGGCAAGATATTCCATGAACTTAACGGCGTTGGCGCTGTTTTTTGCATTTCTAGCCACGGCTGCGCCTGCAATATTGACGTGCGTACCCCAGGTAGCCTGGTTCGGGAAAACGATGTCTACCTTGTCCATGACCGCTTTGTCTGCTGGCGCTGAAGAGCGCATCAAGCGTGCAATGTAGTAGGTGTTGGACAGAGCGATTCCACATTCGCCGCTGGCTACTGCTTTGATCTGGTCACTGTCGCCGCCTTGGGGCGCGCGCGCCATGTTGGCAACCAGACCTTTAAGCCAAGCCTCGGCCTTGGCTTCGCCCATGTGCTCAGTGACAGCGCCAAACAGTGACAAGTTATAGGGGTGCGAGCCAGAGCGCGTGCAAAGCAGCCCCTTGTTTTTGGCCTCAGCCAACTCTTCGTAGGTATCGACATCGGCTTTCTTTACTCTGGTCCTGTCGTACACGACAACACGGGCGCGGGTTGAAAAGCCAAACCAAGTCGTGCCATCCGGCGTCGCTTTGGCGCGCAGAGGTGCGGTAATCGCAGCTTCAAGCGCGGGTGACTTGATGGGTAAAAACAGGCCATCGGTATCGCCCTTGACCAGCCTCGCTGCATCCACCAGCAAAATCACATCGGCTGGCGAGGCTGCCCCCTCAGCCTTGAGTCTGGCCAAAATGCCCGCGTCGTCCGAATCAACACGGTTGATTTTGATGCCCGTTGCCTTTGTGAAGTTGGTGTACAGCGCTTCGTCGGTTTGGTAGTGCCGAGCCGAATATAGATTTAACACCTGTTCCTGTGCACTTGCGACACCGACAATGCTTAAACTTAAAGAGGTGGCCAGCGCAAAGGCCGCAATAAAAGGAGTCTTTTTGAACATAAAACGATTAACTTTCGAAATTGGTAATCATTCGATCTTAATACAAACACGAATAATTCTCATTTGTTTTTCTTTCGCTGGGTCGATTTTTTTCAGCGGTTGCGCCACAAAGGTTGTACCTCAGACGGTCAGCGCGCCTGTTAGCGTTCAAAAAAATTTAAAAATTGGTTTGGCTTTGGGTGGCGGTGCGGCGCGCGGTTTTGCACATGTGGGGGTGATAGCGGTGCTCGAAGAAGCAGGCTTTCGCCCCCATTTCGTGGTCGGCACATCGGCGGGTAGTCTGGTCGCCGCACTTTATGCCAGCGGCAAAACCAGCGCCCAGCTACAGCAAACCGCGTTGAACATGGAGGAGGTTGCCATCACGGACTGGATGCTGCCCATCGTTGGGCGCGGTTTGTTCAGAGGCGATGCGTTGTCCAGATATGTCAACGAGCTGGTGACCAGTCGATTGATAGAAAACATGGTCATACCGCTCGGTGTCGTGGCGACTGATTTGGGCAACGGCAACGCCGTGCTGTTTCAAAAAGGTGACACCGGAACAGCCGTTCGCGCATCCAGCGCAGTGCCAGCGGTTTTTGTACCGGTCAAGATTAACGGGCGCGAATACGTCGATGGCGGGTTGGTGTCGCCTGTACCCGTGCGCTTTGCCCGGCAGATGGGCGCTGACGTGGTTGTCGCCGTTGACATATCAAGCCCGCCCGAGGGCAATACCGCAGACGGTACGCTGCAAATCTTATTGCAAACCTTCGCCATCATGGGCAAAAGCATCAATCAGCATGAACTGGCATCGGCCGACGTGGTGGTGCGGCCGTCACTGGTGGGCCTGAAAAGTGCAGATTTCACGTCACGCCAACGAGCTATTGATGCCGGACGCGCGGCGATGCTGGCTGCATTACCGGCATTGAAGGCAAGACTAGCAGCTGGAGACACGGGCCTTGGCAAGTAGAAGGCGAAGAAACAAGTGAAATGCGACAGTGCAGTGCGATACTTCGGGGCGTGAAAAAACACATTTATATTTATTCTCCGTCCAGCGCAGTACGCGACAAGGCCAGCTTTCGGCGCGGCGTAAAGCGCTTGAAGGCCCTAGGCCACGATGTTGAAGTTGATGCGGCTGCGCTGGCTAAATTCCAGCGATTTGCCGGAGACGACGAAACGCGACTTGCGGCACTCCGCCGGGCTGCCGCCAGCGGCGCAGATGTTGCACTTATCTCTCGTGGCGGCTATGGTTTGACCCGCATGTTGCCCGGCATACCGTACAAAACGCTGGCCAAAGCGATTGAAAAAGGGTGCCGTTTTGTCGGCCAAAGCGACTTTACGGCACTGCAAATGGCTGTGCTTGCCAAAACCGGGGCAGTGACTTGGGCCGGACCGGCACTGGGAGAGGACTTCGGAACAGTTGCCACGCCTGACGACATCATGGAAGCATGTTTTGACGACTTGATCTTTGGACAAGGTGAGGGGGCGGGCTGGAAGTTACCGAAAAGCAAATCACGAGATACTATTAATTTAGGAGCTGCTAGCCTAAGTAAAACAGGGGCGGTGGAGCAGTTTATCGTAAAAAATGCGACTCTCTGGGGGGGTAATCTGGCAGTGATTGCGTCTATGGTGGGGACGCCCTATTTGCCCATCATTAAGGGCGGAATTCTGTTCATTGAAGATGTGGGCGAGCACCCCTACCGGGTGGAGCGAATCCTCACGCACTTGCTGCAAGCTGGGATTCTGGCCCATCAGAAAGCCATTATTTTTGGCCAATTTACCCAGTTTAAATTGGTACCGGGTTACGACAGCGGCTTTGGCCTGGCGGCAGTCGCCGCGCGGCTGCAGAGCCAGATCAAAGCACCGGTTTTGATGGGATTGCCGTTTGGTCATGTCCCCACCAAGGTTTTGCTGCCTGTGGGCGCCAAAGTGACATTGGCGGTGGAGGGCGGTGAGGCGCTGATTGTCTGGGCCGACCAGCATTAAACGCTCTGGCTTTGTACGAGGCCATACAGTAGGCCGAGCTGCGTTGCGCATAGGGCTTAGCGTGTTGCCTACCGTGGTGTTTGGCGTCAGGTCTAACGTGACCGGTAAGCTGTTTTGCTGGTCAGACCTTTGGGCAGCAGGCCGTTAAAGCGACCACTGATGACGGCTATTTTTTCACGCGCAATCGTCTCACCATACTGTTTGGCCAAAATTGCCATCACGTCACTGCGGGCGTACCACAGGCCTTGCACGTCCGGCGCATACCGCACACGGCGCGCAACGGCAGGGAATTTTCTCTCTCCATATTCGCCTAACTCTTGCAGCATAAGTTCACGAACAGCTTCGATGCTGGCGCTGACAGTTTGGGCCGTGCGCTCGCTTCGGCCAAGCAACGCCATCAAGCTGCTTCTCAGCTGAGGTGCGAAAGTCGGCATTTTTAGCGAAGGCAACAAAGAACGCATGAATCTTTAAATTTGAATATGAAATAAAACTATTATTTCTGCTAGATTAAGACTGCAGTGATTACTTGGCAAGCGGGTAAGCGTGACATGAAGGGCTTGATGCGCGATAAAAGTGAAGCCTTTGGTAACTAAATGTCAACTCTGTGCCAACTTAAAGCGAACCAAATGCCAACAATACGTGAACTTCATGACATCTTGACGTTGAAAGTATTTCAAACATGACAACATCGCACGCCACCAAAACAATAACAACCGCATATTCGACTCAGTACATCAACGGCCAATGGGTCAAAGCAAGCTCGCTTGATGCCTTGTCAGTGCATGATTCGAGCACTGATGAAATCATGGCTACCGTACCGGCCGGCACTGCCATCGAAGCCGAATCAGCCGTGTCAGCAGCGCGTGCAGCATTTGAGTGGGAGAAAAAAATAGCGGGACGGATGGGGTCGCCGCTTGTGGTGCGTGAGCCGATTAGCGTGGTGGTCTGCATTACCCCTTGGAACTTTCCCCTCAGCCAGATTCCTTTAAAAATCGCCCCACCGAAGGTGGCTGGCCGCACCGTGGTGCTCAAACCCAGCGAAATCGCGCCAGTCAACGCCATGATCTTGGCTGAGATCATTCACGATGCCGGCCTGCCGCCTGGTGTTTTCAAGCTCGTCAATGGCTTGGGCCCGGTGGTGGGGGAGCCTATCGCCACACACCCCGAAGTCGACAGGGTGAGTTTTACCGGTTCAACCCGAGCCGGCAGAAGGGTGAGTGAGCTGGCCAGTCAATCGGTCAAATGCGTTGCGCTGGAGCTTGGCAGCAAATCTGCCAGCGTACTTTTGAACAGCGCCAAAGCCCAGGAAGAAATTTTTGGACCCGTTCTTGTGGTGATTCCCTATAACGACGAAGAAGATGAAGTGCAGATAGCGAACAGCACCATGGATGATTTTGGCGGCGCAGTCTGGGCGACCTCCTACGACGAAGCCTTAAGATTGGCGCGCCGCGCGCGGACCGGAAAGGTAGACATTAACGGCGGGCCGTTTGACGCCAACGCACCGTTTGGTGGCTACAAGCAATCGGGTAATAGCCTCGAAAACGGTATTTACGGGTTTGAAGAGTTTCTCGAATTTACGTCAATCCAGCTAAAACCCGTTACAGTTTAATCTTTGCTCACCCGTCTGAACCCATGGCAGAAGTCACCGTCGTCTTTGCCGATTTAACCGGAAGCACCGGGGTATTTGAGGCCTTGGGCAATGCCAAAGCTACGCAAGCTATCACCCGATTGACCGACTGGCTAGGCAGGGTATGCGTGGCGCGCGGCGGGCTGGTGGTGAAAAATCTGGGCGATGGGGTGCTGATGGTTTTTACCCTTAATTCCGATGCCGTCGAGGCCGTCATCGACATGCAACGCCAACATACCGAACGCATCAGGACCTGGCCCGAAAAACTCAAAATGCGTTTGCAGGTGGGTCTGGCTAGAGGCGAGGTGATAGAGCAGGCAGGCGACTATTTTGGTGACACGGTCAACGTGGCCTCCCGATTGTCTGACTTGTCAGGCCCTGACCAGATTCTGGGTACAGACACTGTGATCGACAGTTTGCCAGATGACAGTCTGGTACGGTTTCGCAGCCTGAATCGCCCCGGGTTCCGTGGAGGCCCGTTGGGTTAAGTCAGGCCGATGTGGCGGTCTGACTGGCTAATTGCCGATAGTAATTTTCCTCAGCTTCGGCAGGCGGAATGTAACCGATGGGCTCCAGCAGTCGGTGGTGAT
>JANPIK010000007.1:0-88630 GCA_031424935.1 Polaromonas sp.
GGCGAGTTCAAACCTGAAGTGCAACACCTTAAATCAATTAAGGTGTCAAGATGCCTCAATCTCAGCATTACCAGCAACTTCAATATGAAGAGCGGATCGCCATCGCAAGCTTTCAAGCTCAAGGATTGAGTATTCGGGCCATGGCCCGAATACTCAAACGCGCACCGTCAACCATTAGCCGCGAGATGCTTCGCAACGGCCCATCTGGCAAGTACAGCTGCTATTACGCACAAAAGCGGCGCAACCGGCGGCGCGTGTTCTGCCGTCCAGCGCCTAAACTGATGCTCACCAGTTGCTTGTTTGCCCAGGTCTGTGATTTCCTGAAGCGCAAATGGTCGCCCGAACAAATTGCCATTTACCTACGCCGCCAGCATCCTTTCGACTCTACCCAGCGCGTGTCCCACGAAACTATCTACAACGCCATCTACGCCATGCCAAGGGGCGAGTTGCGTAAAGAGCTGATCTCGGCGATGCGCCGCGCCCAGGCCAAGCGTATGCCGCGCAGCAGAGGCCAGGAAAGGCGCGGCAAGCTTGTGGACATGGTCAGCATCCACGTTCGCCCGCCAGAGATCAGTGACAGGGTGTTTCCAGGCCACTGGGAAGCTGATCTGGTTAAAGGCAAGGCCAATGCCAGCGCTGTAGGCACGCTGGTCGAACGCACCAGCCGCCTGCTGCTCATGGTTCATCTTCCAGGGCCTAAGCCAGCCAGCGCTGCCACAGTGCTGCAGGCCTTTACCGACAAACTGCGCTCGATTGCTCAGCCAATGCGCCAAACATTGACGTATGACCAAGGCAGCGAGATGGCCCGCCATAAAGAGCTTGCGGCCAACCTGAACATCTTGGTGTATTTCTGCGACCCACACAGCCCTTGGCAAAAGGGCTCTGTTGAAAATACCAACGGCCTGGTGCGCCAGTATCTGCCCAAAGGCACAGACCTGTCGGGCTATACACAAGAGCAGCTTGATGCCATTGCTGATGAAATCAACAATCGGCCTCGCAAGACTCTAAATGCTTACTCGCCTCTTGAGGTCTACCGAGAAATGCTGCTGAAGTATCATGAAGCTCCCTCTACTATTCAGTAACCCCAGTGTTGCACTTAGAGTTGAAACCACCGGTCGCTTTAGCTGTTAATTTGCTACACATTCAATAGCATTTACCGCTTGAAAAATAAGGACCACGGGTAGTTTTGGGTAGGAAATCGAGAGCCTAGCTACCCGTTTCCTCGCCATATGCCCACGTCAGCCACGGCATCAGGGCTTGTAAATCGGCGGCCTCTACTGTCGCACCGCACCAGATCCGCAGGCCAGCGGGCGCGTCTTTGTAGGCGCCAATGTCAAAAGCCACACCCTCGGCGTCCAGGCGTGCCACCATATTTTTGACCTGCGCATCGCTGGCTTTGAGTGTCATGCAAACGCTGGTGTTGGACACCGTGGTGGGGTCGTTGGCTAAAAATGATATCCAGTCGTTGCGCGCCACAAAATCTTCGAGCACTGCCAGATTGGCTTTGCTTTTGGCAATCAGGCCGGGCAGGCCGCCCAGGCTGTCCGCCCAGTGCAGCGCATCAAGGTAATCGGCCACGCACAACATCGATGGTGTGTTGATCGTGTCGCCCTTGAACAGGCCTTCGTTTAGCTTGCCGTTTGCCGTCATGCGAAACACCTTGGGCATCGGCCACGTCGGGGTGTGGGTCTCAAGCCGCTCAACGGCACGCGGACTCAAAATCAACATGCCGTGGCCGCCTTCGCCACCCAGCACTTTTTGCCAGGAATAAGTGATCACGTCGAGTTTGTGCCATGGCATGTCCATCGCAAAAATGGCCGATGTGGCATCGCACACGGTCAGTCCGGCACGGTCATCTGGAATCCAATTGCCGTGCGGTACCTTCACGCCTGATGTCGTGCCGTTCCAAACAAACACCACGTCGTTGTCAAAATTAACCCGTCCCAAGTCAGGTAAGTCGCCGTAATTTGCCTTGAGAACGCGCGTGTTGGGCAATTTAAGCTGGTCAACAATGTCTTGCGTCCAGGTGGCGCTGAAGGTTTCCCACTCCAGCACATCGACCCCGCGCGGTCCCAGCAGAGACCACATTGCCATTTCAATCGCGCCGGTGTCTGAGCCCGGCACTACCGCCACCCGGTAGCCATCCGGCAGCCCCAAAATCCGTGCAGTTTCTGAGCACGCCAACCCCAACGCTTTTTTACCCACGGCTGAACGGTGGGAGCGCCCCAGCGTCTCGAGCTTGAGCTTGCTCACGTCATAGCCGGGCCGTTTAGCGCAGGGGCCTGACGAGAAGTTGGGGTATTGTGGCTTATGGGTGGGGCGCATGACGGACACTTTAAAAAATTGAGCTGAAGCAATTATCGCGGGGCTGTTGTCTCGCCCCGCATACCGGGCCAAGTCAGCTTGCCGCTGGCATCCATGTGGGTCAGGTACACCCGCAGGTCAAATTCGTACTGGTGGTATTGCGGCTCCATGTAAGTGCACAGTTTGTAGAAGTCTTTATCGTGGTCTTTTTCCTTGATGTGGGCCAGCTCATGCACGGTGATCATGCGCAAAAACTCGTCCGGCACCTCTTTGAACAACGACGACACGCGAATCTCGCGTTTGGCTTTGAGCTTGTTGCCCTGCACCCGGCTGATTTGGGTATGCGTACCCAGCGCATGGGCAATGACTTGTAGCCGATTGTCAAAGGCAACCTTCGACAGGGGCTCCGAGCTGCGCAAAAATTCGTTTTTAAGTGCCATCACGTAGTCGTACAGCGCCTTGTCGGTGCGCACGCTGTGAACGCTTGGGTATTTTTTCAGCAGCCAGTCGCCCAGCTTGCCTTGCGATTGCATTTGCTGGACTTGCGCTTGCAGGTCTGCGGGGTAGGCGCTGAGGTATTTCAAAGGGTGTGTTTAAGTAGGTAAATGTCAAAAAAAGGAGCGCCGCGCTTAGATAACGCTTGGGCTAGTGGCATATTTACAGCTCGAACGCCCGTTGTAAAAACCACCACAACGCTAGCAGTGCTACCAGGGCGGAACCGCCAATCAGCACGCCGACCCTGTAAAAGCGGGTGGCCCGTAGCCAGAAAGCCAGCGGTAAAAATACGGCAACAATTGCCAGTTGCCCCAACTCGACACCCACGTTGAAACCGACCAGCGCCAGCACCAGCGCACCCTGCGGCAAGCCTAAATCAGCCAGTACCGACGCAAACCCAAAGCCATGAATCAACCCAAATGCGAAGGCCATCAGCCACCTGCGCTTGTCGACTGTGCCGCGCAAATTATTCAGCGCTGCCAGCACAACCGACGCCGCAATGACCGATTCCACCAGACGCGACGGCAAACTGATCACCTGTAGCGCCGCCAGACTGAGCGTGATGGAGTGCGCCAGCGTGAACGCCGTGACAACTTTGAGTGTTTCCGTCATGGCGCCACGCAAGGTTGGCGCGGGCTCCCAGGCGTTGGCGCGGCGTACCAGCACCGCAGGCAGCAGCAACGACAACAAAAACAAAATGTGGTCGTAGCCAATCCAGATATGCCAAGTGCCTTCAACAATGTATTGGCGCAGCGTTTGCTGCCAGCCTGTCGGTGCCAACGACAGCGCCTGACTGGCCAATTCAGTGCTGAAGATCAAAGCTTGCGCCGTTGTTTCATCACCATTTGTACCGGCGGTTAGCCACTGCAGCAAGCCGCGATGGGACGGGTCCACGTCAAAAAACAAACTGTAGGTGGCGCTGATGCTTTTGGGCGCGCTTGCAGCTACGGGGCATTGGGCGGCAAGCGACAGCACAGCGTAAGTACCGTCGCTGTGTTTGTCCAGCTGCATGGGCGCGCGGGTTGACCACGGGCAGGCCTGGCCGTCGGCTGTGATTTGCAGTGCAGCCGTTGCCAGCTGGGTAATGTCGGCTTCGCGCTGGCGGGTTTCGCCCCACGTCAGCTCGCCATTGCCGTCGCGGTCCAGTTGCAGCACGTAGTCAAGGTCGCGCAGCGCGATGTCCCAACGTGCGGTGATGGCTTGACCGGTCGGGGTTGCGCTGGCTGCCGTTGTAGTGGTTGTGGTGGTTGTGGTAATGCCGGCGGCCTGCAGAGTCAGGTAGCTGTCGCTTGGCTTGTGCGCGAGCGCCGAGGTGCAGCTTACCAGCAGCAACAGCGCCAATGCCCAGCTTAGCGTCGAACCGAATGTTGCGCTTAATGTTGAGCTTGTTGCCAAGCCGCCCAGCCAGCTTTTGGCACGCATCATTTCTCAGCCCCTTTGCTGACCAGTTGAGTCGCCAGCAGCGCGA
Source organism: Polaromonas sp. (assembly GCA_031424935.1). Taxonomy (GTDB): domain Bacteria; phylum Pseudomonadota; class Gammaproteobacteria; order Burkholderiales; family Burkholderiaceae_C; genus Polaromonas. The sequence continues at coordinate 4,268 of JANPIK010000007.1, forward strand.
TTCTCGGGTCTTGGTAGCCAGTCTCACGCCACCAAGCCAGCGCAGGCTTGGCCTGCTTGATGTTGCTTGCGTTGAGCGGGCTCAGGGCGGCGCGCATCAAGATTTCGGCGTCACGTGGCTCCTTTTGCACGCTGTAGTTTGCCGTTGCCAACGCCAACGCGAGCACGGGGTTTTGCTCAATGTCCAGTTCAAAACGTGCCGCTTCTTGCTCGTGCAGACGGTCACCGCGCTTGGCAGCTTCAACAAACCGTGCACGCAACTGCGCCGCAAAACCTGCAGCGCGCGCATCGTTGCCTTGTTTGGCCGCCAGCGCCAGTCGCAGCAGCAAGATATCAGACCGCTCCCAGTCAGCCAGCAGGGTTAGAACTTCTCGAGGACGGTTTTTAAAAAGCAAAAAATCTGCGTAGCTGCCCAATAAAAACTGGTCGGTAATGTCCAGCTTCAGTGCGCTTTTGTAATAGATCTCCGCCTCATCAAGGCGGTCAAGGCGCCAGGCCATCTCTGCCAGTCGGGTGTATTGCCACAGTAAAAGCTCGGGGGCGCTGTTGCGGTGGGCATTAACGGCCGCAGTCAGCTTGTCAAATGCCGGAGCCAGGCCGCCGTTAGCGCTGCTGTCAGCATAGGCTTGACAACCGATACCCACCAGCGGTTCGGCCAGCGGCGCTAGCTTGGCGCATTCTGCTGCAGCCAGGGCATATTTGGCCTGCACCATGTAGATGGCGCTGCGCCACATCAGCGGCTCAGGCGAGGCAGGGGCCAAAGCGCTGGCTTTTGCCAGGCTGGTCAGTGCCGGGTCAAACGCATGGGTAAATTGCTCGATCATGCCGCGCACTTGGTAGTAAGCAGCGGCAGTCGCTGGATCGGCAGGGTCGGCTTTGAGCAGTGGGGCCAGCGCGCCGGTGGCGTAACCGACGTAGCGTGGGTCGCCTTGCGCCATGGCCATGTCAAAGTAGCGTCGGGCAATGCCAACACGCAGGCTGGCGTCGTCAGGCCGGGCCGCCAGTTGCTTGCGCATCGCGTCCACCCGCCGTGTGGCGGGGTCGCTGGCGCGGCCGGGTAAGCGCTCAACGACTTCGGCGTCATTGGCAGGCGTAAATCGCGTATCAAGCGCTGCACCTGCAGCCCCCGTTGCGGCGATGAGCCCTGAGGCCAACAGCCAAGGCAACCTGGCAAATCTAGACAAAGTGGCCAATTTTAATTGCATTCGTGATAGTTACTCTTAAAATCATAGCGGCTGGCCCAATAAACGTAGGGGCCACGTGCCAATTTTGGCGTTAAATACTAAAAACAGATGCAAACAAGCTACCCGTTTGCCCCGCACTGGCTCACCCATGCGCCAGCACGCCAAGTGCAAACCACAAACTCAACACCCCCATCATTGTCGACAATGTCACCAGCCCGGCAACATAGCCACCGTTGTAACCCATGCGGGCGGCCAGCACATAGGCGCTAGAGGCTGTCGGCAACGCCGAAAACGCCAGCAACACCGTGGTTTGGGACGGCAACAAGTTAAACAACTTGGACAGCCCCAACGCCACAACCGGCAAAATAAAATGCCGTATCGACAAAACGGCGATTGCCAGCGTTTTGCCCTGTGACAGGTGGGCCAGTTGCATGCCAGCGCCTGCAGCCATCAGGCCCAATGCCAAGGATGCCGAGCCTATCCGTGTGACGGTGGGCTCCAGCCACGCGGGGAGCGAGAATCCCAGCAGGTTTGCTGCCAGCCCGGTGGCGGTGGCAATAATGAGTGGGTTACGCAGCAGTTCCTGCAAAAAACTGCTTTTGCCGTGCCGCGCCATGGGCCATACCGCCGCCACATTAAAAAGTGGCACGCAAACACCAATCAGTACCGCAATCATCTGCAGTCCTGCGGGACCTGCCAACCTGTCGGCAAGCGCCAGGCCTATGAACGAATTGAAACGAAACGCTACCTGGGCGCTGGCGGCATGGTCGCTTTTGTCGATATTTGCGCCAAAAACAGGCAAATAGGGCAAGCTGTAAGCCAGAGCAATACCTGTCAACCCCATCAAGAGCCCAGCGCTGATCAGGCTGGATGCCGCCACCAAGTCCAGCGGGCTTTTGACGATCGAATGAAACAGCAGCACCGGAAACAAAAAGAAATAAACCAGGCTTTCAACCTGCTCCCAAACGGTGCGGCTAAGTGCCGTGTAGCGGCAAACCAGGTAGCCGCAGACGATGAGTGAGAAATCGGGGAATAAAAGTTGGGCGTAATTCACCGGTTAAGAATAACGGCTTTTTAGGAATAATTCGGGTTAGCCCTTATGCGTAATCCTCAACTTGCCGGAACGCTTCTTACACGTAAGATTCAGATTGTTTTTAATTCAAGGATTTGCATATGCAACGTCGTTCTTTTTTTGCAATGTCCGCCCTTTGCGCTGCGCTACTGGCCAGCGCATCAGGCACGGCGTTGGCCCAGGCCTACCCCAACAAGGTGATTCAGTTGCTGGTGCCTTTTGCGCCTGGCGGCACGACTGATTTGGTCGCCCGCATTGTGGCCGAGCCGCTGGGCAAAGCGCTGGGCCAATCGGTGGTGGTGGTTAACAAAGCAGGCGGCGGCGGCGTGGTAGGTGCGGCTGAAACCGCGCGCGCAGTGCCTGATGGCTATTCACTCGGCATGGCAACCGTGTCCACCACGGCGGCCAACCCGGCGATCAACCCCAAAATGCCGTACAACGCCGAAACTGATTTCACCCCCATCATCAACATTGCGGCTACGCCCAATGTGATCGCGGTACACCCGAGTTTTCCGGCTAAAAACTACAAAGACTTTGTGGCGGTTTTAAAGAAGTCACCCGGCAAGTATTCGTACTCGTCGTCGGGTACCGGCGGCATTGGCCACCTGCAAACCGAGCTGTGGAAGGGCTTGGCCGGTGTTTTTGTCACCCACATCCCGTACAGCGGTGCTGGCCCTGCGCTGCGTGACACCGTAGGCGGCCAGGTTGAACTGATTTTTGACAATGTGCCTTCTGCTTTGCCGCATTTCGCGGCCAAGCGCTTGGTGCCCATGGCAGTTGCCGCGCCCCAGCGCCTGGCGGCCTTGCCAGATGTCCCAACCTTTAAAGAGTTGGGTCTGGAGCCTGTTAACCGCATGGCGTATTACGGCATTTTGGGCCCCAAGGGTTTGCCGCGCGATGTGGTCGACAAAGTCAACGCGGCCATGCGCAAGGTGCTGGAAGACCCGGCCGTGCGCAAGCGGATTGAAGACACCGGCTCGGTTGTTTTGGGCAACACGCCCGAGCAGTTTGCATTGCAGATGAAAGATGAGCTGGCCGTTTACAAAAAAGTAGTGGAGACGGCCAAGCTCAAGCTTGAATAAATCCTGCTGATGTCCAATCAAAAAGCCGCTTTGAACAAGCGGCTTTTTTGTTATCGTCCAAGACATGCCCTTTCACCTGCACGCTAACAGCCAATTCAGTATCGACAGCTTCATAGATGCTTTGTGGCTGGAAGACGGTTTGAGCAAAAACACGCTTGCTGCTTATCGGCGTGACCTTTCCCTTTATGCTGGCTGGTTGATTGAAAAAGCACAAGGCAGTCGCGCCCTGGATACAACGGTTGAAAGTGATCTGAACGGTTACTTTTCAGCCCGACACAGCACGACCAAAGCGACCACAGCCAACCGCCGATTGACGGTGTTTAAACGCTACTTTGCGTGGGCGCTGCGTGAAAAGCGCATCACCACCGACCCCACCCTAAAGCTGCAATCCGCGAGGCAAGCACTGCGTGTGCCCAAGTTGATGAGTGAGGCGCAGGTTGAAGCGCTGCTGGCCGCGCCTACTGACGAGACACCTCTGGGCCAGCGCGACCGCGCCATGCTCGAGCTGATGTACGCCAGTGGCCTGCGGGTCAGTGAGCTGGTTGGGCTCAAAACATTTCACCTGAGTTTGAACGAAGGCGTGTTGCGCGTGACAGGCAAGGGCAACAAAGAGCGTTTGGTGCCCTTTGGCCAATTGGCGCGGGAGGCCGTTGAGCTTTACCTGAGGCAGGGCAGGCCAGAAATTTTGAAGGCTCAGCAAACCGATGATTTGTTTGTGACCCACCACGGCCACGGCATGAGCCGGGTCATGTTCTGGATGCTGGTCAAAAAATACGCGGCTGTTGCAGCCATCCATTCGCCGCTGTCTCCGCACACCCTGCGCCATGCCTTTGCGACCCATTTGCTGAACCATGGCGCCGACTTGCGTGCCGTGCAGCTGCTGCTGGGTCACGCCGATATTTCAACCACCACAATCTACACCCACGTTGCTCGTGAGAGGCTGAAGAAAATATTGCATGACAACCACCCCAGGGGTTAGTTTTCGATCTGCAAGCTTTTCACCCATCCGTTCGCCCTGAGCTTGGTCGTTGGGTTTGCTTGAACTGGAAGACTTCGACAGGCTCAGTCCGAACGGATAAACAACAAGCGTCAATTTATGCAATTAGCAACTCGAGTTCCGCATCTTCAAAACCCGCTTTGCGGCGCGCATCCAAATTCAACGGCCCTTTGATACGTGGCGCGCCATATTGTTTTGCCAGCACTGCGTAGTGTGCTACCGGCTCTAGCCCACGCTGGCTGCACAGGTAGCGATACCAGTGGTTGCCAATCGCCACATGGCCGATCTCGTCGTGCAGGATGATGTCCAAAATCTCGACTGCCCTCAAAGCATCGGGCGTTGCCACCTTGCGCAGCTTGGCCTGCATAGGCGGAGTGGCGTCCAGCCCGCGTGCCTCCAGCGTGCGCGGCACCAGCGCCATGCGGGCCAACACGTCTGACTTTGTTTTTTCTGTCATGTCCCATAGCCCGGTGTGGGCGGCAAAATCACCATAGTCGTAGCCCATGCTTTGCAAATGAGCTTTGAGCAGGCTGAAATGATGGGCCTCTTCGGCTGCTACGGTCAGCCAGTCTGTGTAGTAGTTGCGCGGCATGCCGCTGAAGCGCCAGATGGCGTCTAGCGCCAAGTTGATGGCGTTGAACTCGATATGCGTCACCGCATGCAGGAGGGCGGCCAGACCTTTCGTGGTGAACGGGGAGCGCTTGGGAACGTCAAGGTGCGAAAGTAGCTCAGGCTTGTCTGGGCAGCCTGGCACGCCAGACGGTTCTGGGTAGGTGCTTTCAGACGCTATATAAACAGTAGCGGCTCGCTCCCGTATTGATTGGGCGAGAGCCACTTTTTTATCTGAATTCGATTCTAAAAGTGCCGCCAGTGCGAGTTTTCGAAGCTCTGGCGTGTTCGGGGTGCTCGTCATACCACGATTGTCCGGCATCCTTACAATCAAGACCATTTCCTCAGCAACACAATCAGGCTCGCACCATGGCTATTTACCAACTTGATGACCTCCAACCAACCGTTCACCCCACCGCCTGGGTGGCCGACAACGCGCAGGTCATGGGTGACGTTACGCTGGCTGAAAACAGCAGTGTCTGGTTTGGCGTGGTGATTCGTGGCGATACGTCAACGATCACCGTTGGCAAAGGCTCAAACGTGCAAGACAACAGTGTGTTGCATGCCGACCACGGTATGCCATTGACGCTAGGCGAGGGTGTCACTGTTGGTCACCAAGTCATGTTGCACGGCTGCACAGTGGGTAATAACTCGCTGATTGGCATCGGCGCCATCGTGCTCAACGGTGCCAAAATTGGCAACAACTGTTTGGTAGGCGCGGGCGCACTGGTGACCGAGGGCAAAGACTTTCCCGATGGCTCAATGATCATCGGGAGCCCCGCCAAAGCCGTACGAATGCTGTCGCCCGAACAAATTGAGGGTTTAAAAATGAGCGCGCAGCACTATATAGATAATGCGAGCCGCTATAAAGCCGGGCTTAAAAAACTGGCTTGAACTACTACCCAAATATGAATAATCAAAACCCCCAACGCGCACAAACATGCAGATTCAAGCAGGGGCCGCGGAACTGGCTTTGCCAGGCCGCAGGCTGGAGGCTGCGGCTCCGAGCCCGCTTGAGCGGGCTGGGACAAACTCCAGATGCGATGCCTCTGGCAGCGCTGCGCCCTGCAAGGGCAGCGGCCCCCTCGGGGGGCAGCGTGCGCGCGTTGTGGGAAAGCGTGGGGGTCTAATGTCTGAACTCCATAAATTTATATTTGACGGCTTGCCCGTACGCGGCATGCTGGTCCGCCTGACCGACTCGTGGCAGGAGATTTTGAAACGTCGTCAGGCCGCAGGCGGCTACCCTGTCGAAGTCATGCACCTGCTGGGCGAGATGACGGCTGCAGGCGCGCTGATGCAGGGCAACATCAAGTTCAACGGTGCGCTGATTTTGCAGATTTTTGGCGATGGGCCAGTCAAGCTGGCAGTGGCTGAAGTGCAAGCCGACCTGAGCCTGCGCGCCACGGCCACCGTCACGGGCGCGGTAGACCACGGCAGCACGCTGAGCCAGCTGGTCAACGTCAACAACGAAGGCCGCTGCGCCATCACGCTTGACCCGAAAGACAAGTTTCCGGGCCAGCAGGCTTACCAAGGCGTGGTGCCTTTGTATAACGACAGCCGGGAAAAAATCGAAAACATCAGCGAGGTGTTGGAGCATTACATGCTGCAAAGCGAGCAGTTGGACACCAAATTGATTTTGGCCGCCGATGGAAACATCGCTGCGGGGTTGCTGATACAACGCTTGCCAGTCAAAGGTCAGGGCAATCTGTCAGGCCAGAGCCAAAGCGATGCCAACGAAGACGAAATTGGCAAAAACGAAGACTACAAACGCATCTCTATTCTGGCGTCAACCCTCAAGCGTGAAGAGTTGCTAACGCTGGATGCCGATACGATTTTGCGCCGACTGTTTTGGGAAGAACCCATCACGCGGTTTGAGGTGCTCAAGCCCAGTTTTGCATGCAGTTGCTCGCGTGAACGGGTGGCCAACATGCTGCGTAGTTTGGGCACCGAAGAAGTCGAAAGCATCATCGCAGAGCAGGGCAAAGTCAGTGTGACCTGCGAGTTTTGCGGTGCACAGCACGGATTTGATCCGGTTGATGCGGCGCAGATTTTTACCCGGGCTGATAGCCAACAGCCACCTCCTGAAGCTGTGCAGTAATCAGCTGCGCCTAAGCGCGAGGCCGTTCGCCCTGAGTTTATCGAAGGGTATCTCGCCAAATGGCAGGCTTCGACAAGCGCAGCACGAACGAATAAATATTCAACGAAAAATTTCGGGTTATTTGTTGACCTGCACAAATATTTCGTTGGGCTTGACCATGCCCAACTCTGATCGTGCTTTTTCTTCTACCATTTCCAGGCCCTCTTTAAGGTCCCTGACTTCTGCCGCCAACTGATCGTTGCTGATTTGGGACTTGGCGTTTTTAGCCAGTTGGTCGGTCAGTCGCTGCTGCATGTCATGTACGTTGGGGATACTGCCCCGGCCCGTCCAAAGTTGTGCGTGAAAGACTGCCAGCAGCGCAATCAACATGGCAGAGACAACCCGTGAACGCATGGGGGCCGAGGTTTTGCGCGTGGTTTAACGCAGATTGTAAAAAGCCGAGCGGCCGGGGTAGGTCGCGATCTCGCCCAGGTCTTCCTCAATGCGCAGCAACTGGTTGTATTTGGCCATCCGGTCAGAGCGTGACAACGAGCCCGTTTTAATTTGGCCTGCGTTGGTACCCACCGCAATGTCGGCAATGGTGGTGTCTTCGGTCTCGCCCGAGCGGTGAGAAATCACTGCTGTGTAGCCGGCACGCTTTGCCATCTCAATGGCGGCGAAAGTCTCGGTCAGTGTTCCAATCTGATTGATTTTGATGAGGATGGAATTGGCAATGTTTTTGTCGATGCCTTCTTTCAAGATTTTGGTATTGGTGACAAACAAGTCATCGCCAACCAGCTGTACTTTTTTGCCCAGTCGCTCGGTCAAAATCTTCCAGCCGTCCCAGTCGCCTTCAGCCATGCCGTCTTCAATGCTGATGATCGGGTATTTGTCGACCCAAGTGGCCAGGATGTTGGTCCACTCAGTGGCGTCCAGGCTCAAGCCTTCAGCACCCAGCACGTATTTGCCGTCTTTGTAAAACTCTGATGCTGCGCAATCCAAGCCCAGAGCGATCTGCTCGCCCGCCACAAATCCAGCCTTGTCAATTGCCTCCAAAATCATCTGGATGGCGGCTTCATGATTCGCGACATTGGGCGCAAAGCCGCCTTCGTCACCCACGGCGATGCTCATGCTTTTGTCACTGATGATTTTTTTCAGCGCATGAAACACTTCTGCACCGTAACGCACGGCTTCACGAAAGCTGGGTGCGCCCACCGGGATAATCATCAACTCTTGCAAATCAAGGTTGTTGTTGGCATGGGCGCCGCCATTAATGACGTTCATCATGGGCACGGGCATTTGCATACCGCCACTGCCGCCAAAGTAGCGGTACAGCGGGAGACCAGCCTCTTCAGCCGCTGCGCGTGCTACGGCCATGCTGACGGCCAGCATCGCGTTGGCACCCAGACGAGATTTGTTGTCGGTACCGTCCAGATCAATCAACGTGCGGTCTAAAAACGCTTGCTCGCTGGCGTCCAGTCCCAGCACGGCCTCGGATATTTCGGTGTTGATATGTTCAACGGCTTTCAGAACGCCTTTGCCCAAGTAGCGCGATTTATCGCCGTCACGCAATTCAATCGCTTCACGCGAGCCAGTCGAGGCACCCGACGGCACGGCAGCACGGCCCATCACGCCGGACTCGAGCAACACGTCACACTCAACCGTTGGGTTACCTCGGCTGTCTAATATTTCGCGGCCTACGATGTCAACAATTGCGCTCATTTATTGGCTTTCTAAAAGGTACTCAAAAAAATTTAAAAAAATGGAATGCTCAAACGCCTTCAACCGCAACCATGCGCATCACCGATGCCCCCTGACGCGCCTTGACGGCCGCTTGGTATTCAACCGACTGGTAGTAATCCCTGGCTTTTTCGATCGATGGGAATTTCAAAATCACCACACGGTCAGGCGTCCAATCGCCTTCTAAAACATCGACTGCGCCGCCGCGTGCACAAAACTCTGCACCATAAGTAACAGCAGCAATTGTCGACAGCTTTTTGTACTCGGCATATTGTTCTGGGTTCGTAACTGTGACGTTGGCGATGATGTAGGCAGAAGGCATGGTGTGTCCTTGTTAGGCTCCAAAGTTGTTTTCAAGAAAACCGTTTTTCTTAGTCACGCGGTCCAGTTCAAGCAAAGTTTCTAGCAGCGATTTCATGTGCTTGAGCGGCACAGCGTTTGGACCGTCGCACAGTGCGTTTGCCGGGTCGGGATGCGTTTCCATGAACAGGCCTGCAACGCCCACCGCAACGGCTGCACGCGCCAGCACAGGAACCATGTCACGCGCACCGCCGCTGCTGGTGCCCTGGCCCCCTGGCAATTGCACGGAGTGCGTGGCATCAAACACTATTGGAGCGAGCGTTTCACGCATGATGGCCAGGCTGCGCATGTCACTGACCAAGTTGTTGTAGCCAAAACTGACACCACGCTCGCAAGCCATAAAGTTGTCTTCAGGCAATCGGGCCGCAACAGCTGCAGCACGCGCTTTGACAATGACATTTTTCATGTCGCCAGGGGCCATGAATTGGCCCTTTTTAATATTGACCGGTTTGCCAGACAGGGCTACGGCGTGAATGAAATCCGTTTGTCGACAGAGCAAAGCCGGTGTCTGCAGCACATCGACCACCGCTGCGACATGAGCGATCTGGTCTTCGCGGTGGATGTCAGTAAGCACCGGTACATTGATTTCGCGCTTGACCTTGCCCAAAATCTCCAGACCCTTTTCCATGCCTAAGCCGCGATAGGCCGACTCGCTGGTCCGATTGGCTTTGTCAAAACTGCTCTTGAAAATAAAAGGAATACCCAAACTGGCGGTGATTTCTCTCAAGGTGCCAGCGGTGTCCATTTGCAGTTGTTCAGACTCGACCACGCAGGGGCCAGCGATTAAAAAAAACGGCCTGTCCAGGCCAATTTCAAATCCGCAGAGTCTCATCTCAAGCCACCGCTTTCAAGGTTTTGCCAGCGGTTTGGTGGTCAAGCGCCGCTTTGATGTAGGCATTGAACAAGGGGTGACCGGCCCACGGCGTGGACTTGAACTCGGGGTGAAACTGTACGCCGACAAACCAGGGATGAACCGATTCAGGGAGCTCAACAATCTCGGTCAGTTGCTCACGCTGCGTCAAGGCTGAAATAATCAAGCCGCTGTCTCGCAATTTGTCCAAATAATTCACATTGGCCTCGTAGCGATGGCGATGGCGTTCAGTCACCACGTCGCCATAAATTTTGTAGGCCAGCGTACCTGTGGCTACGTCAGAGCTTTGCGCGCCCAGTCGCATCGTGCCGCCCAGGTCTGACTTTTCGTCGCGGGTTTTGATCGTGCCGTCTGCGTCTTTCCATTCCGTGATCAAGGCAATCACCGGGTGGGGCGTGGTGGGGTCAAACTCGGTGCTGTTTGCGCCCTTAAAGCCGGCAACATGTCTTGCAAACTCAATCGTGGCCACTTGCATGCCCAAGCAAATGCCCAGGTAGGGGACTTTGTTTTCACGGGCGTAGCGCGCCGCGCAAATTTTGCCTTCTACGCCCCGCACGCCAAAGCCACCAGGCACCAAGATGCCATCAAATTTGGCCAGGCGCGACACGTTGCCGTCGTTGATGGCTTCTGAATCAATGTAGTCAATCACCACCTTGGCGTGGTTTTTCATGCCTGCGTGGCGCAGTGCCTCATTGAGTGATTTGTAGCTGTCAGACAGGTCAACATATTTGCCCACCATGGCAATATGGACTTCGTTTTTTGGGTGTGCGGTCTCGTAGACCAAGTCGTCCCAGCGCTTCAAGTTGGCGGGCGGCGTGTTCAGGCGAAGCTTGTCGCAAATCAGGCCGTCCAGGCCTTGCTCGTGCAGCATGCGCGGGACTTTGTAGATGGTGTCCACGTCCCACATCGAGATCACGCCCCATTCGGGCACGTTTGAAAAAAGCGAAATCTTCGCGCGCTCTTCATTGGGAATGGGCCTGTCAGCACGGCACAGCAGCACATCTGCCTGAATGCCTATTTCGCGTAACTGTTTGGCGGTGTGCTGGGTAGGCTTGGTTTTAAGCTCACCCGCAGCGGCAATCCATGGGACGTAACTCAGATGAACAAATGCGGTGTTGTTGGGCCCAAGTCGCAGGCTCATTTGCCGCACAGCTTCTAAAAAGGGCAGCGATTCAATGTCACCTACCGTACCGCCAATCTCAACAATTGCCACATCCACGGCGTCTGGCGTTTCAAAGCCTGCTCCGCGTTTGACGAAATCTTGAATCTCGTTGGTCACGTGAGGGATAACTTGCACCGTTTTGCCCAGATAGTCTCCACGGCGTTCTTTTTCCAGCACACTTTTGTAGATTTGCCCCGTCGTGAAGTTGTTGGCCTTTTTCATGCGCGTTTCAATGAAGCGCTCGTAGTGGCCTAAATCGAGGTCTGTTTCTGCGCCGTCGTCGGTGACAAAAACCTCGCCGTGCTGAAACGGCGACATCGTGCCTGGGTCAACATTGAGATACGGGTCGAGCTTGATCAGGGTGACGTTGAGGCCTCGCGATTCAAGCAGCGCAGCTAAAGACGCTGAGGCGATTCCCTTGCCCAGGGAAGACACCACACCGCCGGTGACGAAGACAAATTTAGTCATTATTTGGTCAGTTCAGGCACGAACCAGCGTTCGCTTAGGTGGGAAAGGGCGATTATAGGCGGTGACTTATTTCACAAAATCAACCACACGCAAACTGATACATTGCTGGGCATGACTTCTTCACTACACGTTATGCAGGCCGCAGATCCGCTTGAATTGAGCGGCAAACACCTCGTTTTGGGCCTGTCGGGGGGCATAGCCTGCTATAAAGCCGCTGAGCTTTGCCGGGCGCTGATAAAGGCTGGCGCGACAGTTCAAGTGGTGATGACAGAAGCAGCCGAGCAGTTCATCACGGCTGTCACCATGCAGGCTCTCAGCGGCCGCCCGGTATTTACCAGCCAGTGGGATAGCCGTGAAGACAACAACATGGCGCACATCAATTTGTCGCGAGAAGCCGATGCGATTGTGATTGCGCCTTGCAGCGCCGACTTTATGGCCAAACTGCTGCATGGCCGGGCAGACGATTTACTCAGCCTGATGTGCCTCGCCAGGCCAATAGCCACGGTGCCTCTTTTGATTTCTCCCGCCATGAACCGCGAAATGTATGCCCACCCGGCGACCCAGCGTAACTTGGCGCAATTACAACGCGACGGCGCGACAGTGCTGGGCGTGGGCAGCGGCTTTCAAGCTTGCGGAGAAATAGGCGACGGCCGCATGCTTGAGCCCGATGAGCTGTTAGAGGACATCATTGCATTTTTTACCCCCAAAGTATTAGCGGGGCAGCAGGTACTGGTCACCGCTGGGCCGACGTATGAGGCCATCGATCCGGTGCGCGGCATCACCAATCTGTCTAGCGGCAAGATGGGTTTCGCGATTGCACGGGCAGCCCGGGAGGCGGGTGCAGACGTCACCCTGGTTGCCGGGCCTGTCAGCTTGGCCACACCGCGTGGTGTGACCCGAATTAATGTTAAATCAGCATCAAATATGCTTGGGGCGGTTGTATCGCTTGCGCAGTCTGCTACTTTATTTATAGCTACTGCTGCGGTGGCAGATTGGCGGCCTGATGCGCCTTCAACCCAAAAGATAAAAAAGGACGGCTTGGGCTTACCTCCGCAACTCAGCTTTGTTGAAAACCAGGACATCCTGGCTACCGTGGCTCAATCAGAAGCGGCCAAAAGTGGCGGTTTGTTTTGCGTCGGCTTTGCGGCCGAAAGCCACGATCTGCTCGAAAACGCCCAAGCCAAGCGGCTGCGAAAAAACGTGCCCTTGCTGGTCGGCAACATCGGCCCCGATACTTTTGGTCAAGACCACAATGCGTTGCTGCTGGTAGACAGCCTGGGCACCACAGAGATGCCCAGAGCCAGTAAGCGGACACTGGCGCAAGAGCTCGTCAAAGAAATCGCCCATCGCCTACGTGAAAACTAAGCAAGTCATGAAAATCGACATCAAAATTCTCGACCCTCGCCTAGAGGGCAATCTACCGACATACGCGACACCGGGCAGCGCCGGACTTGACTTGCGGGCTTGCTTGAGTGAGCCGCTAACTCTGGCTGCCAATGCTTGGCAACTCGTGCCGACTGGCATCGCTATTTATCTGCACGATCCTAATTTCGCTGCGTTGATCTTGCCGCGTTCCGGCTTAGGTCATAAGCATGGCATCGTGCTGGGTAATTTGGTTGGTTTGATTGACAGCGACTATCAGGGCCAGCTCATGGTTAGCGCCTGGAACCGCAGCAACAATCCCTTCACCATCGAACCCATGGAGCGCATCGCCCAGCTGATGATCGTGCCAGTGGTGCAGGCCGAGTTCAATGTGGTGCAAGGCTTTACTGCGACGGCGCGTGGGGCGGGTGGGTATGGGTCTACGGGGAAGATTTGAGATCGCTAGGTAGCAACCACCGCACAGCGACCGGACCGTGCGCGTGCGGTTTTGGGATGAAAACACGCGCGACTTCGAAAAATGCGTCACGCTTTCGCGTGGCCATTTTTTTTATTGATGTGCACACCGCTACCGCGCGCCTTTCATCCCAAAGCCCGGTCGCACGGCCCAATCACCGCGCTCGGTCTCGTCATCTTAATGCTATTAAATACAGAGCTTATGCTCCTGTTTTTATTGGGCTGCGGCACTTCTGAAAGAGTCTGGTGAAAGTGACCAAATCCCCGTCGTAGAAAAACGTCGGCACGAGCGCATTTGAACAACTTTGCGCTTTTGCTTTTTAGGCAGTAACGGACAAGCAGGTGCAGCAGCCTACAGGGAGATGGCTGAGGTCTTGCAAAAATTCGAAAAAAGATCCATCCTCACGAGCAGACCTTGATCGTCTGCCCACTCGTTATGCAAGGCTTGCCGCCCAAGCAACAAAGGGCGAAAAGCAAAACGCGCTACCCGTCATTGCAAACGTGACGCGCAAACTCGGCGTGAAAGTGCCCGGGGATTAAGCCGACATTGACCGCAAAATGACGCTTTTGGTTGTTAAATTAGGCTGTGGCCCAATTAAAACCGGCGCCAGCAGCTCCGGAAAATATAGCGTATCCGCAAACTGTGTGTACTGCAGCACTGCTGTCCCACGACAGGATGGCACGCGCCCCTACGCTTGACTTTGTGAAATGCACCTGTAATCAAAACGGGGCTTGCATTAATCCTCTGCACGTTCTTCCTAAAGGAGATTTTTATGCTTCACACAACCCGCTTTCTTTCCGCTGCCTCATCGGCTCTTGCTTTTGTCAGCATCGTGGCGTGCGCGCCGATGAATCCGCCTGGCCCGGTGTCTACCTACCCTGCAACCTATCCCGCTGGCACTTACCCCGCGCCCAATAACCAGGGTGCGTACATTGAGTACGGGCGGGTCAGCAACGTAGAAGTCGTCCGTATGCAGCAGCCCAGCGCAGGCCCTGGCATTGGCGCTGTGATCGGCGGCGTTGCTGGCGCGGTGGTGGGTAACCAGATTGGCGCGGGCGGCGGCCGCACTGCAGCCACCGTCATTGGTGCGGTAGGCGGTGCTGTGGCCGGCAATGCCATTGAAAAGAGCCGCGCCGCCAACACCAGCGCAGGTGAAAGTTACCGGGTTTCCGTCCAGATGGACAACGGCCCCATGCGTGCCTATGACATGTCTTCCTACGGTGACCTGCGCATCGGCGATCGGGTCAGAATCGAAAATGGGCAGTTGTACCGGGTGATGTGAGGGCGCAGTACAGCTGAGGATTTATGCCGGTTTGTGTCCAAAATAGGTATCAAACAAAACCTTGACCTGGGCGAAATCGGCTTCGAACTGGCGTGGGTTCACAAAGTACGCTTCCGTGGTGACCGCAAAAAACTCTGCGGGTGATGTTGCGCCGTAGGCGTCCAGCCAGGGTGGCTCGGCGCCAAAGCGTTCGGCCATCACGACCTGATGCCCAAATGCTTCGTACTCCGCTTGCATCGTACTTTGCCAAGCTGCTTTGGCCTGGCGGTTGGGCAGAGGCGGGCAGCCGTTGGCTGTGCCACCCCTCATGTCAAACTTGTGGGCAAACTCGTGAATCACCACGTTGTAGCCGCATGCTTGATGCGTACTTGACGCTGCAACGTCTTGCCAGCTCAGGGTAACGGGTCCGCCCTCCATCGCTTCGCCCGCGATTTCTTCTTTGTAAAAGTGGTTAACGCCCGCTGCGTCGACCACGCTGCGCCGTGCCAGCATTGTGCCGGGGTGAAGCAAGATGCCTTTGAAGTCGTCGTACAGATTCAGGCCCAGGTTCAACACGGGCAGACAGGCCTGAGCGGCTATGGCCACAGCCATCTCGTCTGTGACGACCAGGTCATGCGCGCCTCTGAATTGCTTTTGCGCTAAAAATTGCGCAGTCAATGTGCGAAGTCGAACTTGATCGTCAGGGGAGCGATCTGTTAAAAACGGATAGTGGGTGAGCGTCAGTCGCCACAGCGCATCGGGTATGGCGCGCGGCGGTGCGAATAGTTTTTTAAACCAACTCAATACCACAGTAGCCTCAAAGTAAATTGACGCGGAGCAAGCCTTGGGCAGACAAACGCAGCACCTCAGCACGCCGTGGCGTGGCTGCGGCATCCCAGTCGCTAAGTACGATGCGAGTCAAGCCATCGCCCAAATCATGGTTTGCGGGTATGTGGGTGTGGCCGTGAATCAGCGTCAGTGCCTTGGCTTGCTTGAGCAGTTGCCGTGCGGCTTGTGAATCCACATCTGCATAGTCGGCACTTGATTGTTTACGCGCCTCACTTTGCTGGCGGAGACCTCTTGCAATGGCCTGTCGCTCTGCCAAAGGCTTGGCTAAAAATGTCTGCTGCCAGTCAGCACTACGTACTTGCCGGCGAAAAGCCATGTAGTCCACATCGTCCAGGCACAGCGCGTCCCCATGCGACAGCAACCAGCGCTGGTGGTTGAAGGTTAAAACGGCAGGATCAGCCAGCAGCGCGGTGTTGCAGGCCATGAGCAAATCGCTGCCGACCAGAAAGTCACGGTTACCGTGCATGAAAAATGTCGGCACACGGGTGGCTGTTTGCCGGAGTACCTCGGCACATTGCTGTTCAAAACCAAGTTCTTGCAACACGTCATCGCCCACCCAGACTTCAAACAAATCCCCGAGGATGAACACCGCATCGGCCGGCGTGGTTTGCATGTATCGCTGCCAGGCGCTGAAGGTGGCTGGCTCGCTAGCCTGCAGATGCAGATCGGAAATGAAGTCGATTGCACGCCACGATAACGGAGCAATCAACTCCGGTGTAGTCATGCCTAGAGGGCCACGGCCTTTTCAATGATCACGTCGACGGTAGGTACATCACCGTGACCACCTTTGTTGCCAGTCTTCACGCCTTCAATCTTGTCAACCACGTCCATGCCGCTGACGACTTTGCCAAACACGGCGTAGCCCCAGCCCGAACCGCTAGGTGAGGTGTGGTTTAAAAACCCGTTGTTGGATGCGTTGATGAAAAACTGTGAGCTGGCCGAATGCGGCTCGTTGGTGCGGGCCATGGCGACAGTGTATTTGTCGTTTTTCAAACCGTTGGTCGCTTCATTCTCGATATTTGCGTCGGTGTCTTTTTGTTTCATGCCGACAGCAAAACCACCGCCTTGAATCATGAAACCCGGAATGACGCGGTGAAATACGGTGCCCGCGTAATGGCCTTTGGCAACGTAGCTTAAAAAGTTAGACACAGTTTTAGGGGCTTTTGCCGCGTCCAGTTCAAGCGTGATCACGCCGTGGCCTGCGATGTGGAGTTCGACTTTTGGATTGCTCATGGTGTCCTGTAGAAAGTTAGTTAAAAAGTTAATTAATAAGGGTTGCAGTTTTGATGATCACGGGCGTTTTAGGCACGTCAGTAGGGAAGGGCCCACCCGCACCGGTTGGAACCGCCTTGATTTTATTGACCACGTCCATGCCGCTGGTAACTTTGCCAAACACGGTGTAGCCAAACAGCTGGGATGCACCCAGCAGTTGCGCACGTGGCGTGTTTTCGTAAACCCGACCACCGTACTCAAACTTGGGCACCGGGTCCCCGGGTGGGATGACAGTCGGGTCTAAAAACGCATTGTCTTTGACATTGATAAAAAACTGCGACGATGCCGAGTTCGGGTCATTCGTACGTGCCATGGCTAGCGTGCCTTCTACATTGCGTGGTCCCCCTTTGCTCAGTGCCTCTTGGCCTTCGTGTGCTATCGGCGGACGGGTTGCTTTTTGGGTGTAGTTGGCATCAAAGCCGCCGCCTTGCACCATGAAATTGCTGATGACACGGTGAAATATCAAGCCGTCATAGTGTTTGTCTTTAACGTATTGCAAAAAATTAGCCACGGTTTTGGGGGCTTTGTCAGGGTAGACCTCGACCGTAAAGTCGCCCTCGCTAGTAGCAAACTTGACCTTAGGTGCAGCTTGCGCAAACGCAGGAGCAGCTGCTCCTGCCGCCGCAAAAATCGCCGCCATAACGGTAGCCCGGCGGAATAATGAAACGGGATGAATCATCCGATAACTCCTTCATAAAATATTTTCCACTGACCGCTTTCGCGCATCCAGTACTGGCGCTTGGTTTGCCCGGTTTTTGCGCCCTGAGGTAGTTCGCCAAAGGTTACCACCATCGTATCGTTGGCATCGGTCCAGCGTAGATAGGACACGTCCTTAAATTCCAGACCGCGGCCATCCAGCTTTTTAAGTTCAGCTTGTAGTCCCGGCGTCCACTGTGCGAGCGTTTTGCCGTTGCTGGTGAAGTCTGGCATGTACCAAGCCATCAGGCGCGACAGGTCACCTTTTGATTTAGCGCTTTGCCAACCCTTCAGGGCCTCTTCAAACGGCTTGTTGTCCGCACGCATGGTTTGGGGTGCTACCCATTTCAGGCTTTGCGCGATGACCACCGGTGTCGTACGAACGCGTACGGTGCGAATAATGCGGTCCAGATCGGGGTTGGCCAGCACGACGCAGCCATCTGTGGCGAGCGGCGCGCGAGAAAATTGGCTGGGTGGTGTACCGTGCAACCAGATACCGCTGCCAGTTTTACCGCGCTTGATGTCCAGCTGGTTCGGGTAGTTGATGGGTAACGCGCCCGAACCATAAAAATCTTTCAAAGATTTCGGGTCCAGATTGCTGGTGACGAAATACACCCCCAGCGGCGTGCGCAAATCGCCTTCAATCGTTTTTTCAATGCCTGATTTTCCAACCGATATGTAATAGTCGCCCAATAATTTCAAGCCAGTCGAACTATTTTCAAACAGGTAAAGGCGTGAGCGCGATGCATCTATGGCGATGGCATGCTTGTTTTGTGTCGACAGGTTAGTCAGCTGGGACGGAATCAACCCTGCTGCAGGACGCTCACGCAACGCTTGAAGTCTTAATTGCGATTCTTTACGCAGCTCTGCCAATGGCAAAGCACCGGCTTTGGCCGTGGTGTCGGGCATGTCGCCAAGGGTTCGCACGGGTCGCAGCTGCGCGGTGAGCAGGTCGCCATACACCAGTTGGGCCAGCTGGAAATTGGGATGCTCGCGGACCAGACGCTCGGCCAGCGGCAGGGCTTCACGGGTCTTGGCTTGTCCAATGAGCTTGTAAATGTTGATGAGCTGCGCCTCTGCCTGACTGCCTGGGCTTTCGATTTTGTCGCTGTCAGCTTTTGCGGGTAACTTGGCTTTACGGGCCGTTGCAGTTTTTGGTTTGCGCTGTTCGGCACGGACAGCGTCGGCGCTCTTCTTTTGTTTTTTGGTGTCGCTTTGCGCGGGCGTCGCAGCACAAGTGGACGCCATACCTGCCAAGGCGACCAGCAGCACGAAGTTTTTCAAGTTCCACGTCATCACATCAAGTCAGCGGTAAGGCCGATCCGCGCAGGGTGCTCGGCGAACCCAGCATCAGCCGGTGAATTCCTTGACGATAACCCAGCGATCCCCCGATTTGACGAGCTCTAGCGTTTTGCGGCTAGAAACGTTCAACGCATCAGCGTTGTAGGCCTGTTTGAACCTCACCACGGCTTTGCTGCCCGTCACGGTCACTGTCAAATCGTTGATTTTGACGCTGATGCTGGACTTGCCAATGATGCGGCTCCGGCGGTCCTCTTCCCATGCCTTGCGGCTCATGC
Organism: Polaromonas sp.; assembly: GCA_031424935.1. GTDB lineage: Bacteria > Pseudomonadota > Gammaproteobacteria > Burkholderiales > Burkholderiaceae_C > Polaromonas. The sequence continues at coordinate 23,381 of JANPIK010000007.1, forward strand.
TGCCCGGTGGGTCAAATTCTTTGCCGTAACTGGCCAAATAACTCGCCATGTCTTTGGCAGACCACGCAGTTGCCCAACTGCGTACGGCCGCTTCAATCTCTTTTTCAGCCCCTGAATTGGTGGCGGAAGCCGTTGGCGCTGCCGCAGGTGCGGCGTTGGCAGCTGGTGCGGCAGGCACCGCGGCGACGGGTGCAGCTGCTGGCGCTTTGGCAACCGTCGCCGCGGCAATCGGTGCTGCGGCAGGCGATGTTGCGCCGGGTTTTTGGCCTCTGGCATCGGGCGCAAAGAGCGTTCGAATCAAAGCCAGCTTGGGCTGTACGCCGGTGTTGCCGCCGTCAAGTTGCAGGGCTTTGCTGTACGCCTGACTGGCAAGCTTGGCATACACATCGCCTAAATTTTCGTGGGCTGTTGCGTAGCTTGGATTGGTGCGAATTGCCATTTCAAGCGCAGCTCGCGCTTTGTCAAACTGGCTTTGGCCGGCGTACAAAACAGCCAAATTGTTGTAGGGCTCTGGCAGTTCTGGGTAGTCTTGAGTGATTTGGGTAAAAGTGGCAATCGCGTCTGCGGGTTTGCCAGCTTCCGTTTGAATGACGCCTTTGATAAAGCGCATTTGCGGGTCACGTGGTTTGGCCACAAGGTATTGATCGGCTTTGGTCAAAGCTTCCGCCAATTTGCCAGCACGCACCAACACGTTGACGTCAGCATATTCGTCAGCATAAGCGGCGCTGCAGGTCAATGCAATAGCCACGCTCAGCACGCGCAAAACTGCCGAAAAGCCGAAACTGCCGCACGACGCTGAAAGACGCGACAAACGCTGCATCGGTGGTGTCGGTGATGTTGGCGGCTTGGATGTATGGACCATAAAACCCCTTGAAATTAGGTGCTGCAGAGACGCTTTAGACCGTGCTTAGTGCAAAAAAGCTCTCGCTATACTGTCGATTGTAGCTGAGGGGTATCATCATTTTGTGGCTGGCGGGCGCACCTTGGCCACAGGATCAGCGCGCAGTTTGTGCAAATTTGGTCTTCGGCATTGATGGTTCAACCCGGGCTTAATTTTGGCTTAACTGCGGCTAATTTATGCGTACTCAGCCGATACCCACGATCCACACACGCTAACCAACAAGTCCCGCATTCAATTCCTGTATTTAGCCAGTATCCAAGCCATCCATGAGCCTTCGCATCTACAACACGCTGACCAGAAGCGTAGAAACTCTCTTACCTTTGACGCCAGGCCATGTCCGCATGTATGTATGCGGCATGACGATTTACGATTTTTGCCACATCGGCCATGCCCGGATGATGATGGCTTTTGACATTGCCCAGCGCTGGCTAAAAACATCTGGTCTGCAGGTGACTTATGTCCGTAACATCACTGACATTGACGACAAAATCATCAAGCGAGCCGTCGAGCGCGGCATCACGATCAGGGCGCTGACCGACGAGATGGTGCAGGCCATGCACGAAGACGTTAGCAAACTCGGCATTGAACCACCAACGCTTGAACCACGTGCCACCGACTACGTACCGCAAATGCTGGGCATCATTGCCACACTTCATGCCAAAGGTATAGCCTACCAAGCCAGCAACGGCGACATGAACTACGCGGTACGCAAATTTGTGGGTTATGGCAAGTTGTCGGGCAAATCGATTGACGAGTTGCGAGCCGGTAACCGCGTGGCGGTGGACGACGGTAAAGGTGATCCGCTGGACTTTGTGCTGTGGAAATCGGCCAAGGCGAGTGAGCCGGTTGATGCCAAGTGGGACAGCCCGTACGGTTTGGGCCGTCCGGGTTGGCACATTGAATGCTCGGCCATGAGTTGCGCCACGTTGGGCGAAACTTTTGATATTCACGGCGGCGGTGCTGATTTGCAGTTTCCGCACCATGAAAACGAAATCGCGCAAAGCGAAGCCGCCAACGACAAGCCGCTGGCAACGCTTTGGATGCACAACGCCTTTGTCAGGGTGGACAACGAAAAGATGTCCAAAAGCCTGGGCAACTTTTTCACGATACGTGAGGTGTTGGCCCAATACGATGCGGAAGCCGTTCGGTTTTTTATTGTGCGGGCGCATTACCGCAGCGCTTTGAATTACAGCGACGCGCACTTAAATGACGCCCGTGTTGCGCTCAGGCGCTTGTACACCGCGATCGATCTTGTCAAGCCTACCGAATGCGTGATTGATTGGGCTGTGCCGTTCGCCGCCCGATTCAAAGCGGCCATGGACGAAGACTTCGGCACGCCTGAAGCAATTGCCGTTCTGTTTGAGCTGGCCAGCGAAGTCAACAAAACCGGATCGCCCGAGCTGGCAGGGTTGCTTAAAAGCTTGGGCGCCTGCCTCGGCCTTCTGCAGGGTGATGCGAAAACCTACTTAAAAGCCGGGTCCGCGCTGGATGAAGCGCATATTCAGCGCTTGATTGACCAGCGTGCTGCCGCCAAACAAGCCAAAAACTTTGCTGAGGCTGACCGAATTCGTCAGGCGTTGCTCGCTCAAGGTATTGAGCTCAAAGACACGCCGGGCGGCACGGTATGGGTGGTTAAACATGATGTTTGATTGCCGTTTGATGCTGAGGCCCACGAAATACGGTCACCGGATGCTATGAAAAATATAACAGCTGCTGACTTGCCCGAAATGGTTGACGCACCCCACTACTGGCTAGACGCTTGTAAATATCTGGTTAAAAAAGACCGGGTCATGAAGCGGCTTATTCCGCAGTTCCCCAACACTGCGCTGCAGTCGCGCGGCGATGCCTTCACCACGCTGGCGCGCAGCATTGTGGGCCAACAAATATCAGTCAAGGCTGCACAAACCGTTTGGCACCGCTTTGAAGCACTGGCTAAAAATACGACCACAACGCAGCCCGACCTAGGCCCAGAAGTCAGCCTCGAAGGTCGTGAATTGCTGGGCGCGCTGGAGAAAAGTGCAGCGTCTAAAAATGCCTTGGCCAGCATTGCACCTGCCGATGTTTTGAAATTAAAAGTCGACGACATGCGTGCTGCAGGCTTGAGTGCCCGCAAGGTCGAATACTTGGTCGATTTGTCAATTCACTTTGACGCTGGCACCGTGCATGTCAAAGACTGGCAGGCAATGGATGACGAAGCCATCATTTCCGAGTTGGTCGCGATTCGCGGTATTGGCCGCTGGACAGCGGAGATGTTTTTGATGTTTTATTTGAGCCGCCCCAATGTGCTGCCGCTTGACGATGTGGGACTGATCAACGGAATAGCCAAGAATTATTTTTCGGGCGAGTCCGTCAGCCGCAGTGACGCGCGCGAGGTGGCTGCGGCTTGGGCGCCTTACTGCAGTGTGGCAACTTGGTATATTTGGCGCTCTTTAGACACTGTTCCCGTATTGAAGGATTGACAAGGACATGACTCATGGCTAAAAAAACCTTCCTTGATTTTGAGCAACCGATCGCTGATTTAGAGGGCAAAATTGAAGAGTTGCGCTACGTGCAAACCGAGTCCGCCGTCGATATTTCAGAAGAAATTGACCAGCTTGCCAAAAAAAGCCAGCAACTCACCAAAGACATTTACAGTGACTTAACGCCTTGGCAAATCACTAAAATCGCTCGCCACGCTGAGCGTCCTTATACGCTTGACTATGTTCGCGAAATCTTTACTGACTTTATAGAACTGCACGGCGACAGGCACTTTTCTGATGACCTGTCGATTGTTGGCGGGCTGGCGCGGTTCAACGGTACGGCGTGCATGGTGCTGGGCCATCAAAAAGGCCGCGACACCAAGGAACGGGGCCTGCGCAATTTCGGCATGAGCAAACCCGAGGGCTACCGCAAAGCGCTGCGCCTGATGAAAACCGCTGAAAAGTTTGGCTTGCCTGTATTTACCTTTGTGGACACGCCCGGCGCCTATCCCGGTATTGACGCGGAGGAGCGAGGCCAGTCCGAAGCCATTGGCCGCAACATCTTTGAAATGGCACAGCTGGAGGTGCCGATCATCACCACCATCATCGGTGAAGGCGGTTCTGGCGGAGCGCTGGCGATTTCAGTCGCCGATCAAGTGGTGATGCTGCAATATTCCATTTATTCAGTCATCAGCCCTGAAGGTTGCGCCTCGATTTTGTGGAAAACATCCGACAAAGCTGAAGTCGCTGCCGAGGCTTTGGGCATCACCGCGCACCGGCTAAAAGCCCTGGGCGTGATCGACAAAATCGTCAATGAGCCGGTCGGTGGCGCGCACCGTGACCACAAGCAGATGGCGGCATTTTTAAAGCGCGCCTTGAACGATGCATTCAGGCAAGTCAGTGACCTCAAAGTCAAAGAGCTGCTGGACAGACGTTACGAACGCTTGCAAAGCTATGGCCGGTACACCGACATCAAAGCTGACACCAAATAGCCTCGCTGGCCAAGCGATTCATGTCACGACGCCTTTGGCCGTTGCTTACAGCGGCGGTGCCGACTCTACCGCTTTGCTTTTAATGCTGGCCCGGCAGTACCCCGGCCAAGTGCAGGCGATTCATGTTCATCATGGACTGCAAGCCGCGGCTGATGATTTTGCGGCGCATTGCGCGGCGTTTTGCTTAAGTTTGGGTGTGCCTCTGCATGTTGTGCATGCGGATGCCCGCGCGGCTGGCGGGCAAAGTCCTGAAGATGCAGCGCGCCGGGCCAGGTACCACGCGCTTTCAGCTAAGGTTTTACAGCTTAATAGGGCCTTGGCCCCTGTAAATAATACGCTAGCAGCTATAAAAAATGTAGCAATTGCTCAGCATGCTGATGACCAGATCGAGACACTTTTGCTGGCGCTTAGCCGTGGCGCCGGTCTGCCTGGCCTGTCCAGCATGCCTGCAAGCTGGCAGCGCGACGGAATCGAGTTTGTGCGACCCCTGCTGGGTGTGACGTCGGTTGAAATTCGTCGCTGGTTGGCGAGTCTTGGCCTGGTTGCTCGCCAAGCCGGGGGCCCAAATATCGGCAAAGGCTGGGTAGAGGACCCGACCAACACAGACCTTCAATTTACCCGCAACAAACTACGCCACGTCGTGATTCCAGCGCTTGACAAGGCCTTTCCGCAGTATCGGCACACGTTTGCGAGGTCAGCTGCGCATGCGGCCCAAGCGCAAGTGTTGCTCTGCCAAATTGCCTCAGAAGACTTGATAAAAACCGGCAACCCGCCAAAGATTGCGGTGTTACAAGATTTGACCGCAGAACGACAAGCCAATGCGCTGCGCCACTGGCTTAAAAAAACCCACAACGCCAGCCCAAGCACGGCCCAGTTGGCGGAGCTGCAAAGCCAAATCAGCCACTGCAGCAACAAAGGCAAGCAACTGCACATCAAAGTCGCCAGCGGTCATGTGGTTCGCCAAGGCGACGTTCTGACGTATTTGCCCATCGGCCCGTCAGCCAAATAGGGCGGTAGCTGCTGGCTATAATTTAAAGCTTTGCCAACGCTCGGCAAAGTCACTCAATTCAATAAAAAATGGCTCTAATCGTTCATAAATACGGCGGCACCTCGATGGGTTCGACTGAACGCATCAAAAACGTTGCCAAGCGCGTGGCCAAATGGGCGCGCGCGGGTCACCAGATGGTGGTGGTACCCAGCGCCATGTCGGGTGAGACCAACCGCCTGCTGAGTCTGGCCAAAGAGCTGTCTCTGAACTCCCCAGGTCTGGCAACAAGTGACAGCCACAGCCGCGAACTTGACGCTTTGGCGGCAACAGGCGAGCAAGCTTCGAGTGCCTTGTTGGCCATTGCCTTGCAGGCAGAAGGTATGCCCTCCGTCAGTTACGCGGGCTGGCAAGTCGCCATTCAGACCAACTCGGCTTACACCAAGGCACGCATCGAGTCGATTGACGACAAAAAAGTACGGGCTGACTTAGACGCCGGCAAGGTTGTCATCATCACCGGTTTTCAGGGGGTTGATGGCGCGGGCAACATCACCACCCTGGGGCGAGGCGGCTCGGACACCTCTGCCGTGGCGATTGCAGCGGCCCTCAAGGCGCACGAATGCCTGATCTACACCGACGTTGACGGCGTATACACCACCGACCCTCGTGTAGTGCCTGAGGCCCGCCGCTTGACCACTGTCAGCTTTGAAGAGATGCTGGAAATGGCGTCTATGGGCTCTAAAGTCCTGCAAATTCGATCCGTTGAATTTGCAGGCAAATACAAAGTGCCTTTGCGGGTGCTTTCCAGCTTTACCGACTGGGACATTGACATCAACATCGAGGCCAAATCAGGCACGCTCATCAGCTTTGAGGAAGACGAAAAAATGGAACAAGCCATCGTATCGGGCATCGCATTTAACCGCGATGAAGCCAAAATCTCTGTGCTGGGGGTGCCTGATACCCCCGGAATCGCTTACCAGATTTTGGGTGCGGTCGCCGAGGCCAATGTTGAAGTTGATGTGATCATTCAAAACATCAGCAAAGACGGCAAAACTGACTTCAGTTTTACGGTGCATCGCAACGATTACGCCCGCGCCATGGACTTGCTGAAAGCCAAGGTGTTGCCTTCACTTAAGGCAACTGAGGTATTGGGCGACGCCAAAATTTGCAAAGTCAGCATCGTGGGTATTGGCATGCGCAGCCACGTTGGCATAGCCAGCAAAATGTTTAAGGTACTGGCTGAAGAGGGTATCAATATTCAGATGATTTCTACCAGCGAGATTAAGACCTCGGTCGTGATCGATGAAAAATACATGGAGCTTGCGGTGCGGGCCTTACATAAGGCTTTTGACCTGGACCAAGCCACAGCGTGATGTCAAATCACCATCAGGTTGTGACATAATCAATGACATGGAATCGTGACCGAGTGGCCGAAGGTGCTCCCCTGCTAAGGGAGTATGGGGTGTAGAGCCTCATCGAGAGTTCGAATCTCTCCGATTCCGCCAATATTGAGTGTTAAACACTGCCAAAAGCCCTGCTAATCTTGCGTTAGTGGGGTTTTTGTTTTTTTGCGTTTAATTTACGTTTAGATAAGACTGGTAGAACTTAAACTGCCTTTGCGTCTTGCAACGGCAAAATCAATTGATCCCTCAGGTCAAGGAATAGTTACTGATGTTCGCTCGCGTTGCCATTCGTCATGATGACTTCGATATTTCTGAGGAAGTTAAAAATCTTTGTGCGAGCGATAAGCGAATTGGCGCTGTCTGCACATTTATCGGGACGGTCCGTGACCGTAATGACGGTAGCAACGTCTCTAGCATGGAGCTTGAGCACTACCCCGGTATGACCGAAAAAGCCATCGACGCGATGATTGACGAGGCTGTCAAGCGGTTTGATATTTTTGGTGCGCGTGTGGTGCACCGGATTGGACTCCTGCAGCCGCTGGATCAGGTGGTGATGGTGTCTGTAACGTCTGCACACCGGTCGGACAGCTTTAAGGCGTGCGAGTTTTTGATGGATTACCTCAAAACTCAGGCACCGTTCTGGAAAAAAGAGCAAACCCCCGCAGGTGCTCGCTGGGTGGATGCCCGCGCTACTGACGATGCAGCCTTGGCAAAGTGGGGTATTCAAGCGCACAACGCTTGAATTCCCATCTGTGTTCGGCTGCCGCAGGGCGTGTCACGGTCTGCGTTGCGAAAAATAGAACCTCCCGCATTTGAGCTGACAAAGTCACCGGGTCAACGGGTTCACCGGGTCAACGGGTCCCCGTAACACAAACAGTCTTGAAAATGCCTGAATACCCCCGAAGTGGTGGATATCCGAAACCATTCGGCATTAAGCCGTAAAACATTTTTATGCGCCAAGACAAACTCACCACCAAATTCCAAGAAGCATTAAGCGATGCACAGACGTTGGCGTTAGCCAATGACAACGGCTACATTGAGCCCTCTCATTTATTGGCTGCCATGCTCAAACAGGACGACGGCCCGCGCGCGCTGCTTGAAAAGGCAGGCGTTAATGCTGCTGCCCTTGAACTATCGGCGCAAGCAGCTATTAAAAAGCTAGCGCAGGTCAGTGGGCAAGAGCAGATTTCAGTGTCGTCCGAGTTGGCCAAGCTGCTGCAGGCGACCGAAAAAGAAGCCATCAAACGAAACGATCCCTTTGTGGCTGGCGAACTGTATTTGCTGGCAGTAGCAGACAGCAAATCCGACATCGGAAAAATGGCCAAAGAAAGCGGCTTAAACCGAAAGTCGCTCGAAGCGGCCATTAACGCCGTGCGCGGCGGAGAAAAAATGGACAGCGCTGAAGGCGAAGGCAACCGCGAAGCCCTCAAAAAATATTGTATGGACCTGACCGAGCGCGCCCGCCGGGGCAAGCTCGACCCGGTGATTGGCCGCGACGACGAGATTCGCCGCGCCATTCAGGTTTTGCAGCGCCGCACCAAAAACAACCCGGTATTGATTGGTGAGCCTGGTGTGGGCAAAACCGCGATTGTCGAAGGTCTGGCGCAACGCATCGTGGCTGGCGAGGTGCCTGATTCGCTTAAAAACAAACGAGTTTTGTCGCTTGACATGGCTGCGCTGCTGGCCGGGGCCAAATTCAGGGGTGAGTTTGAAGAACGGCTGAAAACTGTGCTCAAAGAGTTGGCCCAAGACGAAGGCCAGACCATCGTTTTTATCGACGAGCTGCACACCATGGTCGGGGCCGGCAAGGCCGAAGGCGCGATGGACGCTGGCAACATGCTCAAACCTGCCCTGGCACGCGGCGAGTTGCATTGCGTCGGGGCCACGACTCTTGACGAATACCGCAAGTACATTGAAAAAGACGCTGCCCTTGAGCGCCGCTTTCAGAAGATTTTGGTGGGCGAACCGACGGTTGAAGCCACGATTGCCATCTTGCGCGGTTTAAAAGAGAAGTACGAGCTCCACCACGGTGTGCAAATCACCGACCCGGCCATCGTTGCCGCAGCAGAATTGAGCCACCGCTACATCACCGACCGCTTTTTGCCCGATAAGGCCATCGACCTGATTGACGAGGCGGCCAGCAAAATCAGCATCGAGCGCGACAGCAAGCCCGAGGTGATGGACAAGCTCGACCGGCGATTGATTCAACTGCAAATCGAGCGTGAGGCCGTGCGCCGCGAGAAAGACGAGGCCTCGCAAAAGCGTTTTGGGTTGATTGAAGACGAAATCATCAAGCTGCAAAAGGAAATCTCGGACCTCGACGAGATATGGCAAGCTGAAAAAGCCCAGGCCCTCGGCAGCAAAGACGTGATGGAAGAAATCGACCGCATCAAGTTTCAGATTGAGGAGCAAACTCGAAAAGGCGACTTTAATAAAGTAGCCGAGCTTCAATACGGCAAGCTGCCCGACCTGGAAAAGCGCCTGAAAGCCGCGCAAGACAACGAAGCCGCGCCTAACGCTAACTCTGACGGTAAAGCGGCGCCCAAGCTACTGCGTACACAGGTCGGTGCTGAAGAAATTGCCGAGGTCGTGGCGCGGTCAACCGGCATCCCCGTCAGCAAACTGATGCAGGGTGAGCGCGACAAACTGCTCATGATGGAAGGCAAGTTGCATGACCGTGTCGTGGGTCAGAATGAGGCCATTTCAGCGGTATCTAACGCCATCCGCCGCTCGCGCTCTGGCTTGTCAGATCCGAATCGTCCAACGGGCTCGTTTTTGTTCCTCGGCCCTACTGGTGTGGGTAAAACAGAGCTGTGCAAAGCACTGGCGGGTTTCATGTTTGACAGCGAAGAATTGCTGGTTCGTGTGGACATGAGCGAATTCATGGAAAAACACAGTGTTGCTCGCCTGATTGGCGCGCCACCGGGTTACGTGGGTTACGAAGAGGGCGGCTATTTGACCGAAGCCGTGCGCCGCAAACCCTACAGCGTGCTGCTGTTAGACGAGATTGAAAAAGCCCACCCCGATGTATTCAATGTGTTACTGCAGGTGCTGGACGATGGCCGACTGACCGATGGACAGGGTCGAACCGTTGATTTCAAAAACACCGTGATCGTGATGACCAGCAACATCGGCTCGCCCATCATTCAGTCAATGGCAAGCAAACCGTATGAGGAAATCAAGGATGCGGTGACGGATGAGCTGAAAAACTACTTTCGCCCTGAATTTTTGAACCGTATCGACGAGACGGTCGTGTTTCATGGGCTGGACGCCAAAAACATTGAATCTATTGCCCGTATTCAGCTCAAGGTGTTGATGGCGCGGCTTGAGAAAATGGAGCTGACTTTGCAGGTATCAGAACCCGCCATTGCTGAACTGGCGAAGGTTGGTTTTGACCCGGTATTTGGTGCCCGGCCGCTGAAGCGGGCAATTCAGCAGCGAATTGAAAATCCCTTATCTAGGCTTTTGCTAGAGGGCAAGTTCCCGCCTAAGAGCGTCATTTCAGTGGATGTGGATCCGATTCGTAACCCGGGCGTGTTTGGGTTTGGGTTGCAGGCTGTGTGAAGCGTTGCCCATGTTTGCCGCGGCCTGCTGGTATTCAACTGAGCGCACATAACTGTGCGCATATATAACTGAGCGGATACGAAAAATAAAGCAAACGCTCCTAAATAAGTAGCTACTAGCGCATATAACGCTTGGGCCACTGGCCTTTTAGATGCCTAAGAGGTTAAAACAGCTTGATTAAGGCTTAATCTGTTTTGACTTTTCAATCTTCTTTAAATCAAATCCTGCTTTTTCCAGCCTGGCAAGTAGCTCGTCATAAGCCTTGGCGCTGACCTCGGGCGTTCTGGACAAAACCCACAGGTATTCGCGCTTGGGTTCGCTCACCGCCACCAGCTGATAGTCGGGGTCAATGTCGATGACCCAGTAGTCGCCCCACACGAACGGTAAAAACGACAACCAGGCGGGTGCAAAGCGTACTTCGAGCTTGGGCGAAGTGACGCCGCCAATCTGCCGGGCTTGCCCAAGCGCATCGATGGTCTTGCCTTCTTCGTTCACGCATTTGTTAAATACGCTGACAGTGCCGTCAGGCTGCGGGCTGTATTGGGCCACTGTGTTGCTGATGCATTTGCGCTGAAAGAAGTTGGGGTATTTGGCAATTTCATACCAACTGCCCATGTAGCGCGCCACGTTCAGGCTGGGGATAGGTATCAAAGCGCTTTGGGCGAAGGCTGTAGACATTGCCAAGGCAAACGTCACGCCCACCGTTATTTTTTTAATCATGCCAGTCCTGCATAGATGGTTTGCACGTCGTCGTTGGCATCCATCGCGGCCAAAAACGCTTCAACCTCGTGCATGTCAGCTTCGCTCAACGTGGCGGGGTCTATCGGGTTTTTGGCTTTGTAGCCCAACTTGGCAGACAGCACGATAAAGCCTTGCGCGGGCAGGGCGCGGCTGACCAGGTCAAGATCGGTAGGGTCTGTTAAAAACAGGGCATGGCCTGCTTCTTCGCCAGGCTCAAAGTCTTGCGCCCCCGCTTCGATCGCCACTGTCTCAACATCTTGTGCGCTGCTTGTGGCTTCGGCTTCAATCATTCCGACGTGGTCAAAGTCCCAGGACACCGAGCCAGATGTGCCCAATTGCCCTTTGCGGAACAGCACTCGGACTTCAGAGGCGGTACGGTTGTGGTTATCGGTCAGGCATTCGACCATCAACGGTACCCGGTGGGGCGCAAAACCTTCGTAAATGACATGTTCAAAATGCACAGCCTCTGCGCCTGTACCCGAGCCTTTTTTAATCGCCCGGTCCAGCGTGTCTTTTGGCATGCTGACTTTTCGCGCTTGCTCTACCAACAGCCTTAGCCGGGCGTTGCCTGCCGGGTCAGCCCCGCCACGAGCCGCCACCATGATCTCTTTGGCCAGTTTGCCAAATACCCGGCCTCTGGCGTTAGCTGCCAGCTCCTTACCTTTTGCTTTCCATTGCGCGCCCATGATTTGGTTTCCTTATTGCTGTCCTGAACAGGACAGTTTAAGTGAGCGTTGCTTCAACCCTTTGTAGCAGGTCGGGGCTCAGGTCTGGCAGCACACCAAACCAGGCTTGAAATGCAGGTCGTGCCTGGTTGAGCAGCATGCCCAGGCCGCCTACTGTGGGATTGCCTCGCGCTTTTGCCGCCAGCAGCAAGGGCGTTTCAAGCGGGGCGTAAATGATGTCTGACACCAGCGCATCGACGGGCAGGTGAGTTAAGTCCAGTTCAAGCGCTGCGTTGCCATGCATGCCCTGGCTGGTGGTGTTGACCAGTAACGCAGCATCGTGCAAGGTTTCGTGCCGCTGATCCCAGGGGACGGCTTTGACTGGCGTGCCAAACTCAGCCGCCATCGCCAGGGCTTTGTCGGGGGTGCGGTTGACCAGGCGAATGTCCTTGGCGCCCCGGTCGGCCAGGGCCAGTACCACCGCTCGCGCTGCGCCGCCTGCGCCTATTACCACCGCTGGGCCAGCGTCAGCCTTCCAATCGGGCTGGGCGTCCAACAGGCTTTGAATGTAGCCAAATCCGTCGGTGTTCATGCCTTTAAGTGAGCCATCAGGCTGCACAACGATCGTATTGATGGCCCCCATGCGGCGAGCATGGTTGTCTAGCTGGTCAACAAAGCTCATGGCCTCAACCTTGTGCGGAATGGTCAGATTGCAGCCTTTAAAGCCCAGCGCCTTCAAACCGGCGATGGCGGTGCCCAGCGTGCCCGGTGCGACCGGGAGTTGCACGTACGCGCCAATAAGGCCGTACTTTTGCAGCCAATGGTTGTGGATGATGGGTGATCGCGAATGTGCGACGGGCCAGCCCATAACGCCGGCCAAGCAAAAGGGTTGTTTAATCATTATTTTGAAGAAATCTGGAAAAGAGATGTTGCGTTCGGCTTTTGTTTACGCCCACCTGAATTTGAACACTTTTACCAGACCCTTTGAAACGACGACCTCGAAACGATGACCTCGAAAAGACATCCTCGAAAAAACCTCCGCGAAAGGGCACCTCGAATGCGCACGTCGAGATGGTTGCGCCAAACGAAGCAACCGCGTCCCAAGGCTACTTTAGCCGGCGGCGTCCAGCTTTGCTTTAACCCATGCAAAGGACTCTCGCACGTCATAGTTTCCGCTGTGCGGCCGCAGGTAAGCGATGTTGAAGTTGACATCTTTGACTTTGGCGGTGTTTTTTAATGCGTAGGCCAAAATGGTCTGCATCGCAAAAGCTGTGTCTCGGTCAATCATGCCGTGCCGCACGTACCAGTACCGCCACCGCAGGCTACCAGCGTGCTGGCAGTCGCCATGGCCGGCATAGCGCGGTGGGTTAGGTTAAGGGTCATAAGGGCCTTTTTATGGGTTGTCGATGGAGGATAGCCTGAGCAAAGGGGCGTCGAAAGTCCTGTCTCTGGCGCCTAGGCAAACACCTCTTTGAAAAGCACTGACCTCACCACATCCAAGGCTATTTTTTGCGTCTCGGTGGTCGGTCTGCGGGCAGCGCGCGCCAGCATCAACTGGCTTATCAATGGGGGCTCAGTAATGTGGCGCACTGTGAAAGGCTTGGGATCGTCAAAGTTACTGAGCGTGTAGCTGGGCAAGACAGCGTGGCCAATGCCTTCTTTGACCAAGCTCAGTATGGCGTTCAGGCCGTCAACTTCCAGCGCAATGTTGGGTTTGCGTCTGATGGCGCTCATTTCAGCGTCGATCAAAATACGAAATGCGTTGGGCCGGCTGGGCAATATCAGCGGCAAGTCGGCGACTTGCGCCAATTTCAAACTGGGTAGCCAGGTGGTGTCCGATGCGATGTTTTTTTGAGAGATCAGTACCAGCTCTTCGGTGTGCAGCGTGGTCATTTCCATTTCTGGCGAATGTTCGGCGTTGTACAACACCGCAATGTCCAGATTACCCACCCGCAGGCCTTCAGACATCAACATTGAAAAGCCCTCTGTCAAGGTCAGATGGGCCTGCGGTAACTGTTGCTGCAAGGCGCGCGTCAAAGGTACGGTGATCAGTCGCGACAAGCTGGGCGGCAGGCCAACCGACACGCGCCCAGCCAGGGCACCCCGCACGGTGCCAAGCTCCTCCCGCGCGAGTTCTACTTGGTGCAAGATGCCGCGCCCATGTTTAAGCAGCAACTGCCCTGCCTCGGTTGGCTGCGCGCCACGCCCATTGCGAATCAACAGGTTTTGCCTGAGCTCCACTTCAAGTAAACGAATTTGACGGCTCAGCGCAGGCTGGGCAACCGACAGCGCGATGGAGGCACGGGTAAAGCTGCCCAATTCGGCCACGCGCACAAAATATTCGAGCTGCTTCAAGTCCATAGTGCATTAATTTTGACATAGCCTTAAATTGGATATGCCAGTTTGAACTAACTGCTAGCAGGCTTCGGCGCTTTTAATCGGTAGATTTGCAGCGCAGAATTACGCCATGCTAAAACTGATTTCTTCAATGGCAACCCGTCAGCTTCTTGCGGAGCTGGGCGCCCAGTGGCAAGCGGGCTCGGGTATTGAAGTGGTTATCGAGTCGGTGGGTGGCGTTCAAGCTGCCAAACGCGTGCGGGATGGCGAAGCATTTGATGGTGTGGTGCTGGCAGCTGACGCGATGGAAAACCTTGGGGCGGACGGTCACTTTCTTGAGGGTAGCCGAGTCGACTTGGTGCAATCAAGCGTAGCGTTAGCCGTCAAGACGGGGATGCTTCTGCCAGACATCAGTACCGAGCTTGCGCTTCGCCACTCGATTCTTGCCGCGCCAACGATTGGCTATTCGACGGGACCTAGTGGTGCGGCACTGATCAAGCTGTTCGAAAAATGGGGCCTCGGACCTCAGTTGCAAAGCCGCATGGTGCAAGCGCCGCCGGGTGTACCGGTAGGCGAGCTTATTGCCCGCGGTGACGTGGCGCTGGGCTTTCAGCAGCTCAGTGAACTGATCGGATTTAGCGGCATTGCTGTCGTGGGTACGTTGCCCGCCACCGTAGCGATCACAACGGTTTTTTCCGCAGGTGTTTGCACGAAGTCTGCACAACCTGAAGAGACCGCTCGCTTTATCGCCTTCGTGGCTTCGCGAGAAGTTGCCGACGTCAAGCTGCGTCTTGGCATGCAAGCAGTCTGAATCTACATCACTAACAAGCAAACCAATGAGCTTACAAACCCCTCTCGTCATCGACTGCCACGGCCACTACACCACAGCACCCAAAGCACTGGAAACTTGGCGCAACCGGCAAATTGCTGGCATCAAAGACTCCGCGAGCATGCCCAACAGCACTGACCTGAAAATCAGCGACGACGAATTGCGCGAGACGATTGAGCAAAACCAGTTGCGCCTGATGAAAGAGCGCGGCAGCGACCTGACGCTGTTCAGCCCACGTGCCAGCTTTATGGCGCACCACATCGGCGACTTCAATGTGTCGTCGACCTGGGCGGCTATTTGCAATGAGCTGTGCTATCGGGTCAGCCAGCTCTTTCCTGACCACTTTGTACCCGTGGCCATGCTGCCGCAAAGCCCAGGGGTTGACCCTAAAACCTGTATCCCGGAATTGGTGAAATGCGTTGAGCAGTACGGCAATGTCGGCATCAACCTCAACCCCGACCCATCAGGCGGCCACTGGACATCACCCCCCTTAAGCGACAAGCACTGGTACCCGATTTACGAAAAGATGGTCGAGTACGACATACCGGCCATGATTCATGTCAGTAACTCCTGCAACGCCTGCTTTCACACCACCGGCGCGCATTATTTGAATGCCGACACCACGGCTTTCATGCAGTGCCTGACCAGTGATTTGTTCAAGGACTTCCCGACGCTCAAGTTTTTGATCCCCCACGGCGGCGGTGCCGTGCCTTACCACTGGGGGCGCTTTCGCGGCCTGGCGCAAGAGCTAAAAAAGCCGCTACTGCAAGACCATTTGATGAACAACATCTTTTTTGACACCTGCGTTTACCACCAGCCTGGTATTGATTTGCTGACCAAGGTGATCCCGGTGAAAAACATCTTGTTTGCCAGCGAAATGATTGGTGCGGTACGCGGCATTGACCCTGAAACAGGTCATTATTTTGACGATACCAAGCGCTACATTGAGTCGTCAACGCAATTGAGCAGCGAGCAAAAATTTCAGATCTACGAAGGCAACACGCGCCGGG
Organism: Polaromonas sp.; assembly: GCA_031424935.1. Taxonomy (GTDB): domain Bacteria; phylum Pseudomonadota; class Gammaproteobacteria; order Burkholderiales; family Burkholderiaceae_C; genus Polaromonas. Next base: position 39,267 of record JANPIK010000007.1, read on the forward strand.
TGTTCCCGCGCCTGGACGCTGCACTCAAAGTGAAAGGGCTGTGAGATGACCACTTTAGGAATTGTCAAACGCAACATCGTCCGTGCCGACAGAGCGGCTGTTGCCCGTTTGTCAAAACTAGGTGTGGCCACCATTCATGAGGCGATGGGCCGCGTCGGCTTGATGAAGCCGTACATGCGGCCCATTTACAAAGGTGCCAACATTTGCGGCACAGCAGTCACGATTCTTTTGCAGCCAGGTGACAACTGGATGTTGCACGTCGCCGCCGAGCAATTGCAGCCGGGTGACGTGGCTGTTGCGGCATGCACGACTGACAACGCCGACGGGTTTTTTGGTGACTTGCTGGCCACCAGCTTTAAGGCACGTGGTGCCGTGGGCCTCATCATTGACGGCGGTGTGCGTGATGTGACAGACCTTGAAAAAATGGGTTTTCCGGTGGTTAGCAAGGCCATCCATTCCAAAGGTTGCATCAAGTCAACACTGGGGTCGGTCAACATACCCATCGTTTGTGCGGGCGAATTGGTCAACCCCGGTGATGTGGTGATTGCAGATATCGATGGCGTGGTCGTCGTGCCGGCAGCGATGGCTACTGAGGTGGCGGATGCTGCCGAAAAACGCGAAAGCTTTGAAGGCGAAAAGCGCGCCCGGTTTGCGGCGGGTGAGCTGGGTTTGGATATGTACAACATGCGCGGCCCGCTTGAAAAAGCTGGCTTGCGCTATATCGATTAGTAAACCAATAGAAAGAGGCTGATTCATGAAGTGTTTGAACAAATTTCGTAGCCTGCACGCGTTGCTGCTGGCGGCCTTGTGCTTGCCAATAGCTTCAACGCAAGCCGTAGCGCAGGACTTTCCGACCAAACCGGTGCGCATCATCACGCCGTTTCCGGTAGGCAGTGGGCCTGAAGGCGTTGTGCGCTTGCTGGCAGACAAGTTGTCTAAAACCTGGGGTAAACCAGTGCTGGTTGAAAACAAGCCGGGCGGCAATGGCTTTATTGCCATAGATGCTTTCAAGCGCGGCGTGACCGATGGGCATGATTTGATACAACTCGACAATGTCCATTTGTCGGCGTATCCCAGCCTGTTTAAAAAGCTGCCCTATGACCCCAAAGCAGATTTTGAGCCGCTGCTGCCCCTTTTTAAAACCTACTTTTTCTTTGCAGTTGCGACCGACAGCAAATACAAAACGGTCGGTGACATCATTGCGGATGCCAAGGCCAATCCAGGCAAATTGAATTACGGCTCATGGTCAGTAGGCAATCCGGTTCATTTGGGTTCGGCATTGTTTGAAACGGTGACCGGCACCGAGATGCAGCATGTCATTTACAAAGAAACCACCATGCTGTACACCGGCGTGGCCAACGGTGAATTGTCTTTTGCGATGGGAACCAACGCCACGGCAGGCGCCATGTACCGGGCTGGCAAGGTGCGTTACGTTGGCATCGCTGGCCCCAAACGTGTTGCCGCGTTTCCCAATGTGCCGACCATCGGCGAGGCGGGCGGACCGAACGGATTTGAGGTGAGCGGCTGGACGGCGATTGCCGCGCCCAAGGGCCTGCCCAAAGCGGTAGCCGACAAGATTCAGCGTGATATTGAAAAAGCCCTGGCCGAACCCGACCTGCGTGAAAAGTTCACCACCTTTGCCTACGAGCCGTTCACACTCACGCGTGAACAGTTTGGCCAGTACATTGCGTCGGAGTCGACACGCTATGCAGAGATCATTAAAAAAGCCAAGGTTTCGCTGGATTGAGAAACGTACCCGACCGGCGCAAAGGACCTCACATGGAATTTACTAAAACACCGGGCTGGCTCGACTGGTACAACGGCCCATCAAAGCCAATGTTCAAGTTACCAACCGGCGCGGTGGATGCGCACTGTCACGTGTTTGGCCCTGGTGACGTGTTCCCCTACGCACAGGAACGCAAGTACACGCCTTGCGATGCATCGAAAGAGCAATTGTTTGCCCTGCGTGACCAATTGGGCTTTGACAAAAACGTGATTGTGCAGGCCACCTGCCACGGCACTGACAACCGGGCGCTGGTGGATGCTTTGAGGTCGTCGAACAACAAGGCGCGTGGCGTGGCTACGGTCAACCGCCATGTGACGGATGCTGAGCTGCGCGACATGCATGAGGCAGGTGTTAGGGGTACGCGGTTTAACTTTGTCAAACGCCTCGCCGACTTCACGCCGCGTGAGGTGTTGCTGGAGATTGCCAACCGTATCGCGCCCTTGGGTTGGCATGTGGTGGTGTACTTTGAGGCGGCGGACCTGCCTGAGCTGTATGACTTTTTTACCGCGCTGCCAACCACGGTGGTGGTCGACCATATGGGCAGGCCGGATGTGACCAAGCCGGTGGATGGCCCAGAGTTTGAACTGTTCGTCAAGATGATGCGCGAGCACCCGAACATCTGGAGCAAAGTCAGTTGCCCGGAGCGCTTGAGCGTTAGCGGCCCGAAGGCGTTAAATGGTGAGCAACATGCTTACCAGGACGTGGTGCCGTTCGCTAAAAAGCTGGTTGAGACCTTTCCTGACCGGGTTTTGTGGGGCACCGACTGGCCACACCCGAACTTGAAAGACCACATGCCTGATGACGGCCTGCTGGTGGACTTTATTCCGCAGGTGGCAACGACGCTTGAATTGCAGCAAAAGCTGTTGGTGGACAATCCAACACGCCTTTACTGGAGCTGACATGTCCCTGAATAAAAACTACCTTGACGTTCCCGGCACCACGATTTTCGATGCCGACGAAAGCCGCAAGGGCTACCATTTGAACCAGTTTTGCATGTCGCTGATGAAGCATGAAAATCGTGAACGATTCAAAGCGGACCAGCGCGCATACCTGGACGAATGGCCGATGACAGAGGCGCAAAAGCAGGCCGTGCTGGATGTGGACTTGAACCGCGCTATATCGCTGGGTGGCAACATTTATTTTCTGGCCAAATTGGGCGCAACGCATGGCAAGAGCTTTCAGCAAATGGCGGGTAGCATGACCGGCATGACTGAGACTGAATACCGCGACATGATGATTAGCGGCGGGCGTTCGGTGGAGGGCAACCGCGTGGTGGGTGAAGACGGTACAGCGCAGGCCCAGCATCAGCCGCAGGGCAAATCTGTACAGAAAGCAAACCACTGACATGGCAAAAATTACCGCCAGCGTTTTTACATCGCATGTGCCGGCCATTGGTGCAGCGCTTGATTTGGGTAAGACGCACGAACCCTACTGGCAGCCGCTTTTCAAGGGCTACGAGTATTCCAAGCAATGGATGAAGGACAACACACCCGATGTGATTTTTTTGGTGTTCAATGACCACGCCACGGCGTTCAGTCTGGACATGATTCCGACGTTTGCCATTGGCACGGCTGAGAGTTACCAGCCTGCTGATGAAGGCTGGGGCCCGCGCCCGGTGCCTGTGGTGCAAGGCCACCCTGAGCTGGCAGCCCACATTGCGCAGTCGGTGATTCAGCAGGACTTTGACCTGACCATCATCAACAAGATGGACGTTGACCATGGCCTGACCGTACCGTTGAGTCTGATGTTTGGCCAGCCCCCGGCTGATGACTTCAAGTGGCCTTGCCCGGTGATTCCGTTTGCCGTCAACGTGGTGCAGTACCCTGTGCCGTCGGGGCAGCGTTGCCTGAACATTGGCAAGGCTATCGCCAAGGCGATTGCGTCGTACGACGAAAATTTGAATGTGCAGATTTGGGGCACAGGCGGCATGAGCCACCAGTTGCAGGGCCCACGTGCGGGGCTGATCAACAAAGAGTTTGACTCGGCTTTTATGGACAAACTGATCAACCACCCTGCTGCCCAAGCCGCTGTGCCGCACATTGACTATGTACGCGAGGCCGGAAGTGAAGGCATTGAGCTGGTGATGTGGTTGATTGCACGCGGCGCAATGGCGGATTTGAACGGCGGCGCATCGCCCGTGGTCAAACACCGCTTTTATCATGTGCCTGCATCCAACACGGCCGTTGGCCACCTGATTTTAGAAAACCATTGACATGACGAAAACCATCAAAGTTGCCCTCGCAGGCGCAGGCGCATTCGGCATCAAGCATCTTGACGGTATAAAGAACATTGACGGCGTTGAAGTGGTGTCGCTGATCAGCCGTGACATTGAAAAAACCAAAGAAACCGCCGCCAAATACGGCATCAAGCACGTCACGACCGACCTTGCCGAAAGCCTGGCACTGAAAGAAGTTGATGCTGTCATTCTGTGTACGCCCACCCAAATGCACGCCGACCAAACGCTGGCTTGCCTGAAAGCCGGCAAGCATGTGCAGGTCGAAATCCCCTTGGCTGACAGCATTCAAGGCGCCAATGCAGTCGCCCTGGCGGCGCAAAGCAGCGGCCTGGTGGCGATGTGCGGCCACACCCGCCGCTTTAACCCCAGCCACCAGTATGTGCATCAGGAAATTGCTGCAGGCAAATTCAATATCCAGCAGATGGATGTGCAAACTTATTTCTTCCGCCGTACCAACATGAACGCGCTGGGCCAGGCGCGCAGCTGGACCGACCACTTGTTGTGGCACCACGCTGCGCACACGGTGGACTTGTTTGCCTACCAGTGCGGCAGCCCGATTGTGAAAGCCAATGCCGTTCAAGGCCCGATTCACCCGGGGCTTGGCATTGCGATGGACATGAGCATTCAGCTCAAAGCGGCCAACAGTGCGATCTGCACACTGAGTTTGAGCTTTAACAACGACGGCCCGCTGGGCACGTACTTTCGCTATATCGGCGACACGGCCACTTACCTGGCCAGGTATGACGACTTGTCAAAATCAACGAATCAGGGCAAAGAAGAAGCGATAGATGTCAGCAAGGTCGACGTGAGCGTGAATGGCATTGAGCTGCAAGACCGCGAGTTTTTTGCAGCCATTCGTGACGGCCGTGAGCCCAACAGCAGCGTGGCCAGTGTGCTGGCTTGTTACCAGGTGCTGCACGATTTGGAGCAGCAGTTGTCATGAGCATGCCCACGCGCAAGCTAGGACCGTTCGACGTATCAGCCATCGGCCTGGGCTGCATGAACCTGAGCCACGCCTACGGCGCGCCGGTCAGTGCAGAGCAAGGTGAGCGCGTCTTGCTGGCTGCCCTTGATGCTGGCGTGACGCTGTTTGATACCGCCGCACTCTACGGCTTTGGTGCCAATGAAACGCTGGTTGGCAAAATAATGAATCCGCATCGCCACAAGTTCACCCTGGCCAGCAAATGCGGCATGCAGGGGGTGGATGTAGCGGGGGATGGCAAGCTGGTGCGCGTGATTGATGGCAGGCCAGCGACGATTCAAAACACATTAGAAGCCAGCTTGCGCCGCTTACAGACGGATGTGATTGACCTGTACTACCTGCACCGCTGGGACAAAAGCGTGCCGATTGGAGACAGCATAGGGGCACTGGCTGATATGGTTAAAAAAGGGCATGTTCGCAGCATTGGCTTGTCTGAAGTCTCAAGCGCAACGCTGCGCAAAGCCCATGCTGTGCACCCCATTGCTGCAGTGCAAACCGAGTATTCGCTGTGGACCCGAAACCCCGAAATCGCTGTACTAGACGCCTGCCAAGATGTTGGTTCTGCGTTTGTCGCGTTTAGCCCGCTTGGACGCGGCTTTTTATGCGGTGAATCGATAGACGTGTCGGCCCTTGACGCTAAGGATATACGCCGCAGCATGCCGCGTTGTTCTACACATAACTATGCAGCAAACCTCAAATTGCTGTCTGCTTACAACGCGCTTGTCAAGCAAGTTGGTTGTAGCCCTCCACAACTCGCCTTGGCCTGGCTGCTGCAGAAAGCGCCGCATGTTATTCCTATTCCGGGCACCACCAGCGTTGCCCATTTGCTTGACAACCTTGATGCCGTCCGGGTTAACCTTGCGCCTGAAGTCATGGCGCAGCTCGAAGGCTTGATGAATCAACATACCATTCAAGGCGCACGGTACAACGACTTGTCAGCTTCTGAAGTCGATACAGAGGCGTTTTAATCTCCGATACCCTCCTACAAGTCTACTGTTGTTTCCCCTACCTAAACGGCTATGCTGGTGACAGACGATTGTCTTTTTACGAAAGGCAACTCAATGACAACCGACAATGATTTAAGTTCTACGTACGGTGGCCTACGCCCCACTGCGAGCACCGCAGGTGTATCGTCTGCCAGTGCACTCGAGTCGTCACCTGGTATGTTGTCTGGCGAGCGCGACTCTGAGGCTATTCATGACGATGCCATTGACACCCTGAATGATTTGCTCGAAACCTGTCGAGATGGCCATTATGGTTTTCGTGAATGTGCAGAACATACGCAAGCGCAGCAGATAAAGACGGTTTTCACTCAACGCGCGTCTGACTGCGAATCAGCCGCAGCAGAGCTACACGGCTTGATACTTGAGATGGGGGGTGAACCCGACGAAGGCGGCAGCGCCAGCGCGGCACTGCATCGTGGTTGGGTGGCCGTTAAGGGAACGCTGAGCGGGTACAGCGATCAGGACATGCTGGACGAATGTGAGCGAGCCGAGGACGTTGCCCTGGCCCAGTATCGTAAGGCGCTTAAGCAGAATTTGCCTTTGCAAGCCAAGGCTGTGGTGGAGCGCCAAGCACAAGGTACTCAAAAAAATCACGATCAGATCAGGGATATGCGTAATGCACACCGAACCGCCAGTTGACGGGCGCTAATAGACTCACTGTTCGTTTTAATTTTATTTGCTGGCGCTCGAGGCTCAGCGATCTGGCCGTCAAGTGGTGGCTAGCAGGGGCAACATAAATGTTGCCCCTTTTTTTGCCGAACTTGTTTCAGGCGTGCCTCACGCATGGACGCTGACGGCTCACTTCGGGGGTATTGCGGGCACTTTTCAATGTCATGAGGCCGCCGTTATTCTCAAAGCAGCGATAAACCTTAAAATTGAGGTTTTCAGCTAACCGGCTCACCACCCTAATGAACGCCCCCGTCGACGTTTCTTTTTTTAACCGCGCCGCCAAGCCCCTGACCAGCTACCGCAAGTATTGGGCAGCACGATTTGGTACGGCTAAATTTTTACCGACCAGCCGGGCCGAAATGGACGCATTAGGCTGGGACAGCTGCGACGTCATTATTGTGACTGGCGATGCATACGTCGACCATCCGAGCTTTGGTATGGCGGTGATTGGCCGCATGCTCGAGGCTCAGGGCTTCAGGGTCGGCATCATTGCTCAGCCAGATTGGCAAAGCGCCGAGCCTTTCAAGGTGCTGGGTAAGCCAAATCTGTTTTGGGGTGTCACGGCCGGCAACATGGACAGCATGATCAATCGCTACACAGCTGACCATAAGATCCGTTCAGACGACGCCTACACGCCAGGTGACGTGGGGGGCAAGCGGCCCGACCGTGCCGCGCTGGTGTATTGCCAGCGTGCTAGAGAAGCTTTTAAAGATGTGCCGATAATTTTGGGTGGTATCGAAGGCAGCCTTCGCCGTATTGCACATTACGACTATTGGTCTGACAAAGTTCGCCGCTCCGTGGTGGTCGATGCCAAATGCGACTTGCTGTTATACGGCAACGCCGAGCGCGCAATTGTTGAGATCGCGCATCGCTTGGCTGCCAAAGAAAGCATTGCCACCATGACTGACATTCGGGGTACAGCGTTTATTCGCCGCTCTGGCGATGCGTCGGCGAAGGACTGGTTTGAGATTGATTCCACCAGTGTCGATGCGCCGGGCCGGGTCGAAGCACATGTGAACCCGTATTTGATGGTGGCCGACGCTGCCAAAGAGTTGGGAGCCAGTTGTGCGCGTGATGATGAGGCGAAGGCAGTTGCCAAGGAGGCAGAGAAATCTGGTGTTGTTTCCGTTCGCCCCGAGCCTGTCGAAGGGTTTCCCAAGGCTTCGACAAGCTCAGCCCGAACGGATATAGGGTTGCATATCAAACCGCTCACCTTTGTGGTAAACCCCGCGATGCCGTCCACCCTGCAAACGGCACAAGGCAAGATCAAAGTCCCACCTCGCGACCGTTCCGTCATCCGCTTGCCGTCGTACGAACAGGTCAAAAGTGATGCTGTGCTGTACGCCCATGCCAACCGCGTGCTGCACTTAGAGACCAACCCCGGCAACGCACGCGCACTGGTGCAGGCGCATGGCGAGGGTGCAACTGCTCGCGACGTCTGGATCACGCCGCCCCCGATACCGCTGACCACCGCCGAGATGGATTACGTGTTCGACTTGCCGTATGCGCGCAGCCCGCACCCCAGTTATCTGGATGAAAACGGCAGCCACGAACACGCCACCAAAATCCCGGCATGGGAGATGATCCGATTCAGTGTCAACATTATGCGCGGCTGTTTTGGCGGTTGCACGTTTTGCTCGATTACCGAGCATGAAGGCCGGATTATTCAAAGCCGGTCCGAAGACTCGGTGATCCGCGAGATTGAGGCCATTCGGGATTCTGTCAAAAGCTTTACCGGCACTATTTCAGACTTGGGTGGCCCCACGGCCAATATGTACCGCATTGGCTGCAAGAGTCCGGAGATTGAAGCCGCCTGTCGCAAGCCAAGCTGCGTGTACCCCGGCATATGCCAGAACCTCAACACCGACCATAATCCGCTTATCAAAATGTACCGCCGTGCGCGGGCGCTAAAGGGCGTTAAAAAGATTTTGATCAGCTCTGGGGTGCGTTATGACCTGGCTGTAGAAAGCCCCGAATATGTCAAAGAACTGGTCAGTCACCACGTTGGCGGCTACCTAAAAATTGCGCCGGAGCATACCGAGCAAGGCCCACTGACCAAAATGATGAAGCCGGGCATTGGCAGCTACGACAAATTCAAGCAACTGTTTGAAAAATACAGCCTGGAAGCTGGCAAAAAGCAATTTTTGATTCCGTACTTCATCGCTGCCCACCCGGGCACCAGCGACGAAGACATGATGCATTTGGCGCAGTGGCTGAAAAAAAGCGGTTTCAGGGCAGACCAGGTGCAAACTTTCTATCCATCCCCCATGGCCACGGCCACGGCGATGTACCACACGAATAAAAACCCGCTGCGCAAAATTACCCGCGACAGCGACACAGTGGACATTGTGCGTGGTGAAAAGCGTCGTCGTCTGCACAAGGCGTTTTTGCGTTACCACGACCCGAACAATTGGCCGCTCTTGCGTGAAGCGCTGAAAAACATGGGTCGGGCCGACCTGATTGGTAACGGTAAACACCATTTGATTCCTACGTTTCAGCCGATAACTGATGGGACCTATCAAACCGCCAGACGTAAAAACTCGACTTCCGTGGCAAAAATAAAAACTAACGCAACAATTGCAGCGACAGCGACTGCATCGCCAGGCAAGGGTCGAATGTTGACCCAGCATACGGGTCTGCCGCCCCGAGATAACGGGTCGAACAAGGCCAGGTTAACTGGGTTAATGGGCAAACAACCCACGCGAAAGTCACGCTGAAGGTTGCCTGAACCGTCAACAGACCTGAGCCTGAACGGCAGCAAACGGTGGAATAAGGCGGTGAAAAAGGGCAATAAGTCGTTAAAAGGTGTGTTTTTGCGCGTTTTTGTGCATCATCTATTGATGACGAGTGAGTGGCCCAGCGGCATAATTGTGTATGCCTTATTTCTTGTTACTCCGCCAATCGGCCGCTCGTTTCTTAGCTTTTTTTGTCATAGCGTTGGCTGCGCCGCTGGCGGTTTCCCAGACGTGTGCCCCCCCTGCCAGCTTGGTGACAGGGCCTACCAGCGGCTATGTCAATAATTATTTTGCGGGCAATGGCAACCTGAGCATCGGCGCGGTATCACTTACCTTGGGTGCGGTTGACACACGGGCACCTGTTACCGCATCGCTGGCGATTGGTGACTTGTTGTTGGTGATGCAAATGCAGGACGCCAGCATCAACAGTTCTAACAACAACACTTACGGCAACGGCTCTGGGTCAGGCTCCGGCTCTACTTCGGTGGGTAGGTCGGGGCTGTATGAATTCGTTCGCATTACCAGCGTGGGTGCGTCTATTGGTTTCACACCTGCGTTGACCAACAGTTATCAGCAAGCCGCGGCCACTGCATTAGCGGCTCAAAAAACTTATCAAGTGATACGGGTTGCCCAATACTCATCTCTAACCGCCACCGGCATTACTGCGCCAGCGTGGAATGGAACCACCGGCGGCGTAGCGGTGGTCGATGTGCAAAACGCACTGACTCTGGGCAGCGGTACAGTTGAGGGCGTCACAAATCGCGCTTTTTTTGTGGCGGGTAAAGGCTTCAGAGGCGGGGCAGGGCGCGGGCAAGGTGGCGTGGCTGGCGCATTTACCGACTACGCAACGCTGTCAACTACCAACAACAATGGGTCCAAGGCGGAAGGTATAGCCGGCACGCCTTTTGACGTGGCCTCTATCAGTTCATTGTGGGGTTTTAAGACCACTAACCCCCCTGTCATTACGCAACCCACCGGGCCGGCGGTGATTGAAGGCTATCCCGGTGGCTCCTACGCAGCAGGTGCACCGGGCAACGCCGGCGGCGGTGGCACCGACGGCCGAGGCGCGAATGATGAAAATGCGGGCGGTGGTGGTGGTGGCAACTACGGCCAGGGCGGCATAGGCGGCAAGCCGTGGAATAAGCCTTTACTAGATACTGGCGGGCGAGGGGGCTTTGGTTATGCCGGTACGTTGGCATTCAACCGCATGTTTTTAGGTGGCGGTGGCGGCGCAGGCGGAACTAACAACTCAACCGCTGATAACAATGCTTACCCTAATAACGCCTTGGCCTGTACGCTTGCCAACGGTCTGTGTTCATCTGGCGCGCCTGGCGGCGGTATTGTGGTGATTCGCGCGCGTAGCGTGACCGGGACTGGCGTGATCGATATACGAGGCGGTCACGGTTACAACGTCATCAACGACTCCGGCGGAGGCGGCGGTGGCGGTGGCTCGCTGATTCTGCAAACCTCAGACGGGGGCAGCGCCACCGTTGAGGCTGCGGGCGGTGATGGGGGTAATGCCAATGCAACAGCTGCTGGTTTGGGTAATAGGCACGGACCAGGTGGCGCAGGCGGTGGCGGCTTTGTCGCGTATTCTCCCGCTAGTATGGCAATTACAGCCAACGTTAATGGCGGCGAGCCAGGCATCACGCTCACGGGTGCAGAGCGTGAAAACTATGGCTCCACGGGCTACATTGGCGGCATCACCAACTTTTTGGCGCCTAGCGTTCCGGGCGTCGTACCTGCGGCGCTTTGTGATCCCAACTTGTCACTCGCTAAAACGGACGGTACGACCCAGCTCATTTCCCCCAGTACAAATGCGTATACCTTCACAGTCGTTAATTCGGGTGCTTCTGCCTCTTCAGGCTCGATCAGCGTAGCCGACAAATTACCCGCTGGTTTGTCGGTCGTGGCCGGTGCATTGGCCACTACTGGAGCAAATGCGGCGGCTTGGTCGTGCAATGCCGCTAACACCACCGATATTTTTTGCCAGTCCACAACGTCCATACTGCCCAACGGAACCAGTACCTTCGCTGTCACTGTCAACGTGCTGTCAGCCAACGGTACCAGCGTGACAAACCGGGCGCGGGTTGCGGGGGGCGGTGATCCCAACAAACCCACACCAGCGGATGCCGCAACAGGCGTCGCCAATGCCGCCTTGTGTACTGCCAACAATACGCCAGCTGGCTGTGCGCTAGACACTGACACGGTGTTAGCACCCAACCTGCAACTGACCAAGACCGACGCTACCTCTATCGTAACAGAAGGGGGCTCATCGACATACACCTTGGTGGTCAGCAACACCGGCGGCACAGCCACGCTTGGCACCATCAGGGTGGTGGATGTACTGCCAACTGGCTTAACCTACAGCGGTGCCTCGCCGTTCAGTGTTAATGCGTTTACCTGTACGGTAACTGCGCCCAACATTGTTTGCGACCGCGCCACTGTACTGGCTGCCAATACAAGCGCCACCATCACTTTCACGGTGTCAATCAATTCAGGCGCGCCTTCATCGGTGGTAAATCTTGCCAAGGTGGGTGGCGGTAACGATCCCACACCGGCCAAAACGGCGCTGCCCACACCCGCGACGACAGCATCCTGCCCAGCGCCTGTGGCTCCTGCCGACACTTCGTCAGATGCCAATACTGGCTGCGCAGCTGACAGCAATTCCGTGCAGTACGTTCGCCTGCAACTGAGCAAAGACGACGGACAAGCTTTTGCCAGCCAAAACGGCAGCACAGACTATGTGTTTGTGGTCAGCAACATTGGCACAGTTGCCAGCGCAGGCACCATCAATTTCCGCGATGCTCTGCCGGGCACCATGACCATGCTGGGTGCTCTAGCTACACCCTTCACGCCATCAGGCACCAACGGTGCTAACTGGAGCTGCACCCGAGTCACTGCAATTGACATCACTTGTACGTCGGCAGTGTCGATTCCAGCGGGGGCAAGCTCCAGCTTTAACTTGACTATCAGTGTAGGCGCAGCTGCAGCTGGTGTTCAACAAATCAACAAAGCGCGTATCGGCGGCGGCGGTGATGTACGAACCGGCATGATCAGTGCGCCCGCAGTGGCCGACGTGACGGCGTGCACTGCCAACGGCAACCCGCTGGGCTGCGCGATCGACTTGAATACCGTCCAAGTTGCTCCAGAGGTTCGAATGACCAAGTCACATCCGGATCCACAGGCAAAAAATCCGGGTGACTCATTTGCTTTTACCCTCAACTTGCGCAATAACGGCGGAACGAATGCAGCGCGCAATACGGTTCGAATGGTAGATGTGGTCCCGAACGGCCTAACCATTGTGTCGGTGGTGCCAACAACTGTGTTTGCCTGCGCCATTGCGGGGCAGGTCGTGACTTGTGACAATTCACTTGCTGGCGCTGCAGGAGTTTTTGCAGCCGGTGCCAATGTTGTCGTGACCATCAACGTTACAGTCGCTGCAGGTGCTTCTAACCCCCTTATCAATCGGGCCAAAATATCTGCCACTACTGACCCACAGAACAACGTCTTACCAGACGCGGCGGCTGCTACTTTATGTTCGGGCACTGACGTTCCCAGCTTTGGCTGCGCTGCTGATCTGGTGCCGCTCAATGCGGACTTGCAAATCGTTAAATTACAACGCCTGGGCAACTCAGGGGCGTTTACCGCGCCCATCGTTGGCGTGCCGCTTAACACCACGGTCCAATATCAAATCACCGTCAGTAACAGTGGCCCCAGCAATATCACGGCCCTGCAAGTCATTGATACGGTACCGACCAATTTTTCAACGGTATCGTGGGTTTGTACCGCTTCGGGTACGGCCTCTTGCAGCCCGACAACGGGTACCGGAAACGCCATTGCTCTGGGTGGCAACATCAACTCTGGCGCTGGCAACTCGCTGACCATCGTCGTCACCGCAGTGGCCAACAACGCCTCACCAATCGGCGGTGTCACCAACACAGCCAGCATCACCTTGCCATCTGGCGTGACCGATACCAACCTGACCAACAATACGTCCAGCATACCGACTGCGGTGGGCGTGACGAATTTGAGCATCACAAAAACCAATGGCGTCACCACACTGACTTCAGGTCAGCAAACCACCTACACAGTGGTGGTGACCAACAGTGGCCCGACCGCCGCAGATGGTGCCAGGCTGTATGACCCAGTCGCTGCTGGCTTATCTTGTTCGCTCCCGATCCCAGGGCCAGCCTGCGTCGCAGCCGGCCCGAATACCACGTGCCCTGCAGGGTTAACCATTGCTCAGCTCCAAAACAGTGTGGCGCCTACGGGGGTGGTTATTCCAACCTTGGGGTCAGGCGGCATCATCACTGTGACGGTGGTTTGCAGCGTCACGGCCACCGGGCAATAAATAGCGGCCCTACTTAAAAGTTTTATTGTCTTAAATCAATCAGTCAATAAAACTACTTCGTCGCGCCAGGGGCTGCCAAGTTCAAACGTTTGGCAATCGCTTGCTCCAGCGCTGCGACCTTGGGTTCAATGCTGACCCGGGTGTCTGCGAGTACTTTTTCCAGCAGCACTTTTTGCATGTCGCCGCTCAACTGCTGGAATTTGTTGACTGCGGGTGATTCCAAAAATGCCGCAACCTGCTTGAGCTCTTCATCGGTAAATTTCTCCTCTAAAAACGGCCCGACTGTGCTGGGCGCCAGCTTGACGGCTCGGCCAGTGACCAGCGGTACAGCTTCGTCGAGGTATTTTTTAACATCGGCCTGAATTTCTTTGCCTACCGCATCACGTTTGTCAGCCGTCACGCGCTCGGCCAGAGCAATGCCTGCGCGGTCCATCAAAGCGATTGCTGGCCTTTCAGCCATCGCCCGGCTCAGGCCCTCAATACCCGGTTGCTGAATCTTGAGAATGCGGGCCACCAGTGCTTTTTTGGCAGGTGTGGACTGGGCTTGGACTGTCATCGCGGACAGCGCGATAACAGACACGAGGAGGAGTTTTTTGTGCATCGCAACATCTTAAACGCGTGATGTTTCTCGGTGTGCGAAAAGACGTTACAAAATAACAGCGTGCATTTTGCTTACATTCGCAAGGGTCGACCGTAGCCTGTCATCTCCAGATAGCCCATGCCTACTTTTTTGCCGTTGCTGTCCTCCAGCTCGCTCAAGCCCTCCCAATAAATCGCGCCGGTTGATGGGCGGCTGTCGAGCTCCTGGTTGTCAATAACGGCCTTGACGGTATAAAAGTCAGCCGGTGTGCGGACGATCCACTCCACGGGGTACGTCGTTTGGGTCAAAGGGCTTTTCCAGAAGCGGGTTGGCTTGAAAATAACCTCGCCCCGGCTGAATACGTAGAGTGACCCCTTCGCCGAACGAAACGAGCCGCCGTCCCACAACGCGCTGCCCGCCTTGTCACGCAGCTGAAAAGCAGTCAGCGCGCTGCCATCCAGCAGGTTCATGCCTATCCAGTCCCAGCCTACTGCACCGGGGGCCAGAATTTCCTGGCTCCATTCATGGTCGAGCCAGGCCGTGCCGGTAATTTCAAAGGTTTTGTCCTTGATGCGCAGGCGGCCTGTGGTGGCCAATTGCGGCTGGCTGTAGTAGTAGCTGGCCTGTTTGTCGTCTGGCCCCTTGCGCGACAGGCCCTGTTGGCCTTGCAGCAGCACAGCTTGCGTTTCGCGGCATTGCAAAGTCAAGCCAAAGTCCTGGGCTGGCAGCTCAGCGGTGTACACCTCACGCTGCGCTTGCAACGACCAATCGCGCAGCTTGACTGACATGTCTTTATCGCTTGCTTCAGCAATACCAAAACCACCTCGGGCAATTCGCTGGTCATGCCAGAGTTTTTTGCCATCCACATCGGTGATGGCGGCGTGCGCAAACAACAGTTGTTTGGCTGCAAACTTCGATGCCATGGCTTGTGTGCTGTCAACCCTGGAGCGAAAAAACGTGAGTTGAAAGCCAAACCTTCGCGTACCCGCCATGGCATGCCCAGTGATGTACCACCACTCGGTTTTAAAGTCGGGGTGCGAGCCTCGGTCACGCGGAAAAGTCAGTGTTTTTGCAGAAAGGGCAAGCGCGCTTTGGCCAAGCGCCGCCCAGCCCAGGCTGCTCAATACCAAACCGCGCCTGTACGTGCAAAACTGCCTTGTCATGCGTGCATCATTCGCGTCATATTTGCTTGTGCGGCCCTGCAGCAGCCCATCTTGTCTTGCACCCAGGCGGTGTCGTAATAGGTAGGCAAGTAGCGTTCACCAGAGTCACAAAGCAGCGACAACAGCGAGCCTTGTTCCCCGCGCGCCAGCATGTCTTGCGCCAGTACCAACATTGCATAAAAGTTGGTGCCTGTCGATGGCCCCACCTTTCGCCCCAGCAGGCTGGACAACGCCTGCATGGCGGCCAGCGAGTTGGGGTTGTCAACCGTCACCATTCGGTCAATCACGCTGCGGATAAAGCTGGCCTCCACCCTTGGTCTGCCAATGCCTTCAATTCGCGAACCTGCACCTTGCAGTGTTGGGTTGCCCGTTTGGTGATAAGTGCTGAACACCGAGCCCTCCGGATCGGCCACTGCCAGCTGGCAATGCTCACCATGGTGTTTTTGAAACCGCATGTAGCGGCCAATCGTCGCACTCGTCCCGCCGGTGCCCGCACCCACCACGATCCAGCGCGGGATGGCAAAGCGTTCATGCGACATCTGGCTGAACATGCTCTCGGCGATGTTGTTGTTGCCGCGCCAGTCGGTAGCGCGCTCGGCGTAAGTAAATTGGTCCATGTAGTGGCCGCCACAGGTCGCCGCCACGTCTCGCGCCACGTCGTACACGTCAGAGGCGCTTTCGACCAACTCGCAGCGCCCGCCGTAATGCTCAATTTGCGCAATCTTCTCAAGCGAGGTGCTGCGCGGCATCACGGCCACAAAGGGCAAGCCCAGCAGCCGTGCAAAGTAGGCCTCACTGACCGCGGTTGAACCGCTGGATGCCTCCACAACGGTAGAGCCCTCATGAAGCAAGCCATTACACAGCGCGTACAAAAAAAGTGAGCGAGCCAGCCTGTGTTTCAGGCTGCCCGTGGGGTGGGTTGACTCGTCCTTGAGGTAAAAGTCAATCCCGCGCGCAGCAAAGTTTGGCAGCGGCAAGGCGATCAGGTGCGTGTCAGCGCTTCTTTGGTAGTCGGCCTCGATGCGGGCTATGGCGGTGTTGAGCCAAGTTGTGTTTTGGGGCGTGGTGTTTTGCATAAGCCAGGATTTTCGGTGACAAAAGCGCTGTGACAAAAAGCGCTGGGGCAAACAGCGCGGTGCCAGTAGCCGGTTAAAGCCTGGCTCTGGCGTCTGCCAATTGCTTTTCAAGCGTGGCCACCAGCGCTCGGGCTTCATCGCCTTCAGGGATGGGCCGGCCGCTGTCGCGCCATTCCACCGCGCTTTTAAACCCTTCGGCCTGCGCCTGCCGCCTGAACCACATGCCCTCTGGGTTATGCCGCGTGATTCCGTCAAATACTGTGGCAAACATTTGCGTTTGCTCCAGCCCCATCGACAGCCACACCTGGTTGACTACCAGCTTGTGCATCATCAAATGGGATTTAGGCACACCCGCGATGCGGTTCGCAAGCAGGTTGGTCGCGTTGTCCAGCTCTGCCGCAGGCACCGCCATATTGGCCAAACCCCACTCAGCGGCTTTTGTGCCGTCAATCGTGTCGCCCGTAAACATCAGTTGCTTGGCCCGAATCGCGCCAACGCGGTATGTCCACATCGCTGTCGTTGGGCAACCCCACACCCGGGTGGGCATGTAGCCAATTTTGGCATCGTCAGCCATCACCAGCATGTCGCAGCACAGCGCAATGTCGCTACCGCCTGCCACCGCATAACCGTGTACTTTGGCAATGGTGGGCTTGCTGCAGCGCCACAGTGACATGAACTCGTCGGTGTGGCGCTTCATAAGTTGGTAGTCCACCATCGGGTCCCAAGGCGTTTTTTCTTGTCTGCAGGGGTGGTCGTCGGTGATATTGGCAGGGTCTGCGCCTTCTGCGTATTCGTTCATGTCGTAGCCTGCGCAAAAAGCACGGCCTTGCCCCTCAACAATGATGACGTGCACCTCGTCGTCAGCCTCAGCCCATTTGACGGCGCGCTGAATGTCACCCGGCATGCTGCTGCTGATGGCGTTAAGCTTGTCGGGGCGGTTAAGTTGCAGGCGCGCAATGCGTGGGTTATGCGCATCCTTGGCTATTTTCACGGTATTGAAGTCTTGCATAGCTGTCTCCGGTTGTGATTGAGTCACAGGTTATTTTGCCAAGGGTCCAAAGGCATCAATGCATGGAGGCATCGTGTTACCAGTCCTCTTTGACCGCCAGCACCGCATCTTTGCCCGCTGCGGCGCGCCCGGCCAGCCAGGCCGTTACCGTCCCCGCCAGCACCACCGCACCGCACAGGGCGACCAGCCTCGGCCACGGCGCTACCCAATCCATCGTCCAGTGAAAGCTTTGTGGGTTGACCACATGCACCAGCACCAAGGACACGGCCAAACCCAGGCCCAGCCCGGCAACGCTGCCGATCAATGTCCAGGCAGCGCCTTCACCGGCCACAACCGTCAAAATCTGCCGCCTGGTCAGCCCCAGGTGCGCCAGCAAACCAAACTCCTTGCGGCGTGCCAGCACCTGTGCGCTAAAGCTCGCCGCCACGCCAAACAGGCCGATGGCAATTGCCACGCCCTGCAGCCAGTAAGTCACCGCAAAACTGCGGTCAAAAATAGCCAGAGAAACCGCACGCATCTGGCGGGTTGAAGCAAATTCCATCAATCCCCCCGCACCTGAGAGCTCGTCTGCCGCAGCGCGAACCGCCAGCTCAACCTCCTCGCTGCTGACGCCGGGTGTCAGCCACAAGGCCAGGTCATTGACGCGCGTGTCGCCGGTCAGCCGCACGAAATCAGCTTTGTTGATCACCACTGCGCCGAACTGGCGGGCGTAGTCTCGCCACACACCTGCTACAAAAAACTGAGGCAGGTTTTTATCAGGTTGTCCATTTGCTATGTTTTCAGGAGCTGTCTGCCTATATTTTTCGGGAGCCAGGGTCTTAAATGATGCTGAAAATGATTCAAACACCGTTCCGGGCTTGGCGCCATACAGGTCGACCATGGCTTCGCTAACGTAAATCGCCATGTGACCGGGCGGCACCGGCAGGGGGTTACCCACCAGTGGCAGCACGCGGTTCGGGTCAGCAACGTCGCGCGCGATCAGGGCCACGGCAGGCTGGCTGGGCAGCAGCGATATGGACGTTGTGCGCAGCGTGCTCACCCGGTCAACACCACTTAATTTGGCAACCCGAGCCACAAACTCGGGCGTCAGGTACACCGTGTCCGCCGCAGCGCCAGCACCCGCTGGCAGCGCTGCACGCAGGTATAAATCAGCGGGCAGCACCACATCCAGCCATTGGGTCACTGAGCTGCGAAAACTGGCCACCATCACTGTCAG
Organism: Polaromonas sp.; assembly: GCA_031424935.1. Classification (GTDB taxonomy): domain Bacteria; phylum Pseudomonadota; class Gammaproteobacteria; order Burkholderiales; family Burkholderiaceae_C; genus Polaromonas. The sequence goes on from JANPIK010000007.1 coordinate 58,077, forward strand.
TGCCACCGCCAGACTGAGCGATGCGACCACGCCGCTCACGGCGACTGCTGCGCTGGCGCGCACCCGCCGGGCACGTTCAACGGCCAGTAACGGCAGCAATTGCTGCGCCACAAACGGCGCCATGCGGTCATACAGCAGCGCTACCGCCCAAGGCAGGGCGGTGATGCCGCCAATCAGCAGCAGTGCGACCGACGCATATGCCGCCAACGGGATACCAAAAATAGGTGGGACCATTGATAAAAATGCGCCAGCAGCTATCAAAATGATACTGAAGCTGTATTTGCCGTTCTGCACCAATGCACCCCCCAACCCTTTCAGCGTTTGTGCTGGCGGCAGCTTTTGTGCGGTACGTGCGGGCCACCAGCCGCCTATCATGGCAGCGGCAGTGCCCAGCGTGCCGTAAGTCAAGGCCGCCAGTGCGCTGAACTGAAGGCTGGGCGCTACTCCCGCAAAATAGCCGCCGCCCAAATCGCCACCCAGCACCCGCAGTGCCAGCGCCGCCAAGCCTGTGCCCAACAGCAAGCCCAAAGCACTGCCCAGCAGGCCCAGCAGGGTTGACTCCATCAGCACTAGGCCCAAGCGTTCGCGGCCCGTCAAACCCAGCACGCCCAGTAGCGCAAACTGCTGCGCCCGTTTGGCCACACTCAGCGACAACACCGAAAACACCAAAAACGCACCGGTAAAAAGCGCCACCAGCGCCAGCACCGTCAGGTTGACGCGATAAGCTCTAGACAAATTGCTGACCCGCTCGGCCGCGTCGCCCGGCTCGGCAGCCACCACCCCGGCCGGGAGCTGCAAAGTTTGAATAAACGCGGCGCGGTCGGTGCCGGGCTTTAGCCGCAGGTCAATGCGTGAGAGTTGGCCGCTTTTGCCAAACATGTCTTGTGCTGCACCAATGTCCATCACCGCCAGGGCCGGACCACCTGCCGCTACACCGCCCGCAACCGTCACGTCTAACATTTGCAAGCCGCTTTGAATTTTGAAGGTACCCGTCAGCGCTTGCCGGGCTGTGGCGTTTAAAAACACGACGCCCGGCGTAAAAAGCGCCATTCGGTCGGCACCTTGCATGGGCTGCGGCATCAAGGCGGGGGCCAGTTGCGCTACCACCAGGGCGTCCAGCCCAATGACTTTGAGTGCAGTACGTTTGTTGCTGGGTACGCTTGAATTCGCCAAGGCGAAACTGGCCAGCTCAAGTATGGGGCTGGCCAAGGTGACTTGCGGGTGGTTGGCAAACTGCTGGTAAATCGACTCGTCAAAAGTGCCTTGCGCAGAACGCAGTTCCAGGTCGCTTTGGCCATTGACCGAGCGCACCGCGGTTGAAAATTCAGACAGCGCCGACGCATTGATCAAATGCGTGGCAAACGCCAGCGCCACACCCAGCATCACAGCCACTACTGCCGCCGCATTGCGCCACGGGTGATGCGTCAGCTCACGCCACGAGAATTGGCGCAACAGTTGCAACAGCGGACTAGGTGCGGATGCCATCATGCGTCAAATACAGCACCCGGTCGGCGCGAGCGGCAGCGGCTTCTGAATGGGTGACCAGCACCAGCGATGCGCCGTGCTCCCGGGTTTGAAACATCAGGGCGTCCATCACTTTGTTGGCGGTGGTGGGGTCAAGGTTGCCGGTGGGTTCGTCGGCCAGCAGCAGGGCGGGACGGTGAATCAATGCCCGGGCAATCGCCACCCGTTGCAGTTGCCCGCCGCTCAATTGCCGCGGCAGGCGCTGGCCCAGCCCGCCCAAACCAACCGATACCAGCATGCTTTCAACCCGCGCTGCATCGTGTAGGCCCAACAACAGCAATGGCAGCGCCACGTTTTGTGCCACATCCAGGTGCGGCAACACATGAAAGGCCTGGAACACAAAGCCCACATGCTGGCGGCGCAGTAAAGCGCGCTGGTCCTCAAGCAAACTGCCCACGTCAAGGCCTTTGAGCGACACGCGGCCATCGTCCCAACTGTCCAGACCGGCCATGCAGTTGAGCAAGGTCGATTTACCGACGCCCGACTCGCCGACGATCGCGACAAATTCACCTGGTGCAACGCTTAACGTCACGTTCTGGAACACCGTGCTGTCGGCGTAACGCTTGGCAAGATTTTCAATATCGAGCGTCACGCTACCTTTTGGGCCGTCCGATATGCCGTCCGTGATGCCGTCTGTCATGTCAAAACCTCCTTAACAGCAGCCAACACTTGCTCAAGCGCGTCTGGCGCGTCGCAGGCCACCACGCGCCGACCCGGCATGCTGCGCAGCCAGGTGATTTGCCGTTTGGCCAGTTGCCGGGTGGCAAAAATGCCTTTGTCGCGCCATTCGGCCATCGGCGATGTGCCGTCCAAGGCTTCCCAGGCCTGCCGGTAACCGACGCAGCGCATCGCTGGCAAGTCGCCATGCAGGTCGCTACGCGCGCGCAAGACTTTCACTTCGTCCATAAAGCCTGCAGTCAGCATCGCATCAAAGCGCTGGGCAATGCGCGCATGCAGCCAGGCCCGGTCGTCAGGTTCAAGTGAAATAAGGGCCTCAGCCCTTGTATTTAGATGACGAGTAGCTATACTTTCAGTAGCGTTGTGTTTCTGAAAATGTGAAATAGGCAAACCCGTCAACCTGAAAACTTCAAGCGCCCGTGAAATGCGCTGCGAGTCATTGGGTTTTAAGCGCTGTGCGGTAACTGCGTCCACCCGCGCCAACTCGGCATGCAGCGCAGGCCAGCCCCGGTGGGCTGCTTCTTGCCCAATCACCAACCGCAGTGCGGCATCGGCTTTAGGCATATCGTCCAGCCCGTCGATCAGCGCCTTGAAGTACAGCATCGTGCCGCCGACGAGCAGCGGCAGGCGGCCACGCGCGGTGATTTGGTCCATCAACGCGTTGGCATCGTGCACAAATTCTGCGGCGCTATAAGCGTGTAAAGGGTCACGAATATTAATCAAATGGTGCGGCACAGCCAGCCGTTCAGCCGCTGTGGGCTTGGCGGTGCCGATGTCCATGCCCCGGTAGACCAGGGCAGAGTCAACGCTGATGATCTCCACCGGATGGACCTGGGCAATCGCCAAAGCTGCCGCCGTTTTGCCCGATGCCGTGGGGCCTGCAAGCGCAAGGTAGCGCAAGGTCAGCCTGCCTTAACGAGTTGCGGGGCGGCCGCTGCCGGTTGTTGGCCGTATTTGCCCACCAGCACCCAGGCGCTCAGCGCTATCCATACGCTCCAAAACCATAGCCCGTTGGTCAGCGGCAGCACGGTGCCGTCCATGCGCACGCCCAGCCAATGGCCAATGCCAAAAGCCACCACCATCATGAAAAAGCCGTTCATGGCCGACGCCGCACCCGCTGACCTGGGGAACGGCCCAACGGCGCCGCTCTGCCCGCAAGGCTGGTGTATGCCGTGACCCACCATAAAAATTCCTAAAGGCAACAAAATCGCCCACACATTGACCACGCCTGCCCAAGCCAGAGCACCCATCAATGTGCCGCCCGTCAGACTGATAAAACCCGCCACGGCCGTGGTCTTTTGCACGCTGTAGCGCAGCAGCAACCGGCGACACAAAAAAGTACCCGAAACATAGGCCACCGACGTAAAAAACATCACCATGCCGAATTGCGTTTTGCTTAACCCCAGCACGCTGATAAAAACAAATGACGAACTGGCCAAGAAGGTAAACAAACCGCCATAAGACGATGCCGACAAGGCAGAAAACGCCATAAAAGTCGGGTTGCTCAAAATCGTTTTCCAGGTTTTTACCAGTGTGGCGGGTTCAAGTGCGGCGGGGTTTTTAGCAGTCAGTGTTTCTTTAAAGCGCAGCAACACCAACACCAGCGCTGCTGCACCAAACGCGGCCACCGCCAGCAGCGCGGCGCGCCAGCCCACATATTGCGCCAGCAAGCTGCCCACCGGCGCGCTGATGCACGCCAGCGCGCCCAACCCGGTCAAGCCTTTGGACATGATGCGTGCACCATCTTGCGGTTGGTACAAGTCGCGTACCAGGGCGCGCGCGCACATCACCACCGCACCCATGGCCGCTCCTTGTACCGTGCGCCAAACGATCAGTTGCAGCATGCTGGGGGCCAGTGCGCTGCCAATTGCCGCGACCAGATATGCCGCCAGCCCACAAATCAAAATGGGCCGTCTGCCAAACCGGTCGGACAGTGGTCCCCAGACCAGCTGCGAGCCACCAAAGGCCAGCAGCAGCGCACCTAATGTGAGCTGCGCGCGCGCCATGCTTGCTGAAAAGCTGCTGGTGAGTGCGGGCAGCGCGGGCAGGTACAGGTCAGTCGTGACGGGCTGAATACCCAAAAGAGTGGCCAGGATGACCACCACCAGCCCGGGCGGCATAGCGGCCGGTGCTGGATCAATCGGGGCGCGGGGGATTTTGGGGTCGGTAAGTTGCATCTAATTAAGTGCATTTAATAAAGTGCATTTAATAAAGCGTAGCAGATGGGCCTGAATTTCATGGGATCAACGTCCACGCAAAAAGAGCAAATCCAGCGCTTTGATGCTGATCTGCCGCCAAGTGGGTCTGCCGTGGTTGCATTGATCGGACCGTTCAGTGGCTTCCATCTGGCGCAGCAAGGCGTTCATTTCGCCTTCAGTCAATTTGCGGTTGGCGCGCACCGCGCCGTGGCACGCCATGGTGGACAGCAACGCGTTATGAGCACGCTCAATCACGGTGCTGGCATCGTGTTGGGCCAGTTCGGCCAGCACGCTGCGCGCCAGCTCTACCGCGTCGCCCTGCAACAAGCTGTTGGGGACCGCCCGCACCGCGAGAGTTTTGGGCGAAAAGGGCGTGATCTCCAAGCCCAGCAGAGCCAGAGTGTCCTGACTGGACTCGGTGGTGGCGACTTCTTGCGGACTGGCCGCAAAGGTGACCGGAATCAGCAGCGGCTGGCTCACGATGCGGGAGCTGTCCAGCTGCGTTTTCAGGCGCTCGTACACGATGCGCTCATGCGCCGCGTGCATGTCCACAATGACCAAGCCCTGGGCGTTTTCGGCCAGGATGTAAATGCCTTGCAGTTGGGCAATGGCGCGGCCCAGCGGCCAGATTTGCGTCGGCTCGGGAGAGGCGACATCGGCAGCGACACTGGCAACGGTGAGGGTGCCGGCAACTGGTGACTGAGGCCACATGGCTTCAAAGTCAGTGACCTTGTGGGAATGCGATGCTATAAAATTAATATCAGCTTGCCCGCGAATATATTGGGCCAAAGGCTGATTTGATGCTTGATGAGCAGCTAAACTATTGAAACCACCTGAAGCAGAAATTAGAGGGTTTTGGGCGTTCGTAGCAGTGTCAATCGGGGACGACCTGGGAATCGCCAGCGCGTTTTGCGCCGCATGCCGCACCGCGCTGTGTACCTCGCGGCTGTCCCTGAAACGCACCTCTATTTTGGTCGGATGCACATTCACATCGACCCGGGTGGGCTCCATGTCAACGTACAGCGCATAGACAGGCTGGCGGTGACCATGGAGCACGTCCTCGTAAGCGCTGCGCGCGGCGTGGGTGATGACCTTGTCACGCACATAACGGCCATTGACGTAAGCAAATTGCTGGTCGGCTCTGGCGCGGGCGGCGTCCGGTATGCCTGCGCGGCCCCAAACACGCAGCAGTGGTGAACCGTCAGCCCGCACTGCAATGCTTTCAAAGCTGATCGCCACTGATTTCGATACAAACTCGCTGCCCAACACATCGGCCAAGCGCTGGTCTTGTGCCGCATTGCCGAAACACTTGCGCCACTGCTCGACCAGCTTGCCCTCATGCCAGATGGCAAAACCCACGTCTGGTCGCGCCAGCGCGTGGCGGCGCACCGCTTCTATGCAATGCGCCAGCTCGGTGGCGTCGGTTTTTAAAAATTTGCGGCGTGCAGGCGTGGCATAAAACAGCTCGCGTACCTCAACTGTGGTGCCGGGGCCGCGCGCAGCAGGGCTCAGTTCGCCCGTGCGGCCATCGAGCTGCCAGGCATGGTCAGCATCACGCGTTCTGGACGTGATGCTCATGTCTGCGATTGAACAAATAGCCGCCAGCGCCTCGCCCCTAAAACCCATGGTGCTGACAGCTTCCAGGTCATGCAGCGAAGCAATTTTGCTGGTTGCGTGGCGTTTAAGTGCGATCGGTAAGTCTTGCTGCGGTATACCGGCGCCGTCGTCTTCTACAGCGATCAAGCGCACGCCACCGGCCAGCAGGCGCACCGTGACCTGTGTGGCACCCGCGTCCAGCGCATTGTCGAGCAGTTCACGCACCACCGATGCGGGGCGCTCGACCACTTCACCGGCGGCAATTTGGCTGATCAGTTCGTCGGGCAGTTCCCGAATAGGGCGGTATACGCTTGAGATGCTCATTGCCCTTAAGTTTAGGCGGTAAGCACGTTTGCCACGGCGAAAACCCCTGTCAAAATGCCTGAATGGAAATCATCAGCTTTTTAATCGACTTCATTGTTCATATCGACAAGCACCTGGTCAATTTCGTCGCCGCTTACGGCGCATGGGTTTACGCGCTGCTTTTTTTAATCATCTTTGTCGAGACCGGCGTCGTGGTAATGCCGTTTTTACCGGGTGATTCGCTCTTGTTCGTGGTTGGCACCATGTGCGGTGTAGGGTTGATGAGCCTGCCTGTGGCGATTGGCTTGTTGTTTGTGGCCGCGGTGCTGGGTGACCAGTGCAACTACACGATCGGGCGCTACTTTGGCCCAAAGGTGTTCAGTTGGCCAAATTCTCGGTTTTTTAACAAGCGGGCGTTTGATAAATCTCACGCTTTTTACGAGCGCTACGGCGGCATCACCATCATCCTGGCCCGCTTTGCCCCGTTTTTGCGTACCTTTGCCCCGTTTGTTGCGGGTGTGTCTGAGATGAGCCGCAGTAAATTTACGCTGTTTAACGTGGTGGGTGGCGCGATTTGGGTGGGCGGCATCATCACCGCAGGGTACTTGTTTGGCAACATTCCCATTGTCAAAGCCAACCTGGAAAAAATCATTTGGGCAATGATTTTGATTCCTGGCGTGGTGGTGATTTACGGCGCCTGGAAGGCAGGGCGAACGCCGCAGACCGTGACACCTAAAAAAGCGGGTTGATTTTCAAGCTTTTTTTTCAGCAATAGGAGCTTGGGCGGCCGACGCTCCTTCTGCCGCCCAGGCTCCCAGGGCTAACAGGCATAAAAAAGCGACCCCTGATTGCTCAGGCGTCGCTTTCGCAGGTACGAAAACAAGTTGATGATCAACTTGCGGTTTCATCCAGTCTGGTTTGACCAGCAGGGGCGCTTCGTACCTGCAACCGGGTCAGTGGACCGATAAGTCTTGCTTTTATTTTTTCTTGCCCACTTCGTTACCAATCAGCGCGCCAGCTGCCGCGCCACCGACAGTGCCCAAGGTGCTGCCAAACACGGCATTACCCACAACACCGCCTGCAACTGCACCGACGCCCGTGCCAATTTGCGCATTGCTAGGATTGGTTCCGCAGCCCGTCAGGGCCATCAGGGACGCGGCGGCGAGAGAAAGCATTAATTTTGTGATCATGACAGGTACCTTAATAAAAATGGAGGGGCGTGGTGAACAAATCTGCAAAACTTGCAGCGTTTGGTCTGAATTTATTTTTCGCCTTGCACCCGAGCTTAATCGCAGAAAAGTACTGACCTTGTAGGCCAATGTCTATGCCGCTTGTACGCCAAGCACCCGGCAGGAATGGTTGGTCGATGTTAGGCGCGCCAAGGGGCTACAAAGGTCGATTCCTAGCCAGCGGCGGATTACGCGCAAAGTACCGGCTGATGCCGCGCATCAAGGCATCAGACAGTTGCACTTGATACGTTTCACTGCGGAGTTTGGCTTCTTCATCCGGGTTGCTGATGAAAGCAGTTTCTACCAGTATGCTGGGTATGTCCGGCGCTTTCAGCACCGCAAAGCCCGCTTGCTCCACTCTCGGCTTGTGCAACTTGCCCACAGCGCCAATCTCGCCCAGCATGGCGCTGCCCAGCTTCAAGCTGTCGTTGATTTGCGCCGTCGTACTCATGTCGAGCAGCGCTTTTTGTACCTGCGCGTCTTTGGCTTTGACATTCACGCCGCCCACCAGGTCGGCAGAGTTTTCTTTATCTGCAATCCAGCGGGCCGAACTGCTGGATGCGCCTTTGTCGCTCAATGCGAACACGCTGGCACCTTGCGGTCGCTCGGTAAAAAAAGCATCTGCATGGATGCTGATGAATAAATCTGCGCCCACCTTGCGCGCTTTTTGCACGCGGATGTGCAGCGGCACAAAAAAATCAGCGTCGCGGGTCAGATACGCGCGCATGTTGGGCTGCTGATTGATGCGGTCACGCAGGCGCTGCGCAATTTGCAGCACCACGTCTTTTTCACGCGTGCCGCCGGGGCCAATCGCCCCGGGGTCTTCGCCGCCGTGACCCGGGTCAAGCGCCACAATCACGAGCCGGTCGGTTTTAGCCGGTGCGAATGTGGCTGTGTCAAGCGATGGGGGTGGGGACGGGGGTGGGGGATTGGTTTTGGTCGTATTGTTAGGCTGCGGTTGCGTCAGTGCAGGGCTGCTGGTGGGCCGGTCCGATTGCTTGGCAATCAGGTCACCCAGCAGGTCAGGTGCGGCGTTGGTTCTCGACTCTGCGTTAATCGGAGTGGAGGCAGCAGAGGGGGCCGCGGGAACGGTTGGGGTTGGGGTGAGGGGATTTAAGGAGGCCGTTTTTTTATCCGCCAGTCGCTCTGCGATCAAGGTTTCCAGCGGATCGGCCACCTGTGTGGGGTACAAATCAAACACCAAACGATGTTGGTATGCGGCTACTGGGGCTAGCGTAAACACCTGCGGCGAGATGGCCTGCTTCAGGTCAATCACCAGCCGCACCACACCCGGCGCGTTTTGCCCAACACGGATGCCCAAAATATTTGGGTCATCGGGCTTGACTTTGGCTACCAGCTCACGCAGCGCAGGTATCAAGTCAATGCCTTCAATGTCCACTGCCAGGCGCGGTGGCTCAGCAATAAAAAACTGGCGTGTTTTGATTTCGCTGTCTGACTCAATCGTTAACCGCGTGTAGTCTTTTGCCGGCCACACCCGCACCGCCAAAATGCTGGCCCCGCGCGCGATGTGTTGGGCGCCTATCAGCAGCACCAAAGTGCCAAGCTTGAGGACATTGCGGCGTTGGACTGTTTTTTGGCTCATGACAACAAGGCCTTGCCGATGGCCGCATGCGCCGTCAGTGTGACTTGGCGTGTCTCGTTTTCAAGCACCTCAATGGCCAACACCATGTCGGCTTGTGGCAAATATTCGCCCGCCTTGTCGGGCCATTCGACCAGCTTGAGCCCAGGGCTGGCAAAAATGTCACGAAAACCGGCTTCTTCCCACTCGTGGGGGTCATTGAAGCGGTAAAAATCAAAATGCCAGATGTGTCGTTCCTTGTTGGGGCCGTGATTTAACCCGTCCACCAGGCAGTAGGGTTCAACCACCGCATAGGTCGGGCTTTTGATCCGGCCGCTTACCCCCAGTGCTGCCAGCAAATGCCGCACAAAAGTTGTTTTGCCCGCACCTAAATCGCCGCGCAATTCAATCAGTGCATCGGCGATAGCTGCCTTGCCAGCCAACTCTCGCGCAAACGCCTGCGTTGCGTCTTGGTCTGGCCAGACGATCCTTTTTACAATCGGGTCGTGGTTCAAAACATTCATTTAACTGGGTAGGCTTTGGTAAAAATTTCGGCGAAGGACTTGGCTCGTCGCATTCACGTGTGGGCGAGCACATTGGGATTTTCGCAAATCGGCATTGCCGCTGTGGATTTGTCCACTGCAGAAGCCGGATTATCCGCGTGGTTGGCGGCTGGCTTCAACGGTGACATGCATTACATGGCTGCGCACGGGCTTAAACGCGCACGACCCGCCGAATTGATACCGGGCACCGTCAGCGTCATCACGGCGCGAATGAACTATCTGCCCGCATCAACGCTTGATAATTGGCAGGCGGTAGAGTTCAGCCGTTTGGGCAGACCACAAGAGGCCATCGTGTCTACTTACGCCAGAGGGCGCGACTACCACAAAGTCATGCGCAGCCGACTGCAAAAGCTGGGCGAAAAAATTGCTGTTGAGGTGGAAACATTGGGTCACCGTGCCTTTACGGACTCAGCCCCGGTGCTGGAGGCCGAGTTGGCAGGTAGAAGCGGTCAGGGCTGGCGCGGCAAGCACACGCTGGTTTTAAACCGCGAAGCCGGGTCGATGTTCTTTTTGGGCGAAATTTATGTTGACATTGCCTTGCCGCCCACCGCACCTGTAACCGCACACTGCGGCAGTTGCAGCGCCTGCATCGACGTTTGCCCGACGCGCGCCATCGTTGCGCCCCACAAGCTTGACGCACGGCGCTGCATTTCTTACCTGACGATTGAACACGCCGGGGCGATTCCAATAGAGTTTCGAACGCTCATTGGCAACCGCATTTACGGCTGCGACGACTGCCAACTGATTTGCCCCTGGAACAAGTTTGCCCAGCGCAGCGCCTTGCCCGACTTTGATGAACGACAAGGCCTGACAGGCCAGCAGTTGGTCACTTTGTTCGCATGGTCTGAAGAGGCGTTTTTAACGTTTACCGAAGGCAGCGCGATCCGCCGAATTGGCCACGAGCGCTGGCTGCGCAATATTGCGGTGGCGATGGGCAATGCGCTGCGGGCGGGGTGTGACGACGGGATTCGGGCAGCGTTAGAGGCACGGCGAAAGATCGAGAGTTCGCTGGTGCGAGAGCACGTTGAATGGGCACTTGCAATTTGAATAACGGTAGCCGGCGCACATGGTTCGGTTGGGATGCCATTTTTGTTTTCATTTCGCTTCGAGATTAAGCGCGAAGCCGCTGGCAGTGCTCCAGCACGACAAGGCGAAGCAACGACATATCGGAGGGAAATGGAAGCAAAAAGGTGACGAGCCTTGACCCCGGCACTGACTCCACAGTTAGGGCTGCTTGGTTCCCCACCTGACCCGGTTGGCCGCTTTACCATGCGGGAAGGCTCGTCACTGGTGATTGTAAATGATGCCGCAATCTAGAATAGGAACATGTCTTATCTCGTTCTGGCCCGCAAATACCGCCCAAAAAACTTCCTTGAAATGGTCGGGCAGTCGCATGTGGTGCAGGCCCTGAGCAATGCCCTGACGACGCAGCGTCTTCACCATGCCTATTTGTTCACCGGCACACGGGGAGTCGGCAAAACCACCATTTCGCGTATTTTGGCCAAATCACTGAACTGCGTTGGCACCGACGGGCGCGGCGGAATCACCGCTACCCCCTGCGGCGTATGCCAAGCTTGCACTGATATTGATAGCGGGCGGTTTGTGGACTACACCGAGCTGGACGCCGCATCCAACCGGGGCGTGGACGAAATTGCGCAGCTGCTGGAGCAAGCGGTTTACAAGCCGGTGCTGGGGCGATTTAAAGTATTCATGATTGACGAGGTTCACATGCTGACGAACACGGCGTTTAACGCCATGCTCAAAACGCTGGAGGAGCCGCCCGAGTACCTTAAATTTGTGCTGGCCACGACCGACCCGCAAAAAGTACCGGCCACCGTGCTGTCGCGGTGCCTGCAATTTAACCTCCGGCCGATGGCGCCCGAGACGATTTTGGAGCATTTGCAGCATGTGCTGGGCATTGAAACCGTGCCGTCTGAGCCGCAGGCGCTGCGCTTATTGGCAAGGGCGGCGCGCGGCTCGATGCGCGATGCGCTGTCTTTGACCGATCAGGCCATTGCCTTCGGGTCAGGCAGCTTGGCCGAGGCCAGCGTACGCCTGATGCTGGGCAGCGTCGACCGCAGTTATGTTTTCAAATTGCTCGACGCGCTGGCGCGGGGCGACGGTAAAACCTTGGTCGAAACCTCTGAAGTGCTGCGTGTCAACGGCCTGAGCGCAGCATCAACGCTAGAAGAGATGACCACCGTACTGCAGCGCATGGCGGTGCTGCAAGCGGTACCTGGCATGATGGCCAAGTCGCTTGATGCAGATGATGACATCGACCCCGAAGCCACTGAGACGGCAAGGCTGGCACAAATCATGCCGCCCGATGAAACCCAGTTGCTGTACAGCCTGTGTTTGCACGGGCGCGGGGAGCTGGGCTTGGCGCCCGACGAATACGCGGCGCTGACGATGGTGCTGCTGCGCTTGCTGGCTTTTAAGCCAGCAGGCAGCGTGCCGCAACTTGCATCGTCACCATCATCTACATCGGGGAGCGCCGCCGAGCCCGGAAAAAAGCCGCAGAACACGCCTGAGCCTGTTCGGGCCACGACCACGACCACGCCCACGCCGGCAGCGGTGCCCATCGCCGCTACAAAAGCGATTGCTGCAACAGTTACTGCGACACCCCAAGCTAGTGAAAGCCAGTTTGAGGCCTCAAATCACCCCTTGGCCCCGGTAGAAATTACATCTGTTGCTTCTGAATCGATAGCAAATCATTCGCTGCCGACTGCGCAGCCGGTACATGCCCTTGTCGAGGTCAACACCGAGGCCAGCCCGGAGTTGGGTGATTTTTGGGCCAAGCTGGTGATGCAGCTTGTCGCCGCCGAGGCCATCAAAAGCATGGTGCGTGAACTGGCCCTGCAGTCGCAGCTGGTGGCCCAAAACGGCACGGTGTGGACGCTGCGGGTTGAAAGTGCATCGCTCAACAGCCCAGCCAGCATAGAAAAGCTGCAAACGGTCATCAACCTGCATGACGCCCATCAGGACAAAAGCCAGTCCCAAAGGCAGCCCGAAATCGTCTTGGTCGTTGAGGCAGGCCCGGTTGTAGACACCCCCGTACGCCGCAATCAAGCCCTGGCCAAAGCACGCCAGGCGCAGGCTGAAGCGTTGATCCATAACGACCCGTTTGTTCAGGACATGGCCCGTCACTGGGGCGGTAAAGTTGTGCCGGGCAGCATCAAATACACCGTGCCAGCAGCAACTTGACATGTCCAGCCGATATGATTTGTAGAACCCAAGAAAACCACTTTTAAAAGGAAAAAACATGTTTAACAAAGGGCAACTCGCCGGCCTCATGAAGCAAGCGCAAGCCATGCAAGACAACATGAAAAAAGCGCAAGATGAGCTTGCTTTCATTGAGGTCACCGCCGAGTCTGGCTCCGGGTTGGTCAAAGTCACCATGACCTGCAAACACGAGGTCAAGCGGGTTGAAATTGCCCCCAGCCTCCTGCTTGAAGATAAAGACATGATCGAAGACATGGTCGCAGCAGCTTTCAATGCTGCCGTCCGCAAGGCGGAAGAAGTCAGCGGCGAAAAGATGGGCAAAATCACCGCCGGAATGCCCGGCCTGCCGGGCGGCATGAAGATGCCCTTCTAGACCTGTGAACCCCCACGTTTGCTCACTGCGTGTAGCTCTCTGCCCCCCGAGGGGGCCGCTGCGCCTGCGGTCTGGCAAAGCCAGTCCCGCGGCCCCTGCTTGTAAAGAGGGCTCATTTCTGGGTACTCAGATCGGAACACGTGGCTGATTCAACTGCCCTGGAAGGCCTGACCCAAGCCTTGCGCAAGTTGCCCGGCGTAGGTGCCAAGTCAGCAGCGCGAATGGCATTTCATTTGCTGCAGCATGACAAGTCGGCGGCGCTGCAAATTGCCAAGGCGCTAGAGCACGCGGTGCAGAGCATTCAGCATTGCAAAGCGTGCAACACACTGACCGAGCGCGATGTTTGCAGTACGTGTGCCAACCCGCAGCGTGACCGCAGCAAGCTGTGCGTGGTCGAAACACCTGCCGATCAGGCTGCGTTAGAGCGAACACTGGCTTACAAAGGCCTGTACTTTGTGCTGATGGGCAAGCTCAGTCCACTAGACGGCATTGGCCCACACGACATTGGTTTGCAAAAGCTGTTTGATCGGGTCGTGCCAAAAACTGCCGACGGCCATGCCGTTGCTGTTGACGAGCGAGAGGTGCAAGAGGTTATTTTGGCCACCAACTTCACGGCTGAAGGCGAGGCAACCGCACACGTGATTGCCCAGGCCTTGAAAGCGCGCGGCGTACAGGTCACCCGGCTGGCACGCGGTGTGCCGGTGGGCAGTGAACTGGAATATGTTGACTTGGGCACCATAGCCCATGCGCTGGTAGACCGACGTTAGCTCACCAGAAAGACACTTGCCTGCATTGAATTGCTATGATATAAATAGCTACCAGCCCACATAATATAAGCGCCACAGGCACGAAAGATAAAAAATGACATTTGCACGCTTTACCATTGCTTATTGGTGCGTCTTGGTGATGGCCATCATGCCCATCGCGTGTGCGGGTATCGCCAAGTACGGCATGTTCAGCAAGTCGCGACGCGAGGGCGGGTATGACAACCATAGCCCGCGTGCCTGGTTAGCCAAACAAACTGATTGGCGAGCCCGAGCCAACGCAGCGCAGGCCAATACTTTTGAAGCCCTGCCGTTTTTCTTTGCCGCAGTCATCATTGCGCACCAGCTGCAGGCTCGGCAAACCGTGGTGGACATTTTGGCTTTTATGTTTGTTGTGCTGCGTATCGCTTATGTCTTGATGTACGTGGCTGACATGGCTAAAACCCGCAGTGTTGTTTGGGCGGCAGCCTTGCTGATCAACGTCTGGATCTTGCTGGTTGGTTTTCGTTGATATTTTTTGTGTTGTCGGCCAATAGGTTTGATTGAAGAAATGGCCCATGCGTAACCGCTTGTAAGCTGAACGGGCGACTTGAGTGATAACCCGCACGGGATGTTCCCGATGCGGGTTTTTTATCGCCTTGATATTCTTCAACGCATTAAAAATAAACCGCCCTTGCTACATGACTTCTCGCCACCCGGTTTCCCGACGTCGCTTTACAAGCAGCCTGGTCCATGCAGCTGCTCTGTTGGTGCTGCCGGGCGTACACGCGCAGGGCCGACTTGAAAAGTCAAAAATCGTGGTGTCGGTCGACGGCAAAGCCTCGTTTGCGTATTTGCCTTTGACCATTGCCGACCAGCTGGGGTTTTTCAGGGCAGAAGGCCTGGATGTTCAAATTGATGACTATGCTGATGCGGCCAGCGCGACCCAGGCGCTGCTGACCGGGGGTGCAGATATTTGCTCCGGGTCGTATGAGAAAACCTTGAGCCTGCAGTCGAAGAACCAGATGGTCAGGGCTTTTGTTTTGCAAAGCCGCACACCACAAATTGCGTTTGGCATGTCCACGCGTAACTTATTGGCTGGCGCATCAATGGTCGATTTGCGGGGCAAAAGGGTGGGGGTCATGGCCCTTGATTCATCGGCAACCCTGATGACGAACCTGTTGATGGCCAAGGCTGGGCTGTCGGCTCAGGACGCCAGTTTGGTGGCTGTTGGCAATTCAATGGCCGCTCTGAACGCCATCCGCTCGGGCCAGATTGATGCGCTGTGCACTTCCGACCCTGTCATGACGATGCTGGAGCAAAAAGGTGATGTCAAGATCATCAGCGACGCGCGTACGCTGCGGGGCGCAGCAGATCTTTTTGGTGGCCCTATGCCGTCGGCATGCCTGTTTGCCAGCAGCGACTTTGTCCTTAAAAACCCCAATACCTGCCAGGCTGTGACCGATGCGGTGGTTCACAGCCTGAAGTGGCTGCAAACCGCAGGCCCCGGTGACATCATCAAGGTAGTGCCCGACAGCTATCTGTTGGGCGACAGGGCGTTGTATCTGGCTTCGTTCAACAAGATTCGTCAATGCATTTCGCTTGACGGCTTTTTGCCTGAAGACGGGCCGCTCACCGCCTTAAAAGCCATCAGCCGGTTCGATGCCGCTGTGCTCCAGGCCAGAGTTGATATTAAAAAAACCTACACCAACGGTTTTGCGGCGCGCTCTAAAGAACGGTTTAAGGCCTGAAAGAACTAGGAAACGATGCGTCCGCCACATCAACGCTTCTGGCGTTTGACCTTGGCTTGTGCGCTTCTAACAATCGGCTTCACCGTACTTTTTGTTGGCGCCGCAGTGCGAGGGGTTTTCATCTTGAGGGGCAGGTAGACCACGACTTGCTGCCCCAGTTTAAAGCCGCTCGCAACGCCAGAATTGTTCCATTCGGCAACATTGGCAGGGCTTAGGCCATAGCGTTTGGCAAGGCTGGCCACGGTTTCGCCTTTGCGCGCTTTGACAGTTGTGCGGCGGGTCACGATTTCAGGGGCCAGTGACATTTGCGCGTTGTCGGCCACACTGCTGGTCACGTCGGTCTCGATCTTTGCAGATCGGGGCACCAACAGCGTCGAGCCTGCTTTGATCAGCATCCGCAAGGGAATGTTGTTAACGCTGCGCAAATCGTTTTCAGTCATACCCACGCGTTTTGCAGCTTCACCTGCGCTCAGGGTGGCCGGCGCTGTCCAGGCTGTCCAACTGGCGTATTGACCCTGACTGTGAGCGTCAAAATTGCGTTGGAAAACCAGCGCATTGTCCCAGGGCAGCAAAATTTGGGGGGTGCCAGACGCAATGATCACAGGCCGGTGGGCCGACGGGTTCAAAGCTTTAAAGTCCTCCAGACGAACATCTGCCAGCCGCGCTGCCAAAGCCACATCAATGTCCCGGCTAAGTTGTACTTGCTGAAAATAAGGGTGGTTGGCAATCAAAGGCAGCTCTGTGCGAAAACCCTGCGGATTTGCCACAATATTTTTAACGGCCTGCAACTTCGGGACATACAAACGCGTTTCTGCGGGCATGTTCAAGTCCAGATATCCCGTACCCAAGCCTGCTTTTTTGTTGCGGGCTATCGCACGTCCTACGCTGCCTTCACCCCAGTTGTACGCCGCCAGCGCCAAGTGCCAGTCGCCAAACATGCCGTAGAGTTTTTGCAGGTAGTCCAGCGCAGCGCGGGTTGACGCCAGCACGTCCCGGCGGTCATCTCTGAAAGCGTTTTGCTTCAAATCAAAATATTTACCCGTTGCCGGCATGAACTGCCACATGCCCGCAGCTTTTGCGCTCGACACCGCTTGCGGGTTAAAAGCGCTCTCAATAAAAGGCAGCAATGCCAGTTCGGTCGGCATCTGGCGGCGCTCTAACTCTTCAACAATATGAAACAGGTATTTGGACGACCGCTCGGTCATGCGCTGAATGTAGTCGGGCCGGCTGGAATACCAAAGCTCACGGTCTGATACCAGCGGGTCTTGCAAGTCAGGCATGGCGTAGCCACGGCGTATGCGGTCCCACAGTTCTTTTGGCGGCTCGGCAGGCGTGATTTTTAGGCCGCTGATGAGGTTTGGCGTGATGCTTTGCAGCGGAGCGTAGGGTATCGACGGTTTGACAACGGACGTCACCACGCCAGGCGGCTCTGATGCCTGGACTGGACGCGAGGCTTGAGGCGCGCCTAACACCGGATCCCCCGGCATGCCTAGCTGGCTGGCGCAACCTGTCAAAAGGGCAAAACAAAGCAGTACTGCTGGCAAGTAATGAAGGGTCATTTAAATTGATTTTTGAATTGCCGGATAGCGGCAAAAACTGAAATGTTGTCGTGGGCTGCTGCATCAAATTGCTGGGCAGCAGCGATGAGTGCAGGCTGTCTGGTGCGCAAGAAAGGGTTGATCAAGCGTTCTTGAGCGATCGACGTGGGCAGCGTCGGCAAGTTTTGCTCGCGCAGTTTTTCGCATTGCACTTGGTAAGTGGCCAATGCTTGATTGTCTGGGTCAACCGCTCTTGCGAAACGCAAATTGCTTAGCGTGTATTCGTGCGTACAACAAGTCACCGTATTGCCCGGCAGTGCGGCCAGCTTGTCTAGCGACGCCAACATTTGCGCTGGCGTGCCCTCAAACAGCCGGCCGCATCCACCCGAAAACAAGGTGTCGCCACAAAAAAGCAATGGTGCGCCGAACCCGCTCGGGGAGTAGTAAGCGATGTGACCCGCTGTGTGACCCGGTACATCGATGACCTGAAAATTCAATCCCAGCGCATTGACGATGTCACCTTCTGCCAGCGCTTCGTAGGGTTTTGGGATGTTTTCAGCCCGAGGCCCATACACTTTAGCCCCGGTGGCAATACGCAATTCATCGACGCCACCCGTGTGGTCCCGGTGATGGTGCGTGACTAAAATCGCTTGCAGATCAAGGTTGAATTCTTTCAACACCTGTTGCACGGGGACTGCATCACCAGGGTCCACCACCAGTGCACGCTGGCCGCCGTGCAGCAGCCACAGATAGTTGTCGGCAAAGGCAGGAATAGGAATTAAATTCAACATGTGCGGGAATTCATGAGTGCGCAAATTATAGGTTTGACCGATTGGCTGAAGACCCCGCCTGGCAAGTACCTGCTGGCGTGGGAGCGCGAACAATTCGAGCTTGCCGTGAGCGACATCTTTGGGTACCACGCGCTTCAGTTAGGGTTTCCTGAACTGAACACGCTGCTTGCCAACCGGATGCCGCACAAGTGGCTGGCGGCAGATTCTCTTGCGCACCACCCAACCCATGGGACTGGGCCTGATTCATCAAGTTCCCCGCCCCAAACGGATGAGCCGGTCAGGGCGGCGCTGGTCACAGACGCAAGCGCTTTGCCATTTGCAGCCAACAGCCTTGATTTATTGGTTTTGCCGCACACGCTGGAGCTGAGCCGCGACCCACATGCTGCCCTGCGCGAGGTTGAGCGCGTGCTGGTGCCGGAAGGCCGAGTCGTCATCAGCGGACTGAACCCCACCAGCTTGTGGGCCATGCGCCAGCGACGGGCGCACTTTTACCAGCGGTTTGGCAACAGTGCTTTGTACTTGCCCGAAGCTGGGGAATTCATTGGCTATTGGCGCTTGCGCGACTGGCTGCGGTTGCTGAATTTCGAGGTGGAATCAGGCCGGTTTGGCTGCTATCGCCCCGCTTTTGAAACCGACAAATGGCTCTCTCGCTTTGAATGGATGGACAAAGCTGGCGGGCGCTGGTGGCCGATTTTCGGTGCTGTTTACTTCGTTGTAGCCGTCAAGCGCGTGCGCGGCATGCGCCTGTTGGAGCCAGCCTGGAAAACCCGCAAAGCTGGCGTTGCTGCCCCGGCGGTGGTGGCCAGTAAAGAAACGAACAAGCGCCCTGCGAAAATTCCGACACTTGCGGCTTGGCCAACCACAGAACACCGTATTTAAAAAATCAAACATGACTGAACTACAACAAAACCCATCACCTCAACCCGTCGTCATTTATACCGATGGCGCATGCAAGGGCAACCCTGGCCCTGGCGGTTGGGGCGCGCTTTTAAGCCAGGGCGGGCTTGAAAAAGAAATTTTTGGCGGTGAGCTGGGTACGACCAACAACCGCATGGAGCTGTCCGCTGTGATTGAAGCGTTGACTGCACTCAAAAGGCCGTGCAGCGTTACCTTGTTTCTTGACAGTGAATACGTGCGCAAAGGCATCACCGAGTGGATACACGGCTGGAAGGCGCGGGGCTGGAAAACCGCAGCCAAAGCGCCCGTTAAAAACGTTGATCTGTGGCAAAAGCTTGACGCGATTGTCAGCAGCAGCGGCCACAAGATCGACTGGCGCTGGGTCAAGGGTCATGCGGGTGACCCCGGTAACGAGCGCGCCGATGCTCTGGCGAACAAGGGGGTTGAAAAAGCACTTGGGGGGTGATGGCTGACCTGCATCGTGGGCACATTGGGCAGATTGGGCACATTTCAGGTGCGCGCCGATGCCGTGCACCATAAGCATGCATAGCAATCAGTCGTGCCTCTTTTGGGCTTGTAAAGTCGTTGTAAAGTCGCAGCGCCGCATCGCTGTTAGATGCCCCTAGTCCTGCGCAAACGGGGCGTGTGCTGATACATTGAGAAGTCGTTTCAATTGATAACACCACAGCAATCCAATGGCAGTTTAAGCATGGCATCTAAATTAGTTTATTCGGCAGTCGCCGTTGTGGGGATTGCTGCTGCATCTGGCGCTGCATGGTGGTACCAGCAACCCAAAAATAACGCGGCACCGGTGCAGGCTGCGACTGGCGCTGCTGGGGCTGGCCCCACAGCACCAGGCCCACAAGCTGCAGCCAGTGGTGTGGGCGGAGGCGGTGGACGCCCACCTTCGGTTGAAGTTGCCAAGGTTGAGGTTGCCCGACTGACAGACGACACCCAGGCGGTTGGCAATTTGCGGTCCCGCCGCGGCGTGGTGCTCCGGCCAGAGGTCAGCGGGCGCATTACTCAGCTCAACTTTACCGATGGGCAGCGGGTAAAAAAAGGCCAGGTTCTGGTGCAATTTGACGATCAGTTGCCGCAAGCGCAAATCCAGCAAAGCATGGCTGAGCTGTCGATTGCGCAAGCCAATCAAACGCGCAATCAAGAACTGGTGTCACAAAATTTCATCAGCCAACGCTCGCTTGATGAAAGCGCTGCCAACTTGCAGGTCGCGCAGGCCAAGCTGGCGTTGTCTAAAGCCACGGCTGAACGTTTGAAAATCATCGCGCCTTTTGACGGTATTGCGGGCATTCGACTGGTTAACGTGGGTGATTATTTAAAAGACGGTGCTGACATCGTCAACATCGAAGACATCGACGCGGTTTTTGTTGATTTTCGGTTGCCAGAGCGGTTTCAAGCCAAAGTCAAACGCGATCAGACGGCCATGCTGGACATGGACGCTTTGCCGGGCCGTAAATACAGCGCAAAGATTCAGGCCATCGACCCGCTGATTGATGCCAATGGCCGTTCGGTCGGCATTCGCGGCTGCGTGGACAACCGGCAATTGCAGCTTAAACCCGGTATGTTTGCGCGGGTCAATGCTGTGTTTGGGGTTCGTGAGAACGCGCGTGTCATCCCGGAAGAGGCAATTGTTCCGCAAGGCGGCAAGCAGTTTGTTGTGAAACTCGTACCGGGTGAGACGCCGCCAGGCGGCAGTACGCCTAACCTGATGAGCCAGCGGGTAGAGGTCAAGATTGGCCTGCGCAGCCCTGGAAAGGTCGAAATTCTGGACGGCCTGGAGATTGGCGATACCGTGGTGGTGGCGGGCCAACAGCGCGTACAGCGTGACGGGACGGTGGTGAGTGTGGTCGACTTGAGCAGCGCGCGAGCTGGCAGGCCAGGGGGCTCGGGCGGTTCTGCTGGTCCTGCCGCTATAACTGCGCTTGCTCCGACTCCGGCTGTCTCGGCTGCTGTCGTGGCTGCATTACCAGCGGCTCAATCTGCGCCGCAGCCGGCGGCTCAATCTTCGCCGCAGCCGGCGGCTCAGCAACCTAATGCCCCGTCTGCCGCAGATTCAACAGCAGCGGGCACAAAACTTGGTGTGGGCGGCAAACTGGCGGCTGTTGTTGCTAAAGGTCCCAACCCCTGTGATGACGCTCTGACCGGCGACAAAGCTGCATCCAAACCTGGCGACAAATCTGGTGGCAAAACAGGAGATAAGGCGGGCAGTAAAGCTGATGGCCAAAGCCCGCGCAAACCTGCTTGAGGTCAGTCTGCCGAAAACCATGAATGTAGAACGAGGGTTTTGTCATGCAGTTAGCTGAAATTTCGATTCGTCGCCCCGTATTTGCGACCGTTTTGTCGTTATTGATCGTGTTGATTGGCGCGGTCAGCTTTAACCGCCTGACAGTGCGTGAATACCCCAAGATTGACGAACCGGTGGTAACCGTCAGCGTGCGTTACGCCGGCGCATCGGCTGAAGTGATCGAGTCGCAAGTCACCAAGCCCCTTGAAGACTCGATTGCCGGGATTGATGGGGTTGATGTGATCACGTCCATCAGCCGCGCCGAGCAGGGCCAGATTACTGTGCGTTTCAGGCTTGAGAAAGACGCCGACTCTGCTGCCGCTGAAGTGCGCGACCGCACCTCACGTGTGCGTAACCGATTGCCGCAAGCCATTGAAGAGCCAGTGATTGCCAAGGTTGAGGCCGATGCCTTTCCGGTGATCTTCATGGCCTTCAGCAGTGAGACGCAGTCGCCATTGCAAATCAACGACCTGATTAACAGGGTTGTGAAATCGCGTTTGCAAACCGTCACAGGTGTGGCCGATGTGCGTATTTTTGGTGAACGCAAATACGCCATGCGCATCTGGCTTGACACGGACAAGCTGGCTTCATACCGCTTAACCACACAAGATGTGGAAGACGCCATTCGCCGCAACAACCTGGAGTTGCCCGCTGGCCGCATAGAGTCCCAGCAGCGAGAGTTCAGTGTGACGTCGCAAACCGATCTCATCAGACCTGCTCAGTTTGGCGATATTGTGGTGAAAAACGTCAACGGCTTTAGCGTCAAGGTTCGGGACGTAGCCCGCGTACAGGAAGCCGCCGCCGAGGAGCGTACCGCTGTGCGCTTAAATGGGCGCGGCGCTGTAGCCGTAGGCGTGATTCGGCAGGCGACAGCCAACCCACTTGACTTGTCCAAAGGCGTGCGCGAGGCGATTCCCAAACTCAAAGCCGACTTGCCACCCGACATGCAAATTGACATTGCCAATGACAATTCAATATTTATTGATCGCTCGGTAAAAAACGTCTACAAAACCATTGTCGAGGCCGTGATTTTGGTGGCGCTGGTGATTTTTGTCTTTTTGCGCACGCTGCGGGCGTCATTGATTCCCATCATCACGATTCCAGTCAGTCTGGTCGGTACCTTTGCCCTGATGGCGTTGGCTGGTTTTTCGATCAACACTCTGACCTTGCTGGCGCTGGTGCTGGCCATCGGGTTGGTGGTGGACGACGCGATTGTGATGCTGGAAAACATATTTCGGCACATTGAAGAGGGCATGGATCCGTTTTCAGCCAGCATCAAGGGGGCGCGCGAAATCGGCTTTGCGGTGATCACCATGACCGCAACCCTGGTGGCGGTGTATGCGCCGTTGGCCTTTACCCCGGGCCGCACTGGGCGCTTGTTTGTTGAGTTTGCGCTGGCGCTTGCCGGTGCTGTGGTGGTATCGGGTTTTGTGGCGTTAACCCTAACCCCCATGATGTGCAGCCAGATGCTCAAGCACAACCCGAAGCCCAATTGGTTTGACCGCACCATGGAGCGGTGGCTAACCCGCATGTCAGAGCGTTACGGCACAGCGCTGCGCTGGGTAGTCACAGCGCGTGCGCCCATGCGCCATGCGGGCGATGGCAGTCGGCCAAGTTTTGGTCAGCGTATTAAAAGCAATGTGCTGCAGGCGCGCTGGCTCGTCGTAGGCGTGATGCTGGCCAGCGGTGTGGCGTTAGTGCTGGTGTTCCCCACCATGAAGCAGGAGTTGTCGCCGCTTGAAGACCGCGGCGTGATTTTGGCCAACATCACCGCGCCAGACGGGGCAACGCTGGACTACACCGACCGCTACGCCAAGGCGATTGAGAGAATCGGGCAGCCCTATAAAGAATTTGATCGGGTTTTTGCCAACATTGGCAATCCGACTGTCGCGCAGGGCAGTGTGGTGTACCGCACCGTCGACTGGGAAGATCGCAAGCGCACCACATTGGACATGGCGCGTGAATTACAGCCGAAATTTGGCGGCCTGCCGGGTGTGACGGTGTTTACGATCACCCCGCCGTCGCTGGGGCAGGGCTTTCGCGAGCGACCTGTTAACTTTGTGATTCAAACTTCAGACAGCTACCAAAATTTGAATGCGGTGGCGCGTCAAATGATGGAGGAGATTGCTAAAAACCCGGGCATCATTTCACCCGATGTGGATTTGCGGTTGAACAAACCCGAGTTGCGCATTGAAGTCGTGCGCGACAAAGCCGCAGACCTCGGTGTCAGCGTTGAGGTCGTGGCCAAAGCGATTGAAACCGTGCTGGGTGGGCGTAACGTGACCCGCTATAAGCGTGATGCCGAACAGTACGACGTGATTGTGCAAACCGAGGCGCGTGGGCGCACGACGCCAGAAGACATTGAACGCATTTATGTGCGAGGCCGCAACGACACGATGATTCCGCTTTCATCACTGGTCAAGGTGCGCGAAAGCGTCTCGCCGCGTGAGCTGAACCACTTTGGCCAACGCCGGTCGGTGTCCATTACCGCTAGTTTGGCACCCGATTACGCGCTGGGAGAAGCGCTGACGTTCATGGATGCTACGGCTGCCAAGGTGCTGAAAACGGGTTACACCACCGACCTGAACGGTACTTCTCGAGAATTTAAAAATTCTCAAGGTGCGCTGGTGGTTGTTTTTGTGCTGGCGCTGGTGTTCATCTTTTTGGTGTTGGCTGCCCAGTTTGAAAGCTTTATTGATCCGCTGGTCATCATGCTGTCGGTGCCGTTGTCCATGATTGGCGCGTTGCTGGCGCTTAAGTGGTCAGGCGGTTCCCTCAATGTGTATTCACAAATTGGCCTGATCACGCTGGTCGGTTTGATCACCAAACACGGTATTTTGATTGTTGAATTTACCAACCAACTGCGCGCTGACGGCATGAACATGGTGGACGCGTTGATCAAAGCTTCCAGCCAGCGCTTGCGCCCGATTTTGATGACCACTGGCGCGATGGTGCTGGGAGCTGTGCCGCTGGCACTGGCCACCGGCGCAGGCGCTGAGAGCCGTATTCAAATAGGCTGGGTGATTGTGGGCGGCATGTCGTTTGGGACACTGCTGACGATCTTTGTAGTGCCCACCATGTACACGCTGTTTGCACGTCAAGCGATACCGGGTGCCAACACAGCAGTGGCAAAAGAAGAACCCGACGCTGTGGTCATTCACCCCGAATACGTTGCCAAATGATGCGTGCAAGGCCATGAGGCCGTTGGCTTGGGCTGCCAAGCCAACTCAACTCATTCCACCTAGGTATGCGGTGCAAAAGATCCAAGTGCGTGCAGCTCTGCCAGCGAGTTGGCGTTAAAAAACGCATGGGGGTCGTCGTTTGGCCAATCAAACCGCAGCTCCGCAACTTTGTGCTGCGCCGTCCAGGCGCTGACTTTTCGACCGCCGCTATCGGTAAATGCGGACAAGCTGTTGAGCAAATGCTTGCCCATCAGACAAAAAACAGGTTGCGAACGCCATTGCCCATGCTCAGGTGCACAGGCAATTGCAAGGTCGGCGGACTGTTCGTGAAGTGCGCCAGACAGCCTGGCGGCAAGATCATGCGGAAAAAATGGCGTGTCGCACGGCAGCGTCAGCAAATACGGCGTGCTGCAGTGCGCCAGCCCGACCCTAAACCCTGCCAGCGGACCGGCAAATTCGCCCATGCGAGCGTTGTCTGACCACACGGGGACACCCAACGACTGATACTTTGCCAGGTTGCGGTTGGCAATGATCATCACATCAGCCACCTGCGGGCTGATCCTTTTCAAAGCGTGCTGCGCAAGTGGCATGCCGTTAAAGTTTTGCAAGCCTTTGTCCACCCCGCCCATCCGGGACCCGCGGCCGCCAGCCAGTATGACGGCCGTGATGTGCTTGCTGGGCAGCATCATCCGCCGATGTAGCTCATTTCAACCCGCTTCTTACCGGTGTCCAGCGCCGTGTCTGCAGGCTGAATCGCGCGCAACGCTGAATACCTGTCATCTCGCCGATGCCAGATGTGGCCAATCGCAGCAGCAATTTGCTCGTCGCTTAGCTTTGTGTCGCCCGGTTGGCCCCGCAGCAGCGACCGCAAGTCATGCCCTGAATGGGCAAACAGGCATAAAAACAGTTTGCCTTCTGTCGACAGGCGGGCGCGGTTGCAATCGCTGCAAAACGCCTTCGTCACGCTGCTGATAACCCCAATTTCTCCACCCCCATCGGCATAACCCCAGCGCTCGGCGGTCTCGCCCAGGCAGTTAGCATCAATCGCTGCTACCGGAAAATGAGCATTGATCCTTTCAATCACCTGGGCTGAAGGCAATACTTCACCCATACGCCAGCCATTGGTGGCGCCCACGTCCATGTACTCAATAAAGCGCAGGACATTGCCTGAATGGCGAAAGTACCTGGCCATCGGCAAGATCTGGTTGTCGTTGGTGCCGCGTTTGACCACCATGTTAATTTTGATCGGCAGCAAGCCGACTTTGTTGGCCACCTCAATCCCGCGCAGCACATCAGCCACCGGAAAATCCACATCGTTCATGGTGCGAAAAACAGCGTCATCCATCGCGTCCAGGCTAACGGTGACGCGCTGCAGGCCAGCATCTTTTAATGATTGCGCTTTTTTGGCCAACAGCGATGCGTTGGTCGTTAGCGTGATGTCCAGTGGCTTGCCCGCTACCGTGGTCATCTTGGCCAGCATTTCGATCAGCACTTCGAGGTTTTTGCGCAGCAGCGGCTCACCGCCTGTCAGGCGAATTTTCTCCACCCCATGTGCCACAAAAATCTGGGCCAGGCGCGCAATCTCTTCAAAACTCAGCAGCGATGTTTGCGGTAAAAACGCATAGTCTTTGTTAAACACCTCACTGGGCATGCAGTAGCTGCACCTGAAGTTGCAGCGGTCGGTCACGCTGATGCGCAGGTCGCGCAGGGGGCGGGAGAGGGCATCGAACAGCAGGCCTGTGGCGGGGAAAGGTTGCGTTGCCAAGTCAGTCACCCGCTTGCGGCCCAGTTGATCTGAAAGTTGATTAACGATGGGAATGATGCGCGCCATAGATGGGTGAGCTTACGCCAAAGCAGATGCGATATCGGTTTGGGCAAAATCCAGGCCCTTGTACAGCAATGGCAAGTTCAACGACTTAGCCAGCGCGTAGGCGCAGCAGTCGCCAAAGTTCAGCCCAGCCGGGTGGCGGCCTTTGCCGTATTGGGCGAAAGCTGCTATGGCCAGCTTGGCGTGCGCTTGAGTAAAAGGCTCAACTTGAATCTGATACGTCTGTATCGACTGATCTACTCTGACTTGGATATTTTTGTGTAAGGAGACAATGCCCAGTTCAAGCCGCGTTGGCGCGCTCATCACCAGTTGGGCGCTGCTAGTCAGCACTGCTTCAAGCTTTTCGTACCCCACCTCGCCCAAACAACAAGCCATCACGGCGGAGGCGTCCACGACAAGGCGATCAAGCGAGGTAATCAATCGAAGTGACCAAATTCGTTGTAACCCAGAATTTCATCATCAGTACGCATGTCAGGCATCATTTCATGCTGAATCTTTGCGCGAATCAGATTCATCGCCGCCATCTTTTCCTCTGGCGTGGTCACGCGCGGCACTTGTGCAAGACGCATATCGCGGTAGGCCTGCAGGGCGACTATCACCTGTTTATTGACCGAACGCTGATTCGCCGACGCATCGGCTTTCAAGAAGGCTTGTAAATCGTCTGGTAACTCTCTTACAGTCATACTGGCCATGGTTTGCTCCCGGCGTGAATCAAAGTGATGCTATTTTGGCATCACTTTGACGCCATGTCTAATCCATCAAACACACCGCGCCCCGTCGACCTCAATACACACCCCACTGATAAAGTCCGCCTCGTCGCTGGCCAAGTACAACGCCGCGTTGGCAACGTCCAGCGCGGTTGAAAAGCGGCCCAGCGGAATACTGCTTCTGAATTTGGCCAAACGCCCCTCATCCAGCGGTCCTCCGGCGAATTCAGACGACAAGCCCGTTTCAGGGTTAAACACCGGGTTGATGCAGTTGACCCGAATGTTGTCGAGCCCCAGCTCAGCCGCCAATGATTTGGACGTGGTGATGACCGCGCCCTTGCTGCCGTTGTACCAGGTCAAGCCTGGCCGGGGGCGCACACCTGCGGTGGATGCAATGTTGATAAAACTACCGCCGCCATTGGCCTTGAAATGCGGCACAGCGTGAATGGTGCTGAGGTAAATGCTTTTGACGTTGATGGCATAGCACTTGTCAAAGTCGTCCTCGCTCACGTCAAGCGCTGGTTGGTTGCGGTGCGTCCAGCCGGCGTTGTTCACCATCACGTCGAGCTTGCCGTAGCGCGCAACAGCCGCTTCAATCAGTGCCTTGACTTGCGTAGAGTTGGTCACATCGGCCTGAAAAAACGAAGCCACCCCGCCCGCCTTGACGATGCTAGCCACCACCGCCTCACCCATGGCCGAGTTAATGTCATTGACGATAACCCTGGCACCCTCAGCCGCCAAACGCCGGGCAATGCCCTCGCCAATGCCGCCGCCGGAGCCTGTGATGATGATGGATTTGTTTTTGAGTCTCATGGAGTTAAGGTATTCGGAATGTGACGCTATAAAACTGGAGCTTCCAGCCTCCATATTTCTCGGGCTAAGGGAAGAATCACAGGTTAAATTAAGGTATCTTAAAAGTTCCTGCAATCTTTCAGCTGATATCTTTTGAATGCAATTAAATTGCTTTAAGGAATACAGCCAATAGCCTCACGAAGATTTTCAAAATGATAACGATAGGTGCGATAAAACCGTTCCAAAAGCGAAGTCCATAGAACAGCCATGTCACCCCCCAGCAGATTGACCAAACAATATCGTCAGGACTACGTGAAGCAACGGCCACTTTCGAGGTCCTGAACGCCTTAGCCAGATGATGGCGCTTGCCGCAGACAAGACCAAACTCAGGAAGATCATCGTGAAAAGCGTTGGTCACTCATTCATTTCCAACTCCTCATTTGAATCGGCATTTTGAGTTTTTAGGCAATGGCTGATTTTTCAAAATACTGCACGTTTGGCAGACCCTCAAAGTGCTGGTCTTGTGTCCAGACCACGGCACCGATGGATTGAGCCGTGGCGTATATTAAACTGTCGGCCACTGGCAGGCCATTAGTTAGTGCCTTCAAGGTCAGGGGCAGATCAATGTCAATAATGGGACTTCGCTGCATCAACACCACGGCGCTGCTGGCGACGTCGTCACCCAATTCCCTGCGGACTTTTTTGACAACTTCGTAAATCGTGATTACGGGCACTCGAAGGCCATCAGGGGCATCGATGGCCGACGCAAAAAGGTCTGCCCGTTCCGTGCCCATCAAAAACTCCAGCCAACAGGACGAGTCCAGAACAATAAGTTGGGTTGGTTTTGTTTGCCTGTTTGCCATCAAAAGCGATCAGGCTCTACAGGAATATCTGAATTGCTCAAACCCTTGGCGATTCCTCGGTAAGCAACTGTTGGCAAGACGGGCAACAACCTGACATGCCCCCCCATTTCTACCAAGGTGAGCTTGCTACCAGGCAGTAGATGCATGGACTCTCGCAGAGGTGCTGGAATCACGATTTGGTACTTGGACGAGACCGTAACGGTACTTGAATGCATATCGATAACTTTTAGGTAAGTGATATTGTTAACGATATTATTTTAGTAGATTTACCCATGCTTCAGCGCCACAGTCTTCAATGTCGTAAACCCAAGCAGCGCCTCAAACCCTTTCTCCCGTCCATAGCCTGATGACTTCACCCCGCCGAATGGCAGTTCCACTCCTCCCGCAGCGCCGTAGTTATTGATGAAAACCTGGCCAGCGCGGACTTTTTTCGCCATGCGAAACTGGCGTGCGCCGTCTTGCGTCCATACGCCTGCAACCAGGCCGAAGGCTGTAGCGTTGGCCAGTTCAACGGCGTGGGCTTCGTCTTTAAAAGGCATGGCACAGAGGATGGGACCAAAGACTTCTTCCTGTGCCAGCCGGTGCATCACCGGTACGTCGCGCAGCAGGGTAGGGGCTTGGTAAAAACCGCCTTCTGGCGCGTCGTCAACAATTTGGCCCTGCGCCACCATGGGTATGCCTGAGACTTGGGCATCGCTTAAAAAGTCCCACACCCGTTGCTGTTGGCTTTGGCGAATGAGCGGGCCAATGTCCAGATCCATCTCGGCGGGGCCGACGCGCAGGGCTTCAAAAGCAGTGCCTAGTCGCTCTAACAACGGCTCGTAAACGCTTTGCTCGATCAACACCCGCGACCCGGCTGAACAGGTTTGCCCGGCGTTTTGCACAATCGCATTGATCAACGTGGGTACGGCCTCGTCAAGATTCGCGTCGGCAAACACAATTTGCGGGCTTTTGCCGCCCAGCTCCAGCGTGACGGGGCAGTGGCGCACGGCGGCGACCTGTTGAATCAAAGTGCCCACGCCAGGGCTGCCGGTGAAGCTGATGTGGTCAATTCCGGCATGCCGCGCTAGCGCATCGCCCACCTCGTGGCCGTAACCCGTAACGATGTTGATCGCCCCCGCCGGAAAGCCCACGCTAGCGGCCAGCTGCGCCACGCGAATGACCGACAAACAAGCATCCTCACTTGGCTTGACCACACAAACATTGCCTGCAGCCAACGCACCGCCCACGCTGCGGCCAAAAATCTGCATCGGGTAGTTCCACGGAATGATGTGGCCCGTCACGCCATGCGGTTCGCGCCAGGTCATCACGCTGTAGCCGTTTTGGTACGGGATGGTGTCACCATGCAGCTTGTCGCATGCGCCTGCGTAAAACTCAAAATAGCGGGCCAGTGCGGCGGCGTCGGCCTTGGCTTGCTTGACGGGTTTACCGCAATCACGCTGCTCCAACAAAGCCAGCTCGTCGGCGTGTTCTGTGATTGTGTTGGACAGCCGCACCAACAACCGGCCGCGCTCAGCTGCGGTGATGTGTTGCCACACCAGGTCAAAGCAGTCGCGTGCGGCGGTAACGGCGGTGTGAAGGTCTGCGGCGCTGCTGCGCTGGATTTCGTCAAACACCGTGCCATCTGACGGATCAATGACGGGGATGGTTTTGCCGGACGAGGAGGGGAGGGAGGCGTTGGCGATGTAGTTGAGCTGCATGGGCTCATTTTGCTTTAAAAAGATAAAAATAGCCTGTTGAAGGCAATTTTCAGGTCACTACTGTCCGGTAAATTCAGGGGGATTTTGTAAACAGGTCAATTTGCGATTTAAGCGACTCAAAGTCATCGCTTTGCAGAGCGTTGCTGACCATTTGGGTCAACGTAATCTTCTCAAACATGTTGACCTCAACCAAGT
>JANPIK010000008.1:0-75002 GCA_031424935.1 Polaromonas sp.
AGCGTGCCCTTCAGCGAGGCCGAAGGCCCTGACGTCACACTGCTGCTGTGGAACTTCTTTTCCCGCCATCGGCGCGGCACAGGCAATGTATCGGCAAGCGTCAGCGCCACTGCTGCGTCATCGTCAGCGCAGGAAGTTACACCAGCCCAGCCGCTACTGATTTCATAGCTCTATGCGAACGCATAGTGTAGGCTGCGGCTTAGTTTTTCTGCTTTCTAGTTCTGTAGAAATAAGTTTAAACCTTGACCGCTCGGACCAATGGCGCAAAGTACATGAGAACGCCGCCCTAGGGTAAAGACAACGCCAATGCCCATCCCCTCAAGTTCGAACATCGGGGTAGACGGAATTTTTTTGGATTTATAAAATTGAGTTTCAAGCTGCTGAATTGGTGCCTGATAACGGTCGCTTGCCAACGTCCGCGTCTGGTCCAGAGCAGCTTTCGACGACAAAGCGGAATTACAGACTCTCGAACTCATCGCCATAAAGCAGACATCTGATGATTGAGCTGCGCTGCCACTGGCAGTTCGCTCTTGAAGCCTTGGATACTTGAAAAGCGCGTTTGTCAGGGACAACTGATTTTGGCGCGCGGAAAAACGCGCCTTATCCGGTTCAGGAGGTGGGCTTCATTTGCCTCCCGGGGCGACTTCTATATCCTGCATGTCCGTTAAATCTGATATTCGCGCGCTGACATCAGTGGTGGTTTTTTACCCCATTCAATTGCATTAAAGAAATTCTCCACCATGGCATCAGACAGCGGCTTTATGACGTAACCGCTGATGATTGGAATCTCCCTTGCGCGTGCCCTGTCTTCCCGCGCATCAGATGAAGTTAGCAGGAAGATGGCAACGTTGCAATTGCTTGCCAACAAAGGCACCAGCTTTTCCGCCACGGTGAACCCATTCATTCGTGGCATGTTGATATCCAGAAATATCACGGTGTGACGTAGCAAGTCGGTGGATATTAGTCCCGTAAGTGCTCTTTCGCCAGACTCAAAGACGACGATTTCGCCTTTGAAGCCCGCTTCTCGCAGCATCAACTCATGAAAAAAGTTATCAGCCTCGCTATCGTCGATAAGGACCACCCGTTCCACGATAGACATTTAAAGATTCCTTTCTATAGACGCAAATGCAAGCGGCAAGGTCACGATAAAAGTCGATCCCAAGTTGAGCTCTGAATAAACTGTGATGTTGCCATGATGCATCTCGACAATGCGGCGGCAAATTGCAAGTCCCAAACCGGTACCTTCGAATTGAGAACGATGGTTTAACCGTGCGAACAGATCAAAAATACGATCAAGACTGTCGTCAGGAATTCCGATCCCGTTGTCTTTTACGGTGATAACGCAGGCCTGTTCGTCTGCGGTAGCGCTAATGCTGAGGTGAGGTACACGATCAGGCGGTACGAATTTAATGGCGTTTGCAACCAGGTTTTGCAGGAGGATTCGGATAAGCGTCCTGTCGCCTGTGACCGTTACGGGTGCGTTAACCACGAGGACAGCACCTGCCTTGTCCATACTGTCATGCATATCCTCCTGAATTTCCTTGAGAAGATCATCCAGACTGATGTCTACCGGAGAGACGTTGCCAGCTTCGAGTCTTACGAATTTGAGCAGGTCATCCAGCAGCATTTTCATACGCACTGCCGAGGCGCTAATAAATGAGACAGACTTATTGCCAGCGGCCGACAAAGTCTCATGCTGGCTTTTGGTCAACACCCCGGTGAAGTTGATGATGGCGTTTAGCGGCTCTCGCAGGTCATGCGACAAAATATAAATCAGCCGCTGTTGCGCCAACGCTCGTGCCTCAAGTGCTACGAGCGACTCTTTTAAATTCTTGCCGGCAGCTTCAAGAGCTGCGGTGCGGCGCACCACTCGCATTTCCAGCTCCTGGTTGAGCTCGCGCAACTCCTTCTTGCTGTCCATCTCCATCGTGATGTCTCTGAAGGATGTGACGACACGGGTGACTTTTTCTTCAAATATCAGCGGCACGGCGTTCACAGACAACCAGCGCCGCGATCTGCCGGGGGAATCTATTCCCATGACAACCTGTTGCTGCACTTCGCCGGTCGCAAGTGCGATGATTGCCGGGTGCTGATCGCCAGGCAGATCGTTCCCTTGCACATCTATGGCATGCCATTCGAGATCAAAAGAAGAGCGCCAAGAAATCTGCTCCGCGGTTAAACCCAGAATGGTGAGTGCTGCCGGATTCCATTCCATGATTCTTCCGTCAGCATCCTGAACAACCACCCCCTCGGCAAGCGAGCGCAGGGTCCCGCGAATTTCGACATCCTTCTCGCGCAGAGCGACCTGTATTTTGTCCAGGCTTGTGACGTCGGTCAGCGTACCGTGCCACCCACAGAAGTTGCCCATGATGTCTTTCAGCGGTTCGCCGTTGAGCTCAATCACCATGTCTCTTTGATGCCGGCCCCGCACAGCGTGCATGCGCATGTTGCGGAAAGCGCGGCGGCTGACCAATGAGCTGCGCAGTACTTCGGCTTCGTTCTCCCCGAACGCTTCGCTAAGCATCGTCAACAAATGCCGGTTTTGCAGGCTGCCGGTTTTAAAAGGTAGCGCTTTGCTCATGGTTGAAATGATGCCGTTGTGATCGGTTTTCCAGTAGGCATCCGATTGCAGCGCCACCAGGCTTCTGAACTGGAGGTCACTCAGGCTCACCTGCGCCAGCGACTCCCGCACGACCAGCACCTGGCGCAGCACGGCCAGCGAAAGGACGGCTTCGCGGTCGGCCTTGCTCCACGGCCTACATTTGCCGTGCACTTCCCTCGACCAGCGTGCAAACGACTCGCGCGGCACCAGTTTGGGCTGTCCGTTGGCTTCAATTTCCACCACTACTGGCTTGTCAGGGTCGCCGCCCCAAAGAACTTCGCGGCGAAACTCCGGGCGTAGCCAGACAATCCCAGCAGATGCAAATCCGTCGAACTTTATGGCCAGCAGGCCGCAGAAAATGCGCGGGTCGGCATCGGCCAGGGTTGGCTCAACTTGCGCCTGCTCGAGCTCCACCAGAGCCTGCAGCGTAGTCTCGAGGGCATGGCGGACAAAGCTCAGGATTGATTTGCCGCCCGCCAACTCGGGCCATTGGCCAAAGGTGATCAGCTGTTCGTCACTCCAGAAAGCACCGCCGGTAGCGCCGGCGATGCGCAGCAGAGATGCGCTGCAATGTTCTATGACATCCTCCAGTGAGGCCTGCACCTGATTAAACGCTTCAACAATAGCCACCTGTGCATGGTTTGTTTCGGCTTGTGCGGCGAAGCGCGCCTGGCTAGTAAACCAGCCTGTCATGTATCCAGCCGTGACAGCCAGTGCGCGGCAGGCCTGGCGCAGCTGAAGCGGCACCAATGTAGGCGTGCGGTGATGGCAGGCGATAAGACCCCAAAGCTGCCCATCCACCAGAATGGAAAGGACCAGGGTTGAGGCAACGCCCATGTTCTGCAAATACTGAATATGCATCGGTGACACGCTGCGCAGGCTGGCATGGCTCATATCCAGGGGTTGCAGGCGTTCGGTGTCCAGCCATGGCAGCACCGGGACTGGTGTGTAGCCAACGTCAGGGATGTAACGCATCAGGTTGTTCAGATAAAGCTCACGCGCCTGCGCCGGGATATCGCTGGCCGGATAATGCAGGTCGTAAAAGGACTCCATCTCCGGTTCGCGCGCATCGGCCACCACATGGCCGTTGTTTTGTTCGTCAAAGCGGTACACCATGACGCGGTCAAACTTTACGAGGCGCTTGACTCGCTGGGCCATGCGCTCAATCATGTCCTCCAGGCTGGTAGCGCTGCGAAGTGCGTCGATGGTGTCGCTCAGGGCTTGCAGCCCGAGATGCTCGTTGTAGACGGCCGCTTGCGGCTCAAGCTCGACAAAGGACACGCTACGATGTGTATGCACGATGGCCTTGAGTGCCAGAGGCTGCCCGGCATCTAGACGGGCTGGCAAATCAACCAACTCATAGCGCACCGTACCTCCGGGGCGGCGAGTCAGTGCTTTTTCAATATGTGCGTATGCTTCGGCCCCTAACAGGTCGCTGAGCGAACGACCCATTGCGGGCAGCGTTTCCAGCTGTAACCATTGTCCAAGGTTGGTTGAGGCGTGTTTGATGATGCCTGAGGCCGTCGAAAAAGTCAGCAGCGCGCCCAAAGGCTGGACGCTGCCCGGGGTGTGGATCGGCTCGCGAGCGCAGTTCGCCAGGGTAGCTTGAAATACCTCACGGCTGGCGGGAGTGCCAGTAGCAGGGACTTTTGGAGCCAGAAGGGTCGTGGCTAGGGTTTCAGGCGAATTGGAGGTCATGCGTGGCCGTTGGGTGTAGGGGAGCTGGAAACAGCCATCGGGTCAGTGTTTCAAAGGTCTGGTTGGCACCCGCTACGATGGCCGTGTGGCGGCTTTCAACCGAGAAGTGGTCTACGAAGTCGCCCGCAGCGTGGGCCGCACTCCGATCAGTTTTATCAGACAGCATGGTGCAAAAAGCCTTCCAGTGCGAACCGGTTTGCGCGCCGTAGCCGTCAAAAAAAGCGCCGCCTGATTCCGGCGTCAAACCGAGCCGGGATTGCAGATGCCGCGTGATGCTGCGCACCCCCAGGGTAGCGCCCTCAATCACATACAAACAGCCCAACAGTTGCTCTGGCGTGGTGCAGGCAGGCACGTCCGTGCAGCGGGGTGTTGCCGCCAACGCGGCAACGCTGAAGCCCAAAGCCAACAGGTCTTGCGCGAGGCGCGGTGTTTTTTGCCGGGGGGCGTATTCAAATGCGAGTTGGTGCCAATGGGGTGAGGCCAGCAATTGCGTCTCCAGCGGGGCGTAAACGCCAAAGAAACGGCTGACAAACTGGCAGTAGTCTTCCCGCGACAAGTCCGCGTTCATTAACGGCAATCGGTCTTCCAATGCGGTGTGGCTGGCACTGGTTGCCATTTTCAATCGCCTCAACATCATGGATAGCCTTTTGCAGACGGATCGTCCAAGCACAATGGTTAAGTATGTCAGATAGAAAGGTCGGTGACATTACTGTCGGCCCATCCATCCTCCATCAGTATTAAAAATTTATTTGTCAGAAATAGCATATGTAGTCTGACAGCGACTGATCAGCGTTCTCAATCGCGACTGCTTTTATGTTTCCTTACTTACTGCTTTCAGCCTGAAGCAACCTTTTCATTGCTTCATGGCAAAGTCCACTTTGGGCCCAGAGCCGCTTCCGACCACAAAGCGGGTGTGTGGTTTGTGCACTTCGGACTCCTTCTGTTAGAACAATAAGGTGTCCGTGAAATGGGGTCAACTCCAACTCCAGGCTGGTGGCTGAACCGGCGCTTCAACCAGCCCGGAGAAAGCCTTCCAGAATTCTTTGCCGGCGTCGGCCTGCAGTTCAAGGCCATGGCGCAGGCCGCGTCGGTCGACGACGTATTCGCCCGGCTCGAAGCCGATGGCTTTTTCCTGTGGGTCGACACCAACGTAGCGCCCACTATGAGCCGCGGCGCCATGGTCAGCGAAACCGAGCTAGCTCAGCTGCGCCAGATCGGTGACGTCGTACGACGTGGACACGTACGCCGCATTGAACGTGATCGCATCGTGTTCGACGATCACTCGATCCCCACTAGCCCCACCAGCCCCACCAGCCCCAGAATACTGCATGTTCACTGCGCTGCCGTCGGACTCGCACGACCGGCGTTCCGACCAATTTTTGAAGCCGACCGTGTGACTCTCCAGCCTATATTTTGGAGCTTTGCCTGCTACCCGGCTGCGCTGCTTGGCGTGGTCGAGGCCACTATCGCCGATACCGATGAAAAGAACCGTCTGTGCCCGCCGATCCGTTACTGGGACGAGCCGCGCGACTACCTGTCGTCCTACCTCGCGCTGATGGCACACGAGCGCGCGCGCTGCACGCCCTCACGTTAGGGCTTGGGCCAAAGCCAAGCGGCTCAACCCCATATCGGGCTTGGGCGTCCATCGCGAACACCCACTGGTCACGCAGACGTGGGGCGAACTGAAGCAATACGGCGCCGCCGCCGCGGCCAACCTTGCCAGTATGCTGCGATGACACATTCGCAATATTCAACAACACAGACTTGCTTGGGGAGCCCATCTTGGCTTGACCGATTTGCGCTCACGGTTGAAATTGCAGAATGCCTGACCAGCTCTCAAGCTAATCGATGGGATATCCCGGCATCGGAATGCAAGAGCAGCATTGCGTCCGTACCATTCTTCGCAAAATATTGATCTCTCAGCACTGTAATCGCGCGCCAGCGAGTACATTGAGTTGATTCACCAGCAAACCCCATGGACCCAACCCATCTCCACCAAATCGCCATAGAAGCCATGCGCACCCGCGGCCTGCTGCCCAACTTTTCTCCGCAGACCTTGCAGGAAGCAGAAGCCGCGCGCCAAGCCAACCCTGATCACGGAGGCGACATCCGCGACCTGCGGCAGCTGACCTGGTTTTCGATTGATAACGACGACACGCGCGACCTGGACCAGTTGAGCGTGGCCGAGCCGCTGGCATCAAGTGCTACGCGCCTGTTGGTGGCAGTGGCTGATGTTGATTGCCTGGTCCGGCCCAAGGGCGCGGTGGATGGGCATGCGGCAGCCAACACGACATCGGTATACACAGCGGCGGGCATTTTCCCGATGTTGCCGGAGGTGCTGTCCACCGATCTGACCTCGCTGCATGAAGGCCAGGAGCGGCTCGCCGTGGTGGTCGACATGCTGATCGCCGCCGACGGTACGGTGTCTGAGTCCAGCATCTATCGCGCGTTGGTGTTGAACCACGCCAAGTTGACTTATGACGCTGTTTCAGCCTGGCTGGATGGCGACGGGCCAGCGCCACCGCAGCTGGCCAGCGTGCCGGGGTTGGAAGCGCAGGTGCGTTTGCACGATGCATTGGCCGGCAAGCTGCGCCAGTGGCGGCAGTCCCGCGGCGCGCTCAATGTCAACACTATCGCCGCGCGTCCGGTGTTCAAGGACGGGCAGTTGGTGGACTTGCGGCCGGACGAGAAACACCGCGCCAAGGATTTGATTGCTGACGTAATGATTGCTACCAATGGCGCGACGGCGCGCTTTCTGGTCGATAATGGCTTTCCGTCGATACGCCGGTTCTTGCAGGCACCGCGCCGCTGGGACCGTATCGTGACGCTGGCCGCTGGACACGGTGTGGATTTGCCCGCGCTGCCTGACGCATTGGCGCTTGACGGCTTTTTAGGCGCGCGGCGCGCAGCTGACCCGACCGGCTTTGCTGACCTGTCGCTGGCAGTGGTGAAATTGCTGGGATCGGGTGAGTACGCTGCTGCGCCGGCTTTATCCGCAGGCAAAGCGAAAGCGGGTGCAAACGGATTGAGCCACTTCGGCCTGGCCATCAATGACTACGCCCATTCCACCGCACCGAATCGCCGCTTTCCCGATCTGGTGACGCAACGCCTACTGAAGGCGGCGCTGGCTGGCGAGGCACCGCCCTACTCCATCGAGCAGCTCAGCGAGATCGCCCGGCATTGCACGCTGCAGGAAGACAACGCCAGCAAGGTCGAGCGCCAGGTGCTGAAGGCCGCAGCGGCATATCTGCTGGACGGGCGTTTGGGCGATGTATTTGACGCCATCGTCACTGGTGCCGCAGCCAAGGGGACTTTTGTGCGCATCAGCAGTCCATTGCTGGAAGGCCGCATGGTGCGGGGTTTTGACGGGGTTGACGTGGGCGACACCCTGCGTGTGCGGCTGGTAGCGGTAAATGCTGAAAAGAGTTTTATCGACTTTGAACGGGCCTAAGCGGGCTTGAACGGGCTTGAACGGGCTTAAACATTCGCAGTTTGGGCGGGCGGACGTAACGAGCTGTGAGGCCCCTTGTACAAAATACTGACGACTCCATCTGCGCAAAAGTGGGTTAACCGGGGTCCCCGTTTTCCCTGTTCCTTTCTTCCGTTTCCATTAGCAAGGAGCTCTGATGTTCAAACGCCTTACCCTGCTCTGGGTATTACTGCGCGGCGATGCGCGGCAACTCTGGTTTGCGCTGCGCCACCCCAATGCGCCGGCATGGCTGAAATGGGGCACGGCAGCTATTGCTCTGTACCTGTTTTCGCCCATTGACCTGATACCGGACATGCTGCCGTTTTTTGGCATAGCCGACGACCTGGTGCTGGTGCCCATGGCGATTCGGGCCCTGCTCAAACGCCTGCCACCCGAACTGGCGCAGGCAGCGGCAAAGCAGCGCACTGGCTAAGCCAGAAGGGTAACCCTATGACCCGCCCAAAGCTGACTGGCAGCGTGGGCGGTTTCCTACAGTCTCCGGCTGTCGTTGAAGCAACACTTGGTAACAAATCCCGAAAGTCCCCAATGAGCAATTTTTCTATACCCGCGCGAATGCCGCTCTCCGTTCGCCTTCTGGCCATCAGCCTGTGCTGCACGGCGCTATGCCTTGCTGGCGGCACCGCTGCAGCACAGACGGGTAAAGCTGGAAGCAAGGCTTCGGCCAGTGCCAGCTTCGACATGGATGCTTTTAACAATGCCAGTGACAGCCCGCTGCTCAAAAGCGGCAGCAAAGGCGCGGCGGTGGCACGCGCGCAGATTCTGTTGGACCGGGCCTGGTTTTCCTGCGGCGAGATCGACGGGCGTTTTGCGGCCAACATGCAGCGCATGGTCAAGGCCTACCAGACGGCACGCGGGCTGCAAGCTACAGGCACGTTGACTGCAGAAACCTGGAAGTCTCTGCGCGAAGATGGCACGCCGCTACTGACGCGTTACACCGTGACTGAGAAAGACGCAGCCGGCCCCTTTGAGAAAACGCCTGCCGACATGGGCGAACGCGCCAAACTGAAGGCGCTGGTGTTTGAATCAGCCGATGAAGCCCTGGCCGAGAAATTCCACACCAGCATCGCCTACCTGAAGCAACTCAATAGCGGGCGCAAGGTCGAAGCCGGTAAAGAAATTGTTGTGCCCAATGTGTCCGGAACCGGCGCACCGGCTAAAGCGGCGTCAATACAAATCGACAAGTCAGAGCGGGTGTTGTATGTGCTGGACGCCGAGAAACGCCCCGTGGCGGGTTTCCCTATCAGCATCGGCAACGAAAAAAACGACCCGCTGCCAGTCGGCATGATGGCCATCAAGAACGAAGTGAAGAACCCCACCTTCACCTACAACCCCAAGTTGCTGAAATCCGCACCCAAAGATGCCCAGAAGGTGGAGATTGCTCCCGGCCCCAAGAACCCGGTGGGCAGCATCTGGCTGGGCCTGACCAAGCCGCACTGGGGCATTCACGGCACATCCAAGCCGTCCAACGTCGGCCATTCTGAAACCAATGGTTGCATCCACCTGACCAACTGGGACGCCGAACGCCTGTCCACGTTGGCCAAGGCAGGTTTCAAGGTTGACGTCAGGCTGTGAAACAATCAGCCGCGCCACGCCGATGGCGCACCGTCCTTGCCGCAGGTGCCGCGCTGGCGCTGTGTGCGGGCTTGGTGATCGGGTTGTGGTTCAAGCCGGCCGCGACCACGCAGCCGGTTTCTGTGATCCCGCCCGCAGCAGCCCCTGTTGCGTCCCAACACGGCCCGGTGGTCGCGGTCGCCGACGCGGTGTCTGCGCCGTCCCCCGCCAACCCGGTTCTTTCGGCCGACCCGGTCCTTGCGGCCAACCCGGACCTTGCGCCCAACATCAGTCAGCCGGTCATTCCAGCCGACCCCTCGGATCCATCAAACCTGTCGCAGCTGCGCGGGCGCAATCTGACGCTGCCGGTTACCGGCATCAGCGCTGCGCAGCTGAACGACACTTACACCCAGGCGCGCGCGGCGGGGTGCACCGCACGAAGCGCTGGACATCATGGCGACGCGTGGCACACCGGTGCTCGCGGTTGAAGACGGGCGTATCGCCAAGCTGTTTTTGAGCAAACCTGGCGGCATCACGCTGTACCAGTTTGATCCAGACGGCAGGTATGCCTATTACTACGCACACCTGGACCGCTATGCCGATGGCATCGCGGAAGGCGTCAGCGTGCGCAAGGGCCAGGTCATTGCATATGTCGGCAGCACCGGTAATGCCTTGCCGGAAGCACCGCATCTGCACTTCGCCATTTTCCGGCTCGGTCCTGAACGCCAGTGGTGGCGCGGTACGCCGATCAATCCTTTTCTGATTTGGCGCGACGCAAAGCCCTGATCACGGACTAAACATTGCTGGTGTTTCAGCGGCAAAGTCGAATATCAGCAGCTTTCGAATCGAAGAAAGACGGGCGTTCGGTTTGCAGGTTTAGGTCATTCGGACATAGGTTGATTGCTAACAACCTGAATACTGCGAACGTAACTTGTGACCAGAGCCAAGTGCTCAATCATGGCTCATAGTTGCACCCCAAGGCGTCACGCTGCTCCCACCGAACACGGCGTGTTGTCGCACAGCTGGTGTAAACAAGGTGTAGAGCATTCTCGGCTCCGGCGCGCTTACTGCATCCAGAGCTTCGCGATGTTCTGCCGATATGGTCAGCCCAAGCGAGGCGATGTTGTCCGTTATTTGCGCCATGCGGCTTATCCCCATAAGTGTTGAAGTCACGCCAGGCCGTTGAGTGACCCACGCTAGCGCCATTCGCGCCGGCGTTTCGCCTGCCTCTTTGGCCACTTGCTTGAGAGTCTCGACAATTTTCCAATTGCGTTCGGTAAACAGCGAGTCGCCGAAGGGGTTTGCGCCATCCAGTCGTTTATCGCCTTCGGCCCGCTGTTCACCCGAAGCAGCAGCGTCACTCGGCAAGCCCGCGGCGCGCGGCGCTGCAGCCTCCACAGCATCGCGGTCGTATTTGCCAGATAAAAAGCCAAAGGACAAAGGGCTCCAGGGCATGATGCCCATACCGAACTCGGCGGCCACGGGCACATGTTCATCCTCGATATCGCGATTGGTGAGGGAGTAGAAGTACTGCATCGCAATCGGGCCCGGCAAGCCAAGCGCTGCCGCCAGAGTCGCGACCTTGGCCACGTACCACGCGGGCGTATTGGACATACCCCAGTAGCGAATCTTACCGGCGCGCACAAGTGCTGTCATCGTTTCCAGCAATTCTTCTGCGGGTGTGACTGAATCCCATACATGCATCCAATACAAATCAATGTAGTCCGTGCGCAAACGTTTCAATGACCCGGAAAGTGCAGAGTGAATGTGCTTGGCCCCATTACCACCCATGTGAGGCCCGAGACCGGCCGCAAAGCCTGCCTTGGTCGCAAGAACGACGCTTTCGCGCAGCGATCGCTCCGCAATAAAACCTCCCAGCATTTCCTCGCATCGGCCTGCGGAATAAACATCGGCGGCATCGACCAAGTTGCCGCCAGCGTCCACATAAGCGTTGAAGACTGCCCGAGAATCATGTTCTCCAGAACCCCAGCGCGCCGTCCCAAACGTCATGGTTCCAAGAGCCAAAGGGCTGACTGCGAGACCGGAGCGGCCCAGTGTGCGGTAATTTGAAAGCGGCATAACTTTTATTTCCTAGTGGTTGATAGGATAATATTAACTCAATCAGTAATACTTTACTAGTGACCACTACAAATATTGATCCAACGCTGTCAATGCGGAAAAAAGGACGTCCACTTTCCTTTAACCGCGAGGACGCCTTGCACAAAGCTATGTTGCTGTTTTGGCGCCACGGCTATGAAGCTACAACACTCAACGACTTGACGACGGCTCTGGGCGTCAAGCCGTCTAGCATTTACAGCGTGTTCGGAGATAAGAAACGATTGTTTCTGGAAGCGGTTTCCAGATATTTGTCTGGTCCGATCACGTCTGAATCCATCATCGACCAAGCGGGGAACGGCCGCGAGGCCGCGTTGGGATTGCTAAAGGCCGCAGCGGAAGGTTTTACGGGCCAAGAAACTCCCGCGGGTTGTTTGCTGGCGAGTTCCGCTATCAGCTGCTCAGAGGCTGCCAACGACGTCAAAGAAGAGCTGGCTGCTATCCGACGCGGTATTGAGCTGCGTCTGCGCGACAAGGTGATTTCTTCAGTTGCGGCCGGCAAGCTCCCAGCCCACACCAGCGCGGATGCCTTGGCGAGTCTGACGATGGCCGTCATTCAGGGTATGTCGACGTTGGCGCGCGACGGAGCGTCACGAGCTAAGCTCCTTAAGCTGGTGGACACAGCTA
Source organism: Polaromonas sp. (assembly GCA_031424935.1). Lineage (GTDB taxonomy): Bacteria > Pseudomonadota > Gammaproteobacteria > Burkholderiales > Burkholderiaceae_C > Polaromonas. The sequence goes on from JANPIK010000008.1 coordinate 12,084, forward strand.
TGTTCGCGTGGCCTGACGCCCAGACTAGGGAGTAGAAGCGCAGGTGCCACTTTAAATTGCAAAGAACAGTCACTTGGAAACGACCGCAACTGGCCCAAGAGCCGCTGTCGACAACAAAGCGGAATTCGTGGTGGATCTCATGGTCGAAGAAACTACTCGTCGGGCGGCAGCCCGCGAGCGGTGAGGAATGTCGACGGTGATGCGCGCAGGCGGCGACCGATGTGGCGTTTGAGTCCCCGTAAATCGTCCAGGGCGACCGAGCGAGCGCGCAGTGCCATCCACAGCGCGAGCGAAAAGCTCACCAGCAGGTTCACTGCGCCGATCATCAACACGCCCAACAGGCACCATGCGAACACTGCCCACGGCAGTTCGAAGCCAGAGCCGGCCAGCGCGTAGCCGAGGTTGGCCGAGGAAAACGCGATATGCCGGATGTCTATCGGCAGCCCGAGGATCATGCCGACGGTACCGGCAGTACCCAGCATGCAACCGAACAGGAAGTTACCGAGCAATCCGCCGAGGTGCGCTTCCAGGTACGCTCCGACCTTGGACGCGCGGGCCGGGCCGGCCACGCGGCGCAACCACGTCAGGCGCTCGACCCGCTGGCCAAGGTGCGCGTAACCCGCGTGGTTATCGAAGTAGCCGGTCAGAACCCCCGACAAGAACAGGAACACGCCTGCCAGCGCCGCATGCGGCAAGGCCCAGCCGAGGATGTCGAGGTCGTGCAGCAGGTGGGCGGCCTTCGCTGCGTCGATCGGCGGCGCGCCAGCGAAGGTGACGAACAGCATCGACAGCAGCAGCGCAACCGGGAACGCGACGATCACGTTGCCGAGGATGGCCGCGGTCTGCGTGCGCCCGACCCCTGCGAACAGGTCGACCACGCGGTCCAGGTCTGCGGCGCGCTGCTCACCATCGACATGATGCAGCCCGCCGAGATAGCCCGCGATCGTCTGCGCCGTCATCGCTGGTTGCTTGGTGGCCACGGTCAGGTGCAGCATGTAGATGAGGACGAAGCCGAGACCGTAGATCAGGCTGTATCCAAGCGCATATCCGATCGGCGCCAGGTCTAGCTTGCTGGCAAAGATCTTCAGCAAGGCCATCACGCCGATCAGGGCACCGGCACCCATGGCTGCACGCCACATCGCACGGTAAGCGGCGCGCGTCTCCGCGATGTAATGCTCCCCGGCCTTCGCCGCGTTCTCGGTGATCCGCATCGCCAGCATCGACACCCCACTTGCGACGTGGCTGCGCAGACTGGAGCGACGGCTTTCGGCTGCGAGTGCCGAACGGACGAGTGCGCTCCAACGTTCGACCACCTCCTGGCGGCGCAGCTCGACTTCTTCGTCAACGACCCAGGTATCGAGCAGGTGACCCAGTTCCTCAATGCGGTGCAAGGTCTGGGTACTGCGCCGAATCATGTACGAAAGCCGGACACTCGTGCCTTGCGCTGCCGCCACCTGCCGTGCGCGTTCGATCACCGACTGGCACTGGTCGACCAGCAGCTGCACCTCGGCGCTGTCAAGCGGCTTCACGCCCGGGTCGAGAAGGTGCTCACGCCGGTTGTCGACATAGCGCTGTGTGGCAACAGTGAGCCCGCGAAAGCATGCGGCATGGCCCCTGAACTCCGGGCCGAGCCGTCCGAACTCACCTTCGAGGTCGATGCCGCCCATGCGGTAGGCGAGGATCAGCATCGCCTCCAGTACCTGCCCGACGATGGCCGGGGCGATCGCATCGTCGTCCGCAGTCTCGCGGGCGATCAACTGCCAAAAGCGCCGTGACAGTTCGACTGGCAGCGCCGAGAACCAGATCCAGTCGCCGCGCCGGTGGAACACCTGGCGCAACGCGCCGCGAAGATCTTCGGGATCGGGCACCTCGGGAAGCACGCGGTCTGAAAGGATGCGCCCCAGTTCTGTGAAGAAGCCCGTGCCCGGCAAGATACCGCTGTCGGCGAAGAAGCCGACCAGTCGCCGTCCCGCCAGCAGGCGCATCACGTGTCGGCGAACTTCGGCCGCTCGCGCGGGATCGGCCTCGAGCAGTTCGATGACCGCCGTGTAGCGCGTGGAGCTGCCGTCGATCCCGTCCGGCTTGCGCGGGCGAACGAAACCGAACAGCGCCGCCAGCGCGGATGCGGAGTTCCCGGCTGCGTCTGCGAACGGCGCCAGCGCGGCGGCTGCAGCTGCGACCAGTGGCTGGCGCGGCATCGCGTTGTGCTTGGCCATCAGCCCGCCACGTGTGGGAAGCCAGCCGCGGGCGGGGGCCCGGACGGGGGCACCAGCTTCGGTTCCGCCGGGTCGCTGAAATAGTGCGGGGACATGATCTGCACGCCGTGCTCATTGAACACGTCCAGCAGATGCTGGTGCAGCGTTGCCAGCACTTCGGCGCGCGGACGGGGCTCATTCGGTACGGCCTGGCACACCAGCCGGTATTCGACGTAGAAATCCGAAAGCGCCGTCTGGAACACGCGTGGCGCAGGGGATGCCAGCACCCCGGGCGTACGCCTGGAGGCGTCGATCATCATCGACATTGGAAGATAGGAGGGAACTCTGGCTAAACGACGTTCTTCATGCCGGTGTCACGGCGCTGACCGTAGCGCAGAAGAAGCTCGCGTCCTGATGGGTTTACTCCCTCGGGTGGCGCTGGGTCGGGCAGCCGTGTGGCACCTTCTTGGGAGCAACCGTTCAGTTCGGAGGGCTTCCCTAGTTCCGGTCGACGCCCAGTCGCCCGACCCCCTCTGTCGTGGTCGCCCGGCCCGTTCGCCGGTCATAGGCACACGGCTTCACATCGATGACCGACTGGCTGTTGTAGCCCTCGACGATGCGCAGTTCCACGGGCACGCGGTCGGAGAACCTGGCTTTGTCAGCCATCATCTTGGGCTGGGCCAAGCCCGAGGCGGCGATGCAGGCGCGGGTCACCCGCTGATCCAACTGTTGCCAGGCCGCTGGGGTGGAAGCGATCGCGGCGGCGTTAAGGAAGGCGAGAGCACTGGCTGTGAGCGCTTAGGTCAGCTTGGTCATTGATGGCTCTCTCTAAAAGTGGGCGATTTAAAAAGTGGGCGATTTCAAGCCCGAAGTGCAACGTCGAGGTCAACGAATTGAAGGTTGGGAGTTCGCTTGTGAATCATGTCAACTCCTACTTGCTTCGGCCAACGATGTTGAGACCTGTGATGAACGCGTTCAGCCGAGCCGTCATGAAACCCGGTCGGCCCGTCTCAACGTCACCGATCTCGAGGGCCCAGCCGCGAATTCGGTTGTCCGGCTCCCAAGTGGGCATGCCAGCAGGCGTTCCGGTGCTTGCGAACGCAGCCCACCGATCGCCCATCCGGCGTCCCACATCCTGGTCCAGTGTTGTGACAGTCCCCCCAAGGCACTGACACTTCTCTAACGTGCCGTGGACGAAAGGCACCTCGGCGCCATGGCCGGCCCCGGTCGGCGACGACCCTGCCCGATTGAAGTAATAACGCCAAGTGGGCGCCTTCGCACTGTGCAGGTAAGCGATACGGCGCGCGAATGCCGTGAAGACGACGTCGCGCGCGACCTCGCGGCCGAGTTGGCTGTCATCAGTGACACCCGGGTAGTAGGCGCGAACCAGGATGCGCGCGCGTCCCATCTGCTGCACGAGCTGCGCCGGGTCGATGCCGAAGGCGAGGGCCACGCTGGCGTCATCGCTGTTACTGCCGATGACGAGCGGCACGGCAACCTGTCGGCCCTTCTGGAACGCCTGCAACAGCGGCAGCGGCACGGCTCGGTCGCCGACGACGAAACCCGGCGCCAGCGACAGGCCCTTGCCCTCGAGTGCAGCCAGGCGATCGGCGGGAATGCCGCGCAGCGCCGCCATGCTTGCGCCAGCCCCGGGCAAGCCCACCTTGTTGGCGACCGCGGTCCCAGTCGTGATTGCCGCCGCGCGGGTATGACTGGGCACGCCGTAAGGGCTCTCGGCGATGGCACCGCGAAACAGACCGGTGGCCAGCGGCGAAGCCATCAGCGCCAGAACGCTTTGCGCTCCCGCCGACTGTCCGAAGACAGTCACTTGGGCCGGATCGCCGCCGAACGCCGCGACGTTCTTCTGCACCCATTGCAGGGCGGCGATCTGGTCGAGCAGGCCGAAATTGGCGGGCCCGCCCGGGCGCTCCTTGTCGAGTGCGGGATGAGCGAAGAAGCCCAGGGGGCCGAGGCGGTAGTTGATCGTCACGACGACCACGCCGCGTCTTGCCAGCGCGCTGCCGTCGTAGATGTCGAGGCCGCCGCTTCCGAAGATGAGCGCACCGCCGTGGATCCACACCATCACGGGCCGCCGGGCCCCGGCATCGGCGCCCGGTGTGAAGACATTCAGATAGAGGCAGTCTTCATTCAGTTCGCCCGGGTCGCCACCGCCTTCCAGCGAGAGGCCGCGCTTTTGCGGGCACGACGGTGCGCTACTGACCGCCTGCCGCATCTCGGCCCACGGTGGCAGCGGTTGCGGCTCGCGCCAGCGCAGATCGCCCAACGGTGGGGCGGCGAAGGGAATGCCGCGGAAGACCGCGACGTTGTCGATCAGCCGTCCCTGAACAGGCCCGGATGGTGGCGCCGCAGTGGGTGCCTGTGCCCAACAGGCGACTGGCAAGGCGATACAGAGCCACAAGGCGCGCGTTGCGATCCGGCACAGGGAACAAATCATGGGGATCTCCGAAGTCCAGGCACAAGACAAGCGATGTCGCCCTCGCGGCAGTCGACCAGACGCGTCAGTTCGGAGGTGCGCTGCTTCGTGATCCGCGCCGCGCACTGCCATTGCACCATCGGTCTGGCGCTTCCGTTCTCGAGCGCTCCGCTTTCGAACTGGCAGGCCTCGGTCCGAAACGTCAGCCAGGCCTTCTGTTGCCGCCGCCAGGCACTGCGACGGGCGGGCTTTTGTGCCGCCTCGATGCGTTGCAACTGCGGACTAAGCGCCGCCGAAGCTTCGAGAAACTCCGTGTATGCACATTCATTGAGTGCCGCCTGGGTGACTGCATCTGCGCATCGCTGAGGAGGTGACTGAACGCGACGCAGTTGCAGAACCGGCGTGGGCGTCGATGCGGGCACGACCGTGTCGGTGGTCATCCACAGGCCCTCGGGCGTTTCAATCCGGGCTCGCAGCACTGGGCGGCTTTTCGAATCGACGAGACGCTCGTCGAAGTCAAGCCTCCAGAGATAGGGCGGTCCTCCGGCCAGCCGCATGCGGGATGCTGCCAACTCGATCGACGGCGCATCGGCACGCGCTGAGTCCTCGAGGCTCACGACGAGGACGGACCCTGCCGGCGGCGCGATGCGTTCACGGTAGGCTGCTTTCCCTTCAAGGGAGGCTGCCGAGACCGAAGCTACTCGGAAGAAGCAAAAAAGCAGCGCTAAGAAGAGCCACACGCTCACTCTCGTCAGGCGCTTTGAACCTGTGATGACTGAAAACCCGATCATGGACATCCTCTTGCTGTAGACATACCGTTGTTGTTAAGTTAATTTCCTGACGAGCGCTCGTTCGGGCAGGCCGCTGAACATCAACGCAGCGACGATCAATGAAAGGGCGCACTGCCGTCCGCAGCCGTGTTTCATGGTCGAACTTCCTTGCAGTTCTCGAACGAGTTGATGCTAACGCCGGCCTTGAATCCGCTCAGGCCAGCAACGGTTTCGTCAGCATGATTTGCGCTGGCGTCGGTGCGGGCCAGCCGGCCTCGGCCCCGACGCGTAGCATCATCGCGTTCATGTCGAAGTAGACCTGCCAGTAATGGTCGGTGTGGCAGTAGCTGCGCACGGCGATCACAGGGCCGACGAGATTGATGTCGAGCACGTTGACCTCGGGCGCGGGGGTGGTGGCCACATTCGGTATGCGCGCTAGCCCGGCCTTGAAGCGCGAGAGCGCATCGTGGATGTCGACACCCCCGCCAGCTGCGCCGTGCGGTCAACCCGCCGCACGGGTCGGGCGGAAAAGTTCATGACGGTGTCACCGAATACCTTGCTGTTGCCCACCAGGGTCAGGACGTTGTCGGGTGTGACGATCGTGGTGCCGAACAGCCCCAGCTCGTGAACGGTGCCTTGCACACCGCCGACCTGCACAAAGTCGCCGACTTTGAAAGGCCGCAGCACCAGCATGAAGGCCCCGGCTGCAAAGTTGCCAAGCATACCGCTCCAAGCAGCTCCGATGGCCACACCGGCACCCGCCAGCATCGCAGCAAAACTGGTCGTCTCGACGCCGAAGTAGCCCAGGATGCCAATCACCAGAACGATGTTCAACGCAACGTTGACGATCGAGCCAAGGTATTTGGTCAGCGTAGGATCGATGTGGTTACGGTTCATGCCCGCCTGCATCAGGCCGACCACTTTACCGATCAACCATCGGCCGACGATCCAGAACGCGATGGCAGCGGCGACCTTGACAGCCAACTGCGTGACCGTGGTGCCGAGAAAAAGTTGGAATGCCTGCATGTCCATGGGGAGTACCTTTCTTTAGAGAGTTAAATTCAATGAGTTTCAGGTGGGTTGTGCTTCAGAGCTTTGCCTCGTCCCGCAGCGCCCGGGTTAAGGCAGTCCGTGCGCACGCAACAAGCATTTGGAACAGCAGGGGGTACCGGGTCATTGCTTGTCACTCTTTTGGGGTATCGAAGCTGTTGTGATGGCGTGTAGGCGAAAGGCGGCCACCAACGCTTCTGCGGGTTGCGACAGTCGCTGTTCAGCCAGACGCACAAGGCCAACGTCGCTCTGCAGCGACGGTGGCAGTTTCAAAGGCAGCTTCACGAGCCGTCCGATACGCAGATCGTGGCCGTATGCGGGCAGCGCAGCGAGGCCGACCAGATCGGTGCGGTGGACAAGCTGCCAATGGGCGAAAGCGTTGTTGCCGCAGACAGTCAGGCTCAGCGCCTGATCCGGCTTGAGGTGGAACCAATCACTGAGAGCGGCGCTGTAACCGGGTGGTAGCTCATTCGCCGCCAGTCCGTAGGCCAACAGATCGGCCGGACGCAGCGCAGTTTGTGTCAGGAGCGGATGGCCAGCACGCACCACGAAGCCCACTGGAACTACAGCGAACCGCTCAACGTGTAAGCCTTCCTGGCCGCGGTGCGGCGAGGTATCGCCGATGCAGAACTCGTACTCTGCGCGGCGCAATGCCGGAGCGAGCTGGTCGGCATCGAACTGATCGCAATGCACCCGCAGGCCAGGGTGTGAAGAGCGAACCGTTTCAATCGCGCGAGCTGCGAGCGCGTATGCGGCATAGGGGTTGGTCGCCATGCGCACAGCGCCGGGCTTAGAGCTGCTTAATAGAGCAGCTGCCTGTGCAAATCGTTCCGCTTGAGCAATGAGCTGGCGTGCATCTTCTAACAATGCAAGCCCAGCATCTGTAACCGTTACGCGACGATTGTTGCGGGCGAACAGCGCGATACCTAGCTCATCTTCCAATGCCTGGATGCTTCGGCTGAATGCAGACTGCGACAGCCCCATCCGCGCTGCCGCCTGGACAAAACTAAGTGTGTCCGAGAGAGCGGCAGCGTGTTGGAGACGTTCGAGGGAGACCATAAGCAGTTGCGTTCAACGCATCACTATACAATAGTAATTGCTTTTAACGCAACAATCAGCGAGACGTGGCAGTGGATCAAAAACCAATTTCGGGAGACGCTACTTCGCTCGCATCAAGGTGCTAGACCGCGCGGGGCCGCTGCGGCGCTCTCAGTGCGGATCATTGAACAGCCAGCAGGTCGTCGTCGAGTACGACATGTTGGTCGCAGCCCAACTCTGCCCATGGCATTTTTCAGAGTGCTTAAAAGCTGCCGGTCACCCGCGTCTGCTAAGGGCACCGGTATGCACGTGAGCTGCGTCAGTAGTCCGGTGATACAAAGTTGGTATCAGTTGACATTTTGGCTAGCTGGTTCACAGTGGCTCTCCCCTCAACTTAAGGAGAGCATCGTGAACACTGAAACTGCTTCGCATACCAAGGTTCCATGGAACAAAGGAAAGATCGTTGGCCAAAAGGCCCCACTCAAACTCAAAGACATCTGGGCCATCCGCATACGGCTGCAACTTGGCCACCGCACAAGGGAGCTTGCACTTTTTGACCTTGGGTTGGACAGCAAACTCAGAGCGTGCGATTTGGTACGCTTGCGAGTGCGAGACATTTGCCATGGTGATCGCGTTTCCCCACGGGCGATCGTCATGCAGCAAAAAACCGCCCGACCTGTTCAGTTTGAAATTACACCGCCAACTAAGGATGCCGTCACAGCATGGATCAAGGAAGCAAAGTTGGTAAACGACGACTTTCTGTTCCCAAGCCGCGTTCATGAATCGCCTCACTTAGGCACCAGGCAGTACGCGCGAATTCTGAACTCCTGGATTGAAGAAATTGGCCTGGATCCAACGGCCTATGGCACCCACACGATTCGCCGCACCAAGGCGTCTTTGATTTATCGCCGGACCAAGAACATTCGTGCCGTGCAATTGCTCTTAGGACACAGCAAGTTGGAAAGCACCGTGCGGTACCTTGGCATTGAGGTCGATGATGCTATGGAGCTCTCAGAGAAGACAGAAATTTGAACTCGATCGAACCGGTATCTGAAGCCAGATTGGCTGCCAGTTACCGATCACTAGCCAACGCCCGCTTGTGGCCCAAACCGGTGCCGCCCCCATTTCTAAAGTCGCCAAACTTCATGCGGGGCACCCTGTACGCAAAGTCGGCGATCATCCTGCGCGCGGCTTCACCATCGCCGCCGCCTGCTTCGCATTCACCCGTGCCTCTTCCACATCCGCATCAAAAGCCTGCGCTACGCCCATTCGGCGGCTGATGAAGCTTTCGAGTTTGCCGAACAGGCGAATCTCGGTGTTGGGTATGCGCAATTCAATTGCGACGTTGCCGAACGCGATGTCTTAGCCTATCCGCCGCCATAAATGACGGCGCGCGCCACCTTTAATTACTATAATTTTCATAGCTGCTTGACCACATATCTATTGGCCTTAAGCATTTTTTATAGGTGAGAAGCGCCCTGACAGTGCAGTATTGAGCCATTTTTAGCCCTCAGGTAACCGCAAGCGTCAGCCATATCGTTACAAGCGGCTCGTGGTACGTAACTCCCGCGCCGACGCAAGGTCGGCCCATTACCTGACGGTCCCGACCGCTGATTCGGTTCACAGTTTTCAACCTGCCTGCCAACAGTTTTGACCCTGAAACGGTTTGTGGCGCAGCAACTACCAAAGCACCCCATTGTGTAACCGCTGGCATGTACACCGTCGGCTCATTTCCCCTTTTCTTACTGAAAGACTTTCTATGAAAACCAATTCAACCATGCACATGCCCCATATTCGGCGGATGTCCCGGAAGCCGTCCCATCTGATGTTGGCAGTCGCTTGCGGCCTGTCACTGGGTGCTGCGCTATTTGCGACGCATGCCATGTCGGCCAGCCCCAGCGCTATGGCCAAAACAGGTACCGCCTTTAAAGCTGATGCAGACATGCAGGCGGTGCTTGACGAATTGGCACTGCTGGGTGGCAAGCCGATTGAAACGCTGAGCCCCGACGAGGCACGCAAGCAGCCAACACCTGCGGATGCCGTAATGTCCTTGCTGAAGAAAAAGGGCAAAGATACCACCCCTGCGGCGCTGGTGCCAGGAGTGACCAGCATAGACCGCGAGATTCAGGGCGCAATTAGCAATATTCCGGCGCGCATTTACACGCCAGACGGCGCGGGGCCGTTTCCAGTCGTCGTGTACTTTCATGGCGGTGGGTGGGTGATTGCTGACAAGCAGGTGTATGACGGCGGTGCACGCGGGCTGTCAAAGCAGGCGCAGGCGGTCGTTGTTTCTGTGGACTATCGCCTTGCACCTGAGGCGAAATTCCCGGCAGCATGGGACGATGCGTTGGCCGCTTACAAATGGGCCATTGCGAATGCGGCGTCTATCAAGGGCGACCCCAAGCGCATTGCCTTGGCTGGTGAAAGCGCTGGCGGAAACCTGGCGCTGTCGACAGCGATAGCAGCACGGGACACTGGCTTGACAACACCGACGCACGTACTTGCGGTTTATCCGGTGGGTCAAACGGGCGATTTGAATACCAAGTCTTACCAGGACAGTAAAACCGCAAAACCACTGAACAAACCCATGATTGAATGGTTCGTTGACAAGCTGCTGGCAAAACCCGCAGACAAGATGGATCCGCGTCTTGACGTACTGAATGCCAAACTTGCAGGGCTGCCACCCGTCACCATCATCAATGCGCAGATTGACCCGTTACGAGAAGACGGTGCTCTGCTGGAAGCAGCGTTGAAAAAAGCCGGGGTCAAGGTGCAACGCAAAGTCTATTCTGGCGTGACCCATGAGTTTTTTGGCATGGCGGCATCGGTTAAAAAAGCCGCAGATGCGCAAATGATGGGCGGCAAGGCCTTGCGTGATTCGTTCAAAACCAAAGCTATGAAATAAACACAGGCATCGTGAAAGCCTGGTCAAGCTGCCCGCGGCTTGACCATTCCCGCTGCTTTTTTGGCATGGACCCGCGCTACTTCCACATCGGCATCAAACGCCAGCGCTACGCCCATACGCCGTTTGATAAAACTTTCGGGTTTGCCGAACAGGCGAATGTCGGTGTTGGGTACGCGCAGTGCATCGGCTACGCCGTCAAACACAATGCCTTTGGCCTCGACCCCGCCGTAAATGACGGCGCTGGCGCCGGGCGTGCGCAGGGCTGTGTTGACAGGCAAGCCCAGGATAGCTCTGGCATGTAATTCAAACTGGGTTTGTACTTGCGTACACATCGTGACCATACCGGTGTCGTGGGGGCGGGGGCTGACTTCGCTGAACCAGACATCGTCACCTTTGACGAACAACTCGACTCCAAAGACGCCCAGCCCGGAGGGCTTACCGTCAAAGCCAACGCCCAGGTTGTCTGTGACGGCTTTGGCGATGTCTCGGCTACGCTGCAGGGCGGCGGCGCGCATGGGGTGTGGCTGCCAGCTTTCGACATAGTCGCCACTGACCTGGATGTGGCCTATGGGTTCGCAAAAGTGGGTTTCGACTTTTCCATCCGCCCCCAGCGCGCGAACGGTGAGCTGGGTGATTTCGTAATCAAAATCAATGAAGCCTTCAACAATCACGCGGACGTGACTCACGCGGCCACCGGCCATGGCGTAGTCCCAGGCGGTTTTGACATCGCCGGGCTCGGCGATTTTGCTTTGGCCTTTGCCAGATGAGCTCATCACGGGCTTGACGATGCAGGGGTAGCCGATTTTGCTATCGATGGCGGCTTGCAACTCGGCCAGCGAATCACAGAACACATATGGACTGGTGGGCAGGCCCAGAGTAACAGCTGCCAGGCGGCGAATGCCTTCGCGGTCCATCGTCAGGCGGGCGGCGCGTGCTGTGGGTATGACACGGGCGGTACCTGCGGCTTCCAACTCTTCCAGCATGACGGTGGCGATGGCTTCAATTTCAGGCACCACCAGGTGCGGCTTTTCTTGTTCAATCAGCGCCTTGAGCTGCGCGGGGTCGCTCATGGTGATGGTGCGGGCACGGTGCGCCACCTGCTGACCGGGCGCGTTGTCGTAACGGTCAACGGCGATAGTTTCAACACCGAGGCGCTGTAGCGCTATCAAGACCTCTTTACCCAGCTCGCCAGAGCCGAGCAACATGACTTTGGTGGCGTTGGGGGACAGGGGGGTGCCGATAGTGGTCATAAAATTTGAGTAGGTATCGAAAGATAAAAAAGACAATTCAGTTTACCTTCGCGTACCTACGGAGAAACAGTCGCAGGGCACAATAGCGACATGAATTTAGCAAGTGCGTCTCCGATATTTTCCATTCAAGGCCTGACCAAAAAATACGGCGAAACCACCGTCGTCAACAACCTGTCGTTTGACATCAAACCCGGTGAATGCCTGGGCGTAATTGGGCCGAACGGGGCGGGTAAGACCACCACTATTCGCATGTGCCTGGGGATGACTGCTCCTGATTCAGGCAGTGTTTCTTTCTACCAGCCGGGGCAAAGCGCTCTTCAAATGCCGCATGACGCACTGGCTATTAAAGACAAACTGGGCATCGTCAGCCAGTTTGACAGCCTGGACCCAGACTTTTCGTGTGCTGAAAACTTACTGGTGTTTGGCCGCTACTTTGGACTGAAAGACGCGGTGATCAAGGAGCGCATCCCCAAACTGCTGGAATTTGCCGCGCTGACCAGCAAGGCCGGTGCCAAGCTGAGCGAGCTGTCAGGCGGTATGAAACGGCGCTTATCTTTAGCTCGCGCCTTGGTCAATGACCCGCAGTTGCTGTTGCTGGATGAACCCACCACCGGGCTTGACCCGCAGGCCCGACACCTGATGTGGGAGCGCCTGCAGCGGCTGGTGCAGGAGGGCAAATCGATTTTGCTGACTACCCACTTCATGGACGAAGCCGAGCGCCTGTGCAACCGGCTGCTGGTGCTGGACCACGGCAAAAAAATGACCGAAGGCACACCGCGCCAGTTGATCGCCGACAACCTGGAGCCGGATGTGGTGGAGGTGTATGGCAACGGTGCATTGGCGCTGGTTGATTCGCCTTTAAAGGCATTGGCTGCGCGGGTTGAGGTCAGTGGCGAGACAGTATTTTTTTACACGCAGGATTCGAAGCGTTTGCTTGAAGCGTTGACGGGTTACCCGCAGCTACGCACCCTGCACCGCCCCGCCAACTTGGAGGACTTGTTTCTGAAATTGACTGGCCGCCAGATCAGGGAGGACGCATGATGACCAGCTTGATGACCAATATCTGGGCCGCACCCCGCATCAGCATGCGCTGGTTGCCCGTTTTCAGGCGCAACTTTTTGGTCTGGCGCAAGCTGGCCATCCCCAGCCTGGTCGGCAACATTGCCGAGCCGCTCATCACACTTGTGGCCTTTGGCTACGGGCTGGGCGTGTTGATTGGCACCGTCAATTTAAACGGCAGCGCTGTGCCCTACCTGTTATTTTTGGCCAGCGGCTCGGTGTGCGCCAGTGCCATGCAAGCCGCGTCGTTTGAGGCGCTTTATTCGGCTTTTTCACGCATGCATGTGCAGCGCACCTGGGACGGCATCATGAACGCGCCAGTGCGGCTGGACGATGTGGTGTTTGCTGAAATGCTGTGGGCGGCTTTCAAGTCGCTGTTTACCAGTGTGGTGATATTGGCCGTCATGCTGGCCCTGAACATCAGCCACAGCCCGATGCTGCTGCTGGCGCTACCGCTGTTGGCGCTGGTGGGCATCACGTTTTCTAGCATTGCGCTGATTTTTAATGCTCTGGCCAAAGGTTACGATTTTTTCACCTATTACTTCACGCTGTTTTTAACCCCGACGATGTTTTTGAGCGGTGTGTTCTTCCCGCGTGACCAGCTGCCCAGTGTGCTCCGCCATATTTCAGACTGGCTGCCACTGACAGCCGCAGTTGAGCTGATACGACCGCTGTTTTTGGGGCAATGGCCCGCACAGGGCTTGCTGCATCTGACAGTGCTGGCGACGTATGCCGTGCTTGGGTTTTGGTTAGCGCTGGGCCTGACGCGCAAAAGATTTCGCAGTTGAGCCTAAAAACTGATTTACCAAGCCGTTTTGGGCGTTTTAAGTATCGAATAGGCCCCTGGCCCAATCAATACCTGCGCGTACAGCTCCTGTTCTTATAGCGTCTGCCGCGTTTTTTACTGGCCGGTAAATCGCTGCTGCAATGCCGTCAGCCCCAGCTCACCCAGCACCTGTTGCAAGCGCTCCAGCGCGGCGCTGGTTTTGGCGGGGGTGGCTACTTTCGACTTGCTCGCCAATATCAATTCATTTTTCATGGAATGCTCCCAGCCGACCAGCTCTGTCACGGTGACCTCATAGCCATTGGCCTCAAGCTGCAGGCAGCGCAGCACGTTGGTGATCTGGCTGCCAAACTCTCGCGTGTGCAGCGGGTGCCGCCACAGCTCAGCCAGCGGTGTGCGGCTTAAATTCAGAGCTTTGTTTTTCTTCAGCACGCCTGCTACCTCAGCCTGGCAGCACGGTACCAGCACCATATGCTGCGCGTGCTTGGCCAAGCCAAAAGCGATGGCGTCGTCGGTAGCCGTGTCGCAGGCATGCAGCGCGGTGACGATGTCGATCCGGTCTGGTAAGTCAACAGATGTGACAGATTCTTTGACTGAGAGGTTCAGAAACGACATACGTTCAAAGCCCAGGCGCTTTGCCAGGGCCTTGGACTTTTCAACCAGCTCAGGTCGCGTTTCTATGCCGTACACATGGCCGGTAGCAGGCTTGCCAAGTTGTGCCACGTTAAAAAACAGGTCATACAGAATAAAACCAAGGTACGACTTGCCCGCGCCGTGGTCAGCCAATGTAAAGGCTGCATCGAGCTTGAGCACATCATTGATCAGCGGCTCAATGAACTGGTACAGGTGGTAAACCTGTTTGAGCTTGCGGCGCGTGTCCTGGTTCAGCTTACCTTCGCGCGTCAGGATGTGCAGCTCTTTGAGCAGCTCAATCGATTGGCCAGGGCGCAGCTCTTCAATGACTTGCGGCGGGTTTTTAGCTTGTTTTGGCATGGGTGTGCAGTTTAGCGGCAGGGGTGGACTGTTCAAGCAGCCAAAATCAGCTATTAAATTGCACACAATTTAATTGAGTAGTAGAATCGCAATATTCAAATATCATGCCGAGCAAACACAGCACCCTACCTGACCCGATGCTGCAACTGGACAACCAGTTGTGCTTTGCGCTGTACAGCACTTCTTTGGCCATGACCAAGTTGTACAAACCCCTGCTTCAAGAGCTGGGCCTGACCTACCCGCAATACCTGGCACTGCTGGTGCTGTGGGAGCGTGATGGCCTGATGGTGTCGGAACTGGGAGATCGGCTTTACCTTGACTCAGGCACGCTGACGCCGCTGCTCAAACGGCTTGAAGCCGCGGGCCATGTCTGCCGCATCCGTGATGTTGAGGACGAGCGCCGGGTGTACATCACGCTGACATCTGCAGGGCGCGAGCTTAAAGCACGCGCAGCCAAAATCCCTGGCTGCATTTTGAGCGCCAGCCAGTGTTCTGTACCTGAGTTGATGAGCCTGACCAGCCAGATACAAACACTGCGCAAGAAAATAGTCGCCTGATTTTCAATACAAATTTTTTACCCGCCTCAATCCCGAGGCATTTCACCCCAGAAGGAAACACCATGACCAAACCTACAAAAATTGTTTACACCGCCCACGCCAGCGCCACGGGCGGCCGCGACGGCCACGCAGCGTCTGATGACAGCCTGCTCAACGTCAAGCTGAGCACACCCAAAGAAATGGGTGGCGCAGGCGGCGGCGTTAACCCCGAGCAACTGTTTGCGGCGGGCTATTCAGCCTGCTTTTTGGGCGCGATGAAGTTTGTTGGCGGTATGGAAAAAATCGCCATTCCAGCCGACACCAAAGTTGAAGGTGCTGTAGGGATTGGCCCCTTTGGTGCAGGCGCCGCGCCAGAAGGCTTCAACATTGCGGTGGAATTGAAAATCAGTCTGCCTGGCATGGACAAAGCTGCTGCCGAGGCACTGGTAGAAAAAACCCACAAGGTTTGCCCGTACTCCAACGCCACACGCGGCAATATTGATGTGACGTTAACGGTCGTCTAAAGTCAAATCCATTGTCTTGTTCCTTCTCCTTAAATTTTCCATTTTTTGGGAGAAGGCTAGGATGAGGGCCAGCGCAAAGCAGTTGTCACCAACGTACGCGCGTGGCCTTGCATAGCCAGCAGGTTTTCGGTAGCCTCAAGCCATGACCCAACACGACTTTCAGGTTTTAAAAGCCGACCTGCACCAAACCCGCTTGACAAGCACTGCACTCGCCCCACTTCAGGACGGCGAAGTACGGTTGTCTGTCCAGCGCTTTGCCTTGACGGCCAATAACATCACCTACGCCGCCTTTGGTGATGCCATGAATTACTGGAAGTTTTTCCCCACGCCAGACGCTGCCTGGGGCAGCATACCTGTGTGGGGTTTTGCAGATGTGTGTGAATCGCGCTGCGATGGCGTTGTTATTGGCGAGCGTGTGTATGGCTATTACCCGATGGCCAGCCATGTCACGCTGCAACCCGCTAGGGCCAACAACCACGGGTTTTACGATGCAGCGCCGCACCGCGCAGAGCTGCACCCGGTCTACAACCAGTATGTTTTCAGCCGCACCGACCCGCTGTACAGCGCAAACAACGAGGACATTCAGGCGCTGCTGCGGCCGCTGTTTGTCACCTCTTTTTTGATTGATGACTTCCTGGCTGATAACGACTTTTTTGGTGCGACTACCCTGCTTTTGTCCAGTGCCTCCAGCAAAACGGCTTACGGTACGGCGTATCAGTTAGCACAACGCCACGGTCAAGGCGGCAACATTGAGATTGTCGGGCTGACCTCTGCGGGTAACGTGTCATTTTGCGAAAGTCTGGGCTGCTACCACCGCGTAGTGACCTACGAACAGCTTGACCAGCTGGCAGCCGATACGCCCTGTGTGTATGTGGACTTTGCTGGCAATTCCAACTTGCGCTTCGGTATACACGACCGATTTAAAAACCTGAAATACAGTTGCTCGATTGGCGGCACGCACGTTGAGCAACTGGGCGCAAAGGGTGCGGGCAAAGACTTGCCGGGCGTACGGGCCACGCTGTTTTTTGCACCGGCGCAAATTAAAAAACGCAGCAATGACTGGGGCCCGGCAGGGTTGCAGACCAGACTGATACAAGCCTGGCAGGCCTTTACAGCCCAAGCCACCCGCCTTGAGAAGCCTTGGTTACTGCCCCAGCAACACCAAGGCATAGCCACTTTCGAGGCCGCTTACCAGCAAGTCCTCAAAGGCTGCAAAAACCCGCAAACAGGTCATATTTTGGTGTTTTGAGCCGCTTCAGGTATGTTTTATGCCTCTGGCCCCTAATAAATATAGTTCAATAGCTCCTTAATTGATAGCATTTAACAGGTGCGTGTTGACCGCGACAATCAGCGCATGACACCAAACAACCTACCCGAACAGCGACTTCATGCCTACGAGACCTTGACACCCGACGTCGTGCTCGACGCACTGGCCAGCGTGGGGCTGGCGGGCGACGGGCGTTTGATGGCACTGTCGAGTTATGAAAACCGGGTTTACCAAATCCATTTAGAGGCCAGTGTGGGCAAAGCGGCGGCAGCAGGCGATGTCGTGGTCGCCAAGTTTTATCGGCCTGACCGCTGGACAGAAGAACAAATACTGGAAGAGCACAGCTTCGCCGCCGAGCTGATGGCGGCAGAAGTACCGTTGGTGGGCGCGCTTGAGCTGCACAGCCGCACCCTGCACCACTACAAAGGCTTTGCCTTCAGCGTGTCGCCCAGCCGCGGTGGCCGGCGGCCCGAACTTGAAAATTTTGAGGTGCTTGAGTGGATTGGCCGCTTTCTGGCCCGCATCCACACCGTGGGTAGCGCCAAGACCTTTGCGCATCGCCCGGCGCTAAGCCTGCAAACCTTCGGCTACACATCGCGTGAAGTCTTGCTGGCGGGCAAGCACCTGCCGCTGGATATGGAATCACGTTGGCTAAAAGCATTTGAAGAGGCCATGCAGACCGCTGCCGCCGTGTTTAAAAGTGCGGGCGACATCAAAAACATTAGGCTGCACGGCGACTGCCACCCTGGCAATATTTTGTGGACACCTGAAGGCCTACCAGGGGCGGGACCGCACTTTGTAGATCTGGACGACGCACGTACCGGCCCTTCTGTGCAAGACTTGTGGATGCTGCTGGCCGGTGACCGACCGCAATGCTTGCAACAACTCGGTGCGCTGGTTGATGGGTATGAGGAGTTTCGCGCCTTTGATCGGCGCGAACTTGCGCTGATTGAGCCACTGCGCACGCTGCGGTTAATCCACTACAGCGCCTGGCTGGCCCAGCGCTGGCACGACCCGATTTTTCCGATCAACTTCCCGTGGTTTGGCTCAAGCGATTACTGGAAAGGTCAGGTTGACATGCTCGAAGAGCAGACGGAAGCCATGCAAGCCGCGCCGCTGATAGCTTAATAACCTGCAAATATCCTAGCGCAACGGGTTTTCAAGCGCGCCGATTCCGTCAATCTCCACCCGCACCACATCACCTGCCATCAAGTATTTGGGCGGCTTGAAGCCGATGCCTACGCCGACGGGCGTACCGGTGGCAATCACATCGCCCGGGTAGAGCGTGATGCCTGCCGACAGCGTTTCGATCAGTTTGGGGATGTCAAAAATCAGGTCTTTGGTAGATGCGTTTTGTCGTAATTCACCATTGACGTAGCAACGCACCATGGTGTTGGTACCGTCGCATTCGTCAGCGCTGACCAGATACGGCCCCATGGGGCAGAAGGTGTCAAACGACTTGCCCATATGCCACTGCTGGTGACGGTTTTGCCAGTCGCGGGCGGTGATGTCGTTGACGATGGTGTAGCCCCAGACGTGAGCCATCGCGTCTTTGGCGGCAATGCCTTTGCCGCCCTTGCCAATGATGACGGCCAGCTCGGCCTCGTAGTCAATCGCAGTAGAAATATGGGCCGGCGGCATTTCAATCGCCGCACCGGGGCCGACGACGGACTCTGGCACTTTGGTAAAGATGATCGGGTCTGCCGGAATGTCGCCGCCTGATTTGGCGCTGCTGTCAAAGCCGCTGCCCGCAAATTCTTTGGCGTGTGCAAAATAGTTTTTACCGACGCAAAAAACATTGCGGCGCGGCTTGGGCAGTGGTGCGGTGACGTGCACATCTTTCAAGGCGATGGCATCCAGCAATTTTGGCAACGCCGCGCCGTTTGACTGCATCTCCACAATCGGAAGCGCGCCGAGTGCACATTGCGCGTCAGGCATGTCAAAAGGTTGAACGGTTTGCAGATCTTGAGACACCAGACCCACACCAGCCTGACCATTGAATGTATAAGCAACGATTTTCATTAAGGGTTGTCTCTGTTGTGAACTTCGAGAATTATATGAACACTTACCTTCATCTAAAAATCAACACAGAACGCAAACTTATGGCGCAACCCAAGAAGCAAAAATTGACCCATTTATCGCAACACTTCACGGCAGTTTTGAGTTTTGCCAAAACTACTGCAGGGCGAACCGGCTCAAAAACTGCCCTATTGGGCTTGGCGTTGGCAAGCATCGGTATGTCTGCGCTGGCACAAAGCTACCCCAACAAGCCAGTAAAAATCATCGTTCCCTTTGCTGCGGGCGGCCCTGCAGACAACTACGCACGCTTTATTGGCAAAGGTTTACAAGATGCCTTAGGCCAAGGCTTTGTGGTCGAAAACCGGCCCGGTGCGGGCTCGGTGATTGGCACCGACGCAGTTGCCAAATCTGCTGCTGACGGCTACACGCTGCTGATGATGTCAAACACCCAGACAGTGAACGAAACATTGGTGCAAGGCAAGCCCTACCACTTGATGCGCGACTTTGTACCGGTGGCCCCCATCAACTATTCGGACCTGGTGCTGGTGGCTAATCCGGGCACCTCGTTTTCAAACCTCAAGGACATGACAGCCCAGGCCAAGGCCAAGCCCGGCAAAATTAACTACGCCTCATCAGGCACTGGCACGCCTTACCATATGGCGGGTGAGTTGTTTAAAAGTATGGCAGGTGTGTACCTGGTGCACATACCCTACCGGGGCAGCTCTGGTGCGCGCACCGACGTGATTGGCGGTCAGGTCGAGATCATGTTTGACGCGGTAACCACCATGGCCGAACAAATCAAGGCGGGCAAGGTCAAGGCCATTGCCACCACAGGCAAGGTGCGCTCAGACGTATTACCCGATGTGCCCACGATGGCCGAGGCAGGCCTGGCGGGCTATGAAGCCACCATCTGGCTGGGCCTGATGGCCCCCAAAGGAACACCCAAAGATGTGGTGGACAAGCTCAATACAGCCGTCTCAAAAATTACCAGTCAGCCCGAAGTCAAGCAGTTGTGGAACAAACAGGGTGCTGTGCCGATGGTAATGAGCCCAGCAGTGTTTGACAAGTACATGCAGGACGACATTGCCAAATGGGCACGCGTCATCAAAACCGCCAATATCAAAGCGGACTAAGCACACATGCAGACCCCCCATCAACTCCATCTGCTCAGTGGCGGCGCAGCGCAGGGCCTGGTCTCGCACCTTAAAGCCAATTTTGAAGCCCAGCATTTGGGCAGCATATCCGGCACGTTCAGCGCAGTAGGCGTGATGAAAGCCGCCCTTTTGGCAGGCGCGCCGTGCGATGTCACTGTCTTGACCGACGCATTGATTGCAGAACTGATGGCCAGTGGGCACCTGCTGACTGGCAGTGCCAAAAATGTGGGGGTGGTTAAGACGGGGGTGGCGGTTAAATCCGGTGACAAAACCGTCGATGTGAGCACCCCCGAAAAACTCAAAGCCACCTTGCAATCGGCCAAAGGCATTTATTTTCCTGACCCGATTAAGGCCACAGCAGGCATCCACGTGATGAAAGTGCTCAAAGCGTTAAATCTTGATGTTGAACTGGCCAGCAAACTGCATGTGTATGGCAACGGTGCTACCGCGATGAAGGCATTGGCTGAGGCAGAAGCCAAGCCCGGAGGCAGTGGTCTATTAGGCTGTACACAAATCACAGAGATTGTGTACACGCAAGGCGTTGACCTGGTTGCACCCTTACCGAAAGCGTTTGAACTGGCCACCACTTACACGGCAGCCATCTGTGCAAAATCAAGCCAACCCGAATCAGCAGCGGCCTTGATTGAGCTGATGGCCAGTGCCGACACAAAGGCGCTGCGATTGGCTTGTGGATTTGAGACTTAAATCAACAGCGTCTACACCAGCAAAGCGTTGACCCGCTTCACATAAGCTGCCGGATCAGCAGGCAAGCCACCTTCAGCCAGCAAAGCCTGGTCGAAAATAATGTGCGCCAGGTCGTCAAAGTTGCTTGAGTCGACCAGCTTTTTAACCAACGCATGTTCGGCGTTGACTTCAAGAATCGGCTTGACCTCAGGCACCGCCTGTCCCGCCTGCTTGAGCATGCGGGCCAGCTGGGTAGACATGTCGCCGTCTTGCACGACCAGGCAGGCCGGTGAATCGACCAGGCGGCTGGTGGCGCGTACGTCGCTGGCCTTATCTTTCAAGGCTTCCTTGAGCTTGTCGAGCGTTGGCTTGAATTCGGTTTGCGCCAGTTCAGCGGCTTTCTTTTCGTCTTCGTCTTGCAGCTTGCCCAGGTCAACCGCGCCTTTGGCCACAGACTGCAGCGGCGTGCCGTCGAACTCGTGCAGGTAGTTCAGTGCCCACTCGTCCACTCGGTCGGCCATCAGCAGCACTTCAATGCCTTTTTTGCGGAAGATCTCCAGTTGCGGGCTGCTTTTGGCAGCAGCCAAAGTGTCAGCAGTGATGTAGTAAATCGCATCCTGTCCGTCCTTCATCCGGGCTTTGTAATCGGCAAAGCTGACTGTTGCTGTATCGGTGGTTGACGATGCAAAACGCAGCAGTTTGGCAATGCGGTCGCGGTTGGCAAAATCTTCGCCCAAGCCTTCTTTAAGCACGGCGCCAAACTCGGCATAAAAAGTGTCGAACTTGCCGACGAGTGCCTTGTCTTCATCGCTGACGACATCAGTCACACCATCTGTAGACGCATAAGGCAGCGTATTGTGTTTAGCCAGGTCTTCAATCATGCCCAGCACACGCTTGGTGCAGCCTTCACGAATCGCTTTGACGGCGCGGCTTTCTTGCAGCAGCTCGCGCGAGACATTGAGCGGCAAGTCGCTGGAATCGACCACACCCTTCACGAATCGCAAATAAGTCGGCATCAACGCCTGCGCATCGTCCATGATGAAGACTCGCTTGACGTACAACTTGACGCCAGCGGCCTTGTCGCGGTTAAACATGTCCATGGGCGCTTTGCTCGGGATGTAAAGCAACTGCGTGTATTCGGTTGAGCCTTCCACCCGGTTGTGGGTGCTGGCAAGTGGTGCTTGCTGGTCGTAGCTGATCTGTTTGTAAAACTCGTCGTATTGGTCTTGCGTGATGTCTTTTTTGGCGCGGGTCCACAACGCTGCCGCTTGGTTAACCGTGTCCCACTCACCCGTTTTGACCATGCCGCCAGGCTGACGGCCACCTTCTGGGTCAGCCTCAGAAATCAGCTCGCCATCTTTCCACTCTTCTTTTTCCATCAAGATCGGCAACGAGATGTGGTCTGAATATTTATTGATCACGCCTTTGAGTTTGTAAGCGTTCAGGTAGTCGAGCGAGTCGTCTTTCAGGTGCAACGTGATGCTGGTGCCGCGCTGGGCACGGTCAATTTGCGCCACTTCGAACTCACCCGTGCCTTCACTGGACCAGCGCACGCCCTCGGCGGCTGGCAAGCCAGCCCGGCGACTTTCAACCGTGATGCGGTCCGCGACAATAAAGCCCGAGTAAAAGCCCACGCCAAACTGACCGATCAGTTGCGAATCGTTTTTCTGGTCGCCTGTCATGCTAGCAACAAAGTCGCGCGTGCCGCTTTTGGCAATCGTGCCGAGGTTGTCGATGGCTTCCTGGCTGCTCAAGCCAATGCCGTTGTCGGTAATGGTCAGGGTTTTAGCTTCCTTGTCAAAGCTGATGCGCACTTTCAAATCCGGGTCAGACTCCAGGAGCGCCGCATTGTTAAGTGATTCAAAACGTAACTTGTCACAAGCGTCGGATGCGTTGGATACAAGCTCGCGCAAGAAAATTTCTGGGTTGGAATAGAGCGAATGCGTGACCAACTTGAGCAGTTGGGCGACTTCGGCTTGGAAAGACAGTGTTTTGGAAGCTTGTGGATCTGTAGTTTTAGTCATAGAGATATACGTTTAATAAATTTGTTGAATGATGGGTAGTAATGGTTAAGTTTTTGAAAATTGCAAACATGAAGTTAAGCCATTTGGCTTAATGCGGTGCAAAAGTCGCTAAAACCAGTCGACCGAAATTCTAGTTGCGGCCGCGAAACTAAAAAATCAAGTTGGCTCTACCGTTTATCTCTGAATTGCGCCGCTCATCAGGTTTGGCGTGAACCTTCGTGACGTTTGGCGCACGAACAGAATCAAACAAGAAACAACACCACTAAGTTGTTGATTTAGTGACTTTTTTGGCTTGTATCAGCGCTGCCGGAGAATAACAATACTTAAGCTTACATTCCACGAGACATTCACTTACCTTTTTATTGCTATTACCCTAATTCAACAGAAAACCATTATGAAAAAAATACTTTTAGCTTCTTCCATCGCTGCTGCATTTGCTTTTCCGATGTTGGCGCATGCCGAGTCAACTTTTCAAAATCCTGCAGTCACTGGCAATGCCGTCACGGGCAAAGCCGATGCCCGCCTGGACTTCACCATCGTGATTCCCCAGGTTTTGTTTTTGCGTGTAGGTACCAGCTCGGGCAATGCAGCCACTGACCCTACAGTTAACGGTTTGGTCTACACCGTGCCTGGCGCCAATGTGGGCGATGCGTCTGTCATTACAGCGGTGGGCGGTGACATTGGGGCCGGTGCTGTCACAGTGCGTGCTTATGGCAATGGCGGCAACATTTCCTTGAATTCCAACACCACCGGCCCGCTGACAACTGGGGTTGTGGGTGAAGTTATTCCTTGGAGCCAAATCAATGTGACCCCCGCTGCACTGGGCGCGGCAACAGCCGGTTTCACCAACGGCGTGATTGCGCACCCTGCATTTAATACGGGCGCCGCAGGTGGCCCCGGTACAGCAACAACGCTTACAGCCACTAACAAAGTGGTGCGAGTTGAAGGCAGCTGGACTTACACCTATCTCAATGCCAACGCGGTCGCGGCCGGTACCTACGGCGGTACTGTTGTTAAAAACGGGCGTGTCACTTACACCGCAACTCAGTTGTAGATACTGTCAGAACAGTCAATAGTTTGCGTTTTGAAGCGCCTTACGCACTGGCTTTGAGGACGATGTCAATCTGCTTTTGATTACAAAAATTCCTCATGCATGCCTACGTAACTGAAGTAAGCTGACTCATGACCAAACGCAAAAACAACGTGCCCATAGCCCGTATCGGCATACAAGGTCTTTCTGCGGCGGCATTGCTGATGTGGTGCAGCGTCGGCCACGGTTACCAAGTTACCATCACTGCTGGCACGCGCTCTTTGTATTTACAAGTCGGTGTGGGCACGCTGACGGGAGGCACTTTCAGTGCCGGAGGTACGCCTGCCAACAACAGCTCAGTCAACAGTGTCAGCGTCACCGTGCCTGCGGCTAATTTGGGCGCCGGTACCCGGCCTATGACCACCGACAGCACGGTGACAGCCAGTCCCTATGATGGTTTTGCGTTTTGCACTGTGCCTTCGCAAGTGTATGTCGGGGGGTTTTATCGCACCCCAGGTACGGGTGCAGCTGCAACGTTAAGCGCCACCGCGCCTACAGCCTTGGTGAATGCCAGTGGCG
Organism: Polaromonas sp.; assembly: GCA_031424935.1. GTDB lineage: Bacteria > Pseudomonadota > Gammaproteobacteria > Burkholderiales > Burkholderiaceae_C > Polaromonas. Next base: position 36,379 of record JANPIK010000008.1, read on the forward strand.
ACACCATACCCTTTAATACGGTGTCGTGGATATCGGGTGGTGTTGGTGACAATCCGGCGACGATTCCCAGTGGCACCTTTGTGGGAGGTGCGGCACAAACCTTGTTCAGTGTTGCGCGAAATAACTGGTTTGAAAGCTGCCTGCAGTTTAACTATGCCAATAGCCAGCTTGTGCCAGCGGGCACGTTCAGTGGGCGGGTAACCTACACATTATCCCTGCCATGACTAACCTTTTTACATTTGGATACAAGGGCAGTTATCGACCGTTGGTAATGACGCTGGCAATAGCACTTAGCTACATCTGCCCATCCCACGCGACCTCTACCCGCGTGGACGATAGCGGCACCATCGTGAGCGAAAGTGTGATGCCCATGCAATGGGCTCAGCTGGTACCGGGCCGTGGTGCCGACCATAACGTGTATGCCAATGTGCGGATTGCGCTTAGGTTGAATCTGGCGCGTTGGTTAAACCAGCCTGTTAAGTTGTACATGGCGCTTACACCCAGCACAGGCAGCAGCGTAGCGGCAACATGGCGTACCCAAGGACGGCTGTTGCCAGGCGATTTACGTGCTGGCGCAAGAACACTTATCTTCAATGGCGTCGTCCAGGCCGCAACGCTGGAGGAGACCCTTGACCTCGGACTTAAAACAGACGGTCGTACTCTGGTAGCGCCCCAAACTCTGCAGTTTTATTTTGAAATCGACACCCCATGAGCAAGACCTATCACGCTGGCCAACGGTTGATGCCTAAAGCTGCCCTGGTGGCTGTTTGGGCAAGTCTTCTTGCGCTTCAGCCAGCATCGGGCAGTGAATTTGCACTGTCAGCATCACCTCCGAGGTTTGAACTGCGTGTCAAACCCGGTGAGCGCACCCGTCAGGTGCTGGAATTGACCAATGCGTCAAACACCGCTAGCGACTACTCTATCAAGACAGCCGACTGGATATACGCGGACGATAACTCGGTCACTTTTCAGGAAGCCTTAAGTCCGCAGAGCTGTCGGCCCTGGGTTGCGATTGAACGGCGCAACCTGACGATTGCCGGTGGGAAAGCTTACCGCTATCGTTTTGAAGTCAATATTCCTGCAGACGCAAAATCTGGCGAATGCCGCTTTGCCATCATGCTGGAAGGTCAAGAGCAGATCAGTCAGACCGCAGGTGGCCCTCCCATACCATTTTCAGCCCGATTGGCAGTGGTGGTCTATGTCGCGGTGGGAGATGCCGAACCCGAACTCAGCATTGTAGGTACGCGTGTCACGTTGCTCAATGGATTGCAAACAGCGGCTTTGCAGGTGCGCAACGCTGGCTTAGCGCACGGCCGGATGGCCGGTTTTTTTACAGGCACTGATGCTGCCAAAAATCTGCTTGAATTTTCGCCAAGTAACCTGCCCATATTGCCGGGCGAGACCCGCTGGGTCCCACTAACGGCAACCCGCCCCGGCGACAGCGAGACGGCTGTTCAGGCTAAGTATCCAGTGACGATCAGCGGCAAAGCTGAGTGGGGAAGAGGCAAAACGCAGGCCATTGAGCAACGCTTTGAGGCGGGTCCACCCTGAGGTTTGTGCGGCACCTCATGCCCGTGCGTCAATTTTTTGCCTGTTGTAGCAAACGCATACCCAAGTTGACCTTGTTGGCCAGCACGCTGACTGCTGCGCCGGTTTTGTTTGCGCAAACTTCAACTGGGCTGGCGGCTTTGCCTCTGGTGCCTGCGGCCAGCAATACGGTTTATGTCGATCAAGTCATCGAAGGACTGAAGGCAGATGAAAGCCTGGATCTGAAAGCAAGCACCTACAACGAAAGCGGTTGGTCACGCAGTGGGCGCGCAGAGTATTCGCTTTTTTCTCAAAGTGGCGCCACCCGTACCCAGTCGCAGGCACTGGGACTGTTAGCTTTTATCGAAACCCCCAATTACGGCACAGTTTCACTCAATGCCAATCTCCTGACCCAACGGGTGGACGCTGTCGGTCAGCTGTCTCGTGCTGGAAGCGGCACATGGCGCATCGACCAGCGCGGTGTCCCATTGAGTGGCGGCTGGCGCGCCAACTACAGCGCGGGTGATATCAATACCGTCATCACGCCGTTGGGGCGTGGGATGGGTCGGGTTTCACTGCCGTCGTCACAAATTCGCGGGTTAGGTGGGCAGTGGTTCTTAGGCGAACAGGTTGATGTCAATGCAGCCACCGGTAGTACTGGCCTTTTTAATGGACTCAATGTCACGGGCTTTGAAAGCTTAGGCGGTCGGCTTGCCACTGCCGGCGCGCAGGTCCGGCTGACGCCGGGCAGCACGGACGGCATGAGGGCGCGCAGTGATGCCGCAGTGCAAGTCATTGAGGCGCGCCATGTCATCGACGGCTCAAGCGTCGGTGGTTTTGGCGATACGCGGTCGATCTGGCTTTCATCGTCGTCCGAAGGCCTGGCACCCTGGGCGGCAGCGCTGGGCCGGAGCCAAAGCCAGTCGCCCGTTTATGAACGCACAGGTGGCATGCGCTTACAGGGCAACTTGGTGCAAAGCGCCAGCTCAAGCGGTGAGCGCGCCCTGGGCCTGTGGGCTGACGCGAATTGGCGTTCCGACACCTGGCGAAACACCGCTGGAATCTATCGCTTTGAGCCCAACTTGCGCTGGGGCACGACCCAGCTGGCCGGAGACTTGCGAGGCTTGTATTGGGCGGCTGATACGTCCACGAGGCAATGGCAGACCGGGTTTTCAGCCGACATCAGCGACAGCGTCAGCGGCAATAGCGCAAGCGCGAGCTCAAGCGGTCGAAGTGCATTTTTTAGCGTTAATGGTCGCTACCAAATCGACACGCGCCGCTCATTGGGCGCTGTATTAAGCCTGCGCGCCTTAAATAGCCCGGGGCGCGCGATGTCCGTCAACTGGAACCAAATGAGTGATTGGGGCCAAACGCAATGGGAAGGGTCGCTGGCAGACGCCTCAGGCGTGCGCACAACGCGTTTTGGCATCGACCACAGCTGGGCTGTCACAGCCCCGGCAAGTTTTAACACGTCACTGGCACTTGAGCGGATCAACGGCGGGGAAGAAGCCGGCAACGGCGTGACTTGGGGCCTTTTGGGCAGAGTGACACCATGGTCTCAGTGGTCACTCGATGCATCGTTGCGCGGTGCTCACCGTGGCACCGGCAGCTCATCTGTCAACGCCAATCTGGGGTTGGGATGGGGCAGTTATGACGGCTGGTCGCTGTCGCTTCGCTACACCGAGGCCCGCGGCCGAGACGTGGCGCAGCCACTGCTGGTGTCGGCGCTGACGGCAGCCCTGCTGCCACCCGTGGTTGTAACGCCTGCAAGCCGCAGTGTGCAGCTGATATTGGGCTATAGCGCCCGGGCCGGCAGCTCAAGCGCCCCGCTGGGCGGCGTGCGCGGCGCAGGTGCTGGCAGCCTGGGTGGCACCGTGTTTTTTGACACCAATGCCAACGGAACCCGAGAGGCCTCCGAAGGTGGCGTACCCAACATCACCATCATTCTTGATCGGCGTTATGTCACACGAACCGACAACCAAGGCCACTACGAATTCAGCGCTGTCGCCGAGGGCAACCATTTATTAGAGATTTCTCCAGACAACGTGCCGCTTCCCTGGAGTCCGCTGCAACGTGACCCTGTCAGAGTTGAAATTGAAATCCGCGCTGCGGCAGTTAAAGATTTAGCTGTACAGCGTGATCGCTGATGGTGGGTAACACCTTGTAAGGTCGCGGTACTGATGAAAAGCACGCCGCCACCTCACTATTTCGATAAATTTAATAATTTATTAATTAATTTGACATTTTTATCAATTTAAATAGAATTTTGGCTTGAAACTACCTTTCAAGGTTTCCACGCCATGCTTCAATTTAAAACAGCTTTTTGTGCTTTATGCGGCGCATCCTGTGACTGGCTGATTAGTTTTGTTTTTTTAATCGGGTTATGGGGAGGCGCAGCGACAGCTGCTGCGCAGGAGGGTCCCAACCTGAAGGACCCCAACGGCCTGAACGATCTCAAGGCGCATGCGGCACTTCACTTTGCCATCGTCATACCGCAAATTTTGCGAATTCTTGAAAACTCTCACCCGCCCGTGTTGCAGACAGTCGTGTATTCGCCTGCCTCACACATTACAGCGTCGCAACGAATCGTGGTGCTGTCCACCATGGGCAAGGGGTTTTGTATGGATATGTCGCTGACGCAGGCTCAAGTAACGGATTGGAATTTGAGCATCAGCGGTAATGTCGGCAGCTGGCTCCAGCAAACGGCAGACGGCTACCGGCTTTGTTTAAATCGTGCAGGACGCTATGAAATGACTTTGCAGCATGAATTCAGCGTAAAAAACGCCAACCTAACACGATCAAGCACACTGCCCGCCTTGGATTGGCCGGTTCATGTGAGCCTCGCTACACCCTAAGCGGGGTAAACCACCTAGGTTCCTTGAGAGGCTAAGGTAAGCCAAGAAACCTAAAGAGAGCATGTCATGACATGCAGCGAAACAGTAGCGCGGTGATGCCAGGCGTCTTGTGTGGCGCCAAGTGCTTGACACCATACGCCGTCCACTGGTTCTCGGCTGCAAAATTCAGGCAATGCGGCGCGCGCACAAAGCGGTCGATTTCTATGCCGTCGACCCGCCAGTGGCACTAAATTAACGTTTAGTTACACACCTCAAGGCTTATGTAAAAAATTAGTCGACGCTCTGCTGTTTTCAACGGTTTAGTTCTCTTGCCACCACCGGGCGACCAAAATAAACGAACCGTTTAACTTCAAAAAGTTACCTTTCGTCACCAATCAAAAGGCAGATTCGTGATTTTTGACCCATAACTTGCACATGCATCGCTAAGTCATTGAATCTGTGCATTTTTTCACTTGTAGAAAAATTCTGGCAGGGCTAAGATACATTTATAAACAAATTTAGTCCCCTACCCTTCCTCAACATCCAGAAAGCTTTTCATGAAAAAACTAGCCCTTTGCGCTGCCTTCGCTTCAGTAATCGCTTTGCCAATGGGTGCCAACGCAGCAACCGCCGCCGCTCCATTCAACGTCACCGTTGCTTTCACGCCGTCTTGCACAGTGACAGCTTCTGTTAACACCATTGCGTTTACCTACACGGCATTTGCAGCGGTAGTCGGCCCCATCACTGTCAGTGCACCGATCGTCTTGACCTGCTCACGCGGTATTGGCGCTGTTGCTACTGCTGCATACGGCGAAGGCGGCGCTGCGTCTGGCCTGATTGGTGCCACCAACCTGCGCTACACACTCACCGCCCCGGTCAAAACAAACACAGCAGGCACAGCTGCAACTGGCATTACCGGCGGTACGGTGGGTACACCCGACAGTCTCAGCTTTACCTTCACAGGCACATTGCCCGTGCAGGCTGGTGCAGGTACTGCAGCCGCGCCAGTCATTAACGCAACGGATGCGCGGACGTTGGTTGTCACGTTTTAACCCTGTTTTTCTCAAAGACTTAAAGGCGCTGTAGCAATACAGCGCCTTTTTTATTGAAAGTGGCCGTGTAGATACAGGGCTCAAGCCGACCTGCTCAAGATCATTAAAATTAGGGACTGAAAACCTTATTGAGAACGCCATGAATCGTTTTGCCACGCAAATGTTGCAGGTCCGTGATTTGACAAAAAATATCGCGTGCCTTGCAGTAGCTATTACTTTTGCTTTCGCTCTGCCAGCAGCAGATGCAGGGCAGTTCTCAGTCAGTCCGGTACGTATTTTCTTGGCAACCAAAGACCGAACCACTGCAGTCACGGTTACCAACGAAAGTGACAAAGAACTGGTGATGCAAGCAGATTTGTATTTATGGCGGCAAACCGAAGCCGGCCAGGAAGATTTGACGGCCACTGAAGACCTGATTGCAGTACCACCCGTCCTGAAGATACCACCAGGGGGTAAGCAAGTTGTGCGGCTGGCGATGCTAAAGCCAATGCCGACCAATGAGCAGCTTACCTACCGCCTGCTGGTACGTGAGATTCCCGAAGTCAAACCACCAGAGCCTGGCATTCAACTGCAAATAGCGCTGGCTTTTTCATTGCCGGTTTTCATTACGCCGCCGTCTGCAAAGCGGCAATTGGTGTGCACTGTGCAGCGCACAGCACCTGATGCTGTTCTTGGTACTTGCCAAAACACGGGTAACGCGTACGCTCAGCCCACCGAGTTCAAATTAAACGATGCAAGCGGCCAACCACTTTTAACCAGCAACGCTGGCGGTTATGTTTTGCCGGGCATCAAACGCGGCTTTGAACTGAAGCGCGCGGCAGGCCCAATTACAGGCGGCAAGGTGCAACTTTTGGTAACGCAAGATGATTTATCTGTGCTCACTGTTGACGCCATTTTGGCCGACTAACCTTCTGGTAAGCGATGGACTACGGTCCTAAAAAGCCCCTGGCAACCTACTGGCCGCAGCACACGCTGGCTGCGCTTTGCTTATGCGTAGTCCAGATGCCAGTCACTGCGCAAACAACAGGCAGCGCTGCGAATCTGACCAAGGATGTGTTTCGGCCGCTTGACGTGACAGTAAATGGTGCGAAAGCAGGCGACTGGGTGTTGCTGGAGCGCACTGGCGTTTTGTACGCGCCCCAAGCGGCGTTTGCCGAGTGGCGGGTATCGCTCAGGCCAACTGCACAAAGCATTGACATTAAAGGGCAACCCTACTTTGCGCTTTCAAGCGTGCCTGGATATGAAGCAAAAATTGATTTTTCAACGCAATCGTTGGCGTTAACGTTTTCACCCGAAACGTTTGCGCTAACGCTGAAGCAAGAAGAATCTCTGGCCAGACCAAAACTCGATCCCGTTTTGCCCAGCGCGTTTTTGAATTACGACGTCAACTACAGCGCCAGTCAATTTGCGGGAACACCCAATGCCTACAACTTGGGCGCATTGGTCGAGCTGGGCATCTCAAACAATGCGGGGCTGCTGACCAGCAGCGCTGCAGGCCGCAACCTGATTAGAAATGGGGGCGACAACGCATCACCAAGTTGGGTACGGCTAGAAACCACTTTTACCCGTGATTTTGCCGACATCAACGCCACACTGCGTTTAGGTGACAGCATCACGCGCGGCTCCCTATTAGGTCGAAATGTCTATTTTGGCGGGGTGCAGTATGGCACCAACTTTGCGTTAACCCCAGGCTTTATTAGCCAGCCTTTACCGACGATATCCGGCTTGTCGGCCGCACCGTCGACCGTTGAGTTGTATGTAAACAACGTACTGCGGCAAACCACCAATGTGCCTACCGGCCCTTTCACACTCACCAACTTGCCTACTTTTAATGGCGGCGGCGAAGCACGGCTGGTGGTGCGTGATTTGCTGGGGCGCGAAACCGTGGTGACGCAGCCTTTTTTCAGCAGCGCGCAACTTCTGGCACCCGGTCTGCAAGACTGGAGCGTAGAAGCCGGAGCGCTCCGCCGCGATTTGGGTATCGTCAATGCAGCGTACGGCGCAGGTTTTGCGAGCGGCACTTACAAGCGCGGCCTGAACAGTGAACTAACGCTTGAGGGACGAGCTGAGCTAAGTCGTGACTTGCAAACCCTGAGCGCAGGCGTCATTGGCGTACTGCCTGGCCAACTGTTGGGACGGGCTGCTTTGATGACCAGCCGAACTGCCGCACAAGGCTCGGGCAACCAATGGCTGCTGGGGGCTGAATACAGTCAAAATCAAGTCAATATCGGTCTACAAATTCAGTCGGCCAGTATTCACTTCAGGCAGTTGGGACTTGATTCACTAAGCCAGCCGGTTCGACTGCAAGTCGCTGGCAATATCGGTTACTTTACAGACAGCAAAAACTCGATCAGTGCAGGCTTTGCCGTGATCGACCGTTTTGACAATACCCGCGTGTCAACACTCACGGCAGGCTACAACTTGCGCATATTTGAGCGCGGTAATCTACAAATTTCTGCGGGCCGCGCCATTGATGGGGTAGCGGCCAACTTCGTCGGGATGACCTTGTCGTTGCCGCTTGATACCAACATCATCACCAGCGCCGGGCTGATGCGTCGCAGCGGTCAATTCAGCAGCTACGCCACAGCGACCAGCAACACACTTGAAGACAAAACCATTGGCTGGCGCGTTCTGGCAAGCCAGCAGGCCGACTCACAGACGCAGACCAATCGCGCAGAAGCAGGTTTGACCTACGTCAGCCGCTATGCACTGCTAAATGGTGATGCAAGCTCAAGTGGCGGCCAGACGGCCATTCGGTTAGGGGCCAGTGGGGGACTATTAGCTGCCGATGGCCGCTTGTTTGCCAGCCAGAAGTTAAGCGACAGCTTTGCCTTGGTCGACGTGCCAGGCTACCCTGACTTGAACATATCATTGGGCGGCAGAAAACTGGCTCGAACCAATGCCAATGGCGTTGCCATTATCCCGCGCTTAGCCCCTTACCAAGCCAACGCCATTCGGCTGGATACAAATGAGCTGCCAATCAGCGCAGAAATTGACAATATTGAGCAAACCGCCGTCCCAGCGTCGCGCAGCGGTGTCAAACTGTTGTTTGCCTCACGGCCTGGACGCGCAGCATTGCTGACCCTTCAGTTTGATGATGGCGAAGCAGCTCCAGTCGGGGCTACGCTGCATGTAGGCGACGAGAGCCAAGAATTTTATGTGGCCCGTCGAGGCCAGGCTTATCTCACCGGCTTGCTGGCGACTAACCGCATCACGCTGAAGTGGCAAGGCCAGCAATGTGTATTGGATGTGACGTTACCGCCATTAGTAAATGACGATATTGCCCGCATGGGTCCACTTGTTTGCAAAGGTGTTCAAAGATGACCCAAAATTTCTACCCCAAAGTGTCCTTGAGGCTGGTCATGTTGGTGCTGTTGTGCGGTTGGTTAGGCCAGGCGCAGGCGCTTATCACCTGCTCGATCAATGCACCTGCAGCGCTTAATTTTGTGTATGTGTCTGGCACTAACAACACCAGCCCCAACAACAAAATACAAAGCGCTGTGGTGGCAACCTGTCAACGCAACCTTGTTGGCGATCCGACGAATGCAACGCTGACCCTTGGTGCCACCGACGGCCTGCAGCCAGCAGGAACCACCAATCAGGCAGTCTTTGGCGGTAATCTTATTGGCTACAACCTTTATCGTAATTTGGCGTGCAGTGCACAGTTTCGGGATACGGCGGTCACGCGACTACAGGCCAATTTCAACAGCGCCACGCTCAGTCCGGTTACCGTAACGTTTGACTACTGGGGCTGCATTCCAGGGCAGGTTGTTGCCAGTTTTCCGGCGGGTATCTACACCGATTCTGTAGCATTAACGTTGCGTAACAGCACGCAACCCCTGGTGGCATTGGCGACCAGCGCTATCCCAGTCAACATCACCGCCCCCGCCAAGTGCAGCATCAGCGGTGGACCCGGCAACATTGCCTTTAGTTACACGGCTTTTGGCCTGGCCAATTTTCAATTCACTGGCTTTTCAGCCGATTGCACCAACTCGTTGCCTTACACGATGGACGTCACGCCATCGTCGGGTGTAGTGGGCGGCCTGCGCTACGAGCTTGGCCTGGCCGACGTTGCGGGCTCAGCCAGCAATCTTGGTCCCGCCAGCTTAAGCCGCGTGGGCAGTGCGACAGGGTCACGCGCACATGTGATCAATGGCGCCATGCTGGCCAATCAAGCCGGGCTGATGGGCGCTATCGTGCCGCAGGCCCATACGTTGACCATTACCTACTGAGCCAAACCCGTAGTTGTGCGCCTACCGTCTGGCTAGACAACAGCGCCATATGGTTGACGCCATACGTCGTCCACTGGTTCTCAGCTGCAAAATTCAGGCAATGCGGCGCCTCGTCGTGTTGACCCAAGGCGCTCTTCAGGGGCACCAGTCCATCGCCAATCAGCGCATCTTTGACAGCGCTGGGCTGGTTTGACGTGGTGGCCGCTACCGTATAACAATTCACACCAACTGGCAGCGGTAGCGGCTCGCGTGAGTCAGGCGAGCGCACAAAGCGGTCGATTTCTATGCCGTCGACCCGCCAGCTTGACTCCAGCACGTGGCCGTAACGCAAATCGGTGATGCCGCTGCTGCGAATTTGCCCAATTGCAGCAAATGGTTTGGTGACCCGATTGCTACCCAGCGTGGTGTCTATCCAGTTGCCCACCCGCTCTAGCGGCGCGCCATGGTGGGGCGTGCCTAAAAAAACGATGCTCTTTAGCTTTTTGCGCCAGACCATACCTGACTGTTCAGCCACATGGCAGGCACTTCGGCTGACCAGCCCGCCCATGCTGTGCACCAACAGCGTCAGGTCCTCAACCGGTTGCGGCCACACTTGTAACAGTTGCTCGAGCAGGCTTGCAAATTGCTGCCCGTTGGTCGACGTGTGCAGTCCCGTGTTGTAGTGCAGGTAAACCGGGGTGTAGCCTAATTGCCTGGCCAGCACATCGGCATGGTTGTAAGCGGCGTCATTTTTACCGCCCGTCGTCCACTGCAAATCATTCATACACAAGCCGTGCAACAGCACCAGCAGCTTACCGGTAGCTTGGGGCAAGCGCTCCGCCAAGGCAACTTTTTCAAGCAGCAGAGGCTGACCGTCGCGGCGAAAACTCATGCTGATGGTCAATGGATTGGCTGTGTTTAACAGCTGGTCACCCAACACCCCGTTGATCGCAGCGAGCACGGCTTCACGCTCGGGAGACGAGGCAGGTGTACCAAAGCGCTCGGTGATCAGCGGCGCGGCTTTGCTCAAAACCGCATTGACCGTGCCACCCGCCAGCCGCGTGACGCCCTTGATGCCGCCATACACCAGCCCGGTGATACCGCTGGATTTGACACCACTTGCACCCGCTGTCGTGTCAATAAACTTGGAGCCCAATGGCCCAAACGGCGTGGCAACCGCTTTGTACACATTGCCCTGCACACTTTCCGCTAGCCCGGTCACGCCCAACACGCCCTGCGTGGCGAGCTGGCTAAGGCCCTGAATGTCTGACACATGCAGGTAGGTGGGAAGTTTGTTCAGTTGGTCGAGCAGGGTGGGTTTGGACATGCCTTCATTGTGACGGCATCGTCAACAACTCACCAGCCGCTTTTTGAGCTGGTCGGCTTTTTGCGATGGCCACGCGTTCCGCCTCCTGGACTGAGAATTTTTTGTGCTCCTCAGTCTGCTTGATGCAGTAGGCCAGCAACTCGTCAAGCTGGGTGGATTTATCAAACACGGCGTCGGCACCCAGCGCGATTGCGCGCTTGCGAATCTCGGGCGTTGCGTAGTTGGTCAGCAACACCACTTTTTGATACGTCTGCCGGTTGCGGCAGCCTGCCAGTATCTCCAAGCCGCTGCCTTCCTCTAAAAACAGGTCAACAATCGCCAGGTGCCAGTGGCCGTCGTGAAGCGATAGCCAGCGCTCAGCTTCAGCCTGCGTAGCGCCCGACCCCATGACTCGGACCTCAGTGATTTCCTGAAGCGTTTCAATCAAGTTGACAAGGATGGTGTCGTTGTCTTCTGCGATGTAGGTGATGAGGGCCATAGACGTCTTGTGGTTTGAAAGGCTTCACCGATCAGCGAAAATCGCAGGTCGGGTATTCCTTGGTGACGACTCTAGGCCCTTGCCCATAAAAACGACCCAGCTTTCGGCCCGCTTTGCAGTAGGACTGCACAGGCTTGATGCGCTATCGGCAAGAGGGTTGACGCCGAGCTCTCATTGGCCTCTCCTAGACGTTTACTTGGCGTTTACTTGATCTTCAGTTGCTTTGAATTTAATAGCATCTCGCTTATATATCACAGGGGCCAGAGGCCTAAAACATACCCTAAACAGCTCAAAAAGCCTCATGCGGCATTAAATACCGCCACTGTCCCACGGGCAAGTGCCCCAGGTTCACCCGGCCAATCCGCACCCGCTTCAGGCCCGTCACATACAGCCCGACTTGCTCGCACATCCGGCGAATCTGGCGCTTTTTGCCTTCTTTGAGCACAAAGCGCAGCTGTTCCGGGTTTTGCCAGCTGACCTGGGCCGCTTTGAGTGGCTGCCCGTCCAGGCTCAGGCCGCGCTCCAGCAATTTGAGCTTTTCGGGGTCAAATAAAGCCTGGACGTTGTTGTTTTCACCGCGCAAATCGCCCAGGCTGACTCGCACCAGGTATTCCTTTTCCATCTCTGAATCCTCACCAATCAGTTGCCGGGCAACGCGCCCGTCTTGAGTAAGCACCAACAAGCCAATCGAATCAATGTCCAGCCGCCCCGCCGGGGCCAGGCCGCGCAGTTGGTCAAAGCCCCAGCGCATGCGGCTGTTGCATTCAGTCCAGCGGTTGCCGGGCTGCACCAATCCCACAGCAGGCTCATGCCCGTCTTCAGCCTGACCGCTGACATAACCCACCGGTTTGTTGATCAAAATAGTGACCTGCTGCTTTTGCTGCTGCTCGGCCGCGCGGTCGATCTCAATGCGTGCGTTGGTAGCAACGGGTTGCCCCATCACCGCAGGTTTGCCATTAACCCGCACCCAGCCCTGCTCAATCCAGGCATCAGCCTCCCGGCGCGAGCAAAGCCCCAGCTCGGCCATGCGTTTGTTCAGGCGAATGGTGAGCGGCGAGCCGTCAGGGTTAGTAGGTTTAGGGACGCGGACGACGGTGGGTTTGATGAGATCTTGCATTTGCTATACTTTTTGTAGCTTCTTGTGCCCGTATTTGTTGCGACGAAGGCCTATTTGATGGGTAAAACGGGTTAACGTAGACGGTTTTGCTAATTTTAAGTGTTCACCAGCCGGTACCCCACCGCTGTTTCCGTCAGCAGGTGCTGCGGCTGGGTCGGGTCAACCTCTAGTTTTTGCCGCAAGTGCCCCATGTAGATGCGCAGATAGTGGCTTTGGTCGACATGCGAAGGCCCCCAGACTTCTCGCAAAAGCTGGCGGTGCGTCAGTACGCGGCCAGCGTTGGCCATCAGCACGCTCAGCAGGCGGTATTCAATCGGGGTCAGGTGGACTTCCTGGCCAGCACGCCGCAAAACTCTGGCAGTACGGTCTACTTCTACCTCACCAAATTTAAAAATCGGATCGTCTTCATGCGCGGCACCGTCGCCTGCTGCATGGCGCGGGCGGCGCAGGTTAGCGCGTAACCTGGCCAGCAACTCGCCCGTGCCAAAGGGTTTGGTCAGGTAATCGTCGGCACCTGCATCTAGCGCGGCGATTTTGTCCATCTCGTCATTGCGTGCCGACAACACGATGATGGGCACACCCGACCAGCCACGCACGTCGCGAATCACGTCCAGGCCGTCGCCATCGGGCAAACCCAAGTCCAATACCAGCAAGTCAGGCTTGCGTGTACCGGCTTCTATCAAGCCCTTTTTGGCAGTTTCTGCCTCGTGAACTTGCCACCCCTCGGCTTCAAGTGCGGTACGCACAAAGCGGCGGATTTGGGGTTCGTCTTCAATGATGACGACTGTGGGGCTGGACATGCCTTGAGTTTAAGGTTCTTCAGTTTAAGGTTCTTCAGTTTAAGGTTGTTCGAGCACGGGTGGCGCACGTCTGGGCAGTGTGACTTTGAACTCCGCGCCACCGCCCGCTGCATTGGCTGCGCTGATCTGCCCCCGATGTGCATCGACCACAGCCTTGCAAATCGCCAGGCCTAAACCCACACCGGGCGTAGCTGATTCCGCTTCACCACGGGTGAATTTGTCAAACAATTCCGCCTCACGGCCACGCCACGCGGGTGGCAAGCCCAGCCCGTGGTCCCGCACGGTAAAAAGCAAGGCATCAGGTGTGATGCTGGCTTTAACAACAATCGGCGCAGCGCCGTATTTGGCGGCGTTTTCCAGCAGGTTAACCAGCACCCGCTCCATCAGTACCGCGTCAAACTCGACCAGCGGCAAATCAGCAAGCACTTCGGTTTTTACGGCACGCCCCTGCAATGCGTGCTGCGCCGCCCGAATGCTGCTGCCAATCACTTCTTGCGGCGACTGCCAGTCTTTGCGCAGGTTCACCGTGCCGTTTTGCAGCCGCGCCATGTCCAGCAGATTGGTCACCAGTGCGCTCAACTCGCGTGCTTGAGCCGTCATGGCACTGGCAATGTCTGATTGGGCAAGGGGCAACGGTGGCGATGCACGCTGCAGTGATTCAGCCAGCCCGATCAACGCCGTGAGCGGTGTACGTACGTCATGCGAGATGGCGGCCAGCAGGGTACTTTTCAGCCGCTCTGACGCCATTTGCACAAGCGATTGCTGGGCGATCTCAACGTAATGCACACGCTCCAGCGCGATGGCGATTTGCCGCGCCAATGTGTCGAGCTGCTGGACTTGCTCGGGGATCAGCAGCCAACGCGGCTGCGCGGGTTTGATGGCCAACACGCCGCGTACCCGCATGGTGGCTTTGAGCGGCAGATAGTGCCAAGGCTGTGCTGACAGCGTAGGCGTATGAAGCCCAGCAGGCTGCGCGTTGCGAAAAGCCCAATCGGCAACACTGGTGTCAAAGTCAGCAGGGGGTTGGCTTGATCCTGACAGCTGATCTTTCTCGTCCATCGCCAGCACAACAGACAGGCCGCCAAAATCGCGCTGCAAGGCAGCCTGCCCCAAATCGATGACCTGTTGGGTCACCAATGCTGCTGATAAATCCCGTGTCAGCTCAAACAATGACTGCGCACGGCGTTCGCGGCTGCTTGAAATACGCGCCTGAAACCGCAGGCCTGCTGTGAGCTGGCCAGTGATCAAGCCCACCGCCAGCATGACCGCAAAGGTCAGCAAATACTGCGCATCTGTGACAGCGAACGAAAAGCGCGGCGTGACAAAAAAGAAGTCGAATGCCGCCACGTTCAGTACTGCCGCCAGCGCCGCCGGGCCGCGCCCGAACTTAACAGCGACCAGCACAGTCGCCAACAAAAACAGCATGACGATATTGGCTAAATCAAACACCCTGAACAGCGGGAAAGCCAGCAGCGTGACCGCCACCACCGCCAGAACGGCCCAGGCATAACGCGGCAAGCTGGCTTGCCAGGCGTTCACGCGAGTAGCGTCTGATGTTGTTTTGCCCCCGGTCGTTAATTTGCGAGCACTGTCCGCCTGACCGACTTCAACAAGGGTCAAGGTAGGCGAAAGCCGGGCAATGCGGCGCGTGGTAGCACGGCCCCTCCAAAATTCTGACCACGGCGTTAAATGTGTTCGGCCCATGACCAAGGTGGCGCAGTTATAAGTTTGCGCGTGTTCAACCAACGCTTGCGCAGCATCTGCATGCGTCAACACCGCAGTGGATGCGCCCAGCTCTCCGGCCAACTTGATGACAGCCAAGATCCTGTCACGCTCTGTCGTGTCCAATCGCTGCAACTTAGGCGTTTCAACATACGCGGCATGCCAGCGCACATTGAGCTGCCCCGCCAGCCGCGCCGCTGCACGCACCGCTTGCTCACTGCCCTGGCTCGGCCCAATGCCGACCAGCAACGTGCCCTCGGTGTTCCACACGCTGCCGATGGATTTTTCAATCCGGTAGCTGCGCACGTCGTCTTCAACATGTTCCGCCGTGCGGCGAAGTGCGATTTCACGCAACGCGATCAGGTTGCCTTTTCGAAAGAAGTTTTGCGCCGCGCGCTCGGCTTGCTGCGGCAGGTAGACCTTGCCCGCTTTAAGACGCCCCAAAAGCTCATCCGGTGTGATGTCTATCAAGATCAGTTCGTCGGCGGCGTCCAGCACCGTGTCGGGCACCGTCTCGTGTACCCGCACGCCAGTGATTGAGCCCACCGTGCCATTTAAACTTTCAAGGTGCTGCACATTCAGTGCAGACCACACATCAATGCCTGCATCCAGCAGCTCGTCAACGTCTTGCCAGCGCTTGGCGTGGCGTGAGCCTTCCGCATTGCTGTGCGCCAGTTCATCGACCACAATAACTTGGGGGTTGCGCGCCAATGCCCCATCCAGGTCAAATTCTTTCAGGCTTTTGCCGCGATAAGGGACATCTTTGAGCGGCAGTTGCTCCAACCCATTCAGCAAGTCAGCAGTCTCGCTGCGGCCATGGGTTTCCACCACACCCATTAAAACTGACTTGCCAAGCTTTTTCTCGCGCTGTGCAGCAGACAGCATGGCAAACGTTTTGCCAACGCCAGCATTGGCTCCAAAATAGATGCGCAACCGGCCCCGAGCGGCGCGCTCTTGACTGCCTCGCAACTGAGCCAGCAGCTTGTCAGGGTCAGGGCGTTTGTCTGGTGAGCTGGACATTAGCGCAGTTTATCCAGCTCCAAATTCAGCTTGAGCACATTGACGCGCGGCTCGCCCAGCACACCCAGCCAAGGCGCTTGAGTTTGCGCATCGACCAGCGCCTTGACTTTATCAGTTGGCAATGCACGCGCTTTGGCCACGCGGCTGACCTGGTAGTTGGCAGCAGCCGGACTGATGTGCGGATCCAGTCCACTGGCTGACGCGGTGACAAGGTCAACCGGCACACGCTGTGTATTGCCCGGGTCAGCAGCACGTAGCGCCGCGATACGACTTTTAACAGCATCCATCAAAGCCGGATTCAAAGGCCCCTGATTCGAGCCGCTGGAGGCCGAAGCGTTGTAAGGCATCGGGCCAGTGGCTGATGGGCGGCCCCAAAAATGTTGGGGGTCGGTGAAGCTTTGGCCAATCAGTTCTGACCCAACTGCCTTGCCGTCACGCAGGATGATGCTGCCAGCGGCTTGCGATGGAAACAGCGACTGCGCGACGCCTGTTACCAACAGCGGGTACAACGCACCAGTAATCAGTGTGAAGATAAAAAATAAAACCATTGCGGGGCGAAGAATGTTTTTCATGTCGGTTCCTGAATGTTTATGCCACGCCGATGGCAACCAGCAGCACATCAATAGCTTTGATGCCTACAAACGGCACGACGAGCCCGCCCAAGCCGTAAATCAGCAAATTGCGCCGCAGCAACGCTGCGGCACCAATAGCGCGGTACTTCACGCCCTTAAGCGCCAGCGGGATCAACACCACAATGATCAGCGCGTTAAAAATCACCGCCGACAAAATAGCCGATGACGGGCTACCCAACTGCATGACATTCAGTGCACTTAACTGCGGATATGTCGTCACAAAAATCGCCGGGATGATGGCAAAGTATTTCGCAACATCGTTGGCAATTGAGAAAGTAGTCAGCGAGCCGCGCGTCATCAGCAGCGCCTTGCCGGTCTCGACGATCTCCAGCAGTTTGGTGGGGTTGGAATCCAGGTCCACCATGTTGCCGGCTTCTTTGGCGGCTTGGGTGCCACTGTTCATGGCCACGGCAACGTCGGCTTGTGCCAGCGCTGGCGCGTCGTTGGTGCCGTCACCCGTCATGGCCACCAGGCGGCCTTCGCTCTGGTACTGGCGAATCAGTTTGAGCTTGTCCTCCGGCGTGGCTTCGGCCAAAAAGTCATCGACACCCGCTTCTGCTGCAATTGCGGCAGCTGTCAGCTTGTTGTCGCCGGTAATCATCACGGTTTTGATGCCCATACGGCGCAGCTCGCCAAATCGCTCTTTGATACCGGTTTTAACAATATCTTTGAGCTCGACAATGCCTAAAACCTGTTTTCCCTCGGCCACAGCCAATGGCGTGCTGCCGCGCCGTGACACATCATCAGACGCGCGCAGCACCTCTGGCGACACCGTACCGCCCAGCGATTCAACATGCTTGCGAATCGCGTCCACTGCGCCTTTGCGCAAATGGCGGGTTGTGCCGTCAATGCTTGTCAAATCGACACCGCTCATGCGTGTTTGGGCCGTGAAAATAACCCCCACGCTTGTCGCTTCGCGTACTACGCTGCCCCCCGAGGGGACTAATTTTTCTAGGGGCGGCCCGTCGAAAAATTGTGTCGCACGCTCTTCCGCCGACATTTCTGCTCCCATCTTTTGCGCCAGTACGGCGATACTGCGGCCCTCGGGCGTTTCATCGGTCATGGACGCTTGCATGGCGCACAGCGCCAACTGCGCCTCGGTGACGCCAGGGGCTGTCAAAAAGCTGGATGCCTGGCGATTGCCGTGGGTAATGGTTCCGGTTTTGTCGAGCATCAACACATCTACGTCGCCAGCTGCCTCTACCGCCCGGCCCGACGTGGCAATCACATTGGCCTGCATCATGCGGCTCATGCCTGCCACGCCAACGGCCGAGAGCAAGCCGCCAATCGTGGTCGGTATCAAACACACCAGCAGTGCAATCAGTGCTGTGATGCTGACCACTGTGCCCGCGCCTGACGCCCCGACGCTGAAGATTGAAAACGGCAGCAGGGTGACGGTCACGACTAAAAATACTAGAGTCAACGCGACAAGCAAAATCGTCAGTGCAATTTCATTCGGCGTTTTGGCACGCTTGGCCCCTTCAACCATGCTGATCATGCGGTCTAAAAAAGACTCGCCGGGGTTCACGGTGATGCGCACCACCAGCCAGTCTGAGAGCACCCGTGTGCCGCCCGTGACAGATGAAAAGTCCCCACCTGACTCACGAATGACGGGTGCAGATTCACCAGTAATCGCGCTTTCATCAACCGTAGCCACACCTTCAATAACCTCACCATCAAGCGCAATCATGTCGCCAGCTTCGATAAAGATAACGTCACCTTTGCGCAGGTTTTCGGCCTGGTCTGGCAGCCATGTTTGACCGTGAAATGTGGCGTGACTTTTATCTGCAAACTTCTTCGCCCTAGTGCTTGTTTTCAGCCCGCGCAGCGATGCTGCTTGGGCTTTGCTGCGGCCTTCAGCCACCGCCTCCGCAAAGTTGGCAAACAGCACCGTAAACCACAACCACACCGCCACGGTAAGTGTGAAGGCTGCTGTACCGGTGTTACCGAAGAGTTCTTGCACCCCTAACAGGGTGGTCAAAATACTGCCGATGTACACCACAAACATCACCGGATTACGCCACTGGATGTGCGGGCTGAGTTTGACGAACGACTGGAAAATGGCTGGCTTGAGCAGCGCTGGGTCGAACAACGCAGAGTTGGTTTTGATGGTAGTCATGTTTTTCATTGCTCTCGGTTTATTTGGCAGACCAAAGCATCAAATGCTCGACCACAGGCCCCAGGGCCAGCGCGGGTACGTAGTTCAATAGCCCCACCATCAACACCGTGCCAATCAGCAAAAAGACAAACAACGGGCCGTGAGTAGGCATGGTGCCCGCCGTCACGGGCAAACGCTTTTTGTTAGCCAGCGCACCCGCAATTGCCAGTACCGGCAAGATCACGCCAAACCGACCAAGCCACATCGCAATACCCAGCAGCGTGTTGTAAAACGGTGTGTTGGCCGACAAGCCTGCAAACGCGCTGCCGTTGTTGTTGGCACTAGAAGTCAGCGCATACAAAATCTCTGAGAAACCGTGCGGCCCGGGGTTGGCAATGCCAGCCCTGCCCGCGCCCGACATCACCGCGAGCGCCGTGCCTGCCAAAACCAAAATCGGTGTGATCAAAATGGCGACCGACACCAACTTCATTTCATGCGCTTCAATTTTTTTGCCTAGGTATTCAGGGGTGCGGCCAATCATCAAGCCCGCAATGAACACCGCCAAGATGGCGAAGATCAACATGCCGTACAAGCCGGTACCAACCCCGCCAAACACTACTTCACCCAGTTGCATCAGCACCATGGGCACCATGCCGCCCAGCGGCGTAAATGACGCGTGCATGGCATTGACCGCGCCGCACGAAGCAGCAGTTGTGATGACAGCGAACAATGCAGACGCCGTAATACCAAAGCGCGTTTCTTTACCCTCCATATTGCCGCCCGACTGTGTGCTGCTCGACGCCTGGTCAACGCCCAGTGCAGGCAAAAGCGGGTTGCCTATTTGCTCGGCGGGCATGATGGCCACGACGGCAATGACAAACATGACTGTCATGGCCGCCAACACCGCCCAGCCTTGGCGCATGTCACCTACCGCCCGGCCAAACGCAAAACACAGCGCCGCCGGAATCAAAAAGATCGCCAGCATTTGCAGCAGGTTGGTCAGCGCGTTCGGGTTTTCGTACGGGTGCGCTGAATTGGCGTTGAAAAACCCCCCGCCGTTGGTGCCGATCATTTTGATGGCTTCTTGTGACGCAACCGGACCCATGGCAATGGTTTGCTTTTCGGTTTTAAGTTCTTCCATCATGGGTTCGCCTTTGCTGTCTTTGATGACCTCACCCGCGGCGTCTTTTTTCGGCTGGCTGTAAGTGGTCACTTCCAGTGTGGTCACGTCTTTGTAGGCGTCAAAGTTTTGAATCACGCCCTGGCTTGCCAAAAATACCGCGAACGCCAGCGACAACGGCAACAGCAGCCATACGGTGATGCGGGTGATGTCTGCCCAGAAGTTGCCCACGTGTCCGAAGGACGCATTTCCAAGTTTTTCGCCGGTTGATTTGGCTGCAAAGCCCCGAAACAGGGCAAACACAACGGCGATACCTGTGGCCGCTGACAAAAAGTTTTGTACACCCAGCCCCAGCATTTGCGTCAGGTAGCTCATCGTGCTTTCGCCCGCGTAGCCCTGCCAATTGGTGTTGGTGACAAAACTGACGGCGGTGTTAAAGGCAGAGTCAGCCGACACATTGGCCATGCCTGCCGGGTTGAGCGGCAAAACGATCTGCAAACGCTGCAAACCGTACAGCACCAGCACGCCCAGCAGATTAAAGGCCAGCAGCGCCAGGGCATATCCTGACCAGTTCATGGATTTGTCAGGCGCTGTGCCCGCCAGCCGGTACAAAGGCGCCTCTAACCTGTGCATCCAGCCGGGCAAGTTGCCCGCACACAACCGGGCCAGCCAGATGCCCAGCGGCCAGGAGGTGATAAGAAGTAAAAGCAAGAACAAAGCCAATAAGCCCCAAGCCGTAGAAGTCATCAAAACTCCTCCGCGCAAATCAGCGCGTACACCAGATAGGCCAGCAGCAAAACAGCACAGATACCGCCAAAGCCGTAAAGCACGTCAAGAGCGATCATGGCCGTGCTCCCACGGGCTTTTCAAGCTTTCTAAAGCCCGCCACCAGCAGCGCCATGACACCCCAGAGCGCAGCAATACCCACTAAAAATACGATGTCCATTCACTTTCTCCTCAATTGTCGAAACGATGGGAGAAGATTAGGACGATGGCTGTAAAAACGGGGTGGGGAAATTCGTCTGTGGCGTAAAAAAAGCGTAAAAACCGGGGGAGGTTAGACATCAAGGCTTGAACACCAGGTGTTATAGCCTGCGAATTGCTTTTGAATCTGTGTGGGGCCGTTTTAGAGCATTTTCAGTGCCAAATTTGCCCCTGGCCCCCGTGATATATGCACAACTTGCTATATTATTTATAGTGAAATGACTGGAGGGTCAACAATGGGAGCAGCCACATTGGGAACAGACATTTTCATGCATTTGAAATACAATAATAAAAATGTATCGCAAAGGAGCATCTCATGCCCATCTCACTTCGCCTTCCTGCCGAGATTGAAGACCAGATCGCGGGTTTCAGCGCACGGCAAGGCCTGTCCAAGTCTGCCGTGATTGTGCGCAGCATTCATGAGTTTTTGGCGCGTAACGCGCAGCCTTCGTCGCTCCAGATTTATGAAGAGGCGATGCGTGCGGGCAAGGACGACAACCATGACGCGACGCGCGAAGCAGCCGAGAGGCGCCCTCACAAGATCCTGCTGCGTGATGCGATTCGGCAAAAGCACGTTGAACGTTCGGCCAGAGCAACTCAAGCCAGCAAAGCCAAATGAACACGCTGGCAGATTCAGGCTACTTTGTCGGGTTGTTCAATACTAAAGACCACCACCACGCGCGCTGCAAGGCGTTTTTCTCGGGCTACACAGGTCAAACCACGACGACCTGGGCTGTTTTTACTGAAGTCTGCACGCTGCTGACGCACAGCAAGCAAAAAGTGTTTTTTGCCTGGGCAGCCAAAGCTCAAGCATTGGGGCATTTGCGGATTGAGTCACCCCCAGCCGATGCCGTGTCGGCGCTTTGGGCCTTGATGGATAAGTACGAGGACTTGCCGATGGATTTTTGTGACGCCAGCCTGGTGTATTTGGCAACCCGCCTGAAGATTCATCGCATTGCCACCACCGACCTGCGCGACTTTACGGTGTACCGCTTGGCAGCAAACAAGCGCTTTGTGCATGTGCTGGAGCCAACCGCCTGACATTAGATTAGCTATTTAATTGATAGCCTGTTGCCCACGCGTTTGTTGCGCCACAGCAGCGTTTAATTCCCGAAAACAGTACTTTTAAGAGCTTTTAAATCCAAAACGCGAAGTCCGCCATATTCCACACGAATGGCACCCTGCGCCTGCAAAGCAGTTAATGCCTCGTTCACCCGCTGGCGCGACAGCCCCACCAGATAAGCCAGCTCTTGCTGGGTGATGCGCAAAACCTCACCCACGCCGGGGTAGAGTACCGGGTTAAACAGTGCCGCAAGGCTGCGAGCCACGCGCACGTCGGGGTTGTTCAGGCGGTCAATCTCGCGGGCCGCGATAAACTGGCCCAGGCGCTCATTGAGCTGGTTCATGACAAAGCGGTTAAAGCCAATTGAATGGTCGAGCAACCAGTGAAAGGTGTCCACTGGCAGACCAGCCACGACGGTTTTGCGCAGTGCCTGAATGTTGTAACGGTAGGGCTCGCGTTTAAGAACCGTGCCCTCGCCAAACCAGGCACCGGGTGGCAAACCTGCAAAGGTGATCGTGGCGCCTTGTGCGTTTTCAGAACTCATCTTGAGCAGCCCCTCGACGACGCCGAACCAATAAGTCACTGGCCTGCCAATACGGCACACCGAATTTCCAGGCTCCGCGTCGCCAACACGCAGGCTGGCAACCGCCCTGTCGCGCTCGACGCTCTGCAATTCTTTGAGCCAATGAATGCTGCCCAACTCGGCTGCATTCGGCAAGCGGCTGCGAATCTGAAGCTGTTGAGGGGATTCAAGCGAGGTCACGGCATACCCGCATCAAACCAATGCTAAGGGAAAGTCCGGGGGAGTGTTCACCCTTGAATTGTCGTCGAAATGACAACATAGCGTCAAATCAGTGACTACGATCCGTTTGCTGCGGTAACTTTAGTTGTCCCGAGTTGCCTAACAGCAAAGCAACAAGGTTGCAAAGATCCTGAAAGAACAGTCGAGAAATTGACACGAGACACGAGATAAATATGCAGACCACGTTTCCAAAACTGCTGATCAAACATGCCACGGAGCGCCCCGATGCGCCCGCCATGCGCGAGAAGGAATACGGCATTTGGCAGGCACACAGCTGGTCAGCCCTGAGCGAGTTGGTCAAGCACATTGCCTGCGGCCTGCACGAGGCAGGCTTGAGCCGAGGCGAGCACATGGTGGTGGTTGGCAGTAACCGACCGCGCCTGTACGCCACGATGCTGGCTGCACAGTCCATCGGGGCTATTGCGGTACCGCTGTACCAAGACGCCGTCGGCGCTGAATGCGTGTTTCCGATCAACAACGCCGATGTTCGCTTTGCATTTGCTGAAGACCAGGAGCAAGTTGACAAGCTGCTGGAGATTCGTGAGCAATGCCCGCAACTGGCCAACATCATTTTTGATGAGCCGCGCGGCTTGCGCAATTATTCAGAGCCCGGCTTACAGTCGCTGGACGATCTGATTCAAATTGGCAAGAGCTTTTGCAGCTCGCACAACGACTGGTACGCGGCCGAAGTTGCCAAAGCCAAACCCAACGATGTCGCCGCCATGTTTTTTACATCTGGCACCACCGGCAACCCCAAGGGCGTGGTGCACACCCACAGCACACTGCTGGACCGCGCCAAGGCAGGTGCAGATTTTGACAAACTCACGTCCAGCGAAGAAGTCTTGGCCTATCTGCCACCAGCCTGGATTGGACAAAATATTTTCAGTTACGCCCAGTGGCTGGCCTGCGGTTATGTCGTGAACTGCCCCGAGAGTGCCAGCACCGTGATGATCGAT
This sequence comes from Polaromonas sp., assembly GCA_031424935.1. Taxonomy (GTDB): domain Bacteria; phylum Pseudomonadota; class Gammaproteobacteria; order Burkholderiales; family Burkholderiaceae_C; genus Polaromonas. The sequence goes on from JANPIK010000008.1 coordinate 60,122, forward strand.
TTAAAAGAAGTCGGCCCCACCTACTATTTTGCGCCGCCAAGAGTGTTTGAAGGCATGCTGACCACCGTGATGATTCGAATGGAAGATGCAGGCAACATCAAACGCGGCTTATTTAATTACTTTATGGGTGTGGCCAAGCGCGTGGGACCCGACCGCATGGACGGAAAACCCATCGGGGCCTTCCAAACGCTGTTGTATGCACTGGGCAATGTGCTGGTGTATGGCCCGCTGCGCAACACGCTGGGGTTTAGTCGTGTGCGGGTAGCCTACACGGCGGGGGAGGCGATTGGCCCCGACTTGTTCACGTTTTACCGCTCGATTGGCATCAACATGAAGCAGTTGTACGGTTCGACCGAAACCGCTGTGTTTGTCTGCCTGCAGCCCGACAACGAAGCCCGTGCAGACACAGTAGGCGTTCCGATTTCGGGTGTGCAAATCAAGGTGGCTGACAACGGCGAGATCATGGTCAAGTCGGCTGGCTTGCTGAAGGAATACTACAAAAACCCCATCGCCACAGCTGAAGTTTTGACACCTGACGGCTGGTACCACACGAGCGATGCCGGGTTCATTGATGCCACAGGTCATCTCAAAATCATTGACCGCATCAAAGACGTGGGCCGTATCAAGGGTGGGGCAAACGACGGCGCGATGTTTGCGCCTAAATATGTTGAGAACAAGCTCAAGTTTTTCTCACACATTAAAGAAGTCGTGGCTTACGGCGACGGTCGTGACCAGGCTTGTGTATTGATCAACATTGACTTTGATGCGGTCGGCAACTGGGCCGAACGGCGCAATCTGCCCTATGCCGGCTACACAGACCTGGCGCAAAAGCCCGAGGTATACCAGCTCATCAAAGAATGCGTCGAAAAAGTCAACGCCGACCTGAGCGTGGACACGCTGCTGGCAGGCTCACAAGTCAGCCGCTTTTTAATTTTGCACAAAGAACTTGATGCCGACGATGGCGAATTGACCCGTACCAATAAAGTGCGGCGCGGTTTTATTGGCGACAAGTACCAGCCTCTGGTGGATGCGCTGTACAGCGGCAAAGCCGAGCAATTCATTGAGACCGTGGTCAAGTTTGAGGACGGCCGCAGCGGCAGCGTGTCAGCAACATTAAAGATTGGCGACTGCAAAACCTTTGCAGCGGTGAAGGCGGCAGCATGAACAAAAAGATCGGTGACGTCATCCTTGACGTGAACAACATCTCCTTAAGCTTTGGCGGCGTCAAGGCGTTGCAAGACATATCGTTTAACGTCAAAGAGCACGAGATACGCGCCATCATTGGCCCCAACGGCGCGGGCAAAAGCTCAATGCTGAACTGCATCAACGGCGTGTATCAGCCGCAGCAAGGCTCGATTACTTTTCGAGGCCAAACCTTCAAGCACATGAACAGCCACCAAGTGGCGGTGATGGGCGTGGCGCGCACCTTTCAAAACCTGGCGCTGTTTAAAGGCATGAGTGTGCTGGACAACATCATGTCGGGCCGTAACCTGAAAATCAAAAGCAATATCTTGCTCCAAGCGCTGCGGATTGGCCCGGCTGAAAAAGAAGAAATCATGCACCGGGAGGCGGTTGAAAAAATCATCGATTTTTTAGAGATTCAGGCCTACCGCAAAACGCCGGTTGGCCAGCTGCCTTACGGATTGCAAAAACGGGTTGACCTGGGCCGTGCGCTGGCGATGGAGCCGCAGGTGCTGCTGTTAGATGAGCCAATGGCTGGCATGAACGTCGAAGAAAAGCAGGACATGTGCCGCTTTGTGTTGGACGTGAACGATGAGTTTGGCACCACGGTGGTGTTGATTGAACATGACATGGGCGTGGTGATGGACATCTCCGACCGGGTAGTGGTGCTGGATTACGGCAAAAAGATTGGCGACGGCACGCCTGAAGAGGTGCGCAACAACAAAGATGTGATCAGTGCGTACCTCGGAACCAGTCATTAAGGAAAATCATGGGTCCCGTATTAGAAACAATTATCAGCGGACTGATGTCCGGCATGCTGTATTCACTGGTCGCTTTGGGTTTTGTGTTGATTTACAAAGCCTCGGGTGTCTTTAATTTCGCGCAGGGCGCGATGGTGCTGTTTGCTGCGCTGGCAATGGCTCGATTTTCTGAATGGCTGCCTGGCTGGACGGGTCTGGAGTCGAAATGGCTGGTCAACCTGATGGCATTTGCCATTGCCCTGGTCTTTATGGTGGCGGTGGCCTGGTTGATTGAAAAGTTTGTCTTGGGCAAACTCGTCAACCAAGAGGGTGTGGCACTGCTGATGGCTACGCTGGGTATCTCGTACTTTTTGGATGGGCTGGGTCAAACCATTTTTGGCTCGAGCATTTACAAGATTGATGTCGGCATGCCCAAAGACCCGATGTTTTTGCTCGAAGGCGTGTTCCCCGGCGGCCTGCTGGTCAATAAAGAAGACCTGGTAGCAGCTGTGATCGCAACTGCACTGGTGGCCAGCCTGGCTGCGTTTTTTCAGTTCACCAAAACGGGCCGCGCCCTTCGCGCGGTAGCCGATGACCACCAGGCGGCGCAGTCGATTGGCATACCGCTGAACCGGATTTGGGTGATTGTGTGGTCTGTGGCAGGCTTTGTGGCGCTGGTGGCCGGCATGATTTGGGGCAGCAAACTGGGTGTGCAGTTTTCTTTATCTGTTCTTGCGCTCAAGGCTTTGCCGTTGGTGATTTTGGGCGGGCTGACATCTGTGCCTGGAGCGATTGTGGGCGGGCTGATTTTGGGTGTCGGCGAAAAGTTGGCCGAGGTCTTTATTGGGCCTTTTGTGGGAGGCGGCATTGAAATCTGGTTTGCTTATGTATTGGCACTGGGCTTCTTGCTTTTCAGACCCCAGGGACTGTTTGGCGAAAAAATAATTGACCGCGTCTAAGAGAACAACATGATTTACAGAGAAAACGGTCAATTTAAAACCACCTACCGGTCAGACAGCCAGATCTTTCCCATCCTGCAAGACCGGATGGCAGTGATTTTGTTTTTGCTGTTTACATTTGCCGTCGTACCCATGCTGGCCAGCGACTACTTGTTCCGCGCGATTCTGATCCCGTTTCTGATCATCTCGCTGGCAGCACTGGGAGTCAATATTCTGGTGGGCTACTGCGGACAAATTTCACTCGGGTCAGGCGCTTTTATGGCGGTGGGTGCTTACGGCGCCTATAACTTTTTCGTACGCATACCCGGTATGCCGCTGATACCCACCATCATCTTGGGCGGTGTGTGCGCCATGCTGTTTGGCATTTTGTTCGGCCTGCCGAGTTTGCGTGTCAAAGGTTTGTACCTGGCGGTCACCACGCTGGCGGCGCAATTCTTTTCAGACTGGATGTTTTTGCGCATCAAGTGGTTTACTTTTGACTCACCGTCTGGGTCGGTGTCAGTGTCCAACTTGCAGGTTTTTGGCTTGCCTATTGAAAGCGCCACCAGCAAATACATTTTTTGTTTAACGATTTTGGTGGTTGTCGCCTTGCTGGCTAAAAACCTGGTGCGCGGCGCCATTGGCCGTGAGTGGATGGCCATCCGCGACATGGACGTTGCCGCATCGGTGATTGGCATTCGGCCGATGTACGCCAAACTGAGTGCGTTTGCGGTCAGCTCGTTCATCATCGGCATGTCAGGCGCGCTTTGGGGCTTTGTGTATCTAGGTGCGTGGGAGCCAGCTGCGTTCTCGGTGGACCAATCGTTTCGGTTGCTGTTTATGGTCATCATTGGCGGCATGGGTTCAATTTTGGGTGGCTTTTTGGGAGCGGCATTTATCACCATGCTTCCCATTGCCTTGAACATCATGTTGCCTGTACTGGCGGGATGGGTCGGCCTGCAAATTTCAACTGCGGGCATTGCGCATGCAGAGTTGATGATTTTTGGTGCGCTGATTGTGTGGTTCTTGATTGTGGAGCCGCATGGCCTGGCCAAGCTCTGGGCCGTGGGCAAGCAAAAGCTCAGGCTGTGGCCGTTCCCTCATTGATTTCTCTTTTTGATTTGTATCGGTTTTTCTGGTGTTTTGTTTTTCTTAAATTTATGGAGACAACTATGAAAGTTCGTAACTTGATTTTGGCCATTGCGGCCGTAGCAGCAGGCGCATCCTCGCTTGTGGCAACCACTGCCCACGCACAGGCCAAAGAGCAGTTCATCCCGGTTCTATCGTACCGCACGGGCGCCTATGCACCCAACGGCGTGCCATGGGCCAACGGCTATGTGGATTACATCAAACTGGTCAACGCACGCGGCGGCCTGAACGGGGTGAAGCTGTCTTTTGAAGAATGCGAAACCGGCTACGACACCGCCCGCAGTGTGGAATGCTATGAGCGCCTGAAAGGCAAAAATGGCGGTGCCAGCTTTGTGCAGCCTTTGTCAACGGGTGCAACGTTTGCCATCACCGAAAAAGCCCCAGCTGACAAGGTTTCAGTTGTGACCGTCGGTTATGGCCGCAGCGAAAGCGCTGACGGTTCAATTTTTAAATGGAACTTCCCTATTGCAGGCACTTATTGGGTTGCCGCTGATACGATTTTGCAAGCCATCGCCAAAAAAGAAGGCGGCTGGGATAAGCTCAAAGGCAAGAAAATTGCATTGGTTTACCACGACTCACCCTTTGGCAAAGAGCCTATTCCCCTGATGCAAGAGCGCAGCAAAATGCACGGCTTTGAGCTGCAACTGCTGCCAGTGACTGCGCCAGGCGTAGAGCAAAAAGCCACCTGGCTGCAAGTTCGTCAGTCCAAGCCTGATTTTGTCGCACTCTGGGGTTGGGGCATCATGAACACCACCGCCATCAAGGAAGCACAAGCCACGGGCTACCCGCGTGAAAAAATGTACGGCGTGTGGTGGGCAGGCGCGGAGCCAGACGTGAAAGACGTGGCCGAAGGCGCCAAGGGCTACAACGCCGTGACGATGCAGCACGGCGCTGAGCCGCAGTCAAAACTCGTCAAAGACGTGATGACCATGGTGCACGACAAAGGCCAGGGCACCGGACCAAAAGACGAAGTAGGCCAGGTGTTGTACATGCGTGGTGCCATGAGCGCGATGCTGGGTATTGAAGGTATTCGCGCGGCACAAGAGCGATACGGCAAAGGCAAGGTCATGACTGGCGAGCAAGTTCGCTGGGGTCTGGAAAACCTGAACCTGACGCAAGCCAAACTGGACGGCCTGGGCTTTGCTGGGGTCATGCGCCCTATCAGCACATCCTGCACCGACCACATGGGTGCCGCCTGGGCGCGTATTCACACCTGGGACGGCAAGGCATGGAAGTTCACCTCTGACTGGCTGCAAGCTGACGAGCAAATCATCAAACCGCTGGTTAAAGCAACTGCGGCCAAGTACGCTGCCGACAAAAAACTGACCGCGCGGACGCCAGCAGACTGCCAAAGCTAGTTATTGCACACCCCCGTGGTCTTGCGCACTTCGTGTCGCTGCGCCCTCCCCCCTTGCAGGGGGCGGCGCTAGCGGCCTGGCAAAGCCAGATCCGCGGCCCCTGCTTGCACATCGGGGTCGCGGCATTTTTCAATTAATGAGTTAGCTAACGACTGAAGTTATGTCGCAATCCACTCCGATTGTTCTCAACGTCAACGGCATTGAAGTCATTTATAACCATGTGATTCTGGTTTTAAAGGGCGTTTCACTGAGCGTGCCAGAAGGCAAGATTGTGGCCATACTTGGCGGCAATGGGGCGGGCAAAACCACCACCCTGCGAGCAGTTTCCAATCTGCTTAAAGGCGAGCGCGGTGCGGTAACCAAAGGCTCGATTGAGCTGCGCGGAGAGCGAATTGAGAACCTCTCGCCTTCAGACTTGGTGCAGCGCGGCGTGGTGCAGGTCATGGAAGGCCGGCACTGCTTTGCGCACCTGACGATTGAGGAAAACCTGCTAACAGGTGGCTACACCCTTAAATCTAAAGCCGAGGCAGCCGCCAATCTTGAAAAGGTTTACAACTACTTTCCGCGCCTGAAAACTCGCCGCACGTCGCAAGCCGCCTACACATCGGGCGGGGAGCAGCAAATGTGTGCGATTGGTCGGGCACTGATGGCCAGCCCGACCATGGTGCTGCTGGACGAGCCATCCATGGGGCTGGCACCGCAAATTGTCGAAGAGGTGTTTGAAATCGTCAAAGACCTGAACAAACGTGAAAAAGTAACCTTTCTGCTGGCAGAACAAAACACCAACATGGCTCTTAAGTATTCGGACTACGGTTACATCATGGAAAGCGGCCGCGTCGTCATGGATGGCATGGCAAGTGATTTGGCCAACAACGAGGACGTGAAGGAGTTTTACCTGGGCATGGGCGGTGGTGAACGCAAAAGCTTCAAAGACGTTAAAAGCTATAAACGCCGCAAACGGTGGCTGGCCTGAAAAGACTGTGATGACTACTTTTTTTGACCATTTAGAAACCCGCTCGCCTGAGTCGCGCGAGGCTGCCTTGATGGCGGCGTTGCCGCAACAAATATCTCACGCGCAAAAAAACACCTCGGCGTTTTCCAAGCTGCTAGAGGGTGTAGATGCCGCCAGCATTCACACACGGCAAGCATTGGCACATTTGCCTGTCACCCGCAAAAGCGAACTACTTGATTTGCAAAAAGCAGGTCAAGGTGAGGGACAAAACGCCGGTACGCCTCGTGATGTATTTGGCGGTTTTAGTGCCCTGCTGCGCGGACCGAAAATGCCGCGGCTGTTTTGTTCGCCTGGTCCCATTTACGAGCCTGAGGGAACTGCCAAGGATTACTGGCGTGCCGGCCGCGCCATGTACGCCGCTGGTTTTCGTGCAGGCGACCTGGCCCACAACGCTTTCAGCTACCACATGACACCGGGTGCATTCATCATGGAGTCGGGTCTGCATGCGGTGGGTTGCACCGTATTTCCAGCGGGTATTGGACAAACCGAGCAGCAGTTGCAAGCCATTGCTGAATTGCGGCCGGATGGTTATGTCGGTACGCCGAGTTTTCTGCGGATTCTGGTCGAAAAGGCCATCGAGTTGGGCAGCGACATCAGCAGCATGAGAAAAGGCCTGGTCGGCGGAGAAGCTTTTCCGCCCAGCTTGCGTGACTGGTTTACCCAGCGCGGCATGGCTGTTTATCAATGCTACGCCACCGCAGACCTGGGCCTGATTGCTTACGAAACACAAGCACGCGAAGGCCTGGTAATTGACGAAGGCGTGATTGTTGAAATTGTTCGGCCGGGCACGGGCGATCTGGTGGCTGCGGGCGAAGTCGGTGAATTGGTGGTGACGACACTCAACCCAGACTATCCATTGATACGCTTTGGCACCGGCGATTTGTCGGCCACACTGCCAGGCCAATGTCCAACCGGACGCACCAACGGCCGCATCAAAGGCTGGATGGGCCGGGCGGACCAGACCGTCAAAATTCGCGGCATGTTTGTACATCCCGGCCAGGTCGCCACGATCGCCCGACGCTTTCCTGAAGTGCTTAAAGCCCGGTTGGTCGTTAGTGGTGAAATGGCCGACGACCGGATGCATTTTCAGGTTGAAGCAGTTCCGGGCGAGGCGGGTCTTGACCAAAGAATTGGCGAAGCGATTCGCGACGTGACCAAGCTGCGCAGCACCGTTGAGTTGATGGCGCCAGGCAGCCTGCCCAACGATGGCAAGGTGATTGAAGACGCTCGCAGCTATAAATAGAAGCTTTGGAGTAGCCTTAGGCGGAGCGTGGGGGCTGCGTTTTCACTTACGTAGTTCCCGCGATGCGCGGCAGATTCTACAAACGTAAACTCTATATTTTTTCAGGAGACATCTGTGAAACCCATCAAGCATCTACTCGTTTTGGCAGCAGCTGCGGCCAGCGTGTTCGCGCATACACAAGCCAGCGCGCAAGCTTACCCCGCCTCCAAGCCAGTTACTTTTGTTGTGCCTTTTGCAGCGGGTGGACCGACTGATCGTGTAGCCCGCGACCTGGCTGAAGCCATGCGTAAAAGCATGGGCGGCGGAGCCAACTTTGTGGTGGAGAACGTCAATGGTGCGGGCGGTACGATTGGCGCGGCCAAAGTAGCCAAAGCATCGCCCGATGGCTATACCCTTTTGCTGCACCACATTGGCATGGCATCGGCACCTGCGCTGTACCGCAAGCTGTCTTACAAGACGCTAGAGGATTTTGAGTTTTTAGGCATGATCAATGAAGTGCCCATGACGCTGATTGGCAAACCACAGCTGCCCGCCAACAATTACCGTGATTTTGAAAACTATATTCGTGCCAATGCAGGAAAGTTAAACATCGCGCATGCAGGTCTGGGTTCAGCATCGCATCTGTGCGGTTTGATGTGGCAAGCAGCTATCAAGTCGCAAGAAGCCATGACGACCATTCCCTTTGGCGGCACTGCCCCCGCAATGAATGCGCTGGTTGGTGGCCAGGTCGATTTGATGTGCGACCAAACCACCAACACCACCAGCCAGATTGAAGCTGGACGCGTCAAGGCGTTTGCCGTGACCACCGCCAAACCGCTGTCAAACAACAAGCTGCTCAAAGACTACCCCACGTTGCAGGAAATGGGTCTTAAAGGCTTTGATTTGACGATTTGGCACGGTTTGTATGCACCTAAAGGTACACCGCCCGCAGTACTGACAGCTTTGAATGAAGGCCTGAAAAAAGCCCTGAAAGACCCGGACTTCATTAAAAAGCAAGAAGGTCTGGGTGCTGTGATTGTGACGGACAAGCGTGTCGAGCCTGCTGCCCACAAAGCTTTTGTGACATCAGAAATGAACAAGCTCAAAGTCGTTGTGGATGCTGCCAAGCAGTACGCTGACTGATCTGCCTGTGACCTGATCAAGCCGCCGTGGCCAAAAAGCCAGGCGGCTTTTTTATTTTCAAAATGGCACCGTAGTAAAGCCTTGATTTTGGGTTGGCGCGGGGGTTGTCCCGCTGTGACACCTGCCGCTTTTGGGTGTAAAACGTAACCATGTTGGCTTTGCGCATTGTGGATTCCATCACTGAGCTCGATGCACGAGACCATGGCTGCATCGCGGTCAGCGGGTCTCATGGTGGTTTGAGCTCTGCGCGCTATGCGTTGGCAGCTCGTCCGCTGCTCTGCGTCTTCAACGACGCGGGTATTGGCTTGAACAACGCAGGCCTGGCAGCGCTGGATTTTTTGCAAACACACGGCCTCGCGGCCTGCACTGTGGCCCACCACAGTGCCTGCATTGGTGAGGCGCGCAGTACGTTGGCCAACGGTGTCGTCAGTGCTGCCAATTCTGCCGCGGCAGCGATGGGCGTAGAAGTAGGCAAAACCTGCCAGCACACGGTTGATTTACTTTTCAATTCACACGAAAGCAGATGATGTACCCCTTCATTTTTATATCTAATCGCTTACCAGATCAGAAAAAAAGACTTCTGACCAACGTAATATATGGGGCAGCAGCTACATTTTTAATAGCGTTTAGTAGTTTCGCGCAAACCGCCTGGCCCAACAAACCGGTCCGCATCATCGTGCCGTTTGCGGCGGGCGGCACCACCGACATTTTGGCGCGCGCCATGGCACCTGAATTGACCAAAGCATTTGGTCAATCGTTTATTGTTGAAAACAGGGCTGGCGCTGGCGGCAACATTGGCGCTGATTTGGTGGCTAAATCTCCGCCTGATGGCTACACGATTTTGATGGGCACAGTAGGTACCCACGGCATCAACAAGGCGCTTTACGCCAAAATGCCATTTGACTCCCAAAAAGACTTTGCACCCATCACACTGGTGGCGGGTGTACCGAATGTCATGGTGATGAATGCCGAAAAGGCCAAAGCGTTAAACATCAACACCGTACCGGAGTTCATCGCCTACGCCAAGGCCAATCCAGCCAAATTTAGCATGGCGTCCAGTGGCAACGGCACGTCGATTCACTTGGCGGGCGAACTGTTCAAGTCGCGTACCGGCATTTTTATGACACACATTCCGTATCGCGGCTCTGGCCCGGCACTGCTTGACTTGGTTGGCGGCAATGTGGATGTGATGTTCGACAACCTGCCGTCTGCCCTGCCGCAAATCAAGGCGGGCAAGCTCAAGGCGTTTGCTGTGACCAGTGCGCAGCGTTCGGCAGCGGTGCCTGAACTGCCAACCATTGAAGAAGCAGGCAAGCTCACAGGTTTTGATGCCAGCTCATGGTTTGGCTTACTGGCCCCAGCTGGCACCGCGCAAGACATTGTGAGCCGTATTCAGCAAGAGGTTACTAAATCACTCAGCACGCCTGGAATGAAAGAAAAATTACTTGCTCAAGGCGCGATCCCGGGCGGCAACACGCCTGAGCAGTTCAATACCTTCATCAATGCTGAACACGTCAAATGGGCGCAGGTGGTGAAAGTGTCGGGCGCCAAGGTCGATTAGGCTCCTGACGATTTAGGGATCAAACACCCCAAACCACGTCGGTTTGGGCGCTGTGGTTACGCTCAAGCATGTCAATGAAAGGCATAGCACGTTGCCGCAGGCCAAGCGTGTCTGCCGATGTGCCTCTGTCTACATTGGCCTCGATTTCCGCGTCGGCTTTGGCGTTGGCTTTAGCTTCAGCATCAGCCGCCTTGCGTATTGACTCTTCCAGCACGATGGCCGCTTGCAATGCCGCAATGGCCGCAGGCATTTGTGCCGCCAAAATAATTCCGGTTGGCCCTGGGTCTTTGCCAATAACTTCCAGCAGTTTGCGTCCATTGGACTCCAACATAATGACATCGCCAGCGTTTTTCGATTTGAATTTGTAAAGCATGAAAGACCTTTGTGGTGCAGTTATGGATTCGGGCAATAAAAAATCGTCTGGCTAACCCGGAATGTTCGGTTCGACCAGCCGGGCTAAATGCCTCAAGGATTCTTGCCAGCCCAGATAGCACGCCTCAACTGGAATCATCTCAGGGATTCCACTTTGCGTGATGTGAACCTCTACACCCACGCTCACAGGTTTTATTGTGACGCGGGTGGTCATCTCGCCGGGGAGATGGGGGTCGTCAAAGCTGGCGGTGTAGGCTATCGCCGCGTTCGTTTTAAGTTCAAGATACGTGCCGCCAAATAGCATTTCTGTGTTCGTGGTCATGTTGGTGAACGAAGCTCGCCACTTGCCGCCCACTTTCGCGTCCATCTCATAGATGTGCGCAAAGAACCCATTGGGCGGCAGCCAGCGCGCAAACGCATCAGGCTGGGTGAAAGCGCGCCAGATTTTTTCGGGTGTGCTGGTAAAAACGCGGTGAAATTGAACGGTGTTACCCATGGCGTGACCTTTTTAAATATTAGAAAAAATGTATGACGGGCGGCAACCTGAAACAACTCAATGCGTTATGACTGGGCAGGCGGTGCCGCGGTCATGACCACCAACTCCCAGACGTGACCGTCCAGGTCTTCGTAACTGTGCTGGTACATAAAACCATGGTCAACCGCTGGGCGGTGCGGGGTGCCACCTGCCGCAAGCGCTTTGCTGACCAGCGCGTCGACTTGGGCTTTGCTTTCACAAGACAGGCACACCAAAACTTCTGTACTGGTTTTGGCATTCACGATGGATTTGCTGGTGAACGTCTTAAAAAACTCATGGGTGAGCAGCATGGCGTGCAGGTTTTCGCCAAGCATAAGCGCGGCGCCCTGGTCGTTGCTGAATTCGGGGTTGAAGCGGTAACCCATGGCCTCGAAAAAAGCGCGAGATTTGGGCAAATTCTTGACCGGCAGATTGACGTAGATTTGTTTGTGCATGGGTTTCGCCTGGAGCATGAAGGTGATGGAGCCAGCAGGAATCATAGGTTTTTGTGGACTGCAACACCATAGCCACAAGCTGCTAAGTCATTAGCGCGCCCTTGTGCAGACTACACCATCAGTATCAATCCATATATTTTTTTGACATCCCATCAGTGCACTATTTTTAGGTAAAAAATACCGCTAGCCCAATCATTATAAAAGCAAGCCGCTATTTATTCCATAGCAAAAGGGAAGCTGCCTAAACGTCGTGCACCTGCTGCATCAAGGCGTAAAACGAACAATCTTTTGCAACCACACAGACTCCCCGCAAAATATACCCATGTTTAATATCGTCGCCCCCAAAAAACCCGCCGCTCAAGCGCTCAGCCAAGATGGCTTGAGTTTGCTGTCCCCCGTAGACCTGGCCAGTACGCTGGGTTTATCTGCCGATTGGGCGCAGCACTGGGACGACTTGGCGCTGGCGTGGCACCACTTACCGCCAGATGCACACCTGAAGGACGGCGGCAGCTACAGGCAGCGTCGCCATGCCTGCTTTGTGCAAGACCTGGCTACGCACACATTGGTCCAAACGCCGCACCGCGCGCATTGGCAGCCTACGGACTACAACGCGCTGCATGGCGGGTTTGAGCGCTGGTTTGAGCCGGTGGAGGCTGCGGTTGCCCAAGCCCCGCCCTGGACACAGTTACTGCGGGGCTTTGGCGAATTATTTGCACAAGTGCAAACTGTTGACAAATGGTTTGTAGAAGCGCATCAGTTCCGCATCGACACGGCTGGCGGTGTGGGCCGCCCCACGCCAGAAGGTGCGCACCGCGACGGGGTGAATTTTGTCGTGGTCATGCTGGTGGCGCGCCGCGGCGTCAAGGGCGGCGAGACCCGGGTGTTTGATGCCAACGGCCCACAAGGGGTGCGCTTTGTGATGCGTGAGCCGTTAACTGCGCTGCTGCTGGACGATGCGCGGGTGATACATGAAACCACGCCGATATTTCCTGACCATGCCGATGGCGAAAAAGGCTATCGGGACACGCTGGTACTGACGTATCGAGCGGGTGGGTTTCAGGCACCTTGATGACGGTAGCTGTAGGCTAAAAGTAGGCTCGGCCCATGTATCGACTACGCAAGTAGCTACTAGATTAGTAGTGAAAGGCGAGCGAGGGGGGTCATTTATTTTTTGGTCGTTGGACAGCTGCTCAGTTCCTCAGCGCGTTATCTCAATCAGCTCGATATCCTTCTTGAGCAAATCATTTACCAGCGCCGAGAATCAACCCTCTTGGCACTGGCCAGCGCTGCCAGTGTGGCTTGTACCTTCTGGTCCAGGTAGACCGGTAAATTTAACTGCGCACCAGCTCGGTATAACTGCCCGCGCTTGGCTCCCGAAAAATCAATCTCTGTGGGCATAGCGTCGTCTTCTTGTGTGGTCTGTGCGTTCATGGCGTTCGCCTTAATGGGTTAAATTAAACGAGTTGAAAGCTGGTGTGCTGGTAGGTGTGTCAAACCGGCAACAGTTTGCCATCGCTGGCAATGCCCAGCGTAAACCAACGCTCTTCAAACCCACTGTGCGCGGCGTCGAATGTGGTGAGAGCCAGAGCATCAAGCAGTACCGTCGCCGCCTGGATGAATGTCACCCCATGCTTGGCAGTATTGGACTGTGCCTTGACCAAGTCCCATGCAATGTTGAGTTGAATGTCGCTCACTCTCTGATTCCTTTAGCTACGCTCCTCGCACCAGCCAGTCATGCATTGATGCTTGATAGTGAAATGTTCGTAGTTGACACGACAAAGCAGCCGCTTCCGAGCTGCCGTTCGCGAACCTCGAGCAAAGCACCAGGGTCACAAAGGTGCCGGGTTCAGGGCATGTGTTTCCATTGGCACAGCAGCCGCAACGGCAGTTTTAATCACCTCTGCTTTTAGCTTTGAACCTGCCCTGAAACACATCGCCGACACGACCGTGTTGCGCTGCGGACTTGAAAACCGCCAGATATTTATATCCGTAGAACTACATAGCACCCATCACTTAATTGGAGGCCAAATTGGTGTTCGACAGGTTACCCTTGGATTGCAAGTAGAAGTTTCATATGTAACAAACTCGCAGGAGACCAGCATGTTATGCTGGATATTTTCTTCGAGAAAATCCCTGTTGCCGGGCCGGGAGCGAAGTGGTCGCATTGTGCGTACGTTGCCATTTATCGCAAACTTCAAATCTGGCAGTGACCTTTCGCAATGCGTTCAGCGTGATGCCCGAAGTCCCACGCGACCCATGCGTGTGATCGGCCTCGCCGCAGGTGGCATGCCCTGCATCGGCGGCACGATGGTCATCTCCGGACGGATCGGAGATGTCTGTGCGGAACTTGAGCGTTTGAATCAGCTCGAGCTTTCGCAGCACTAGCCTGTCTTGCTGCTTGTTGCCAGGAGGGCAGCACAGAGGCTAAAAGCCAAAGGTATGCTGCCAAAAGCGAGCATTTTTGCGGCGATGCACAAGCTGACTCACTTGATTTATGGGGTTCTTAAAACACGTCAGCCGTTTGATGCGGATTGGCCTAAAAAGGCCACCGAGGTGATTGAGACAGCTGTTTCAGTCGTTGTGCCGGCGAAAATTAATGCCCTGGCGCTTGACTTTCAAGACGGTATCTGACCCTATGCAGCCGCTTTTAGCCAAGTAACCGCTACCGATATAAATAGGGCGGAAAACGGGGTCGGGTCTTGCAAAGCAACATCCCAGGTCGACGTTCAGTGCAATCATGAAGGCTTTGGCGCTACGGCAGTTTTAACTTTAACAATCCGGCTAACCGTAGCGTAGTGAATCTTAAATACGGTGGCAATTTCCTTTTGACTGTATCTGCCGCTAGCGTAAGCCATCGAGATGGCACTGTTTCGGTCAGGCATTGCTGCGAACACTTCAAGCGGTGAGACCCACGCGCGGCGTTGCAACCTTGGAATTTCAGCCTCATTCAGCAGCCTGTTTGAAAGCGTCTAGCGAGACTGGTCTGCAAACTCTTCAGTGCCGAGATACAGCTGGTCTTGCAAGGCGGTCCACACGCTGGGCAAGACCACGCCGACTTTGACGTGGTCTATGTAGGCAGCAACAGCTTTGCCGTACTGAATCGCCCCGGGTTCCGTGGAGGCCCGTTGGGTTAAGTCAGGCCGATGTGGCGGTCTGACTGGCTAATTGCCGATAGTAATTTTCCTCAGCTTCGGCAGGCGGAATGTAACCGATGGGCTCCAGCAGTCGGTGGTGA
>JANPIK010000009.1:0-2731 GCA_031424935.1 Polaromonas sp.
GTTATAGGTGGTACTGACCTCAACCCCGCCAAACAAACTTTTGACTCCATACTGCAAATAATCGGTGCCGTCGATGTTGTTGTAAGAAAACAGAGTGCCCCTCGTTCTGATGGGCTCTACCAAGGTTTCTGCCGTACCACCAGACTCAACCGTGCTGGCACCATTGAACATGACCCCGCCCCGGTTGACAACGCTCTGGAAGGTTGTAGCGAGCACCCCACCAGTCGGGTTATAAATTTGCGTGTTAAACACGAACGCGTTGCCCGCTGTAAAGGCTTCCGCTGATACGCCGCAGCTGCCAATCACGGGTGCCGGATCTGGAACTGGAACTGGAACTGGAGCCGGAGCCGGAGCCGGAGCCGGTGCCGGTGCCGGTGCCGGTGCCGGTGCTGGAGCCGGTGCTGGAGCCGGTGCTGGAACCGGAGCCGGTGCCGGAGCTGCACCGGCAGCAGGGCCGCTATCACCGCCGCCACATGCCGACAGGCCAAGGACCAGTGCACAGCCCATGACGACCTCTTTTGCCGCTTTAAACACTCTCGGCGTCTCAATCAATCTGTTCATACAAGCTCCTTGATGGTTTGAAAAACCTGAAGCGTATGCGGTGCACCAAGCATTAGCCAGTGACTAAAGTCACTTCGCAGGTTGGCGGCTCTGGTGTGCTTATTCTCAAAGCCGTGCAGGCAGCGGCTGAGACCTTGTCCAACCGCGCGATGCGGGTTGATGCACTCGACGCGCTGGTGCTGGTGTGTGAAGGTGCGCCGCTGGGCTCTGCGCTGGGTCAAAAAAAGCGCTTTCCGGGTTTGGTCAGCATGTTTGCCCGCCTGGGCGAACAAACCGGTCAGCTGCCTGTCATGCTGCAACGCGCAGCCGTGCAGTTGTCCAACGAAGTACAGCGCCGCGCTATGGAGCTGGCCACTATTTTGGAGCTGCTGTTGATTGTGGCGATGGGCTTTGTTGTCATGCTGATCGTGCTGGCGGTGCAGCTGCCGATTATTCAGCTCAATCAGTTTGTAAAGTAAAAAGGCCTGCAGGCCAATGAATACGTGCGTAAACAGCTACTAAAAAAATAGCGTTATGCGTCCGGTTCACGCCACCAGCGGAGCTTCCTGCATCGCTTCGGTCTGCTCTTCCAGGATGTCGACCTGGCCCTTCCAGTAGTCGCTTGAGCCGAACCACGGAAAGTTGATCGGAAAAATCGGGACGTGCCACCGCTGGGCCAACCAAGCGCTGTAGTGGATCAGGCGCAGCGTGCGCAGTGGTTCAATCAATGCCAGCTCGCGCCGATCAAACTCGCGAAACTCCTCATACCCATCGACCAGCGCGCCAAGCTGCTGCAAACATTGCGCACGGTCGCCTGCCAGCAGCATCCACAGGTCTTGCGCCGCCGGCCCCGTGCGCGCATCGTCCAGGTCAACAAAATGCGGGCCTGCACCCGGCACGCCTTCAGGTGTCCACAAAATATTGCCGGGGTGGCAGTCGCCGTGCAGGCGCAGGGTTTTGACATCACCCACGCTTTCAAACACTGCATGTGCGGTCTGCATGGCCGCCTCAAAAGCCTTGAGCCAGCGCGACTCCATGTCTAGCGGCAAATAGTTGCCAGCCTGCAAAACGTCACGCGATGCGTAGCCAAAAGTCTGCAGGTCAAGTGTTGGGCGACAGGCAAACGGCTTGGCGCTGCCCACGGTATGGATGCGCGCCAGAAAACGGCCTATCCATTCAAGTACCTCAAGATTGTCCAGCTCGGGCCGCCTGCCGCCACGGCTGGGTGACACGCTGAAGCTGAAACCCTTGAAGTGATTCAGCGTGCGGCTGTGCAAAACCAGCGCGCCCACCACAGGCACTTCAGCCGCCATCAGCTCGGCGGCAAAAGCGTGTTCTTCATTGATTTGCTCATCGGTCCAGCGGTCGGGCCGATAGAACTTGACGACCACAATGTCGCCTTTTGAGTCGGCCTTGCCCACGCTGCATTCAAGATGCACCTGATACACGCGGTTCTCGTAGCTTGACAGCGCCATCAGCCTGCCGTCGCCCGTCAAGCCCACGCTGGCCAGGGCATCCAGCACCACGTCGGGCGTCAGGTGTTCGTAGGCATGCACCTGCTCTGGCGTGGGGTGAGGTATCTTTTGGTTCATGCCCGATTGTCGGTGCAGATCCTTTAGCGGGTTCTGGCGGCCACCCCAGCCGCCGTTTTCAAGAAAAAAGTACTCTGTGCCCAATAAGAACGGCTTTAGTTTGCTATCAAAAGCAGAGCGGCCTGCCAGTTCAACACCAGCGGACCGCTTTTGGGGAGCCTGATTACTTCAGGGTAATCGTCACGTCAATATTGCCGCGCGTTGCGTTGGAGTAGGGGCAAACCTGGTGAGCAGCGTCAATCAGCTCTTGCGCTGCCACACGGTCCATGCCTGGCAGGGTGACGTCAAGGCGTGCGGCAATGCCGTAGCCTGCGGGGATCTTGCCGAGGTCAACGCTTGCGTCAATGGCCAGGCCGTCCGGAAGGGTGATTTTCTTCATGCCGGCAACGGCCTTGATGGCGCCGATGAAGCAGGCTGAGTAACCTGCAGCAAACAGCTGCTCGGGGTTGGTGCCGGTGCCAGCGGTGCCTGGCGAGCTGAGGTTGACTTCAAGACGGCCATCGCTGGTTTTGGAGTGACCGTCGCGGCCGCCGGTGGTGTGGGCGTGGGCGGTGTAGAGGACTTTTTCGAGTTGTGTGGTCATGATGCTTCCTTTGGAT
>JANPIK010000010.1:0-16243 GCA_031424935.1 Polaromonas sp.
CTTTTGCGGTTCCCCTCCAGATGCGAGGAATGCCAGGAAAGGTCGATGAGCAGTTGCTCCATGACCTTGCGCGCATAGGTACTGGCAGGCTGTTGTCCCTGAACTCGGCCGGCGTCCCACAAGCTCGTGGCCAAAATCAGCACAACATGTGGGGTTGGGTCTCGCTAAATGCCCCATCTGGGGCACGCACCATTGCAATGATGGGCAAAATGGTCGATGTCAACTATCCTGGCCGCTCGGCGACAACTATCCTGGCCGGTGGAAGCGGGGAATGATTTGAACTGGTTATTGTGTTGAGCGAGCCTTTCGCACAGGCGGGGCATGCCCCGCCTGTGCGGCGCGCCTGCGGTAACTCTCCACGTTCATCTCCAGAATGGTCGAGTGATGGACCAGCCGGTCAACAGCTGCCAAGGTCATGGCCGGCTCCACGAACACCTCGCCCCAATGGGAGAACGGCGTGTTGGCGGTGATGGCCAAACTCTTTCGCTCATAGCGCTCGGATATCAACTCGAACAGGACTGAGGTTTCTGCCTGGTCGCGCCGCACGTAGCTGAGGTCGTCCAGAATGAGCAAGTCAAACCGGTCCAGCTTGGCCAGCTCCTGAGGCAGGCGCAAATCACGCCGCGCTGCCTGCAAGCGTTGCACCAAGTCCGAACAGCGGGTGAACAACACCCGCCGACCGGCACCAATCAAGGCATGCCCCAACGCGCTGACCAAATGGCTTTTACCGACGCCAGGCGGGCCGAACAACAATACGTTGGCACCCCGCTCAATCCACTCGGTGCCTTCGGTCAACGCCATGACCTGTGCCTTGGACACACTGGGCACGGCGCTGAAGTCAAAGCTGGAGAGACGCTTGTCCGGACTCAGAGCCGATTCATTGCGATGGCGGTCGATGCGGCGGGCCTCACGCTCATTGATTTCATGCTCCAGTAACGCTTCAAGCAGCCTATGCGCAGGCCAGCCCTCGGTGTCGGACTGTGCGCACAGCTCGCCTGCCAACCGTTTGATGGTGGGCAGGCGCAAATCGATGAGCATCATGCCCAGACGGGCTGACATGGAGGCGGTTGTAGTTGTCGCCGGTGGCTTTGTAATTGACGCCGCGCTCATAGTGCCACCTCAAACAACTCGTCATAGGAGGCCAACGTGGGTAATGTCACGAGCACCTGCGGTATTTCACCCTTGGGCGGTGCCAGCAACTGTGTCAAGGCGTTCGGGTCTGGTAATTGGTCCAGCTCAAGTAACTGCTCAAGTTCCTGGGCCAGTTGGGCCTCATGCCCGTCAGCGGCCAGCACCAGCAAGCCCACCATGGTTTTACAGGCTTCGCGTTCAGGCCTTTGAGCAGCCAGTCGCTCCCACGTCTGGCGATACACCGCACGGGGAAATGCCGCGTCCCGCAGCACCCAGCGGGCAAATGCGCCAGGTTTGCGCTTCAAAGCGCCTACCAAATGCCGGTAATCGATTGAGCGTCCAACGCGCTGGCCCCGGCCAGGTCTTGCCTTTGGCAGACTCAAGACGCACTGCCCGCCCAGCCAGCACTCCACATGCTGGGCATACTGGCGCACCATCAACCGGTGACCGATGAGCTGGCTCGGTACGCTGTACAGAACGCCCTTGAGGGTGAAGATGGCGTATTTGCTGACCCGGGCAGGAATCTCCTCGAACTCAGCAGTGCGCCTTACCGGCAAGGGTTTGAGCATGGCGCGCTCGGTGACCAGACGCTTGAGCGCACGCGTGTTCATGCGCTGCACGATGGTGGCCACAAATGTTTCGTAATCAGCTCGCCCATCAAAGCTGCGACTGCCGCGCAGACGCAATGCCTGGTCCAGTGCGGTCTTCAAAGAGTTGTTACGTGATTCGATGGAGCCGTTCTCGTT
Source organism: Polaromonas sp. (assembly GCA_031424935.1). GTDB lineage: Bacteria > Pseudomonadota > Gammaproteobacteria > Burkholderiales > Burkholderiaceae_C > Polaromonas. Next base: position 1,878 of record JANPIK010000010.1, read on the forward strand.
GGATTGGCCCGGGTTGCACCGTGTTGCACGCAGCCCGAAGTGGCTGCACAGGTCGGCATACCGTTTGGTCAGCTCTTCTTGTTCGACCAGATTGTTGAATGCCGCCGACAGGCTGTCGGTACGGTGCTCCTCTGGAACACCGCCCAATGCCCACAGTGCCGCCTGCAAACCAGTGGACAAAGCCAGGAAGCTTTCGCCGCAATCGATGAAGCTGACGTGACGCCACCCCGAATAGGCCAGTGCAAATTGGTACAGGCGGTGCGTAAACGCCACGCCGGCAATCTCCACGTTGAGCTCGTCCGCCACGGTGAAGTCAGAAATACCTTGGCGCCCTGGCGGGTGCTCCTGGGCGAAGTAGACCTCCCGCTCGTGTCCAAATTGGGCGCGCCACAGGCGCATGCGGCGCTGCAAGGTCCTCAGTACGCTGGTGTCCCACTGGCCGGGATAGCGACGCTGGAGCTCTTCGAGCAGGGTGACGGCATTGAGCCGGGCATCGGTTTGAAGCAGCGGGATGACCTCGCTGTCCCAGACCGCACTCAGTGGGTCTTCTCGGGTACGCCAGGCCCGCTCAGGGCGCTGTGAGGGCAGGCTGTGCGCGCCTTCAATGCGCCGGGCGCTTCGCTCGCTGATGCCGGCTTTGGCGGCTGATGCTACTTGACTGAGCTTGTTGCGGTGTTGTTTGTACTTGTGCACTTGGTGGTCCGTGATTGTCTTGCCGGGCATGCCGCCTACCTTCGATTTGTGTTCGAAGGCTCAACGGTAGCCCCGCCTCCCGGACCCGCCCGGAGAGAGCCTCTATCCGGCCAACATAGTTGTCGTCAACCGGCCAAGGTAATTGTCGTCAACCAGCATAAATCGTCGTCACCGTCGGGCCTGGCTCACTCCAAAGCCCTTGGCGGGCGAGATGGCGCAAAAGATAATTTCGTAAGAAGTAGGCAGTAACCGGGCTCGTCCAACAACCGGTTCAGATCGTGGCTTCGCACGATCTAGCCTTATTCGTTAGGCAGCACTGTCGTTACTTGGCGCAACGAAATCGGCCGAAGTGCGGAGCGGGACCGCCTTGTCCCAGCAGATTTGAAAGTACTGTGTGAGGAACGAAGACAGTTCTACAGATTCTACGTAAAGATGGTGATGATCGGGCCTGGCAACGTCCTTGCTGAGGCAAGTGAGGATGAGCTTGCTGCCGTCCACAATTAGAAAGTCAATCATTGGAAAGGTAGGACTCAGGCCAGACAAAAGCTTGGCGGAGTACTTGTCTAGCGGAGCTCGTCTATGTTGCTCTGTCTCAATGCGCTTCATCCGATGTTCGTCATCCAGAGACTCGGTGTAGATTTCTCGATAGTCGAGCTTTGGATCCTTGACGGCTCGATCCTTCGCAGAGAGATAGTCAGCAAGCGCTGCCTGCTCAGTCGGAAGGAAGTTCTCTTCACTCTTGCCCCAGGTAGTATCAACTACTGTGCGTTTGGCTGCTTCGACAAGTTCACGGGCCTTACGAAACACGGCGACACGATCGGGAAGGACCGTGACGACAACGCGGTCTCTAACGGGTTTGCGAAGCGCAAAGTAGCCGATGAGCGCGGCAATGACTGTTGCTGCCGCGCCGACGAATGCACCTTGAAGGCTTGAGTCCATAGTTGTTGCTTTGCGAGGAGAGCGACTGTAGCCCTGTGCGGCCTAACAATTAGCGTTTATCTGCCGCCCACCCAATCTCGATAAAACCATACGCGCCTCCTGCGGCAGATAAACCTCGTTGGACTGAACCGGCTGGGAGGCGGTGGTGAGAGGCGATTTAAATCTTCGCCCCGTTCAATAGTTCAGATTATGGGGTCTCATGTCCATCATTCTCCGGGTTGATAGACCTCTTGGAAAAAAATGGTACGGTTTTGGGGGGCGGGCAGGTCAAAGCATCGAACCAGCAAATAAGTAACGGCAAGGCGATAAATGTAAATGAAAAATTATTTACATAACTAAGTTGATGTACGATAAAGTTTTGTAAAGATGACTTTTAGTACGGAACTTTTTTGAAAAACGCGGTTGTAACAGCAGATTCGGCACGTGGCATAGGACTCTATCTATCGAAGATCTGCCTTTGTAAAGGCATATTTCCGTCTTCGAATGACGTTTTTATTGGAGACGTTGTCATTGGTGCAGCATTGATTTTATTGAGTAATTCAGTACTTTTAGCCGTTATGGCTTACGTCTGATTACTTGACTGACCAGAATATGACCGAAACCCGCAACCCCACATTACTTCAAGCCCACCACAATTTGGGCGTCAGCGGTTTTGTCGGTATACAAGTCCAAAAGCTAATTTCGAGTATTTTTATAAAAATTGCACTAGTTTGGGGCATCGTAATTCTGAGCCTGCCGATCGCGTTTTCACAAACTGTTGCATCCGGCGTAATTTCAACGAACGCAACTTGGCGCGCAATTGACGGTCCGTTTGTGGTGACCGCCGACATCGTTATTCAAAACGGTGCTGTTTTAACCATTGAGCCTGGCACTCAGATTTTTATGGGCGCCGGCTCAAACATCACAGTTAACGACGGGAAGATTCTTGCTAACGGCAACGCAATGTCTCCCATCCGAGTCCAGTCGGACAAGTTGCGCCTTGGCCAATCTGCTGTTGCTGGTGATTGGGGTCGCTGGAGCTTCAACGCAAGCAATGCGAGCTCTTCTTTGCGATATGTACAGTTTGAACACGGCAAGGGACTACAGGCCGCTAATACCACTCTAGAGATCAACAACAGCAGCATACGAAGCAGCCAAGGCCCCGCAATATCTCAGAGTTTGTCAGCTAGTCTGACAGGTTCAGGCAATATCGCCTCCGGCAACACCATCAATGCAGTGGTTGTTCCCGCGGGTGACATTTCCGCTAACGTACGTTGGGGCCTAAAAGGCATCCCTTACCTGGTCTCATCTGGCACCGTGTCGGTGGGTGCTTCGCCGCAAATTACGTCGGTGAACCCGAGTGTGATGCAAAGCGGCGAGACGATGACCGCTCTTATCACTGGCACTCGCTTGACTGGTGTGAGCCAAGCCAAGCTGTCCGGAAGCGGGGTAGCGGCTCAAATTTTGTCCGGTGCGACTGACACTCAGTTGCCACTATTGCTCAGCACGGAAGCGGGTACAAGCGGTGAGTTCAGTTTGTCGCTTTTAACTGACGCTGGTGAGGTCAACGCCAGTGCCTCAGTCACTGTGGTCCGCCCTCAAGCCAAGATCAATTCAATCACCCCATCGACAATATTTGCCAACCGTGGCGATACCGCTCTGACTGTCAGTGGCATCAACTTCACGACCGCAACCATTGCATTGTTTGACGACGTGCCGCTCGCGTCAACGTACCAGTCTGCAACGCAGTTGCAAGCCATGTTGCCGAATCAAACCGTTACTGGTTCCAAAAATATCAAGCTGCGCACGCCGGATCCGCTGAATGCTGGCAGCTTTTTAACTTCTAACGGCGCTGTTTTGGCGGTTAACACCCCGCAAGCTAGCCTAGATCCGAACAGCGTCTCGATGATTGATGGCTCAACTCAAGTCGTCAAGTTGTCGCTGCCATTTGCAGCCCCTGCTGGCGGCCTGCAGTTTGCATTGGCCTCATCCGCTCCTTTGGTGGCCAGTGTGCCTGCTGCTGTTACCGTCGAGCAGGGTCAACAGACAGCCAGTTTCATAATTCAGGCGTCGAGCGTTGGCGTTGCGCAATTGACGATCAGCCGTTCCGGGTGGAATAACACCCAACTTTCCGTGACGGTCATCGAGCTACCGCGCACCCTAGCATTCACACCTGTGACGTCTCCTCTAGTTGGTATTGTTGTAGGCACAGCCAGCACTCAAATTTCAACCAGCAGCACTTATGCTCCCATCGTTTCCAATAGCGTCGGCGTAGTGTTTGGAGCAGCTATCACGCAAGTTACTCCCAAAGTGGCGGTTGTTGGCACCACGGTCAACATCATTTTCCAAGGCACTGGTTTGACCGATGTGACGGCTGTGGGTATCTCACCGGCCGCTAATGTCAGCTTGGCTGCTCCGGTGATCAGTAGCGACGGCAAGCAGATCAGCGTTGCGGTAACGGTTGACGCCGCAGCCACCAAAGGCGGTCGCCGTCTGTCCGTAAGCACGGCTTCCGGTCCGGTCACCTTTGCAAATGCCGATGACGTGTCGTTTTTGATCGCCGCGCCTTCGCCAATTTTGGAGTCGGTATCGCCGCAAGTGGTTGTTTCTGGACAAGCGCCCGTCAAGCTGACGGTACGGGGAAGCAATTTGCGTGATATCACAGGGGTTCGTTTCTTGCCTAGCCAAGGTATCACCAGCGTTGGTGCCTTGACCGCCAACGCTGAAGGTACGATGCTCGAGTTCAACGTGCAGGCCGACGCCGCTGCAACGTCCGGGCCGCGGATTGTTGTGGTGCAAGCCGCCGGTGGAGAGTCATCGGCTACTTCTGCTGCAGCCAACACACTGCAAGTCGCTCGGCAAGTTGGCGCTAGCTTCAACGCTATCAGCTCGGCGCTGGTGGGTATTCAGGTAGGCGCCAGCGCTCCTGCGGCGGTGACAACCACTCTTGGTCCGGTGCTATCAGCGGCGGTTGGCGTTGTAGTAGGAACGACCACCGTTGTGGCCGATCCTCAAACGATTGGCCCTGTAGCAGCACCAAGCGTCGGGGTTGTGGTGGGTACAGCGGCCTTGCAAATGACCCCCAAAGCGGGTGTTGTAGGAACGCAAGTCGTTGTAACGTTAAACGGCCAAGGTCTAAACACCGTGACGTCGCTTGATTTCGCCCCAAGCAATGGCTTGGCAGTCAGCGGCCTTAGCGTCAATGCTGCAGGCACACAGCTAACCGCCAACCTGTCGATCGCAGCCGATGCCGCAAAAACTCCGCGCCTCTTGGTGTTGAATAGTGCAGCAGGGCGCGTTAACTTCAGCAATCCCGCCGACGCCGTGTTCTTGGTGGCTGCACCTGCGCCTACGCTAACGTCGATAGCGCCTCAAGTAGTGTTGGCCGGCCAAGCTTCGGTCAAACTGTCGGTACGCGGCATCAACTTGCGCGACGTGACGGGTGTGCGCTTCGATCCGGCCGGAGGCATCAGCACCGTTGGCTCAGCCGTGGTCAATACAGCTGGCACCTTGCTTGAGGTGAGCGTTCAAGCTGACGCCGCGGCAGCTTCTGGCCCTCGCACCTTAATTGTGGTGGCCGCTGGCGGCGAGTCCAGCGCCTCTCCGGTGCCCGCTAACACCCTCCAAATCGCCCGCCAGGTTGGCAATGACCTACAGGCCATCGCATCTCCGGCGGTTGGTGTTCTGGTCGGCACCCTGACAGCGGTAGTGACGCAAGACCGTTTGGCGCAAGCGCAAGTAGGCGTTGTGGTCGGCGCGGCAGTTACTTCGTTATTGCCAAGTGGAGTTGTGAAGGGCAGCAGCGGACTATTACAAATAGCCGGTATTGGTCTTGACAGCCTGGTGAATGGCACCATCACCCTGTCCAACCCAGCTGTTGCCGCCAGCGGAGTGGTATTGGGTGCGGCAACTTCGAATTCCCAAGGTACGCAAGTAATCGTGCCTTACAGCGTGGCCGCTGGTGCGCCCAGTGCCCAATACAAACTAAGCTTGATGTCGGCCGCAGGGCCTTTGCTGTTCAGTCCAGCATCTTTGATTCAATTCGCGGTTGTTGATGAACCACAAATTAGCTCGCTGAACCCGACGGTGATGCAGCGCGGTAAAGCTTACACGTTGGTTATACGTGGCAGCAACTTGCAAAACGTGCGCAGCATAGCTCTAGAAAATGCAAATGGCCCGTTAGCCAGTATCACGATTGAGGCTAACGCGCTTGTGTTCGCAACTGACGCGTTGGGCGACAAGCTAAGCGTGCGTTTGGTGCTCGACGCTACAACAACGCTGGGCCCGGTCGTTCTGCGTTTAACCCACACGGGTGGCACGACCTCGTCGCAAGCTAGCACGGCCAATACTATCAATGTCGTCAACCCTTGACACTACTGACACCTATTAATCATGACCCACTTCACCTGTTTTATCCGGCGTAACTCGCCCCCTCGTTAACCTTGCATTTTGATTTTTAAGGAGCTGCACCATGAGAAATAAAACCGCTTTTTCAATAACTGGCCGCGCATCTCGCCCGTCCGCGTTGACCAGAGCTGTCGCGAGCGCTTGTTTACTGGTGGCTGCGCCCAGTTGGGCCTTTAACAGCGGCAGCACCGGGGTCGACGGGGCGTTGAACCCCGCTGTGAATACAGAAATTCAATTGCCTGCCTCGGGCATTCTGAACTACACCTCCATCAACATTCCTGAGGGCGTCACTGTCAAGTTTAAAAAAAACGCACTGAATACGCCTATCTATTTGCTGGCGAGTGGCAATGTAAACATTTCAGGGATGATTAACATCGCAGGAACGCAAGGCGCTCCAACGGGTACCGCGGGGGACGGCATTCAGGCAGATGATGGCTTGCCTGGAGTCGGCGGCCCTGGCGGTTTTGATGGTGGGCGCGGCGGCAGGGACGATCAGGCAGGCACTTTAAGCATAATACGCGGGGGTTCTGGCCTGGGACCAGGAGGCGGTCGAGGCGGAACAGAAGGAGCGGACGGTTGTCTCAGCGATAGTGGCAGATACTACAAATATGTTGGTGGCGCTGCTGGTCATTTAACGTCTGGCTTCGACTATATTGCAGGTGGCTGCGCCAGCAGAATTGATGTCGGCAACGCTTACGGCTCCGCCATTCTTCAGCCGCTGATAGGTGGTTCTGGCGGCGGCGGCGGGCTTGGGGGTACCAACTACCCCGGTTCAGGCGGCGGCGGCGGCGGCGGCGCGATTTTAATTGCTGCATCGGGCACGTTCACACTTGCCTCCACCGGTTCAATCAACGCATCCGGCGGTTATGGAGGTGAGATAAGCGGAACCGGCGCAAAGGGACCGGGCGGAGCCGGATCCGGAGGATCTGTACGCATTGTGGCAACTACGGTTGCAGGCAGCGGTGGCGTTACTGCTAACTTTGGCTGTACGGCTGCATCAACGCTGTTTCTGCCTGATTATTACTGTACTTCTTACAATTACAACAAAAGCTCTCAAGGTCGTATTCGTATTGAAGGCGATGCGATCACCTATACCGGCACGACGACACCCTCCTATGTGGCAGACGTTCCAGGGCCTGTTTTCATATCCAGCCTTCCGTTACTCCGCATTGCCAGCGTAGCGGGTACAACTGTACCCGCTAACCCCACCGGCAATGCCGATGTGGTGTTGCCCGCCAACGTTAGCAATCCTGTGACGATTAACTTGGTCACAACCAACGTGCCAACAGGCAATACGGTGATGGTCAAAGTTATTCCCGCTTACGGAAACGTGCAGGAAGTCTTGAGCCCTGCTATTACTGGCAGCAACGCCAGTGGCAACACCAGCGTCAGCGTCAGCCTGCCGCAGGGCCCAAGCATATTGCAAGCAATTACTAGTTTCACCGTCACCGTTGCCATGGGCGAAAGCCTGTCACGTTTCGCACAAAACGAGCGGGTTGAAAAAGTCGAAATCATCGCGGGTACAGGCAAGACAGATTCAGCTGCCCGGCTGATCACCATCAGTGGCAAGAGCTTTGATGTGCCTACGTCCATCCTGCAGATGGTTGGCTTTAACGGCTAACTTATTTTTCCTTGCCATTGCGATCCTTCATTACTAACCGTTCCGTACCGAACATGCCCTTAGCCACAGAACCCGTCGTTATCCGCATGGCGCGCATTTCTCAGCGCGCCAACGCTGGCCTGCGTTCTGTGGCCTCGGCTTTGGTACTGGCGCTTTTGGTGACAACGTTGAGCCCAACAGCAACTGCGTTAGCCGCTGAGTTGACCGTTGATGAAGGCGTTGTCGTAAAGTTCGCCTCGGGCGCCAGCTTGGTGGTTCGAGACAAAGCCACCTTGAAAGATGGCGCAGTCTTCACGACAACGGCTGATGACACTGCTGCAGGTCAGTTAGGCAATGCAGCAGGCACGCCAACAGTAGCGAGCTGGAAGGGGATCCGTGTTGAAAAATCCTCGGCTATAAATGGCGGCTTTTCTGCCAGCGGCGCAAACATCCGTTATGCAGGGCAGGGCGGGGAAGCCGGTTTAACTTTGCGCGGCGTGAGCCCTGCACTGACCTATTTGCAATTGGGTTCTAACACCACCGGCTTGCGGCTCCTGGATGGCGCGTCGCCTACTATCGCCGGTGCAAGTTTTCTTAAAAATGCGGTTGGTATTGAAGCCGATGGCAACAGCAATCCGGTCATCAGCAGCACGCAATTTATCGGCAATAGCAGCCAAGCTATTTCGAACAAAACTCCAGTTAACACCATCGTGGCACGTGGCAACTGGTGGGGCAACGCCAGCGGCCCACAAGACCCTGTGGCCAATCCGCAGGGGCAAGGCGATGCTGTATCCACTGGCGTGAACTATGGCGCTTATCTCGCGGCAGCGCCATTGATCAACCCCAGTGTTCGCGTGGCTAGCCCGGCGCCATATTTTGAGCAACGCATGGTAGCTTTAGAGCTGTCATGCCTGAACGCAACTGAATACCGCATCGCCGAAGGTGATGCTTTTTCAGGTGTGGCCTTTCAAGCCTTGCCCAACGGAAGAGTCAACCTGAACTACACCTTCGAAACCGAAGGCCGCAAAGCAATCAATGTTCAATACCGAAATGCGTCCGGCTCGATTGAAACAGCCAACATCGTAGGTGGCGTGTTAATTGACAGTGCTGCACCAACCATTGCTCTGAACAATCCTGCACCCGGCAGCATCATTACCCAGCCTATTTCTATTGAGGCTACGGCCACCGACCTGGCAGGCGTTACCCGTGTCGAGTTCTATATTGATGGTCAGTTAATGTCTACCAACACGGCTGCAGCATCTGGCAATCTTTACGTGTACAACTGGAATGTCAACGCCGCCGCAACTGGCGCACACACCCTTCGCGTCGTCGCTTACGACGAAGCCGCACGCTCCAGCGAGCAAACCCGCAGCGTCACCGTAAGCCGCACACCACCAGCGGCTGATACTGAGGGCCCCGCATTGACGGCACTCACCGCAGCCGGTGTACCAGTTGCCAACAGTGCGACGTTTACACGCAACAGCGCAGCCCTCAGCGTGAATGCATCTGACCGCAGCGGTGTTGCCCGGGTAGACTTTTTACTTGGCAATCAGAGCCTTGTCACGGCAACGAGCAACGGCAACGGTAGCTATAGCGCCCTGATTGACCTCAGCAGTACGCCCAACGGCACCACAACGCTCACTGCGCGGGCAGTCGACTCGCTGTCAAACATCAGCTCTATTAGTTACAGCGTCAATATCACCCACGCAGTGCCTGATGCGCCAGTTATCACGTCGCCAGCCAGTGGTGCCGTCACGCGCAACGCATCGTTGGCAGTAACTGGCACAGCACAACCCGGCGCTGCAGTGCAACTGGTTGTCAACACGATCAATGCTGGCAGTAGTGTGGTCGCTGCGGCAGACGGTCGATTCAGCGCTAACGTCACGCTCAGCCCGGGCAACAACAACCTGCAGGCGCGTGCCAGCGACCTGTATGGCAACAGCGGCTTATCGCAAGCGCTTTTCGTGAATCTGGACGTCACTGTACCCGCCAGCCCGTCAAACCTCACAGCCCAGGCGCAAACCGCTGGCAAAATACGTCTGACTTGGACGCGCACCACCGACGCAAACGTCGCTGGATACGACCTGTATCGCGCTAAAGCCGCTTTTACAGATATTGCCCAGGCGTCTAAGGTCAACACCAGTTTGTTGAATACCCAAGGCAACACATTTGACGATTTGCCGCCAGCGGATGGCACCTGGTATTACCGAGTAGTTGCTGTTAACAGTGCAGGCACTCCATCGGTACCGACCAATCAAGCCCAGGGCTTGGCAGACAGCGTCTTGCCTAAAGCGGTGTCCATCGTTTACGCGCCTTTGGGCAAAGTAGATTCAGCGACAGGCAGCGTTGGCCAAGGCCGAATCAACTTGGTCTTGACGACCAACGAAGCGTTGCAAACCATTCCGTACCTGTCGGTTGTGCCGCAGGGCGGTACGCCAATACCTGTGGAATTGAGCAAAACCAGCGATACCCAGTACGCAGGTAGCTTTTTAATTGATGCGAACACAGCTTCGGGAACCGCTAATGTGCTGTTCTCAGCGCGTGACCTGGTGGGTAATCGAGGTACGGACATTGATGTGGGCGCGACATTGAAGATCGACACAACGGGTCCCATCCTAACTGGCATCGTGCTGAGCCCGGTGGCGCCTATCAAGAACGACCCTGTGCAGACCGTCCAAGCCACGCTGACTTTCAGCAAAGCGCCGAAAACGGCCCCGCAGGTCAAGTTCCTGTTGTCAGGGACCGGCCGCACGCCAGTGGCTATTGGCAGCTTAAGCCAACTCAGCCCAACCACTTACCAAGCAGCAATTGCATTGCCTTCTGATGCCGGGCAAACTGGCCCAGAGATTCTGAGTTTGAGTTTTCAAGCGCAGGACATTTTGGACAATGTCGCAACGCGAGTGGCTGCTTTCAACCGTTTCCAGGTCTATCAGGGCAGTCTGCCGCCCTCTAATGTTCCGATGGGTCTTTCGGCCAAGGCGCAGCCGGGTGGCAAAGTCAGACTGAGCTGGCAAGCGGTCGATGAAGCCGGTGCTTACCAGCTTTACCGCCAAGCGCCTGGTCAGACGGTGCTGACACCGCTTGTACGTGCCTCGGGAATTGACTACATTGATCAAGTCCCACAAGACGGTGCGTATAAATACGCCGTGGCTTCCGTGCGCCAATCCAACGGACAAGAATCAGTATCGGGCCAGAGCGCTTCGGTCGACGTAGTCACCAGCGCCACGGCGCCCGGTGCTCCGCAAAACCTGACTTTGCAGCTGACCGGGCAGGGCATCTACGCCAGTTGGCAGGCACCCTTGGCGAGCAATGTCGATTTCTACAATCTTTACCGCAAGACGGGGACCAGCATCAACAGCGTTGACGGACTCACTCCGCTAAAGACGCGTATTAAAACGCCGCAAACCTACGATACCAACCCATCACCGCTTGAAGGTGCGTATGTTGTGACTGCGGTGGACGCTGCGGGCAACGAATCGGCCATCTCTAATTCCAGCTACCTCAATGCCAGCTTGCTGCCAGTACGCAACCTGCGTATTGACCTGATTGGCAGCAATTTGCCGCAAATTAGCTGGCAAGCGCCTAATGGCAATGTGTCGGGTTACCTGGTTTACGTTGGCCCTGATGCTACTAAAACCAAGCTCACGGCTGCGCCAATAACTGCCACCAGTTTTGCCGACTCAGGCTTTACTTCAGGCGAGCGTCGATACACGGTAGCCACTGTCGACGCCAACGGCGTAGAACAAGCCCGGACTATTGCATTGCCAAACGTCAGCAGCCAGATCGTGACAGGCTTGCCGATCAAGCGCGGGGTCATGAACAAGGTCCAGGTTCAGGTGACCAACACGTCATCGACTGCGCTTGACGGCGTTCGTGTACTGATTCGCCTGCCCATCAACAAAGACGCCACGCAATTTAAAGACCATAAATCAGAAGTATTTGCGCTGGCAGGCAACCAAACCCGGCTGATGCCTGTGGTCGTGGGTGGTTACACCGACATGCCAGGTGCGCCAAGTATCCAGGTGGGGGTAGAGATCGCCCCGAACGAAGGCGAGCTTGTCAAAGTTGCTAAAAATCAAACCATCGATGTGAGTGAAGGTGCGTTAGTCGTTGGTATTGCGACGCAAGAATTCACGCGCGGCGCAATCGGCAAGCTCAAACTCACGATTGAGAACACCTCTGACGTCGATGTAGAACTGTTAACAGCCACTGCCAATGGTGCCAATGCATCAACGGAGTTGCGTTTCAAAATCCTTGACGCTGATGGCAACGTGCTGGCAACGCAGCCGTACATACAGGCTATCGGGGCCAACGTCATCACATTGACCAACGGGCAAACTGTCGCCCGCATACCTGCTGGCAGCAGCTATGTATCGGATGTCTTCAATGTCAACGTGCCAGCCACAGCACTCAACAGTATTCGCGTCAAACTTGAGGTGGACACCTTGCGCTACCACAGCGGTCAAGACGACGAAGTACTGATTTCTGGCAGGGGTTCTGAAAAATTGGTGTCCCTGATAGACACCGCTTATTTTGGAGAGGTGACCAATGTCAGCCCCATCAGCACTTTTGGTGACCAAGACATCACTATTTCAGGCCGCGCACTGGATCGCACCAGCCGCTCACCACTGCCCAACACCCGTCTCAAGCTTATCCTTAACCAGCAAGGCTTTGAGCGGAACTTCTCAGTCCTCACGGATGGTTCGGGCAGCTTTAGCTATATTTTCAAGCCCACTGTGACCGATGCCGGCCTGTACAAAGTCAGCGCGGTTCATCCCGACATCACAGATCGGCCAGAGCAAAAAGCGTTCACCATCAACCGCGTCACCGTCGGCCCAACGCCTTACAAGCTCGACATTCCTAAAAATTATCCTTACAGCGTACCGTTTGTTGCTCGCGCAGGTGCTGGCACAGCGGCCACCAATCTTCGCCTGATTCTGGACGCCGCCAGCCAACCGACCGGTCAATTACCGGCGGGCGTGACGACTCAATTGCCTGCGCCAGTCACTTTGTCTGAGCGTCAGACGTCAAACGTGCCGGTCCAGTTCACGGCTAATAACGATGCGTTGCCGTCAGGCAGTTTGATTTTCAATGTAATCAGCGATGAACGCGCAACGACTCCATTAGGTCAAGTGCGCTTGGACTACACCTTGTCGGAAGCCAAACCGTTTGTGGTGAGCACCCCGAGTTTTATCGAGACCGGGCTGGCTCAGGGTGGCACCCAGATTGAATCCGTCAATGTCAAAAATAATGGCTTGCAAGACGCCGTTAATTTGAGGTTTACTTTGGCCAAGCCTGATGGAAGTGCGGTGCCAAGCTGGGTCAACCTGACCAGCCAAGCCAACGGAAACCTTGCTATCGGCGCAAGCCGGGCTGTTGACTTGTCATTCACGCCCCCCGCAGGTACGCCCGAGGGGGTGTACGAGTTCAGGCTCAATTTGGTGGGTGACAACGTAGCTACCCAAGCGCTCAACATCTACGTCAGTCTGACCCAAAGCGGGCAGGGCAACGTGCTGTTCAAAGCTGCTGATATTTACACCGCCACGGTGGACAAGGCCGGTCGTCTCATCCCCGGCTTGGCAGGGGCCACCGTCACCATGCAAAACGAAGACGTACCCACCATCACACAAGACCTGGTGACCGACAGCTTTGGCGAAGCCTTGTTCCAAAATCTGCCCGCTGGCCGCTACAAGTTTCGCAGCAGAGCGGCTAATCACCAAGAGGTGGGCGGCAGACTGTTAGTCAAGCCGGGCATCACCGCCAACCAGCCAATCTTTTTGGACTACAACCTCATCACCGTTGAATGGAGCGTACGCGAGATCACCATTCAAGACCGTTACGAGATCACATTGAACGCCACGTTTGAAACGGATGTGCCCGCGGCCGTGGTGGTGATGCAGCCAGCCAGCACCAATTTGCCGAAAATGAACGCAGGCGACGTGTATTACGGTGAGATTAATTTAACCAATTACGGCCTGATTCGAGCCAACAAAGTCAAGCAAACCTTGCCTGCCAGTGACGCCTATTTCCGTTACGAGTTCTTGGTAGACATTCCAACCACTCTGGAAGCAAAACAGCGCATCACCATTCCCTACCGCGTGGTGGCTTTGCAGTCACTGGATACGCCAGCAACGAGCGGAGCGGCATCGGGTGGTGGTTGCTACAGCTACAGCAACATCATGAGCGTGAGTTGTGAATTCACGTGCGCTAACGGATCAACATCGACTTGCGGGGCAGCCACGTCGTGGTTTTCAGCAAGCAACAGCACGTGTTCGGTTGGCGGTGGCGGCGCTGGTGGTGGAGGAGGCGGTGGTGGCGGCGGCTTTGCCGGTTTCGGCGGCGGTGGCTTTGGCGGCGGAAGTACCAGCACCCCTATCAAGCTCAAAGGCAAGAAGTGTGTCTACGTTCCGAAAGGCGGCTATCAATGCGAAAAATAGCGCCAAGCTTTCAACGGTTTCAACGGTTTCACCAGATGCTTAAACAATTTCACAGCCTGTTTTCGATACGCAAAGTCATGGCGCTGAGCAGCGTAAAAATAGCGTTAGTTGTAGCGATGGCATGCGTTGGCACGGTGCACGCGCAAAGCACCAAATCCGGCCTTGTGGTGAGCCCACCCAACGGTTACGCCAACGTCACAGTCGAAGATATGCGCCTCAAAAGCGTTGGTGGTGACGTGCGCTGGACGCGTGTGTGGGACAGTCAAGAATGGAAATTTAATCCCCAGTGGGAAAGCTTGTCGCAGTCTTGG
>JANPIK010000011.1:0-51948 GCA_031424935.1 Polaromonas sp.
CACAGCGATGGGTAATCGCCTCGGTGCTCTTGCACCATTCGCACTGCGCGTTCGCGAACCTCGGGTGAAAACTTGTTTGACTTCTTCATGGCTCAATCCTCTCAGAGATTTGAGCCTCCTCAAAATACGGGGCGATTCAGGGTTGCTTGAGCGCATCAACGCGACGAAATAGTCAGGTATGAACAGAGACCCGTCCATTTGCGTTGTACCCGTTCGGGCTGAGCCTGTCGAAGCCTTCGCTGGTGAAGGAAGACCCTTCGACAGGCTCAGGGCGAACGGCCTCACGAACAGCATGGGATGAAGTTATTTAAATCTGCCGCCAACGCGATGGGCGGAGGCCTGTTTTTAATGCTGTTCATCGTGTTTGTCATCCAGATCGCGGCGCGCTTTGGCTTGAACAAACCGCTGGCCTGGACAGACGAGCTAGCGGTTATTTTGTATGTCTGGATTATTTTGTGGGCGGCTGCCTTTGTGGTGCCTGAGCGAGAGCATGTGGCGTTTGACCTGCTATGGAACAGCGCCAGTCAACGCGCGCGCCAGGCGATGCAGATTGTGGGTAATTTACTTATCGGCGGCTTGGCGCTGTGCGCCATTCCAGCGACCTGGGACTACGTGAGCTTCATGAAGCGCGAAGGCACGCCTGTGCTGGGCTTGCCTTTTATGTGGGTGTTTTTACCGTTCGTATTTTTGCTGGTAGCGCTCAGTGTTCGCTCCGCTTGGGGCATCTGGCGCGCCATCAAAGGCGATGTCATGGCATCGGAGCTGAGCCTTTGAGCACAGCGCTGATCGTTCTGGTTTTGGTGCTGGTCAGCGCCATGCTGCTGCGTATGCCGATTGGTTTTTCAATGATTGCTTCGGGCATTGCCTACCTGCTTGTTAAGCGGCAGGACGTGGGCCTGGTGGCCGAGCAGATTGGCAACGGTCTGTACAACAGCTATGTGCTGCTGGCGGTACCGCTGTTTGTGTTTGCGGCCAACATCATGAACGCGGGCACGGTGAGCGAACGGATTTTTGACTTTTGTCGCATTCTGGTGGGCCGCATGCGCGGCGGGCTGGCGCAAGTGGATATTTTGGTCAGCGTGATTTTTTCAGGCATGAGCGGCAGCGCCATTGCGGATGCGGCTGGGCCGGGTTTAATCACCATCAAGCAGATGCTGAAAAAGCCTGAATACCCTCGCGGTTTTGCGGCTGCTGTGGTGGTCGCCAGTGCTACGCTGGGGCCGATTATTCCGCCGTCGATACCCATGGTGATATACGCCATGGTATCGGGTGCATCGGTGGGGGCGCTGTTTTTAGGTGGTGTGGTGCCGGGCTTTTTGATGGCGGCGCTGATGATGCTGGTGGTGCACGTCATTGCGGTCAAACGCAACATGCCGCGTGAAGACGCCATCCCGCTGCGCGACTGGCCAGCCATCATTTACCGGGGTGCGCTGCCACTGTCGATGCCGATTGTGCTGCTGGGCGGCATTTACTCAGGTGCCTTTACGCCGACTGAAGCGGCTGCGGTGGCTGCCCTGCATGCCTTAATTTTGGCGGGCGTGGTGTACCGGGCACTGACCTGGCGCAGCTTTTGGGGTGTGGTGATGGAATCAACGCGCGGCAGTGCGGTGATCACACTCATCTTGGCAGGCTCATTTATTTTGAACTACGCCTTTACCGCTGAAGGCGTGCCGCAAGCCATGGCGCAGTGGGTGGACAGCCTGGGTTTAAGCCAGATCAAGTTTTTGCTGCTGGTCAACCTGATGTTTTTGGTTTTGGGTTGCTTTTTAGATGTGTCGGTACTGCTGCTGGTGTTTGTACCCATGCTGCTGCCTGCTGCCAAGCTGCTGGGCGTTGACCTGGTGCATTTTGGTGTGCTGGTCGTGCTCAACATGATGATCGGCCTGATTCATCCGCCGTTTGGCATGCTTCTGTTTGTGACCAAGGCACTGACGGGTATTCCGATTAGCGAGATGATGAAAGAAGGCTGGCCGTTTTTAGTGATGCTCTTGGCCCTCTTGTTGGCGATAACCTGTTTCCCGCAAATTGTGCTGTGGCTGCCGCAAACCATGGGTTACGGCGGCAAGTAGCACCACGCGCGTCACTGCGTTGGTATTTTGGCTCTGACAATGACATCAGACCAGCGCCGAATTTCAGCTGACAGCAGCGTCGCCAATTGCTCGGGTGTGCTGTATGTCGCCTCAATGTTCAGCTCAAGCAAGCGTTTTTTAACATCGGGCGACTCCAGCACAGCTTTGACCTCGCGGTTTAGCCGGGCGACAACGTCTTTGGGTGTTTTAGCTGGTGCAGCCAGCGCGTTCCATGACGAAGCGCTTAGCCCTGCGACCCCGCTTTGCGCGGCGGTGGGCACATCTTTTAACACGACAGATCGTTTATCACCGAGCACCGTTAGCGCGCGCACTTCACTGGCGTAAATTTGCGGCAGCATGGGGCTCAAAATTTCAACTGCAGCATCGATTTGTCCGCCACGCAGGGCGGTGATGACCGCTGGCGTGCCATTAAACGGGACGATTTGCAATTGAATGTTGGCTGCCGATTTAAAAAGCTCTGCTGCCAAGTTTTGCGTGCTGCCAATGTTGATGCTGCCGATGTTGAGCTTGCCTGGATTGGCACGCGCAAAGACCAGTAAATCTGCCAGCGTTTTATGCGGTGAGTTTTGCGGGACCAGCAAGGCAATGTCAAAAAATCCCAGGGTTGAAATCGGCGCAAAGTCTTTGACGGTGTCAAACGGCAGCGACTTGAACAGTCCTGCGCTGACCGCCGTGCCGTTGGACATCAACAGCAGCGTGTGGCCATCAGGTTCAGCTTTAGCCACGGCATCACCCGCAACAACGCCACCTGCGCCGGGTTTGTTTTCAATAACGACGGGTTGACCCAGGTTTTCAGCAAGTTTTTGCGCCACGGTACGGGCCGTTAGGTCCGCCACGCCGCCTGCACCAAACGGCACCACTATTTTGATCGCTCGGCTAGAGAGTGGTTGTGCACCGACCCACGCGCTCAAGCAAAGCGCCGCAATAAAAAGGACAGGCTTGATCAGTGTGTGTTTCATGACGCCCAATGTGCGCGGGATTAGGTCATGCGGCAAGCCGCGGTCACGGCAATCTGCTATTTAATTTTGTTATATCCGGGTGCTGGTGGCTCCAGCCATCTGCGCGGCAGTTTGGGCAGCAATTTGGCGAATAGCCTGCTCGAACACCTCAACCGGCTGGCCACCTGAAATCAAATGTTTGTCGTTGATGATGACTGCAGGCACTGAGCGAATGCCCTGAACGCTGTAAAACTGTTCTTGCGCCCGCACGTCTGCGGCGTATTGGTCAGAAGCTAAAACTGCTTCGGCTTGTGCTGCATTCAGGCCTGCATCACCTGCTAAACGCACCAGAACCTCATGTGATCCCGGGCTTTGGCCATCAGTGAAATAGGCCGTGAACAAAGCCTCCTTGAGGACTTTTTGTTTGCCCAAGCTCACCGTGCCAGCCCAGTGCAGCAAACGGTGCGCGTCAAACGTGTTGTAAATGCGGTTGCGCCCGCCGCCTGCGTCGCTGGCCTTGGCAAACCTGAAGCCCAGCTCCGCCCCGCGCATGCGAATGTTCTCGCGGTTAGCGTCAGCCTGAGCAGCACTGATGCCATACTTTTGAGTGATGTGCTCGGTAATTTCTTGACCTTCAGCACCCATTTGCGGGTTTAACTCGAAAGGCTGGAAATGAATCTCGGCAGAAATGTCTGAGCTCACCTTAGCCAACGCCTGGTCAAGTGCTTTGAGTCCAATCACGCACCAGGGACAAGAAACGTCCGAGACGAAATCAATTTTTAAAACAGTGGTCATGTTGAGGCTGGTGATGGTGGCTAAAAATGCATTTTCAAGTATTTTTGCCAAGAGCGTTGCC
Source organism: Polaromonas sp. (assembly GCA_031424935.1). Taxonomy (GTDB): domain Bacteria; phylum Pseudomonadota; class Gammaproteobacteria; order Burkholderiales; family Burkholderiaceae_C; genus Polaromonas. The sequence continues at coordinate 3,885 of JANPIK010000011.1, forward strand.
TTGTGTGCCAGGCTCGTTTTGCAAACTTGTTTAGCAGCCTTGTGTGGCAGTAAAGCAAAAGTGATAATGCCGTGATGCTAACTATGACCAACGAACCCAGGCCACAGCCCAAGTCACTTAGCGATCTGTTTGTGTCATTTACCGTGCTGGCCCTGCAGGGTTTTGGCGGCGTTCTGACAGTGGTGCAGCGCGAATTAGTGGAGAAAAAGCGCTGGCTAACGCGTGAAGAGTTTGTCGAAGAGTGGGCCGTGGCGCAAATCATGCCGGGGCCCAATGTGGTGAATCTGTCGTTGATGATTGGCTCGCGTTATTTTGGCTTTAAAGGCGCGATGGCTGCGCTGGCGGGCATGTTGGCAGCCCCGTTGGTCATTGTGTTGCTGTTGGCACTGCTGTATGCCCAGTTTGAGGGTCATCCTGGCGTGCAAGGTGCCCTGCGCGGCATGAGCGCGGTTGCAGCTGGCCTGATTGCGGCAACGGGCCTAAAACTGATCAGCGCTTTACATGCCAATGTGCTAAGTCTGCCGATGTGTATCGGGCTGGGTGGGGCGTGCTTTGTCGCCACCGCCTTGCTGCGATGGCCACTGGCCTACGTGCTGCCTGCACTGGGCGTGCTGGCCTGTGTGGTCGCCTATAGAAGATTGGGTGACCAGCAGCTCGATGAGAACATCGATGGGTAGGTCGATGAGTAGGTCGATGAGTAGCTCGATGAGTAGCTCGATGAGTAGCTCGACAAAAAAGCCCGATTAAAAGTTTAATGATGGCTGAATCGATACACACCATGCTCAGTTTGCAGGATTGGGTGAGTTTGTTTTTGCACTACCTGTCCTTATCGTTGCTGTCGATAGGCGGGGCGATTACCACTGCACCAGACATGCACCGGTTTTTGGTTCATCAACACGGCTGGCTGACTGATGCTCAATTTAATTCATCGATTGCAATTGCTCAGGCCGCACCAGGCCCCAATGTGCTCTTTATTGCGCTGCTGGGCTGGAACGTCGGCCTTAATGCGGGCGGCGTTCTTGCAGGGCTAGCGGGCGTTGTGATCGCCATGACAGGCATCTTGATCCCCAGCACAACACTGACTTACTTTGCGGCCAGCTGGGGACACCGCAATCGGGACTTTAGGGCGGTGCGTGCATTCAAACAAGGCATGGCGCCGATTGTGGTGGCGCTGCTGATCGCGACCGGCTGGATTTTGGCCACTGCTAACGGCGGCAGCACCAAGGACTGGCCGCTGTGGTTGGTCACTGCGGTAACTGCGTTGATGGTATGGCGCACCAAAATACACATGCTGTGGCTTTTAGGGGCAGGCGCAATGCTGGGTTACCTGGGCTGGTTGCCCTAGGAGCTTGGGCGGCAGAAGGAGCGTCGGCTGCAAATTGGCCGCAGCGGTCTATTTTTCGCCAATTTCTTGCCAAATATCTAGATATTTGGCAAGAAATCGTCAAAAACTTGTCCATCGCTGGGGCCAATTTTCGCTTCGACGCCTTCTGCCGCCCAGGCTCCTAGGCAAAAGCCACACGCGCACACGGCACACGCTTAGATACAATTATTTTCAGCAAATTACTTTTTCAAACCTTCAAAGGGCTGCCGTGCAAAAACCCGACCGTTCAGGTGTTGACACCGCCGTAGCCTTCTTTGATGTAGTCATCAGCATGCCGCCTGGGGCGACGCTCGAGTCGATCATGCAACTGGCGCAAAGCGTTGCAGGCTTGCCCCCCGAGCGAGTGGAACGGCTGATAGACGTTTTGCGCACAACGCCTCACGCCAAAGTCGCCACAGCGGTGGCGCTGGACCGTGCGGTAGAAGAAAAAATTCGATTTATCAAGGCTGGCCTGCTGGTTGAAATTGTTTCTGTGCTGCCAACGCAAGCATTGCCTGCTGGCGACACCACCACGAACACCCATGACGCCGCGTCGGCAATTTCCCGATCGGATACCAGCACGGCCGCCCAGAAAAATGCGGGTAACACCAAAGACAGGTCGAAAGACGGGTCAAAAGATGCGTCATCAGGAACGCTTAAAAAAGCCGGTTTGTTGGTAGGGATCGTTTTCGGTATCGTTTTGGGTCTTGGGCTGGCATGGGTCACGGGGCTTGCCACCTTTGGTGACAACGGCCTTGCAAGCAGCGCTGTTAGCATGCCTTGGGGCAAAAAGCTGATGCCCACCGTGACCGGTAGCGCAACAGGCGCGCCGGGTCAGGCGGCTGCGGCTGCGGCCGCCAATGCATCATTTGACTCGGCAGGTGCTGCAATGGTTGAGGTAGACGACGCACTGATCCAGCAGGCACGTACTGCAAGTGCCAATGCTCCTGTTGGCACAGCACCAGCAGGGTCAGCCGATGCAGTGCCTCAACAATCCAAACAAATACTGACCGTAGAGCTTGCGACGCTGCTGGCTGAAATCGGTCAAGCGGGCAGAGCGCGCGAGTTGTTAGACATCCTGGCGGGCAACCTTAACCCGACCACTGACGCCCAGTTGGCCACTGCCTTAGACGTGGCCCGGTTAAAAGTACAAGCCTGGTCTCTGCAAGGGCTGAGTGGCAGCCAAGCGCGCCAAGCGGCCGATGACCTCAGGGTAAAACTCCAGGCCATGACCAATCCGCAAGAGCGTGCCCTGTTGCTCGGTCAGGTCGCGGTCATTTTGAGTCGCAACAGCCAGCTGGCACCCAGCGTGCCGCGCATGTTTTTATCAATGGGCGAAGAATCATTGAAAGCTGCAAACAGTGCCCAAACGCCTGCGGGTTCGGGCGAGTTGACCCTGTCAATGGCTGAGGTGCTGCAACATGAAACCACAGCCCGCGCCAAAACCGGCCAGTGGACAAAGGCCAGAGCAAATGCAGCTCAAATAGAAGATCTGTTGAAGCAGTCGCCTGATGCCTGGGTACAGGCCCGCCTGTTGGCGATTGACCACCAGGCCAAAATTCAAACCGGCCAGTTCGATAAAGCAAGCAAGAGCTTGGAGTCTGCATTGGCGTTGGCTACCAATAACACCAGCCTGCCAGAGCGTGCCATGTGGCTGCGCAGCATTGCCCAGTTGTCTGATGGCAGTACCCAAGAGCAGTTTGAGGCCGTAGCCAGCGCCCTGCAAAACCAGCTAAACGCTAAATCTGGCATTGAAAAAGCCCGTGGCCTGACTGAACTGTCGCTGCTCTACACGGCGGCAGGACTGCCCGGAAAGTCGGCACAGCTGCGCGCTTTAGCGCAAACTACAACAGGATTAAGTGCGGCAGAAGCCCTGGCGATCAGCACCGATTTAAAAGTGCGCAGTGACATTGCCATGGCTAAAAGCCTGCATGGGCTGGGTCGGTATGCCGACGCTGAGGTGGTGCTCAGGCGTGTTGGCGGCTATCTGTTTTAGGGCCGTTTTTAGCGCTGTATAAATGCTGTACTGATGGCCGTAATGCAGATAAATTTTTAACGCCGCTGACGCAGCGCTTCGTACAGGCATACGCCACTGGCTACCGACACATTCAAGCTTTCAACCGCCCCGTGCATCGGAATGCTGACCAGCGCGTCGCAGGTTTTACGGGTCAGCTGGCGCATGCCCTCGCCTTCAGCACCTAGCACCAAGGCGACCGGCCCCGTCAAGTCGACGTCATAAATGGTTTTTTCAGCATCATCAGATGCGCCTGCTATCCAGATGTTGCGCTCTTTCAGTTCATTCAGCGTTCGTGCCAGGTTGGTCACCATAAAGTACGGCATCGTCTCTGCCGCGCCGCTGGCAACTTTAGAGACGATGGCGCTGATGCCCGCCGCGTGGTCTTTGGGCGCTATCACCGCGTGCGCGCCCGCGCCATCGGCCACTCGCAAACAAGCCCCCAGGTTATGCGGGTCGGTCACGCCGTCCAGCACCAGCAGCAACGGGTTTGTAATACCGGACGCTTCCAGATTTTCAAGTAACTCATCAAGCGACGTGACCTGCGCCAGCGCATCGACCCGCGCCACGACACCCTGATGGCCATGGCTGCCGCACATTTTTGCCAGGCGCAGCCCGTCAGACTCGACCAGCTTGATACCGCTGTCGCGCGCACGGTCAATGAAAGTACGCATGCGCGCATCACGACGCTGAACGTCATAAAAGACTTCGTATACAGATTTAGGTGCGGTTTTAATACGCACGCCAACCGCGTGAAAGCCGAAGAGATTTTTAGAGGTTAAAGACATCTCGTGATTATCCCCGTACCCATGTAGCGCTTCTTGCTAGTTCCATTTTGCTATATTTTAAATAGCTGCTCGCAAAGGAATTTATTGGGCCGCAGACGATTTTAGGGGGGAGTAACATGGATAACTTGACATCCGTTTTTACGATAGACCGCATCCGCGCGCGCACCAGGCACGGCTCGTGTCAGGTAGGTGGCCTCTGCCAACACGGCTTGAAAGGTCAGCATGGGTGGCTCAATATCACCCGACTGTTGTACGACCCATTTGTGATGGGTGTCGTTGCGGTTCCGCAGCGCCACCAGCGGGCCGGTATCGACAATAACGTGGCTTTTCACTCGCCAAAACCATGCACATTTTCGGGGTTAGTCGATAAATGAGCAGGCTGGCAGTCTAAAACCTCGTCAATTTTCTCAATTAAATGTTGTTAAATAATAAAAGCCATTTAAATGACTTCACACTTGTCTATGCACCACTTGATATCACGACGCCAGTTCTGCAACCTTCGGTTCGCGCTGCTGTTGACGTTGTCGCTGAGTCTGGCAATGGTTTGCGCGTTGTTAACGGCTTGCTCTGGCATTCCTGTGTCGTCCATTCCCAGGCTGCTTAACCTCAATGCACAGCTGTTGGATGCCAAACCTGCCGAATTCACCATTGCCATTCAAATTGATGCACGCTTGACGCCGCCGCCCGGCAGCGCACCGGTGCTGGAAGTAACGGTCGTTCCCAATGGAGCCTCTTCGTTTGACGACATCAACAAGAAAATCCCTTTGAGCCTGTCAGATACAGGTACGGGCATACAAGCCGATACAAATCCGCTCGCCATCAGCCTGGGGCTGCAAGCGGCCCCAAAAGGCAGACGCTGGCTGATTTACAACTTTGCGCCTACGGCTCAGGCAGAGTTGGTACAAATCCAAAACACCATTAAAAAATTGATCAGTGACAAAAAAGCAGGCAGTGGTCCGGGCAGGGGCGGCGGCAAGATGTCTGTCGGCATCGCACAGGACAGCATGATCGGACGTGACCCGGCTTTTGCCAGCACGCGGTGGGAAAGCTGGGTTCAGACCCGAAAGACCGAAGGATTATTCGAGCTGTGGTCCGGAACAGTAGGCGGTTTGCTCAAACAATCCGGGTTGGGCCGACCACCTCCAACAACCGTCGCTCCCCAAAAGTAGCCAGTGTCAGGGCGGTATCAAGGTGATAACGCTATTTGCTACGTTTTCAGGAGCTGCTAGCCTATGTTTTATAAGGGATTTTGGCCCATAAAACACCCGAACAGCATTTGATGCATGACCAATACAAGACCAATACCCCGTTACCTTCAATCAGCTTTTATCTGCCCGGCTTCAATCACAATGCGCCGCTCGCACCTGGCGGCTATCGCCTTGTCATGTGTGACCAATACCAATGTCGTGCCCAGCTCGCGGTTTAACTCAAACATCAGCTGCATAACTGTCTCGCCCGTGGCAAAGTCCAGGCTGCCGGTCGGCTCGTCGGCCAAGAGCACCGCCGGTTGCACCACAAAGGCCCTGGCAAGCGCTACGCGTTGCTGTTCACCACCCGACAGTACCTTAGGGTAGTGCGATAACCGTTCGCCCAAGCCCACACGTTTGAGCATCTCCAATGCCATAGCTCTGGCGTTTTTAGTGCCTGACAACTCCAGCGGCAGCATGACGTTTTCAAGCGCTGTCAAATTGCCCATTAATTGAAAGCTCTGAAACACAAAGCCGACCTTTTGCGCACGCAAAGCCGCCCGGTCGTCTTCGCTGATGGCAAAAATGTCTTGCCCCGCCAGCCGTACCGTGCCGCTGGTGGGCGTGTCCAGCCCGGCAATGATCGACAACAGGGTGCTTTTGCCAGAGCCGGACGCTCCCACGATGGCAGCGGTTTCGCGGGGGGCAAGCGAAAAATCAATATCGCGCAAAATAGTCAATGCGCCAGTGGAGTCACTGACGGACTTGAATATATGCTCTACGGCAACAATTGAATCGCTGGGAACACTGGAGACAGACATGACGGCCTTGTTAAAAACTTTGGATTTCAATCACTTTTACCCCGCGAAGCTTACCAAGCTCTGGGGCAGATTTAGCACGAAAGGTTTTAAACCGCTGCTGGCGTTGACGGTGATAGGTGCGCTTGCCCTGCCAGTTCAGGCAACTGCGGCCAATACCATTTTGATTGTTGGCGATTCACTCAGTGCTGAATATGGCTTGCGCCGGGGTACTGGCTGGGTGAGCCTGCTAGAAAAGCAACTTGTAGCTGAGAAAAAAGCCGAAAAAGTTGTCAATGCCAGCATCAGTGGCGATACGACGTCGGGCGGTCGTTCGCGCTTGGGGGCCTTGCTGAACACCCACAAACCCAGCATTGTGGTGATAGAACTGGGCGGTAACGATGCCCTGCGCGGCCTGCCGCTGGACATGACCCAGAGTAATTTGACCGCTATGACCCAAGCCGCCAAAAAAGCGGGTGCCAAGGTGTTGCTCTTGGGCATGCAGGTGCCGCCCAACTACGGCGGTGCATATGGCGCAACGTTCTCAGGTCTTTTCGCCAAAGTTGCCCAGGCTGAAAAGGTGGCGCTGATGCCCTTCTTCCTGGCGGGCGTGGCGGATGTGCCTGACGTGGCGGGGCAGTTCCAGGCGGACCGGATCCACCCTAACGAGCAAGCGCAGCCCAAAATGCTGGCCAATGTATGGCCTGAACTGAAAAAACTCCTGAAATGAGCTTGATTAAAATTTCAGCGCAAGACGCGTTATGCCAGCTGGGCCAATTTTGTGACGTGATCGATGCCCGCAGCGAAGGCGAATTTGCCGAAGACCACCTACCCGGCGCCATCAACTGGCCCAGCCTGAACAACGAAGAACGCCAACAAGTCGGCACTGAGTACAAACAAATCAGCGCGTTTGATGCCAAAAAGCGCGGTGCGGCGCTGGTGGCCAAAAACATCGCTCGCCACTTGGAGCGTGACGTGATTCACAAACCGCGTGACTGGCAGCCGCTGGTGTACTGCTGGCGCGGCGGTAAACGCAGCGGCTCGCTGGCATTGATCTTGGACCAGATTGGCTTTAACGTGACGTTGGTGGATGGCGGCTACAAGGCCTTCAGAGCCGCACTGGTAGCTGATTTACCGCAACTTGCGGCCAGTCAAAACTACCGCGTGATTTGCGGTACCACCGGTTCGGGCAAAACCCGTTTGCTGCAAGCCCTGGGCGCGCATGGTGCTCAAGTGCTGGATTTGGAGGCACTGGCCAACCACCGCTCATCCGTCCTCGGGCTGATACCCGGCAAGCCGCAACCCAGCCAAAAAGCCTACGACACCCTGATTTGGTCAACACTCAAAAGCTTTCATCCCGGTCGGCCTGTTTACATTGAAAGCGAAAGTAAAAAAGTCGGCAATGTCGCCATACCTGAAGGGTTGATCACCGCCATGCGCGCCGCGCCATGCCTGCAACTGGATTTAACTGAAGACGAACGGGTCGCCTTGTTGCTGGAAGACTACGATTTTTTCGTCAAAGACACCGACTTTTTCTGTGAGCGGCTTGGTGCGCTCACCCAGGCACGCGGGAAAGAGGTGGTCTCAGACTGGCAAAACCGCTCACGCAGCGGCGACATTGCCAGCGTGGTGCGCGAACTGTTGGTTCACCACTATGACCCGGTGTATCTGCAGTCCATGAAGCGCAATTTTGCGCAGTACGGTGCCAGCATGCGGGTAGCACCGGCTGATCGCAGTGCGGAGGCGATGGGCGTGCTGGCGGCACAGATACTTGCCGCGAGCTGATTTTGCTATCAATAGAGTAGCTATCGAGCCGTTTATTCCGTGGGCCACAGCCTAAAAATCCGGTCAACCCATCAAAATTACTTAAAAGACGACCAAATGAAGCAGTTTCAAACCGACTACCTGGTGATAGGTGCTGGCGCCGTAGGCCTGGCTTTTGCCGATACGCTGCTGGCTGAAACTGATGCGCATATCACCATCATTGACCGCCACGGCAAACCCGGCGGCCACTGGAACGATGCATACCCGTTTGTGGCGCTACACCAGCCCTCTAGCTTTTATGGCGTTAATTCGATGGCCTTGGGCACAAACCGCAAAGACACGTTTGGCTCTAACCAAGGCTGCTATGAGTTGGCCTCGGGCGCTGAAGTTTCCAGCTATTTTGACAAAGTGATGCACCAAACGCTGCTGCCCAGCGGTCGCGTGAGTTACCACCCCATGTGTGACTACATGGGTGAAGGTAGGTTTGTATCGATTTTGTCGGGCGAGCAAACGCAAGTCACGGTGCGCAAAAAAACAGTGGATGCCACCTACTACGGCACCACCGTGCCGACGACCCACACCCCGAAGTTCAAAGTAGCCGACGACGCTTGGCTGGTTACGCCGAGCGGCTTGGCTCAGCTGTGGCAAGGCAAGCCTGAGAAGCGCCCGAAGCATTTCACCATCATTGGCGCCGGTAAAACGGCGATGGACGTGGGCGTGTGGCTGATCAACTCTGGCGCAGCACCCGACAGTATCAGTTGGGTCATGCCGCGTGATTCGTACCTGATCAACCGCTTGCACACGCAGCCGGGAATGGAGTTTTTTAACGACGCCATAGGCGGCCAAGCCAACTTGATGGCGTGCTTTGCCAAAGCCGCGTCGATCGACGACTTATTCGAGCGGCTGGAAGCATGTGAGGCCATGCTGCGCATCTACCCCGACCACAAGCCCAGCATGTTTCACTACGCCACCATGTCAAAAGGCGAAGTCGAGGTGTTGCGCAAAATCAAAAACGTGATTCGCTTGGGCCATGTACATGCGGTTGAGCGTGACGCTCTGGTGTTGGCCCAAGGTAAGGTTGCCATGCCAGCCGACACGGTCTGCGTCGACTGCACCGCGTCAGCGGTTGAAAAGCGCCCAACCCTCCCGATTTTTCAAGAAGGCAAAATCACGCTGCAATTGGTTCGCATGCCGCTAGCCAGCTTCAGCGCAGCGCTGTTAGCTTATGTAGAGGCGCACTACGAAGACGATGCCACCAAGAACAAACTGTGCGCCCCCGTACCCTTCCCCGACAGCGTAAAGAGTTACCCACATTCAACCATGGTCAGCATGATGAATCAATTTGCCTGGAACCAAGACAAAGCGCTACGTACCTGGATTCACAACAGCCGCCTCGACGGCTTCGGCAAAATCATCGCCTCAGTTGACCCGCAGGATAAGGAGAAGATGGCAATTTTGGAGAAGTTCAAGACCTATGCCAAAGCTGCGGTGGGGAATATGCCTAGGTTGATGGCTGGGAGTTGATGAATACTTTGATGCTACAAAATAAATAGCTGCCTGCACCCGTAATTAAAGGGCCGCAGTACCTTTAGAAGAGAAAAAGGTCAAAAATTGCCAATCAATCGTCTGCCAAGCTCAGGCAGCCGGTGGCACACCCGTTTGACTGTCAGGCGCTGGCTCACCGCCTTCGACTTCTTCGCCATCTTCTGGCTCATCTGGCTCATCTGGCTTGCCTTCAGCCTTGCGCTTTAATTTGTCTTCTTTTTTGCGCTTTTTAGCCAGCTCTTTTTGACGCTTTTCGTAACCATAATTCGGAGTTGCCACAGGCTGCTTTCGTTTGTAAGTTGCCCTAACTGTAATGCATCAAGGCGAGCGCCTGCGACAGGTCGGCCTGCAAATCTTCGACGGCTTCTAACCCGACTGAAAACCGCACTAAACCGCCCTTATGCCGCCAAGGCGTTGTACGCAGCGCCGCCATGCCGTAGGGGGCGCACAAACTCATTGGCCCAGCCCAGCTGTAGCCTAGTTTAAAAAGTTTGAGGCGGTCGCAAAATTGATCGACTTCAAGCTGCGTCAATTCAGGCTTGAAAACGATGCTGAACAAGCACGCGGCCGCCACACAGTCACGCTTGAAGTTGTCATGACCGGGCGACTCGGGCAGCGATGGGTGCAGTACGGCGGCAACCTGCGGCTGGCTTTGCATCCATGTGGCCAACGAGCGGGTGGCAGCGTCTTGCGCGGTGTAGCGCAGCGCTATTGAGTTCAACCCGCGCAGAATCAGTTCGCAGTCATTGCCTGCCACGCCATAGCCTACGCGCATGTGGCAAAAGTGAATCAGGTGGTGCAGTGCTTCGCTTTGCGTGACAACCGATCCCATCAACACATCAGCCCCGCCACTGGGGTATTTGGTCAGCGCGTGGGCTGAAATGTCAGCGCCCAGCGCGAATGCATTGAAAGCAATGCCAGCGCCCCAAGTGTTGTCCAGTGCAGTGACGATGCCCTGCGGATGGGCGTTTTGATGGGCTTTTACGACGGCAACCAGCGCTGGCAAGTCAGGAAACTCCAGCGTGATGCTGCCCGGTGCCTCCAACCAAACCAATCGCGTCCGCGCACTGAGCTTGCTGGCGAGGTCAGCCGGGTCCATGGGGTCATAAAACTGGTGGGTAATGCCCCACGCCAACAGCTCGCCATCGGCAAATGCCTTGTTCGGGCCGTAGGCGTTGTCGGGTATCAGCAATTCGTCGCCAGTTTTTAACAACGCCATGCCGACCAGCACCACAGCGGCCAGGCCGCTGGGCACCAGGGTGCAAAATTTACCCCCTTCAAGCGTGGCAATCCGCTCCTCTAACAAAAAGGTCGTCGGCGTGCCATGCAGGCCGTAGGTATAGCCCGTCTTGTGCTTCCAATCGCGCGTGCGTAGCGCAGCCACGTTCGGAAAGATAACCGTAGATGCGCGGTGAACGGCAGGCGGTACAGCCTCAAAGCCAGCGGGCGGCTGATAGGGGTGGTGGATTAAGGCTGTGGGGAGTTGGGGCGGTGAATCACTCATCGTCAGATATTAACGGCAAGCCCTTGTCCCCTTCAAGTAGGGGCCGCGGGACTGGCTTTGCCAGGCCGCAGGTGCAGCGGCCACACGAAGTGGGCAAGCGTGGGGGCTATATCTTCCACTTTGCCAGCAACTCTGTGGGCGACAGCGCGTCGTAGCTTTCAAACGGCTGATGTATCCAAGGGTTGGTAGGCAGCAACTCAACCGAATAGTCGGGATGAAAAGTTGAGACACCCTTGGTCCATATCACGGCACTGCGCAGCTCAGTAATGGGGGCGTAATTGTGCTTGAGCTGGTGAATCACGGCGTTTAGCGTGTGGCCGGTGTCAGCCAAATCATCAACCAGCAGCACCCTACCGGCTATTTCGCCTTTGGGCGTGGTGATGAATCGGGCAATGTCGAGTGCACCTTGGGTCGTGCCGGCATCGGCACGATAAGAGCTGGTAGACATGATGGCCAGCGGCTTGTCAAAAATGCGAGACAAAATGTCGCCAGGACGCATGCCGCCACGTGCCAGGCACAAAATAGTGTCGAATTGCCAGCCTGATTGATGCACCTTGATGGCGAGTTTTTCGATCAGACTGTGGTATTCGTCGTAGCTCACGTAGAGGTGTTTGCCATCTTCTGTCAACATAGATGTTGCTCCTTATTTAATAGCTAGTTATCCCCGAATATCAGGGGCTAGAGGCATTTTTATATCTTAAATAGTTTATTCAGCCACATAAGGATGGGCCAGCATGATGGTGTGGTCGCGGTCAGGGCTGGTCGATACCATTGCAATCGGTACGCCTGTGACTTGCTCGATACGCTGCAAATACAAACGCGCGTTGAGGGGTAATTTGTCATAGTCGGTGATGCCGACTGTCACGTCTTTCCAACCGTCGAGCGTTTCGTAAATCGGCTGGCAGCGGGCAATGTCGTCGGCACCCATGGGCAAAATGTCGGTCGTCTCGCCGTCTAGTGTGTAGCCGGTGCAGAGCAGCAGTTTGTCAATGCCATCCAACACATCAAGCTTGGTGATGCATAAACCGCTCAGGCCATTGACCTGAGCCGACCGCTTGAGCAGCGCCGCATCAAACCAGCCGCAACGGCGATAACGGCCGGTAACCACACCGCGCTCAGCGCCCACTGTGCTCATGTGGTAGCCCGGTGTTCCAGGTGTTTGCCAGTCCAGCTCTGTCGGGAAAGGCCCGCCACCCACCCGCGTGCAATAGGCTTTGGTGATGCCCAACACGTAGTGCAGCATGCCGGGGCCGACACCCGAGCCCGCAGCGGCGTTACCTGCCACACAGTTGCTGGACGTGACATAAGGATAGGTCCCATGATCCACGTCAAGCAGCGTACCCTGCGCACCTTCAAACAACAAATTAGCACCCGCTTTATGGGCATCGTTCAACTCCCTCGACACATCTGCCATCATGGGCAAGAGCTGCTCGGCGTGGCTGATCGCCTCTTGGTAGGTCGCGTCAAAATCAATGGCTGGCGCGTTTAAATAAGTTGTCAGCACATGGTTGTGCAACTTGAGCAACTCGCGCAGTTTGTTGGCAAAGCGCTCAGGGTGTTTAAGGTCTTGTACACGCAGGGCCCGGCGGGCAATTTTGTCTTCGTAAGCCGGGCCAATGCCTTTGCCGGTGGTGCCGATTTTTTCTGAACCGCCCTGCTCTCGCAAAGCTTCACGTGCCGCATCTAGCGCGGCATGAAAGGGCAAAATGAGCGGGCATGCCTCACTGATGCGCAGTCGACTGCGTACTTCAACGCCTTGTGACTCAAGCTGCGCAATCTCTTTGAACAAGTGCGCTACAGACAACACGACACCGTTACCGATGTAGCACTTCACACCGGGGCGCATGATGCCGCTGGGGATCAGGTTAAGCGCGGTTTTTATGCCGTTGATCACCAGCGTGTGGCCAGCATTGTGACCACCTTGGAACCGCACCACGCCGTGGGCGGATTCAGTCAGCCAGTCAACCAGCTTGCCCTTGCCTTCATCGCCCCATTGGGTACCTACGACCACGACGTTGCGTCCAGCAGTGGCGGCTTGTTTGTTTGTCATCATCTGGGAGAAGTTAAAGGTTTAGATTGGAAAGTTAAGCGTTTAAGCAAGTTTGGCGATGCTGGTCACTGTCCATTGGCCTTGCACCAAGACCAGCTCTCGGTCGCAGTCAAACTCATTGACTTCATGCTCATGACCCGGCAGTACGCAAACCACGGTATCGCCCTTTTCACGCAAGTTTGATATGGCAACACTGAGCTCGGCGTCTTCAGCCCAGGGCGCGCGAACGGCAGCTTTGAGCGGGCGCGGCGGCAACACGCCAACAAGTTCCTTCAAGTCCAGGCTAAAGCCCGCTGCGGGCCTGTTGCGACCAAAAACCGCGCCAATCTCATCGTAACGCCCACCCCGCACCAGCTCAGCCCCATGACCATAGATGGCAAAGCGTGTGCCGCTGTAGTAGGCATAGCCACGCAAATCGGCCAAGTCAAAGCTGACCGTTGCCAGAGCGTCGACATGGGAAGCCAGCCACTTCAAATTTTGTAGCGCCTCGTTCAGGTGTTTATTGGGCTGCAATGACTTTTTAGCCTCATCCAGCACGTTGATGTCGCCATACAACTGGAGCAGGGTGAGCAAGTCTTGACGCGACGCCGAAGGCAATTCTTTCACGCTGGCGGTTAAACAGTTCAATTCTGAAGCGTCTTTGGTCGCCAATGCCGCGTGAATCTGAGCCAATGTTTTACTGCCGATGCTGGTGCCTTGCAGCAGGCTGTTGACGATGCGTATGTCAGCCATGTCAACCCTCAAAACCTTGACGCCTGACGCACTCAAACCTTTGAGTGCCAACAATTGCGCTTCAAGGTCCGCCTCAGGCCCGGAATGCCCGTAGATTTCTGCGCCAAATTGCAAAGGCTCGCGGGTAGCATGCGGGCGGTCAGCTCTGGTGTGGAGCACCGGGCCGCAGTAGCACAAGCGTGCCACGCCGCTGCGGTTTAAAAGGTGTGCATCGATACGGGCGACTTGTGAGGTGGTGTCGGCCCTCAGGCCAAGCGTGCGACCCGACAACTGGTCTACAAGTTTGAAGGTCTGCAGATCAAGCGCCTCGCCGGTACCCGTGAGCAGTGATTCAATGTGCTCGAGCATTGGCGGCATGACCAGCTCATACCCGTAGCTGCGCGCGGTGTCTAGCCACAAACGGCGGAGCTCTTCAATGTGACGCGCTTCAGAAGGCAGTACATCGGCAATTTGATCCGGCAATTGCCATGATGACGACCAGGCGGGCATGTGGTTTTAAGTGCGCAGTAAAAAGCATGATTTTACTGGGCTTCGTCCGCTATTTTGGAGTCCGCCTAGGCCCTGCTTGCAAGTCGGGCCAAAAAACCTTGCCCGCAAACCTAAAACAACAGGTGAAAGTGTCCGTTAAACAAACTATTTTTTGGACGATGCCGCAGGAGTGGCAGGACCTGCACCACGCATGGTCTTGAAGAACTCAGAGGACGGGTCAAGCACCATCACATCGCTCTTTTTATTGAACGTGGCTTTATAAGCTTCTAAGCTGCGATAAAACTGGGCAAATTGCGGATCTTTACCGAACGATTCCGCGTACGTTTTGGCAGCTTCACCGTCGCCTTCACCCTTTATTTTTTGGGCTTCGCGGTAAGCGTTGGCAATCGTGACCTCGCGTTGGCGGTCAGCGTCCGCTCGGATTTTCTCGCCCTCAGCAGCGCCAGTAGAGCGCAACTCATTGGCGACACGCTTGCGTTCGGCCTCCATGCGGCGATAAACGGATTCGGTGATGGCGTCAACATAGTCTGCACGTGTCAGGCGAACGTCAACAATTTCAATTCCCCAGCTTTTGCTTTTGACGTTGTCCTGTACTTGGCGCTGCACTTCTACCATGAGTGTTTCGCGCTTGGTTGAGATCAGTTCACGGACCGTGCGCTTGCTGATTTCGTCTTGAAATGCATTGCGCACTTCGCGACTAAGCTGATTTGCGCCGGCTTTTTCATCAACACCAATGGCACGAATGTATTCAGACGGATTGGTGATGCGCCAGCGCAAATACCAATCAATGACCAAGCGCTGTTTCTCGGCTGTCAATACCGGGTCGGTGTCGGTGCTGTCCAGCGTTAACAACCGTTTGTCCAGGTATTTCACGTCCTGAAAAGGTGGGGGAAGTTTAAATTTCAAGCCCGGTTCAGTGATGACTTCCTTGATCTGGCCAAGCGCATAAACCACGCCAAATTGGCGCTGGTCAACGACAAAAAACATCGAGCTTGCAAGGGCCAACAACACCAAAAGCGACGATGCAATAAATCCGACTTTGTTCACTTTTTTTCCTTAACGGGTTCTGGAGTCACGTGCGCGAACGTCTGCCGCGGGCGCTGGAGTGGGCGCGGGTGTTGGGGTTGGCGTGCTGCCCGAGGTCGCACCAAGAATCGGGTCAATGGGTGCCGCAGCCCCACCGGAGCCCGTCATTTGCATCAGCTTGTCCAGCGGCATGTAAAGAAGGTTAGAGCCTTGGCGCGATTCGATCATGACTTTGGTCACGTTACCGTAAACCTGTTGCATCGTGTCGATGTACATCCTGTCGCGTGTCACTTGCGGCGCTTTTTGGTACTCCGCAAGCACTGATCTGAAACGTTGCGCATCACCCTGTGCCTGGGCCACAATTCGGGCTTTGTAGGCATCTGATTCTTCTTTCAACCGAGACGCCGAACCCACTGCACGCGGAATCACATCGTTGGCATAGGCCTGCGCTTCGTTTTTGGCTCTTTCGCGTTCTTGTCCCGCCTTGAGCACATCGTCAAAAGCCGGTTGGACCTGTTCGGGTGGGCGAACGCCGCCTTGCTGCATGTTAATGCCCACCACTTCAACGCCTACTTTGTAACGATCAAGAATTGTTTGCATCAACACGCGCACGCGCGGCCCAATGACATCGCGCTCTTCGCCCAGCGCCGAATCCATTTTCATCTTTCCGACGACTTCGCGAACAGCCGTCTCAGCCGCTTGCAGTACGCTGGAAGCAGGGTCTTTACTTTCAAACAGGAAAGCCCGTGCATCACTGAGTCGGTACTGCACTGCAAACTTGATCTCGACTATATTTTCGTCTTCAGTCAACATGGCAGATTCGCGCAGACCGGTTGCCTTGATCACAGCATCACGGCCAACTTCAACGGTACGAATTTGCGTGACAAACAATACCTCATGGCGTTGAATGGGGTAAGGGAGACGCCAATTAAAACCGGCGCCGACTGTGGCGTTGTATTTACCAAACTGGGTAATTACCGCTTGCTGACCCTCTTGCACGATAAAAAAGCCAGTGCCCAGCCAAATCAGTAAAGCGACACCCGCAATCAAACCTGCACCAATACCTGCACTTTTCATATCCGGCTGAAAACCACCGCCCGCGCCGTTGTTACCGCCACCATTGCCGCCTGTTGGCAAGCCGGAGTTTCTGCCTCTTGTGTTTTTATTACTACCAAACAAGCCGTTTAATTTTTTATTGAAATCGCGCCACAGCTCATCTAAGTCAGGTGGCCCTTGATTGGGGCCTTTAGGCTTGGGACGCTGTTCTGGCGATGGCTTTGGACTTTCAGGAGCCGCACCAGGTTTTGGCTCGTCTGGAGCACTATCAGACGGCGATTTTTCTCCGTCACGGCCCCAGCGGTTGTCATTTAAGTTAAACATGCCGAGGGTTCGGTGTTTGAGTCTGGATGGCCATGTCGTCAACGTCTGCATCACGGGGTTCAGGTTCATGAAATCTTGCTCGCTTTTTTCAATGTTTCGCAATTGTGCACAATTCAAATCGACTACTGGCCAACGACCTCAAATGTTCCGGGGGTATCAACCGCCAGCGCTCGTGCAGCATGGTCAGACAACAACTGCCTGAGGGCAGGCAAACCTTCACAGGTCTGGGCACTTGCGAAGACCCGTTCGACACGCCGGGTGGTCTGGGAGAACGCATCTTTGACCTCAAACATGTCGCAGAGATGCGGCGGCCAGCGTGACTTTTCAAGCGCATCGAGCTTGTTGAACACAAGAATTTGCTGCACGTCAGCGGCTCCGATTTCTTCCAGGATCCGCTGAACCTGCTCGATTTGCTGCAGGTAGTCGGGGTTTGACGCGTCAACAACGTGAATAAGTAAATCTGCGTCAGCCGCTTCTTGCAAGGTGGCCGCAAACGCTTCTACCAGCCCGTGCGGCAAGTCGCGAATAAAACCGACCGTATCTGACAGCGACACCAATCGCTGCGCATCGCCCAGGTAAAGTTGCCTGGTGGTCGTGTCCAGCGTGGCGAAGAGCTGGTCTGCTGCATAAGTTTTCGCTTTTGTCAGCGCATTAAACAGCGTCGATTTGCCCGCATTGGTATAACCAACCAACGAAATGTTGAAGGCTTGCCTTCTGCCTCGCTGACGGCGCTGGGTTTGGCGTTGCTTTTTCACCTTAGAAAGACGCTCTTTACAACGTTTGATGGCTTCGCCAATCATTCGTTTGTCCAATTCAATCTGCTTCTCGCCAGGACCTCCGCGAACGCCTGCACCGCCAGTTTGGCGTTCAAGGTGAGACCAGCGCCGCACAAGCCGGGTTGAAGAATACTGGAGCCGGGCCAACTCGACCTGCAACTTACCCTCATGGCTGCGAGCGCGTTGGCCGAATATTTCCAGGATCAACAGGGTTCGATCATTAACCGGCAATTCCAGATGACGCTCAAGGTTACGCTGCTGAGCGGGACTGAGTGCTTGGTCGAACAAGATTTCAGTCGCACCAAGCTGCTGGGCCAGCATTTTTATTTCATCGGCTTTCCCGCTGCCAATAAACAATGCAGCGTCTGGTGCACGACGTTTACAGCTCACGCGCTCCACAGGGTTCAAGCCTGCGGTTTGCGCGAGCTGGGACAGCTCTTGGAGCTCTCGGTCAAAATTCGGCAAGCCAAAGTCAACACCGACCAAAATAGCCAGCGGTCTGATCACATCTAACAAGTTATGTGAACTCAGTTTGGTGTGCTTTCTTCTGGGTCAACTGCTGTGAAGTTCACGGCCCGACCAGGCACAATGGTGGAAATGGCATGCTTATAAACCATTTGGGTCACGGTGTTGCGCAACAAAACAACATATTGGTCAAAGGATTCAATTTGACCCTGAAGTTTGATACCGTTGACGAGATAAATCGAAACAGGTACGTGCTCTCGTCTTAACGTGTTGAGAAAAGGGTCCTGAAGTAACTGACCTTTGTTATTGCTCACGATATATTCCGTGTTCAAGAGTTGATAAGCAGTAACAATATCACATCGCTAAACGGCGACGTGTAGTCTTAAAACGATTCCTTATCTTTGAAGGGGTTTGTCGACGTTTTCATTTGAATCCGCATCGGCGTACCTGTCAGATCAAACTCTTTTCTAAAACGCCCTTCAAGGTAGCGCTTGTAAGACTCGCTGACGTGTTCGAGTGAGTTGCCATGCACGATGATGATCGGGGGGTTCATGCCGCCCTGATGAGCGTAACGCAATTTTGGCCGGAACACGCCCACGCGCTGCGGCTGCTGAAATTGAACCGCTTCTAACAACAAACGAGTTAAAACGGGCGTCGACATTTTGCAGTTTGCAGACGCATGCGCTTGGGCAATGGATTTCCACACTGGACCTAAACCTTGGCGTTTGACGGCTGATATGTAATGGATAGATGCAAATTTTAAAAACCCCAGGCGTGTTTCGACTGATCTTGCCAGAGTTTCCCGTTGATAAGAATCTACTGCGTCCCATTTGTTGATCGCCAAAACCACCGCACGTCCACTTTCTAAGATGTACCCCGCAATATGCGCATCCTGGTCTGTCACGCCCTGCGTGGCATCAAGCAGCAGCAATGCTACGTTGCAGTTTTCAATCGCCTGCAACGTTTTGACAACTGAAAATTTTTCAATTGCCTCAAAGACTTTGCCCTTGCGGCGCAAGCCCGCAGTGTCTATCACTTCGAACTTTTGCCCCGCACGCTCAAAGGGTACAGAAATTGCGTCGCGCGTTGTACCCGGCAAGTCAAACGCAACCAGTCGCTCTTCGCCTAGCCAAGTGTTGATCAAAGTTGACTTACCGACGTTGGGTCTGCCTGCGACTGCTAATTTGATGACGGACGGATCATGCGGTTCGGAGTTCTCGTCAGTTTCTGGTAGATGAAGCACTTCCAGCGCCGTGTCAACCAGCGTCTGCATGCCCTGCCCGTGTGCAGCAGACACGCCCAATACCTGACCCAAACCCAGCTCGAAGAACTCAGACAGCTGAACACCTTCGAGCATGCCTTCTGCTTTGTTAGCCGTCAGCACCGTCGGTTTGCTCAACTTACGGAGATATTTGCCAATGTCGTGGTCTTGCGCACTGACGCCTGCACGAGCGTCCACGACGAAAATAACCACATCAGCCTCGGCAACCGCCTGACGGGTTTGCTTGGCCATTTCCTTGTAAATGCCGCTTTGGGCATCAGGCTCGAAGCCGCCCGTATCAATGACGATGTACTCGTGAGAGCCTAAATTACCGTTGCCGTAGTGGCGATCTCGGGTCAGCCCCGCATAATCCGCGACGATGGCATCGCGCGTTTTTGTCAGTCGATTAAATAATGTGGATTTGCCTACATTGGGGCGGCCAACCAAGGCAATAACGGGTTTCATTTTTACTTTTCATGTGACCAGCTGGTCATTCATTTAACGACTATCTGCAGTGAGTCGAATATGTGTTTATTCGGGCGCAAAACCGTAAATCCCACCATTGCGCGTCAACGCTACCAACGTGTTGCCAATCAGCACGGGAGCTGACGCAATTGCCGAACCATCGGTAGTGAGCCGATTAAGGAGCGAACCATCGTCTCGCGATAGGAGATGAATGATGCCTGCATAGTCGCCTACTGCGACTGAACGGCCAACGACCAACGGCGCGGTCAAGCTGCGGTAGCGTAACGCTTCCGTGGTCCAAGCACGTTCTCCGTCGGAACGACGCCAGGCCTGCACTACGCCATCAGATTCGGTGCCAAAAATGCGCGTGTCGTCGCCATGAACGCCTTGTGCGCCGTTCGCGGGCTTGGTCCAGATAAGGCTGCCGCGAAGCGTATTGAGACAGCCCACACTGGTTTGGAACGCCCTGGCACAAACCACGTCACCATCGCGGCTGACCCGACCGACCAGATCAACAAGCCTTTCAATGTCATTAACCCCGCGAGGCGAAGCAATCGGCGCTTCCCATCGAATGACCCCGTTGGCAGGGTTAAGGCCAGCCAAACGACCAGAAAACCCAACAACCAGCGTGTCCCCGACAGGCAACATCACCCCTGACTGCTTCAGCACCAACGGCTCATTCGGACGTTGCTGAAACCACAGCTTACGACCGGTTTGACCGTCAAAAGCAGTCACTGACCGATCGGCAGACAGCACAAATACACGACCGCCAGCCACCAAGGGCGCGGTGTAGGACTGGGCATTTATCTTTTGACGCCAGACCTCACGACCGTCCAAAAAAACCACAACATCGTTTGCTTGGGTCACAACCGCAGCGGTCTTACCGTCACTGCCAACACCGGTTGCCGCTGGGGCACCCGTGTTGACGCGCCAAACGTCTGCACCAGTACGTGCATCCATGGCGGCAACCGAACCGTCGCTGCTAGAAACAAACACCATGCCGCTCGCCACATGAAGTTCTAACGGAAAGTTAATCACGCCAATCCGGTTAGCCCAAATTTGCTTTGCCGATACCGCCCCACTGACCGCCTGAAGCGCGGCAGGCTGCGGCTTACCCGAGCCACCGAAATAAGACAATGCAGAGCAGCCAGATAGGCTTGCTATAAAAATAAGGGCGGCCAAGCCATATAAACCGGAGGCCAGAGGCTTAAAAATTCGATAGTTAGTCATTTTTTTATCTCTGTATCCGCCGCAGGCGTAGACGCAACTTGACTGGCTTTGTTAGCCGTATTGGCAATTAAAGCTGCTGGATCCACGCCCAAAGCGTTGAGTTTGACCTCAACCAGACGGCGGTATTCAGTCCGCTCATCCAAACCTTTGAAAGCTTTTTCGTACTCTGCCCTGGCTTCAACTTTCTTACCCTGTGCAAACAGTATGTCTCCTCGCCTGTCGCTGGCCAAAGAAGCAAAGTCTTTGGGAAATGTGCCGGAGACCAGCTTCCAAGCTTCATCATAGGCTTTAGTCTCGAGCAAAATGCCCGCTAGACGCAGCTTGGCAATTGATTTGTAGCCCTCATCTGTGGCTTTGTCAGAAACCCAGGCGAGCGCCGCCTTAGCTGCATCTGTATTGCCTTTTTCGTAGTAGGTCTTCGCTGCCAAAAGCCCAGATTGCTCTGCATATACCGTCCTGCCAAACCGGTCTTTCATATCTGCTACCGAGCGTTCTATGCGCGGTATGTCGCCTGATTGCACAGCCCTGTCAACTTCGTCGTACATGCTTGCGGCTTGCGTTGCCTGACGGCTTTGCCAGTATTGATAGCCATTCCAGGCGGCGACCGTGGCAAAAACGGCGATCAAAATCCAGGTGATGAGGTCGCCGTAGCTTTTCCAGAAATGCTTGAATTCGGCAAGTTGTTCTTGCTCTTCCAGATCGAGGTGTTTTGCCATAAAAGTCTGATTGAAAATCGAATAGGTTGCCTAAACCGGCATAGAAACTGAGATGCCAATTGTAGAGCGCCCTTGTAGTGCAAAAAAAGAATGACAAGCACCCCTATCAAGGGTGTTAATGATGCCGCAAGTGCTCTGCCCATTCGGCAATTTCGTTCAAGCGACGTAGGCTTTGAGACGCTTCCAGCTCGTTTTTAGTGCTTTCTGCGCCGCTTCGCATGGCCTTAACGGCAACGCAACCTTGTGCCAATTCAACACTCCCAAAGATGAGCGCATAGCGAGCGCCGCTGCTATCGGCCTTTTTGAACTGGGACTTCATACTGCCCATCGCGTCTAAACTGGTATTTGCATGCATTTGTACGCTCACACCCACTGCTCGCAGCTGCTGCAAAGTGTTCAAAGCAATCGAAAGGGCAGAAAATTCAGGGACGATCGCATAAACGTCGGGGGCCGGCACGGGTACTTGTATGCCTTGCTCTTTAACTAATTCAAGCACGCGCTCTACCCCCAGCGCCCAGCCCACAGCAGGCGCTGGCTTGCCGCCGATCTGCTCGATCAGATAATCGTATCGTCCCCCACCGCAAATGGTGCCCTGCGCGCCCAGGCTTGTCGTCACGAACTCGAACACGGTCAAGTTGTAATAATCCATGCCTCGGACCAGGCGGGGATTGATTCGATAGCCGACACCATTTGCGTCCAGCATGCTTTTGACGCCGTTGAAATGCTGGGTAGACGCTTCCCCCAAGAAATCCATGAGCTGGGGCGCGGCTTCCAGCATGGCTTGCATTGCTGGGTTTTTGCTGTCAAGCAGCCGCAACGGGTTGCTGTGCAAACGGCGTTTAGCCTCTTCGTCTAAGGACTCGAAGTGCGTTTCAAAATACGCAATCAAGGCAGCTCGGTGCAGCTTGCGTTCATCAGGCTGCCCAAGACTGTTCAATTGAAGCTCAACACCCGATAATCCCAGTTCTTTCCATAGCGAGTCGGCCAGCAAAATCAACTCTACGTCTACCTCGGCGCCCGGAAATCCCAGCGCCTCTGCGCCCATTTGATGAAATTGCCGATAACGACCGCGTTGGGGACGCTCATGGCGAAACATGGGCCCCATGTAGTAAAGACGCTTACCGCCTTCGTAGAGCATGGAATGTTCAGCCGCAGCCCGTACCACTCCCGCCGTATTTTCAGGACGCAAAGTAAGCGCTTCTCCGTTGAGCTTGTCTTCAAAAGAATACATCTCTTTTTCAACGATGTCGGTGACTTCGCCCAAGCCGCGTACAAACAGCGGCGTCGGCTCCACGATAGGTGTGCGAATATTTCGGTAAGCGTAGCGCTTCATCACGCAGCGGACTTTTTCTTCAAGCCATTCCCAGCGTGCCGAATCGGGCGGCAAAATGTCATTCATGCCCTTGACAGCGACTAACTTTTCAAACGTCAATTTTTCAGCCATGTTGTGAAGAAAGTACTGTCAAACGAGTTCCGCAGAAGACTTGCCGTAACGCGTTTCGATGTAGGCTTCCACGATCGCGTGAAACTCCTGAGCAATATTGTCACCCCGTAAAGTCACGCTTTTTTCTCCATCGATGTAGACCGGCGCAGCAGGTGCTTCTCCTGAGCCAGGCAAACTGATGCCAATATCGGCATGCTTGCTCTCGCCAGGACCATTCACGATGCACCCCATGACCGCGACCTTCATTTTTTCAACCCCTGGGTATCGGGTCCGCCAAACAGGCATCTGAGCGCGCAAAAAATCGTCGATCTGTTTGGTCAGCTCTTGAAACGTTGTGCTGGTGGTGCGGCCGCAGCCCGGGCAAGCCGTCACGCTCGGATTAAAGCTACGCAAACCCAAGGCCTGGAGGATTTCGGAAGCTACCACCACCTCTTGTGTTCGTGATTCGCCCGGCTGGGGGGTCAACGATACGCGAATGGTGTCGCCAATACCTTCCTGAAGCAAAACCGACAAGGCGGCGCTAGACGCCACTGTGCCTTTTGTCCCCATGCCTGCTTCAGTCAGACCCAGGTGCAAAGCGTAGGTGTCACGCTTGGCCAGTTCACGATAAACCGAGATCAGGTCCTGCACACCACTGACCTTACAAGACAAGATGATTTGCTCGCGATTCATACCCATACCTACAGCAAGTTGCGCAGAGTCGAGCGCAGACGTTATCAATGCCTCGTACATCACTTGCTTAGCGTCCCAAGGCTGGGCTCGCAAACTGTTCACATCCATCAGGCTGGCTAACAACTCTTGGTCGAGGCTGCCCCAATTCACGCCAATTCGCACCGCCTTATTCCAGCGCATCGCAGCTTCTATCATCTGACCAAACTGCTTGTCGTGCTTATCGCCCTTGCCAACATTACCCGGATTGATGCGGTACTTTGACAAAGCTTCAGCGCAGGCCGGATGATCGGTGAGCAAACGGTGACCGTTGTAATGAAAGTCGCCCACCAAGGGAACGTCAATGCCCATACGGTCGAGTTGTTCGCGCACGTACGGAACAGCGGCGGCGGCCTCGGGCGTATTGACCGTAATTCGGACCATCTCAGATCCCGCTAAAGCGAGCTCCTTGACCTGAATGGCGGTGCCGATAGCGTCAACCGTATCGGTATTGGTCATGGATTGAATACGCACGGGCGCATCCCCCCCCACGGTCACGATCTTCGATCCCCACACAACTTTGGCTTGTTGCGAGCGACGAGCTTTTGGCTCAGAGATGTCAACAGGATGGCAGATTTGCACTATTTCACCTCAAATCGGGCTACGTTGTCTTTGGCCAATGCATTGATGTCGAACGCCTTGCCTCGAATCTGCACTTGGGTAGCGTCAGCACGTCCAACAGTGACTTTGAGGGGAAGTAACCCATTTGTACCGACCACCTCGCCTGCCACTAATATGCGGCGCAACACTACCCGCCCTTTGGCATCAGTTGCTTCAACCCAAGATTCTGTTTTCGCCGTGAACACCACCACATCGCTTGCAAGCGGGGCGTTGGACGTGACCTTAAGTGTTGGTGATAAGGTGTCGGCACTTGAAGTTTTTGTGAGCGTTTGGGCAGGGGTGTCCGACAAAGGGGCATTGACAACGCCTTTGCCAGCCTCCGGTGCGCCACTGACATATAACGTGGATGCCGCTGATGGCACCTGTCCTGACGGAACAACTTCAGTTCTGGCAGTTGTCAACAAATTCACCGATGCCACCTTAACAGTTTCTGAGTCGGGTGAGCCTGAATCGGCCACCGCTTTACCTTGCGTGGGTTTTTCAGCTTCTAAAGCAGTCGGTTTATCGTCACTTACTTGAACAGTGATTGAACTAAGGCCAGCTTTAATGCCGGGTAAAAATATCAAAACCATAGCCCCCAACGTTAGGAGCATTCCAGCAAGCAAAGCAGGCTTGGAAACTGAAGGCCAAACCGAAGGGTTTGGGCTGTAGCTCGGCGATCGAAAAGGTTCATTGATGCTGGTGCCTTGATAGGTCAGCTTTGGGGCACCGTTCTGCGGCAACCGCGCCAAGATGGCGGTCGCATCAATTTTGAGTGTGCGGCAAACGCTCGACGCCAAAGCCCTCACAAAAACAGCGTCTGGTAACAAATCCAGCCGATCCGACTCGAGTGCCTCCAATTTTTTGACCGGCACTTTAAGCAAAACGGCCAGTGCGCCGATGTGCAAACCGCTAGCCTCGCGAGCCTGCTTTAACAGCGTACCTGCGCCCTCTTGAGCACACGGTGGGTCGCTATTTACGTCTGTCGCGGTCAAGCCGTCACAAGGAACCACTAAGGGTGGTGCATCACTCACTGAACGCTCCTCGGTCGTATGCAGAGGCTTCGCGGGACTGTCCAAAACGTCTCTTGAGCTGGCTGGACAATTGCTGAACAGACTCCGAATTGTTGAGCTTTTGTTCGATTTTTATGCCCAGCCACAGCGTTTCAGCGTTAGCGAGTTCACTGTTGTTCAAACGCCGAATGTAAAACTGGGACCGCTCCAATTCCCCTCGTTCAAACAACAACAAAGACAAATTGTAGGAAGTCAGTGGGTTGCCCGGATCAAGTTCATATGACTTGGTCAGGCTTTGCTCCGCAGCCGGACGCTGGCCGGCACGCACCTGGCACATCCCTTGCGCCATGAGACTCTTTGCCCGTCCGAGGTAGGTTGGGTTGGCAATTGCTTGCCCAAAAAATCTAAACGAATCCGGAAAACGCGCTTGCTGGCATAAAAACCAGCCGTAGTTATGGGCAACGCCCGCGTCGCGTGGGCTGATCGCTAAAGCGCGCCTAAAGCTGTCTTCGGCTAACGGAAGGTCATTCAATCGCATGTAGACCAAGCCCCTCAAATTGTAGGCATCTACATATGCGGGGTCAGCAATCAGGGCCTGCTTGAGCTCATCGAGCGCTACATTGGTTTGTCCCTGCTCAAAGTAACCACTGGCCAGTTCCAGCCTGAGTCGCGCCCTTCTGCGATTTTCAGGCTCGTCAGAGTCGGTGACGAGATCAGTTTTTCCGTCTGAAGCCCCCAGGGTGCCAGGATTTCCCGCACACCCGGCAAGCCCTGCAGCGGCCATGCAGAAAAAAAATGTACGCGCAGCAAGAGTCATATTCATAGGCCAATACCTTCAGCGACGACGACTTTGATACCGCCGATCATATTTTGACGTTGTGAGGCCATCCGCTGCCTAACACCCGTGCGGTCTTGTACATCTCCGGCCAGTTGACCACATGCCGCATCAATATCGTCGCCTCGGGTCTTACGAACCGTTGTCACAATGCCGGCGTCGAGCAAAATTTTCGAGAACTCGGTAACGACTGACGGATGAGAGCACTTCAGGCCAGAGGCCGGAAACGGATTAAATGGAATTAAGTTGAACTTACAGGTCAAGCCAAACGCCGCGTATTTTTGGACAAGTGTGACCAGATGACGCGCATGCTCAGGTTGATCATTGATGCCTTCAAGCATGCAATATTCTAAAGTGATGAAGTCTCGGGGTGCAAATGTTTGGTAGCGCGTACAGGCTTGGAGTAGTTCGTCAAGAGGGTATTTTTTATTCAGAGGAACCAAGTCACTGCGCAAAACATCGTCAGGTGCATGTAGAGACACCGCCAGCGCCACTGGGCAGTCGATAGCCAGGCGGTCCATCATCGGCACAACACCGGAAGTTGACACGGTCACTCGTCGACGGGACAAACCATAGCCGTGGTCGTCCAGCATGACGCGGAGCGCGGGTAACAACTGTGCATAATTTTGCAGCGGCTCGCCCATACCCATCATCACCACATTCGAAATCACGCGCTGATCGGTTTTGAGCTCTTTGCGTAGCGTGTGTTCGGCAAACCACAGCTGGGCAACGATTTCGGCCGTAGACAAATTTCGACTAAAACCCTGGTGCCCGGTCGAGCAAAACCTGCACCCTACCGCGCAGCCAGCTTGAGAAGAAATGCAAAGCGTACCGCGGTCAGATTCGGGAATAAATACAGTTTCAATGACATCGGCAGCACCCACGCCAAATAACCATTTAACTGTGCCATCCGAAGAATTCTGACGGGAAACGACCTTCAAGCTTTCCACTGACGCCACTGACGGCAGCTTTTCACGCAAAGATTTGGCCAAATCTGTCATCTGCGAAAAGTCAGAAGCGCCTTTTTGGTGAATCCAACGAAAAAGCTGCGTCGCACGAAAACGCTTTTCACCCAACTGCTCGCAATAAGCAGTCAACCCTTCCAAGTCAAAGTTGAGCAGGTTGACTGTCATTTTCAAGCTCGTTACAAAGCCTATTTGATCAGCGTGTGTAGATGTTCATGCCGGGGAAAAAGAAGGCGATTTCGCCCTGTGCGGTATCTACTGCGTCCGAACCATGCACTGCATTGGCGTCGATACTTTCAGCAAAGTCAGCTCGAATCGTACCAGGAGCCGCTTTTTTCGGATCGGTAGCGCCCATCAGATCGCGATTTTTTAAAATCGCATTTTCTCCTTCCAGTGCCTGAATCATGACGGGGCCAGAAATCATGAACGACACCAAATCTTGAAAAAATGGACGTTCTTTGTGAACACCATAAAACGCTTCGGCTTCACCGCGCGACAAATGGGCAAGCTTGGCAGCAACTACCTTAAGGCCTGCCGCCTCAAATCGAGCATAAATCTGCCCAATGACATTCTTTGCAACTGCGTCTGGTTTGATGATTGAAAGTGTGCGTTCGATAGCCATAAGTGTTCCTGTTTCGAAAGATTTTTGTAGATATTCAATGTAAATACAGCCTCTGAGTTTAACCCGCACACGTGTAACCCGTGACAGCGGCCCGCTGCTAGGCCTCAGCCAAGGACCAACACCGGCAAAATGTCGCTGCTTTGCCGACCGATGTATTGCGTCTAGCCAAGTCAATGCGGGGGTAAAACGACCAAAACCACCGCACGCCTAGCAGCAAGCTAAAAGAGCGGCATTCAATCAGCGACTTAAAAGTAAAGGTTCATAGTGAACAGTTACCAGTTACCAGTTACTTGTTAACGGTTACCGCTGCGACCGCCGCCGTTTCGACCTGCATTACGACTGTTCCCGCTACCAAAGCCGCTACCGCCACCCCTTGGGCGTTGGGCTTGACCTTGACGCTGCCGAGTTAAGGTGTCTGCCCCGATGTAACCAAAAGAAGTTTTCATGGGATCAGGCTGCGCGCCGGAGTTGCCGCGGTCAGGGCTGGAGATGCGCTCATCACGCCGATTTTGATCTTTGCCCTTGAAGTTCCCCCGACTTGCCGGGTTGTAGCTGCCACCCGCCGTGTTTGTGCGCGGACCCGTGACGTTGCCACTACCCACAGAACCTTTGGCCCTGCTCCTATTTGCGGCGTTTCCACGCGGCGCAGCGTTGGCACGCTGAGCGCCGACCGAGCGTTGTCTGCGATTGCCATCGTTCCCAACAGCGTCGCCATCGGGAGCGACGCCGCCGCGCCTTGGCTCAGAAGACTGCTCTGACCGATCAGCAGCGCTGGTCAAAGACCATATTTCTGAATCATCCAGCTCGACGAAGGCGCCACGTTTAAGACCCCTCGGTAAAACCATCGCGCCGTAACGAATGCGAATGAGTCGACTGACGGCATGCCCGACTGCTTCAAACATACGCCGGACCTCACGGTTTCGACCTTCAGAAAGCGTCACTTTATACCAGCAATTGGCACCCTCCCCGCCGCCTGCCTCAAGCGATGTGAATTGAGCCGTACCATCGTCTAGCGTCACGCCTTCAAGCAACCGTTTTTTCTCTTCGTTGTTCAGTGCGCCAAGCACCCGAACCGCATACTCCCGCTCCAAGCCAAAACGCGGATGCATCAGACGGTTCGCTAACTCACCAGAACTTGTCAGAAGTAGCAGGCCCTCAGTGTTCAAATCAAGCCGACCCACTGACTGCCATTTGCCTTGGAACAGCTTGGGCAAACGGCGAAATACTGTCGGCCGATTTTGTGGATCATCGTGCGTGACGACTTCACCAGCAGGCTTGTGATAAGCAATAACACGAGGCGGCGGCGGTTCAATGCGCACGCGAACAGGCTTGCCATTGACCTTCACGTTGTCACCAAACTGAATACGCTGACCAATGTGCGCGGGCTCTGCGTTGACCGATATTCGCCCCTCAAGGATCAATTGCTCCATTTCTAGCCGAGAACCTAAACCCGCCTGCGCCAGGATCTTATGAAGCTTCGGGGATTCTGGCTGTGGAGACAAAATTCTTTTGGGTATCTGCAAGGCGGTATCCACCTCATCGGCGTCAAACTGCCCGGTGACCACTTCGTCAAAGCGGTTAGAAGCCCCGACTGTCGCAGGCCGTGGTGTATCTATTGGATCAGGTGCGTTCATAGATCACATTCTCAGAATTATTCAGTGGGAACAGTTAAACCTAAAAGGCTACTCGCCAAAGGTTCAATCGGGGGTTGAGAGTGGTCATCTTGCGAACCCATCCCAAACTCAATCTGGGCCAGCATGGCAGTAGGTTCGTTCTGTTGGTCCATGGGCGGTAGTTCGTTAAGTGAACTGACGCCCAAATCGTCAAGAAACTGCCGCGTCGTCGCGTAAAGGGCAGGCCTACCAACGGTTTCACGGTGACCGATCACGTCAACCCAACCCCTGTCTTCAAGTTGCTTAAGAATCAGGCTGTTGATGGTCACGCCACGAATATCCTCCATGTCACCGCGCGTGACTGGCTGTCGGTAAGCAATGATGGCAAGTGTCTCGAGCGTCGCTCGGGTGTAACGCGGCGGCTTCTCTGGATGAAGCCTGTCTAAAAACTCGCGCATTTCAGGCCGACTTTGAAAGCGCCAGCCAGTGGCAATTTTGGCCAATTGGACACCTCGATCAGACCAGTCGTTCTGCATCTCTTCAAGGAGTAACTTGATGCTGTCAGATTGGAGTGTCCCGTTGAACAAAACACCCAGCTCCCGCAGCGATAAAGGCTGTGGGGCACAAATAAGTGCTGTTTCGAGGACACGCTTGGCATCCACCGTATTCATGATTTAGATATTTTAAAAAAGTCGAACGAGTAAACCTGCGAACTGCACTTTTGCCAAAGCTTGGCTTACAGAACACGCAACCTGAAAACACCGTGTTTCAAACTGGAGAGCTTGCATGCGCTCATCGAAATGTCGCTAAATGATAGGGAGTAGCAGATGGCCTGTCGACGCTTGTAGCGTTAAGGTTACTCGTTTTCATTGTAACTTAGGCCGATTTGTTGAATAGCAACGCACATATCCGCAGCAATCTGAGATTTGAACCGCAGAGCTACGCCGGTTACAGGATGCTCGAAAGCCAACTCGCAAGCATGCAAAGCTTGTCTGGTTAGTCCGCAAGCAGGCTTTCCACCGTACACGGCGTCGGCCAGAAGTGGGTGTCCAAGGGCTGCCATATGGACACGTATCTGGTGGGTCCGCCCCGTGTGCAGTTTGCACCTTACCAAACTGAAGCCGGATCGATTTTCAATGAGAGTGATGGTGGTGGACGCGGTTTTACCAGGGTTTTTAGTCAAGTCAACAACTGCCATTTTTAGGCGATTTTTGATGTCGCGGCCAATCGACATGTTGACTTGTTGCACTTTCGGGCCTTGCCATGCATTGTGTGCCAACGCCAAGTATTGCCTGTTAACGGTGCGGGCGGCAATCATTTGCACCAGTTTGTCCATCGTTTGACGAGTGCGTGCCACCACCATCAAACCACTGGTGTCCTTGTCAAGCCGATGAACGATCCCAGCACGTGGCAACACCGATGCTCCGGCGTCACGGGCCAAAAGACCATTAAGCAGCGTGCCGTTCCAATTGCCGGGAGCCGGGTGGACCACTAACCCGGCCGGTTTGTTGATGACCAATAGGTGCTGGTCCTCGTACACCACATCCAATGTCATGGCTTCAGGCTTGAAAGCCTGACTTTGAGGCGTCGGCCTGAGCTCAATGCTTAAGCTATCACCAGCCTTGACTTTCGCCGAAGATTTGTTTTGCAAGCGTCCGTTGTGATTGACCAAGCCCGATTCAACCATTTGCTGAAGGTAGCTTCGAGAAAACTCTGGCGCGATGTGCACGAGCGCAAGGTCAAGTCGCTGCCCGTGGCACGCTATAGGCACCACCGCCTGGCGTAACTCAAATTCTGCGGACTCGGCCAAGACATCCACGTCTTCGATGTCAGCGTCAGGCAGGCAATCAGGCGCAACAGCGCTAGATATAATCAAAGGTGATCGTTTTGGGTCAGTCATCTGTAGGGTTCAATTGCCATGTCACGCATCAAATTATCGGCGGCTCCTGTCGTGTTGCCTCTAGGCGCCGTTCTGTTGGGACTTTCAATGGTACTCACAGGGTGCGCCAGCAAAACCGTGGATCCAACAGGTAACTGGAGTCCCAACAAGATATACGCCGAAGCCAAGGATGAATCCAACTCGGGCGCATACGACAAGGCTATTTCGCTGTTTGAAAAACTTGAAGGTCGGGCTGCAGGTACACCACTGGCTCAGCAGGCGCAACTTGAGAAAGCGTACGCCCAGTACAAAGGCGGTGAACAAGCCCAGGCAGCAGCAACGCTGGACCGATTCGTCAAACTCCATCCTTCAAGTCCTGCTCTGGACTACGCGCTGTACCTCAAAGGTCTGGTGAACTTTAATGACAACCTCGGGCTTTTTGGTAACTTCATTCGCCAGGATTTGTCAGAACGTGATCAAAAAGCCGCCAAGGAGTCTTTCGAGTCGTTCAAGGATTTGGTCACTCGTTTTCCTGATTCACGCTATACCCCGGATGCAACCTTACGCATGGTGTACATCATCAACTCGCTGGCTCAGTCAGAGGTTCACGTCGCACGCTACTACTACAGCCGCGGCGCCTACGTCGCAGCCATCAACCGAGCCCAAACTGCGATTGCTGACTATCGTGATGTACCTGCGCTCGAAGAAGCGGCATACATCATTTACAAATCCTACGATGCTCTGGGCATGACCCAACTCAGGGACGACACCAAAAGGGTGATCGAGAAAACCTATCCTCAAAGTGAGTACCTCGCCAAAGGCTTTAAAAAGGCAGACAACCCTTGGTACAAACTTTGGTAAGCTGATCGTTCAATTCTGAATTTGAATGCAGACGCTTCATGGCTGGAAGGGCTCGGAGCAAGCGCTTGCCATAACCCATGCTGACCAGTCGGGTGTCGCACACCACTAAAACACCTCCGTCGGTTTCGCGGCGTATCAATCGGCCCGCGCCCTGCTTAAGTGCCACGGCGGCTTCAGGCAAAAAGTAATCGTTAAAGGCACTTCGCCCTTCGGCCTCTAAAGCCTTAGACCTCGCTTCAGTCATCGGGTCGTTAGGCGGCGGGAAAGGCAGTTTGTCAATGATGACGAGCTGCAGTGCATCGCCAGGTACGTCTATGCCCTCCCAAAACGAAGCTGACGCCACCAGCACACAGCCACGGTGGCTGGCCGTTGCGCCCTGACGAAATCGCTCTATCAGCATCCTTTTCGGCATCATGCCTTGTACCAGCACGTCAAGATCGCCAGACGCTTCAAAGATTGACATTAACGCATCGCCAATCAACCTTAACGCTTTCAAGGTTGTGGTGAGCACCATCGTTCGGCCGCCCAATTGCCGTGCCCATTGCGCTGCAGATTCAGCGACTTTTGATGCGTGAGACGGATCCGCCGGTTTCGGGAAATCCGTAGGTACATAGAGTGCAGCCTGATTTGCATAGTCAAAGGGGCTGCCGATGCGCAAAATTTGTGCGTTTTCCAGGCCACAAGGCTGGGTAAACCAGCTCAGGCCGGCATCGTCGCCCAGCGTGGCGGATGTAAAAACCCATGTTTTGGTGGATTCAGGCGAACTTCCCAGCAACCTGGTTTTGACCGCGTCGGCAATCGTCAAGGGCGATTCGACAAGCCGCAATTGCGCGGAGACATCAACCCAGCGCACACAGCCGGGCTTGCACGTGTCCAAAAAGCTTTCAGTGCGCTCAAGCAGTGCGCCAGCACGTTCACGCAAGCGCACAAAGTCAGGTGCGATTTCACTGACCGTATCAAGCGCGGCGCAGGCATCGTCGAGTGTTATGCGTATTCTGCCCAGAGCAATTAACCAACTTTCAGGCTCCAGGTTTTCAGGAACCTGCCCCGACCACCTGAGCTTACTGCCAGGATAAGCACTACCTGCAGCCAGTCTGAGCTCTCTCGCCGCGCGTTCACAGTCACCCACCACTTTTTGCCAATCTGCCAAACCACGCGCGAGCTGAAGGCCGGCCCCCAGCAAGTCCCGACAAAAATCCAGTAGCTGCCCAGTGGTGAGGTTTTTTCCTAAAAATTGAACACCAGTTTCGTTGAGTTGATGTGCTTCATCAAAAATCACGATCCGGGATGTCGGCAACAACTCCGCCACGCCGGACTCGCGTACGGCCAAATCAGCAAAAAAAAGATGGTGGTTGATCACCACAACGTCGGCCGCCATCGCCTCGCGCCTGGCTAGGTTGACATGGCAGCTGCGAAATTGGGGGCATTGCGCACCAAGGCAGTTCTCACGGGTAGAAGTCACCAACGGAATCAAAGGTGACCGCTCGTCCAAGCCCGGCAACTCGGCAAGGTCACCGGTTTTCGTGGTTTGTGACCATTGCTCAATTTTGGCCAATGACCGCAGGGTGCCACGGTCAGAGGCACCGCTGTCTTGCCGGGCGAGCATGACCCGGTGCAAACAAACATAGCTGCCGCGCCCTTTTAACAATGCCGTGCTGACCGGTATGCCCAACGCCTCAACCAAACGCGGCAGGTCTCGGCCAAACAACTGATCTTGCAAAGCTTTGGTCGCTGTAGATACCAGCACGCGCTCGCCACTGAGCAACGCAGGAACAAGGTACGAAAAGGTCTTGCCCACGCCAGTACTTGCTTCAACCACCAGAGTGCCGGCATTTTCTATTGCCCTCGCCACCGCCACCGCCATCTCAAGCTGGCCGCTGCGTGCGACAAAATGATCGGCTGCTCGTGACAGTGCACCATCCGGCGTGAACGCGGTTTGAACATCAAAAACCAAATTCATCAGGCAGGCTCGGGTGGATCTAACGACAACTCAAGCTGACTGATCTGATCACG
Organism: Polaromonas sp.; assembly: GCA_031424935.1. Lineage (GTDB taxonomy): Bacteria > Pseudomonadota > Gammaproteobacteria > Burkholderiales > Burkholderiaceae_C > Polaromonas. Next base: position 37,990 of record JANPIK010000011.1, read on the forward strand.
CAGAAGCAGGCGACGTTTTTTAAGCCGTCTCAAAATCAGTTCGTTAATGGGTACGGCATGCGCTGCAATGTCAACCAGCGCGTTGAGGTCGGCATGTTCGATTTTGAGCTCGATCAGCCGCCATTCGGGGGAATGTAAATTTAAGTCCAAGTTGTTTTTTCAGGCGGTGCCAGTTGCTCTGATAATAAGGGCTGTCGACATTCGGATCAATTTCAGGAATTGCAAGTTTCGCAACATGTCAAAAGGCTATCGAATCACTGCTTCCACGGGTATCCATAAGGGTGACCGTGATTATCAGCAAGACCAGGTGAACCTGATCAGTCACCATCGGGTACCGGGTTGCCTGCTCGGTATTGTGGCGGACGGTATGGGTGGGCGAAGCGGCGGACGCAAGGCATCTGACCAGGTCATGATGACGGCCAAGCAACTGTTTGAGCGCTATTCCCCTGACACCGACGACGCGCCCAGCATGCTCAAACAGATTGTTGAGGAAGCGCATATCGTCATCAAATTGACGGCGATTTCATCCGAGATGGAGCCGCACAGCACGCTGGCCGCTTTTTTAATCAATCCGGCAGGCGATTGCCATTGGGTTCACACTGGCGATTCGCGCATTTATCACTTTCACGGCAACAAATTGGTGCGCCGTACCACCGACCATTCCTACGTTCAAACGCTGGTCGACAAAGGCGAGATCACTGACGAGGAAGCAAACGTCCACCCAAAATCGAACATCTTGATGGGTTGCCTTGGCACTGAAGAAGTCCCCCCAATTTCGCAACATTTCATCTTGCAGCTAGAGCCTGACGACGTACTGGTGGCATGTAGCGACGGTGTCTGGCACTACTTTAGCCCTAGCGAAATGGGTTCGGCCCTGTCAATGCTTTCTCCGCGAGAGGCCAGCGAGTTTTTAATTCAAAAAGCGCGGTCCAGAGCACGAGGAGGCGGAGACAACCTTTCTTTGGTCATCGTCAAGCTTGAGCCGCTGGCTTGATTGAAATAACGTCTGCATAAAAGTGTTTGGCTGCCCGGCACGCCTTCTGCGACGTGCGGGATAACTCGGACCAAACTCGCCTCCCGCCAAAGCAACGTCGGTAGACCCTGCGGGATCATGACAACGGATCATGACAACGATCTATGGCACCGGCACCGGTAGCGACGATGCCGGTGTTTTGTTCAGCTTGGCATTTTCTTTTGCATACTCGGCCTGCCGTTCTTTTGCCTGTTGCTGCCGCGCGTTGTACTTTTTCAGTGCTTCAGCTTCTTGACTTTGTCTGGCAGCGCGAGCGGCAGCCTTGTTTTGATTGCTTTTGAGACGCTCTGCCAGTGCATCAACGTTGGCCTTTTCGCCCGTTTGCAATTGCTCTCGATCAGCCGTTTTTTGCTCAATTCGCGCCGCTCTGTCTGCGGTCTCACGGATCGCTTGCGCGCGTTTGTCTGCTTCCTGTTGAAGCTTCTCGGGCGCGGATTTGTCCTCTGTTTTTTGCAATTGCTCTGCGGCTTTGGCTTTGCGCGAATCCTCATTGAGCACAATTTCTTGTCGCCGTAAGTCGGCCAGCGCCTCGTCACGCCGGGCCTTGATTTGATCCAGGCAGTTATTGACAAAAAATCTTTGGTAACACGCCGTATCTTCCAGTGCGTAGGCCGCGTTCAGCCTTGCGCGGTCATCGCTGATACGTAAACGTTCAGCCTCAATTGAAGCGCCGTCTTTTGGTTGGGCATTGACGCCCACGCAAAACAACGTCAACGCCAACGTTAAAACAAGGCTTAGAACAGGCCATTTTTTCATGTCAATGAGGTGTCCACAACACGTCTTTCGAGAGATAAAAACTCTGCCGACTGCATCTCGTTCAGCCTTGAAACCGTTCGGGGAAACTCGTGTACCAGCGGGCCTTCGGTGTACAACGCCTCCGGGGCTGCCTCTGCCGACATGATCAGTTTGACACGTCGGTCGTACAGCACGTCAACCAACCAGGTAAAGCGCCTGGCCTGCGAGGCCATACGCGGCGGCATCATCGGCACATCGCTTAACAGCACCGTGTGAAATTGGCTGGCAATCTCCAGGTAATCATTTTGAGAGCGCGGCCCACCGCAGAGGGTGTTGAAGTCAAACCATACCAACCCGCCCGCCCTGCGCCGTGCCTGAATTTGGCGTGACTCAATGTGCAGCAACGCACTGTCGTCCTGTGATTCCGCCAGTCGGTCAAATGCTTGCGACATTTCAGCGTCAGCCTTGGCGCCTAGGGGGGTGTGGTAGAGGTTAACAAGTTCTAAAGTGCGCTTGCGGTAGTCAACGCCGTTGTCGACGCTGAGTACCTCCAAGTGGGTATTGAGCAACGCAATTGCCGGGATAATCCGGTCACGGTGCATGCCCCCCGGGTACAGGTCGTCCGGCTTAAAGTTCGATGTGGTGACAAAACCCACACCATTGTCAAACAAAGCGGCCAACAAGCGATGCAGGATGAGCGCGTCAGTGATTTCTGCGACATGAAATTCATCAAAACAAATCAATTTGTAGCGCAACGCCATGCGTTTGCCCAATTCGTCTAGCGGATTCACCGTACCGGCCAAATCGCGCAGTTCGCGATGTACCTCGCGCATGAATTCGTGAAAGTGCAGTCTGGTTTTACGCCTGATCGGCACCGCGTGATAAAAGCAGTCCATTAAAAAGCTCTTACCGCGCCCTACCCCGCCGTACATGTACACACCCCGCGGGATGTCGGGTCTGTGAATCAGCTTTTTAAAAACATTAGAGCGCTGCTCTTTGTAAACGGCCCATTCGCTGGCGCACCGCTCGAGCGCATCAACGGCGCGAAGCTGAGCCGGATCGGCCGAAAAAGTTCGGGCCACCAGCTCGGCTTCATAGGCTTGTTTCACATTCACTTCAATTCCCGAATGCTATGTCATTGATAGCTGATGGCCCATATGTTACTTGGGCCGGGGGTCTATTTGGTCAATTTAATTAATTTAATACCGTGCTGCATCTTGACAGCATCAAACACCAAAGCTGCGTCTTAAAAGTTCAGGGTGCGCTTGTCGATCGCAAGTGCGGCTTCTTTGGTGGCCTCGCTCAGCGACGGATGGGCATGACAAATGCGTGCAATGTCTTCACTGCTGGCCCGAAACTCCATGGCCACCACACATTCGGCAATCAGTTCGCTCGCCATTGGGCCGACAATGTGAACGCCCAAGATTTCGTCAGTTGTTGCATCGGCCAACATTTTGACCATGCCGGTGGTGTCGCCCAGCGCCCGTGCACGGCCGTTAGCCAAAAACGGGAAGGTACCGGCCTTGTAAGCCTTGCCAGATGCCTTGAGCTGCTCTTCTGTTTGACCGACCCAAGCGATTTCTGGGCTGGTGTAAATCACCCACGGGATGGTGTTGAAGTTGACATGCCCATGCTGACCCGCAATGCGCTCTGCCACGGCAACACCCTCTTCCTCTGCTTTATGCGCCAACATGGGGCCGCGCACCACGTCGCCGATGGCCCACACATTTGGCAAGTTTGTCTTGCAGTCAGCGTCAACCAAGATCGCGCCGCGTTCATCGAGCTTGAGCCCGACGGATTCAGGTGCCAGACCAATCGTGTTGGCAACCCGGCCAATAGAGATGATCAGCTTGTCAACGTCAAGCGTCAGTGCTTCGCCCTTGGCGTTGGTGTATGCCACACTGACTTTTCCCGATCGTCCTGAACCTGTCGAAGGCGCGGTTTTGATCTCGCCAACTTTTACGCCCAACTCAATCTTCAAGCCCTGCTTGGTGAAAGCTTTGTGCGCTTCTTTCGCAATTTGCTGATCCACAGCGCCCAAGAAAGTTGGCAAACCTTCCAGCACCGTTACCTCAGCGCCCAAACGCCGCCAGACCGAACCCATCTCAAGGCCAATCACGCCCGAGCCAATCAGGCCCAGCTTTTTAGGCACATCCACCATGCGCAACGCGCCGTCGTTCGACAAGATGGTTTCTTCGTCAAACGGTGTACCGGGCAGCGTGCGGGCGTTGGAGCCCGTCGCGACGATGATGTGCTTGCCACTGATCGTCTCTTCAGCCGCGCCTGCCACCTTGATGTCATAGAAGGCGTCTTTGCCGGCAACAAAAGAACCTCGTCCGTGGAAAAACGTGACCTTGTTCTTTTTGAACAAATACAGCACGCCGTCGTTGTTCTGCTTGACCACCGTGTCTTTGCGGCCAATCATCTTGGCCATGTCCAGGCTCAGACCGTTAACCTCAATGCCGTGGTCAGCAAAGTGATGGCCCGCCTGCTCGTAGTGCTCTGATGATTGCAGCAAAGCCTTGGAAGGGATGCAACCCACATTGGTACACGTGCCGCCCAGTGCCGGGCCGCCTTTGGCATTTTTCCACTCGTCAATACAGGCCACGTTAAAGCCCAGTTGAGCAGCGCGGATGGCAGCAATGTAGCCGCCGGGGCCACCGCCTATGACGATGACGTCGAATTGTTTATTCATTTTTTCTGTTCCGCTCTAAGTACTATCGGTTCAAATTCGCATCGATCACATAACCCCCTCAAAAATAGAACGGTAGTTTTTTGGTCGCGCTCGGGAATTGGACATGCAACAAGCAAATCGGACATTTTTTCATCAGAGAAACAGGAAATTTGACCATCTGCAATACGCTTCAGTGCCACTCGATCATCAGCGGAAATAGGAAAGTCGCGAGTCACACCAGTCATTGATTCAACTTTGGATGCAGACTCTGTGATCAGTCGAGTAAGGTAGCTTTGATTGGCTCGTAGCGCCAGAAACTTTACCGGGGTTTTGAACTTCGGATCGTTCCATAACGCGCAATCCACATTTTGTATGCGCGATGAATTAGTACATTCAATGGTAATTCCCAGCCCTCCTGGTGGTATGGCCGACTGAAATCTCGTCGTCACAGCATCAGCGTCGGTGAAGGGAATGACCTGTTGTGCAAAACCGATAACTGGTAATAACGTTACAACGAGTACTGCTTTACAAAAGAGTATCTTCATATTAAGCGTTAGATATCAAACAACAGGCGAGCCGGGTCTTCCAGCGCTTCTTTCATCGCGACCAGGCCCAGCACTGCCTCACGGCCGTCGATGATGCGGTGGTCGTAGCTCATGGCGAAGTAGTTCATCGGGCGCACCACGACGACACCGTTTTCCACCACGGCCCGGTCTTTGGTAGCGTGTACACCCAAAATGGCAGACTGTGGCGGGTTGATGATCGGCGTGGACAGCATGGAGCCAAAGGTGCCGCCGTTGCTGATCGAGAACGTGCCGCCGGTCATTTCTTCAATGCCCAGTTTGCCGTCGCGTGCTTTCACGCCGTATTCAGCTATTTTTTTCTCAATCTGGGCAAAGCTCATTTGGTCAGCGTTGCGCAAAATAGGCACGACCAGGCCGCGCGGTGAGCCCACCGCAATACCAATGTCAAAGTAGCCGTGATAAATGATGTCGTTACCGTCAACCGATGCATTGAGCAGCGGGAATTTTTTTAGCGCGTGCACGGCTGCCTTGACAAAAAAGCTCATGAAGCCGAGTTTGACGCCATGCTCTTTCTCAAACTTTTCCTGCATGCGTTTACGCATGTCCATCACCGGCGCCATGTTGACTTCATTGAATGTCGTCAAAATGGCATTGGTCGATTGCGATTGCAACAGGCGCTCGGCGATGCGGGCGCGCAGGCGGCTCATGGGTACGCGCTGCTCGGGTCTTTGGCTCAGGCTGTCGGCGTCGTTCGCCTTTATTGGTGCTGCAACTTGAGGCAATATTGCAGCCTTGGCCCCCGTAGATATTGGGCTGACAGCTACTGGTTTAGGAGCAGGCACAGCTGAAGAAGCAGACGCTGCACCGAGCACGTCGCCTTTCGTGACGCGTCCATCTTTGCCCGTACCCGCAACGGAGCCAGCCGCCATGTTGTTATCAGCCATCAGCTTGGCAGCAGCTGGCATCGGCACGCCCGCCATTGACCCACCACCAGTCGCAGCGGGCGCTGCAGCAGACACGGTAGCAGTTGCAACGGCAGCAGTAGCAGCAGAGGCAGCGGCAGAAGCAGCAGATGGGGCTATTGCACCGGCAGTAGCTTCAGTGTCTATTCGCGCAATGACCTGTTCGGCGGCAACGGTACCGCCATCAGCCACCACCAACTCAACCAGCACACCTGCAGAGGGGGCGGGTACTTCGAGCACGACTTTGTCGGTTTCTATTTCAATCAAGATCTCGTCGATGGCGATGGCATCACCGACTTTCTTTTTCCATTGCAGCATGGTGGCCTCGGCCACGGATTCGGATAACTGGGGGACTTTGACTTCTACAATCGCCATGATGATTCTCTTTGTATTTTTGTGATGAGGTTTTAGGGTCTCAAACGGGGTTTTGATCTCAAACTTGGGTTGAGTTGACTTGACTACTTGGTCAGAACAAAACCCTTCAGCTTGGCAAACGCACCGTCAACCAACATCTTTTGCTGCTCCTGGTGCAGGTGTGAATAACCTGCAGCAGGAGATGCGGAAGCGGCACGCCCGGAATAGCCCAGCTTTTGGCCCTCGGTCATGTTTTCATGGATGTAATGCTGCACAAAAAACCACGCGCCCTGGTTTTGTGGTTCGTCCTGGCACCACACAATGTCAGCGGCGTTGGGGTACCTTTTAAGTTCTGCTGAAAACGCCTTGTGCGGGAAAGGATAAAGCTGCTCCACACGAATCAGCGCCACGTCGTCAAAGCCCTTTTCTTCGCGTTTTCTCGCCAAGTCGTAGTGCACCTTGCCAGAGCAGGCCACCACACGTTTGACCTTGTCTGCTTTGAGGTCCTTGCTTTCGGGAATCACGGTTTGAAAGCTGCCTTTGGTGAACTCGCTGAGCGGTGACGCTGCGTCTTTGGCCCGGAGCAGTGACTTGGGCGTCATGATGATCAGCGGCTTGCGCAAATTACGCACCATCTGGCGGCGCAAGATGTGAAATATCTGACTGGCGGTTGTCGGCTGCACCACTTGCATGTTGGTGTCGGCTGACAACTGCATGAAGCGCTCGAGACGGGCTGACGAGTGTTCAGGCCCCTGGCCTTCGTAGCCGTGCGGCAGCATCAGGGTAATGCCGTTAACGCGGCCCCATTTGACTTCGCCCGAGGCGATGAATTGGTCAATCACCACCTGTGCGCCGTTGGCAAAGTCGCCGAATTGCGCCTCCCAGATCACCAATGTGTTGGGGTCGTTTGACGCGTAGCCGTACTCAAACGCCAGCACGGCTTCTTCGCTCAAGATCGAGTCAATGACGACAAACGGTGCTTGGTTGTCCGTCACGTTTTGTAGCGGCACATAGGTACCGGTGTCAAACTTTTCGCGGTTCTGGTCGTGAATCACCGCGTGGCGGTGGGTAAACGTGCCGCGTCCGCAGTCTTCACCAGACAGCCGCACCGGGTAGCCACTGGCCACCAGTGATGCAAACGCCATGTGCTCACCCATGCCCCAGTCCACCGGTATATCGCCACGGCCCATCGCAGCGCGATCGTCATAAACTTTTTTGACCAGACTGTGCGGCGTAACAGTGGCCGGGATGGTGGTGATTTTTTCTGCCAAACGCTTCCACTCGGACATCGGAATGGCGGTGTCACCTGCGTCCGTCCACTTCTTGCCCAGGTACGGCGCCCAATCGACCGCGTATTTGCTTTTGAAATTGGTCAATACCGGGTCAAACGTGCTCTTGCCAGCGTCAAGCGCTGCACGCGTGGCCTTGACCATGTCGTCGCCCAGCGTGTCGCCCATGCCTTGGGCTTGCAGCTTGTCGGCGTACAGTTTTCGCGTGCCAGGGTGCTGCGCAATTTTTTTATACATCAGCGGCTGCGTCATGGCCGGTGTATCTTGCTCGTTGTGGCCGAGTTTTCTGAAACAAATAATGTCCACCACCACGTCTTTGTGGAATTCCATGCGGAAATCTAATGCCAACTGGGTGGCCCACACCACGGCTTCGGGGTCATCGCCATTGACGTGCAGCACTGGGGCATCAATCATTTTGACAACGTCGGTGCAGTACAGGGTTGAGCGGCTGTCGCGCGGGTCGCTGGTGGTAAAACCAATTTGGTTGTTGATGACGATGTGCACCGTACCACCGGTGGAATAACCGCGCGTTTCAGCCAAAGCCAGCGTTTCCATCACGACGCCCTGGCCCGCAAAGGCCGCGTCGCCGTGAACCAGCACGGGGAGCACTTGCAGGCCTTTGGGGTCGGCGCGGCGGTCCATGCGCGCACGGACTGAGCCTTCAACCACCGGGTTGACGATCTCCAGGTGCGACGGGTTAAACGCCAGCGTCAAATGCACCGGGCCACCGGGCGTGGTCACGTCCGAGCTGAAACCCTGGTGGTATTTCACGTCTCCGCTGGGCAGGTCTTCAGGTGCGGTGTGTTCGAATTCTGCAAACAAATCTGCGGGCACTTTGCCGAGCGAGTTGACCAGCACATTCAAGCGGCCACGGTGGGCCATGCCGATAACAATCTCTTGTACGCCCAGCTCGCCGCCGCGCTGGATCAGCTCGTCCATGCTGGCGATGAAGCTTTCGCCACCTTCAAGTGAAAACCGTTTTTGGCCCACGTATTTGGTGTGCAAAAAGCGCTCCAAACCTTCGGCTGCGCTGAGCCGATCAAGGATGTGCAGCTTTTTTTCACGGGTGAGTGACGGTTTGCTGCGAATTGCTTCCAGCTTTTGTTGCCACCAGCGCTTTTGGTTCTGGTCGGTGGCGTACATGTACTCGGCACCAATCGTGCCGCAATAGGTTTCGCGCAGCGCATTCATGAGCTCACGCAAGCTCATGGTTTCTTTGCCGAAAAAAGTGTTACTGGTGTTGAACACGGTTTCCTGATCGGCATCGGTAAAGCCGTAAAAGGACGGGTCAAGTTCTGGAATCTTGTCGCGCTCTACTCGTTTGAGCGGGTCCAGGTCAGCCCAGCGCGCACCCACGTTGCGGTATGCCGCAATCAGCTGCTGGGCGGCAGTGCGTTTGCGACCCATTTCCTGGTCAATGCTGGCCACCACCACACGGGTTTCGCCGCTTTTAGCGCGCTCTGCAAATGCATTGACAACCGGCAAGTGGGGCACGTCTTTGGCGTCTGTGCCGTCAACGGCGGGCACGTGCTGCAGCGCGTCAAAGTATTCGCGCCAGGTGTCCAGCACGCTGCCCGGGTTGGCAAGGTAGTTTTCGTACATCTCTTCGACATACGGTGCATTGCCGCCGAAGAGATAAGTGTTGCCGTTGTAAGCAGCGTAGACAGACGAAGCGCTGGGCGCTTGCGGATTGGAACTCATATCGACTGACCTCCGTTTCCCTTGGGGAAACATTAGTGGGTTAATTAAACCTTCCGCTTGTCACGGCTGAACCGATTAGCGGATGCGACTGCGCCTGGAAGGAACGGTGTTGCGGTTGCAATTGTGCCATTGAAAGTTGGCACTGCACCGCGTTGCGCTATGCAATTTGGGAATAAGGCTACGAGCCCAAGCCTGGGTTGCCTGCCACACCAACGAGCTGCGGCGTGTTCGGTCTGACAGGTTTGATGACTTTTTTAGCCTTCAAATAAGTCTCCACCACCTCCCAAACCGGAGGCCCGGCGTTTTTGCTGGCTTCGGCTACAGGTGCCCAACCTGCCACCTTGTAAGTCTTGTCCGCTTCAATCAGTTTGCCGTTCAGGCGCATGTTCTGAATGCGGCTGCCCATCTTTGCGCCTGGCTCGCAGGTGTAGGTCAAACCGCCTGTGCGCACCATATCTCCGCCCTGCTGGTAATACGGGTCGGGGTTGAACAGGTTGTCGCCGACATCTTCGAGTATGGTTTTGATCGTCTCGCCGCGCATGTCAGTCAATGTGGTCCAGGGGTAGCTGATGGCGGTTTGATCCATCAAATGATCGCGCGTGATGCTTTGGCCAGGCAACAGTGACGTGCCCCACCTGAAGCCGGGTGAAAAGGCGATCTCTGCACCCCTCACATCCATTAACGCGTCCAAAATCAGCTGGTCAAACGTGCCGTTGAAGTTGCCGCGCCGAAACAAAGTGCCCTCGGTGGTCGCCAACTTTTCGCTTAACTTTGCTTCATACGGCGCGCGGATCTTGGCAATCAGCGCGCTCATGTCAATATCTGCCGCCAGCAGGCGTGAGAACACCGGCAACAAGCGGTAGTTGAAGCCGACAACCGCCTTGCCTTTGACGTCCAGGTCGAGCACCCCTAAAAACTTGCCGTTGCTGCCAGCGTTGGTCACGATGGTTTGACCCGAGGCGTTTTTAACGATGCTGGGTACAGGCACGCCGTCATGCGTGTGGCCGCCCAATATGGCGTCAATACCTGTGACGCGGGAGGCCATTTTCAAATCCACATCCATACCGTTGTGGCTCAGCAGTACCACGGCTTGCGCACCCTTGGCGCGGGCCTCGTTGACGGTTTCCTGCATCTCGGTTTCGCGAATACCAAAGATCCAATTAGGTGTCAGCCAGGCCGGATTGGCAATCGGGGTATACGGGAACGCCTGGCCGATGATGGCAACCGATACACCATTGATTTGCTTGATGACATACGGTTTAAACACCGCATCGCCGAAGTCGCTGGTTTTGACGTTTTGGGCTAAAAAATCCACCTTGCCTGCGAAGTCGCCGTCTACGATTTGCCGGATGCGTGCCTCGCCGTAGGTAAAGTCCCAGTGGCCGGTCATGATGTCTACGCCCAGCAGCTTGGCGGCGTCCACCATGTCCTGGCCCAGGGTCCAAAGCGCAGTCGCGCTGCCCTGCCAGGTGTCACCACCATCAAGCAACAACGCGCCCGGCCGCGCCGCTTTGAGCTGCTTAACCAGCGTAGCGATGTGGGCAAAGCCGCCGACCTTGCCGTACTGGCGCGCCGCGCGTTCAAAGTTCAGGTAGGTAAAGGCATGCGCCTCGGGCGTGCCAGCCTTGATCTGTGCGGCTTTTAACAAGTGTTCACCGACCAAATGCGGCAATTGCCCCTGCATAGCGCCTACACCAAGGTTGACGGAAGGCTCACGAAAGTAGCTGGGCAATAGCTGAGCGTGGCAGTCGGTCATGTGCAGCAAATGCACATTGCCGGTTTTGGGGAAGTTGTACAAGCTGCCTGCAGTAGGTGCAGCATCGGCATGCAACGGAAATCCTGCAGCCAGCGCAGCCGCCATAACACTTGAAAACTCTCGACGAGACAGGTTCATGGCTACCTTGATAAGGTTTTATACTATTATTTTAATAGCATTAAATTCACATAACACGGGGGCCGGGGTGCAATTTTGTTCCTAAATTAGCCGAAATAGACCCAAAGGAGCCTGAAACCGCCTGAAAAACAAATCTTAATTGGGGTCAGACCCCAATTCTTCCACTGTTCGCTACCGCCGGGCAAGAGGACTTTTTTGGGTTGAAACCATTGCCATTCGGTGATTGCGATGTTGCCCTCACCGGGGATGCTGACTTGCTCCAGCTGGGCGATAGCTTGGTTAGAGTTATTAACGTGATGGCAGTCTGCACAATATTTAAAAATGCTTGCAGTTGAATTTACATGCGAATCTAAAACAGGCATTGCCCAGCTACCTGCAAGCAGTAGCGGTAGCAGGAGGAAGTTGACCAACAAGAATCGTTGAAAACTATACATTTTATGGTTCACCAGCCTACTGATTTCTTTCCCACCTAAGCTTCAGCTCGTGATTAATCGGCGCATGTTTGTGCTCGGTGGCTTTGTAGGCAAGCCGCGCGTTGTCAAAAGTTGTCCAATTTTTTAAAAAATTAATGAGATCTGTACTAATTATTTTTTCCAATCGTTGATTTCGAATGTCTGACAGCAAATTTGATGATGCATTCAAGGCCTCCAAATTTTGCAAATACATACTTGAATCCAAACTTTCAATGCGCGCCCAAGCAGCAAAGTTATCAGCAATCTCATTGCGCTTCGCAATATCGGGATGAAAATCAATTGTTAAATTTAAGAAATGTTGGGCTTTCTCAAAGCTATTGTTTTGAAATTCAATCGTTGCCTTGCACTCGCCCAAATCTTTGTGATACGACTTTTTTACTTTAGTGAAGCCTTGATTAATTAGGGAATTACTTACGTACGTCAACACACTGTCTAGGGGCATGACTAATAACCGCCAAAAACCATACCACGCCAGCCACCTCCAGCAAACGGCCCAGTCGGCGCGCTATTAGCGAGCTTGACGTAGTCATCTACTTGCGAAACTCCCTTTTTCGTAGCGCGTGAATTACACGGTTTCATCTCCCAAATAGTGCGGCTATTGAAGTCGACAAAATCTGCGCGTTTTAACGAATTGGGTAATTGAACGTTCATCCGAGTCCCAGGAGGGCCAAGTGCCGGATTTTTGTGTGCAGTCTGTCCGGCTGCTGCTGCACTACTATTTCCGCTCGTTCCAGACCTCGCGTTATGCACCACCACCCCATCCACCCCCACAAAGAATGTGTGCAGGTTGGCCACTTCCAAGTTAAATACAGCAGTGGTTTTAACTTCCTCTCGAATCTCCAGGATGGTCGCAAAGCGCTCTGTTGGTTGATCCGCATCCGCCGCCTCCCCACCCAACAACAACTGCCCACCCTTCTTTAAAAGCACCGCATCACGCCAGCCTTCACGGGTTTTGAACGGATGGCCTGCTGTGGCTTGTATCGTCTGGCCGTTGTCTAGACTGATGTGTAGCAGCGTTTGCTCTTTGAAAGAGCTGGCAATGTCGGTGACTTTTTCGTAACGCTGGGCTGGTTTTACGCTGCTTAAGCTGCTGAAGTTACTCTTATTTTCATAGCTGCTTGCGCCCGTATTGATTGGGCTAGAGGCTGATTTGTCACCTAATTTGGCATCTAAACTAGCCTGCTGGTAAGCTGCTTGCAGTGTTTGGGCGGCTTGGCCTGATGTCCCTGAGTTAGCCAGTTGGGCATTGTCATGGGCCTGCAGCTCGTCCCAGGCCAGTACTTCGTCACCCACCTGGATGTCTTTGATGGGCTTGGGCTTGGTTTGATAACCGCTGTCCGTCTGGATGCGGGTGTGGACCAGCGTGTCTTGCTCAAAGCTATTAACCAGACCTGCGCCTATGCCGACTGCGGCGGAGAAGAGTTTGCCAAACTTGCCGCAGGGTTCTGCTGACAAGTCCGCCATATTGTTGGACGCGATTACACAATTAGTAGTCGCAATCAAAACAAGAACACTAAGAAATTTGCGCATTGCGATCATGAAATTTCAGCTACAGGACTTTGACAAACTCAAGCGATTTGGAGAAATCGTAAACAGCATCACCAGCAACTGCTTTTAACATTAACCCAGCCTTGGCAGCAGCTATTGCTCGAGCTGTAGCGTGTGCGTTTTTGTAATATCGCCCCTCATGGGACGATGGCATAGTTAGGTACGCACCAGAATAAAGTTGTTTGCGGAATTTCCTAAGGAAGCGTCTCCAGGCTTTTAATTGCGCATCGCCTCGTTCGTCCCATGCCTTTGCGCTCGCTGCCACTTCTCGCACGAAATCTGTACATAGCTCTGGAACCTCGATATGCAAAGAAGCGGGGTGGGTGTCAATCAGTTTGTCGAAGGACGAACAAATAACATCGATTGGCACTATCGATGCCACGATCCAGTCCACTTGATTCAACATGAACAAACTTGCTAATTCAGGCGTGTAGTTTACAAATTCGCGTGACTTCAAACGCAAGTAAAAATTTGCTTCCGGCACAACGTTGCTCAGCAATCCGATCATGTCTTCCATGTCGTCTGGCACTGCATGAAATTGAATTATCAGGCTGCCCATTAGTTGTACGGTATAAAAGTAGTTGGAACACCAGCTCCATTTAAATCGCTCATGGCTTGCCGCTCCCTCGTCACTGAATCGCCCCGGGTTCCGTGGAGGCCCGTTGGGTTAAGTCAGGCCGATGTGGCGGTCTGACTGGCTAATTGCCGATAGTAATTTTCCTCAGCTTCGGCAGGCGGAATGTAACCGATGGGCTCCAGCAGTCGGTGGTGA
>JANPIK010000012.1:0-73845 GCA_031424935.1 Polaromonas sp.
CACAGCGATGGGTAATCGCCTCGGTGCTCTTGCACCATTCGCACTGCGCGTTCGCGAACCTCGGGTGAAAACTTGTTTGACTTCTTCATGGCTCAATCCTCTCAGAGATTTGAGCCTCCTCAAAATACGGGGCGATTCAGGCAGCGTAAGGATGGGCGAATTGCTGAAGAAAAGCTTCAACCGAATGTAAGCTGCAAAAAATAGCTGAGTAACTTTCTGTTTTGAGAAATCTCAATGTCGCCGAATGCTCACCTGATGCGACAACCAGTGTTTCGATTTAATTGCCAAATTGCGCATCGCAGCCCGCTGGATGCAGGTTGCGTGCAAAACGTCATCAAGCGCCCTCATTTTTGACTCCAGTGGTCTTCGCTTTCATTCCCTTGGCGGCGGTGCAAGCCAACGCAGATAGCGTCTCAGGAATGTTCGTCGGCATGCGCTATAAAACGCGCGGTCAACGGTCTCGCAGTCGCCAGCTTGTTAACAGACACTGACGCCGTCTAGGTCAGCGATAACTTGGTAGCCCGTCCTGCGCTGCGAACGGCAACCAGTTTGCAGGCAAAAAACGCTGAATAGTTCAGTTGCTATCTTTAACGTTTAGCTTGTCCAGGCCCAACTCAGTTATCGCAGTTTTTGCAGGTAATTGCTGGAATGGTGGCACAGGGCCATAGAGGTCAGGCAGCGCCCGGTGCGCCAGTTCAATATCTGCGTAAGAGGGGTAATGTCTGAGCAGATAGTCAGCATGTTGCCGTACTGCCGTAGGGACGTGAGGTAGCTGCTCGGTGTCAACGAGCTTGAGCAGGAATGATTTTGTTTCAAGCAGTGCGCGCGTGCGCTCAAAAGGTATAGTCATTTTTGTGCTCCAGTTCCTCTGCGATTGAAATTAGCACGTGGTGGATGTACTGGTCTGGAACTTACGTTGCACGTTACCCCGCTCCGCACAGGTTGCAAACGCGCGAGTGCATTGCGGCGTAAATTACGCACACATCCTCCCAAGTTTTTTTTGTAATTCAGCCAGAACTGCCGGGTCGCTGATGCCATCTTGCTTATGCGTACGGACATAATTTCGGAGCGAATGTTCAGGCCATCCTTCATTCGCATCATCGATTGCCAGCCAGTCGCGTGGCTGGCGTTTCACAACATCCGAATACACTTGCGAACCCCGCGGCAATGCTGTGAATTCATCCTCGCGCATGTTACGGTGAAACGTTGCCCCAATCACCCGCGAGCGAAGCGCAGGTCTCAGATTTTTTGCTGTTTTAGAGCAGCCAAATCGCCGTACCCAAGTAGTCGAAAGAACGATTAGCACTTGCTGATAAGGTGCAAGCAACCGTTCGAGCAATTCAGCGTGTTGGAAAAGTACATAACCATCGGGAGCTGAAAGATATGCGCCGATTTTGGGATGCCACAAACAATTTTCATGGTGTAAAACACCATCAAAATCGAGATAAAGGATGAGCTCACCCTTACCCCTCATTTTGTTCCATCATTTTTTTGATTTCAGCCGTCACATCTACGATTTCGGTCACCGAATTAATGCTTTTCCATTTGTTCCACGTGTATTCCCCATCCTCTGTAAAACCTGTCTTCCCTTGCAATTGGTATACGCGACCGCTTTCAGTCATACCTTGGCCGGTCACTGAATCAAAAGTGACGATTGCGGAGCTTGCCCGGCCCTCACAGTCGGAGATGTTTTGCCCGGCAAAATGGCGAGTGCGCTGAGTCCTGTTGGGGAGCTGCACTTCAAAAACGTGCCAATCCGCGAGCACAATTTCAGGACGCTGAGAAACTGGTGCACACGTCCACACACCACCCATGACGGCCATAACTGCTAGCTTTGGCTGCGTCCCTGAAATAGCAGTTAGACCGACTGCCGACCTGAATTTTTTGGGACTTGTCATTGGAATCTTGTTCTATCGGTTTCGCGAGGTATACGCTGGAGATTGACTTGGTGACGTTGAACGTTTTACACACCGGGTACTAAGCTGGCGAAGAACGCTTACGAACTAGGCGAGTTGCCATTTCAAGCATCATTGACCCTGCATCGAGGTCGCGCAAAGCTGCAGGTATCCGCAGGCGCATGGTCAATTCGTCTGGGTCGGTTGAAGCTAATGCAATCTCCCATCGCGCGCTCTTCAGAGATATTCGGATATTGCCCTGGGCTGCGCTAGAAGGGTCTGGGAAAGTTGCGCAGAAAATTGCCCATTTATGCGCAGCGAGCTCGGGAACAACGCGAACACTAGTTGGCCCAGCCGCCGCATAAATAAGGAAAAGTCGCTGAAACCAGGGAGAGGGGTCACCCTCGGTACTCACAACACTCGACATACACAGCGGGTCTTGCCATTCGCAAACACCAATGACAAGCCCTGGTGTCAGCGACGTGGGCCGAACAATTGCTGACGTGACAACTCCGTTGAGTCCCACGATGTGGAAAGCATATCCAGCCCCGCCTCCTTCGTCTGGATAGGCCGTATCGATTTGAAAAGTACTGCTCATGTTCCGGATGTATTTATCAACCGCTGACTATGCGTCTGCCGGCCATGAAGTGAATAGTGAGACGAAGCAGGATTGACTTCATGTTTGGCTGTAGCCGCGACCGCTACCTATACGTCTGGACAGCAATTTGCTGTCAAACCAATAGGACCCATACATGACAACAAAAGAAAAAAATTTCGCAAAGCGACGAAATCCCCCGCCAGTGACTAACGACGAGCAGCCGCTTTTGAGCGCACTGGTGTCCGAAGCAACGCGGCGCGGAGATACCCTGGCGGCGCTGGCCAAACATCTTGGCGTAACGTACGAGCGACTGGCTCAGTGGCGGCGCAACGACGCCCTCATCGCGAAAGCAAACCGGTCCGTCCTCGAAAAGGCGGCGACCTACCTGGGCCTTCCGACCGTGTTGGTACTTTTAATGGCGGGGCTGGCGGGGCTTGACGATTTTGTCTGGCCTTGCAGGGACCCACTGAAAGAGCGTGTAGAGCGGGAGCTGGAACGCATGCGGCAAGACCCTTACATCGGACCATTTGTACCCAAGGAATTGGCCACTGCCTCGCCAGCAGTCAAGTTTTTTGCAACATTTATGTTTCACGAACTTGAATCAAGTGCAAAGCAAAGTCCGCCCGCATACGGCTGGCTGAGCGCTTTGCATCTTGCCTCTGCCGGACACCGTCACGGCCAGCTGGAGCTTCAAAGAATCCGTGAAGCAACCCCAGGAAGTCAAAGTATTTTTTAAGTTTTTAAGGCAAGGTCAAAGCCTGATTAACGCCTCTCCCCGGAGAGGCGTTTTTTAATCGGGGGGGGGGGAAGGCCACGTTACTGATTACTAGCCATCCTGAAGTCTAAAACTAAAAAATTTAGTCTTGCAAAGACAGGTGACTACACATGACTCCACTAACCCAATTAAGGAAATCATGACACCTGTCAACATCACCCCAATCGCTCCCGTAACCCCCATCAGCGCCTCATTGCTGAGCAAGTTATCACTCATCGCTCGCCTGGGTATCTCGGCCCGCACCATCGAAAACATGATTAAAGCTAAAAAATTCCCGCCAGGCGTGCGGATTGGCAAGTTCGCCTACTGGACTGAGGACGCCGTCCAAAAATGGCAATCCCGGGCATTCGGAGTCCAGCAGGGCTGGCAGCCCTGAGCGCATAACGCGGTCCGGGGCAGGCTTACCTGCTTGTACCCGGAACGACCACCTCTACCCGCATTAAGCGACTTGGCCAGCCAGGTCGCTTTTTAATCGGCCATTTTTCGGTTCGTTGGCTGCCTTGCGAACCAAGCAAGCCGACATCAACGTCTTCACCAGCTCATCCACCTGAACAGGGGTTGTGCCTCCTTTGCATGTCCATGCCTCTTTGGACAGCACAACAAAACCAATTGTTATGACATCCAACAGCAAATCTCCCTGCCCCGAGAACTCGAGCAATCCCGAGCCTCACGGTTTTTTGCACCCTGCCTCGTCTGAGCAAGCCGTCTCCCCGACAGCTTTTCCTACGCCTGCCAGCCCAATGGCAAAAAAGCTGCCTACAACTCTTTTGCCTGTTCTGGCGCTCGAGTTTTACGACATGGGCGAGGACACGCGAACGAGGCGAGGCACACTCGCCGCCAAGGAAATTCAGGATTCACTGAGACAAATGGACGTAACTGAGCTTCGCAAAACCCGCGATACAGAGCAAAAACAGCTTTTTTACTGCTCAATTCGGGGCCACGCTGATGCTGCCTACCTTTTGGAGGAGGACTTGCAGCAGAAATTTATTCCACTGCACACGGCTGGCCAATTTATCGGGCCGAGGATATTTTTTGTGTCGTCGCTATTCAGTGTCAGAAGCACCAAAGACGTACGTAAATTACGCATTGAGATACAGCTTCCCGTACCGGATGGTGCGTCAGCAATTCAGTACGTTGGACCAGAGCTTCGACAAAGCGATGCTCTCGTTTTCCTTGCCCTTCTGCACATGCTGCGCGACTTTCGAACCGGGATTTCGGTCAGCTTTCAGCCCGAAGATGTCTGTAAGTCATTGTTTGGGCGCTATGACGGCAATGCAAGACGACAACTGCGCGAGCACATTCAGCGACTACAGCAAGGGCTACTGATATTCAGGACTTTCAGCGTCCAGCTTTGCCAGACTTTTGAATATCCCAAGACCGGTGCATGGAGCGTCGCACTCGACCGCCAAATCGTCGAGATTTTTTCGCTCTCGAAACATGTTTGGTTTCCGTTACACGAGAGGATGTCTCTTCCCGAAGGTTTAACCAGCTGGCTGTTTACCTTCATATCAAGCCAGACCCGGCTGATTCCTATGCAGTTGGCTACGTTGCGCTCACTCTGCGGTTCGCAGGCTAATGACAAGGCCTTTTCCAACCGGACACGCGACGCATTGAAACTGCTCGCCCGCTTGGGCACGATTGACCCTGGCTGGTCACTCAAAGGCGGTCAAGTGCGTTGGCGCAAACCGTCCAAAGACTGAACCCCCCTTCTACGGCCCATGGGCATTTGGCTTGCTTCCAATGTTGTTGGGGGTGCTACCTATGTTGTTGCAGGTGCAGCAGGCCCTGAAGCCCCTGTTTTAAACAATTTTCACAGCGTAAATCCCCCGCAGAATCGCCTGGCATGTCATTGCAGGTGCGTTATTTGGTGTTGGAGGTGCTGCGACCGGCCGCAAAGCCGCATGGGCATTGGCTTTGAGGGGTTCGGTCTCTTTACTACTATAGGCGCGCGCATTTTGCGCCAGGCATGAGGTTCCGGGAGCGCCACGCCAACGCACCAGCAAGCGTGCCGGAGGGCTTGCAGAGCACCTCAAACAACATGAAAAGAAAGATTACCAAGGCTTTTTCAGGATTTTCGGGAGACTTGGCAGAAAGTTTTCAGACTGGCAGAGCTTCCATCCTCCGTGCATGTAAGAGGAAGGGATACCGCCTATCAGTCCAAGCCTTCTCGGCGGTCGCCCAACGACGCCTTGTCCCGCTACCCCTTCGTCAACGCCGCAGAGCACCCATAGTCTGCACCGGCCAGACTTTCTTCTGCTGTGCACGGGATATTGCATCGAACAGGAAATTGTGGACCCTGACCCTTTGATAGCCCGGTCAGCTCCCACGGCCCTGGTCTCTCGCAACCCGCGCGACCCATAGAACCTTCACATCATGAACATCTTGCACTTTAAAAAGGCAGAAGAGGCGCGGTACTTAATGCCTGCGCAAACCCGAAGCGCTCAAGCGTCCTGCAGTGCCGACTCAGTGCTCATCATGCGGCTCTGCGTGCAGGGGTTTTCACCAAGGTGAGTTCAGGTGCCGCAGTTCGCGGGGTCAGCTGCAATATCGAGTGCTCTGCCGCCGACTCTGCCGCCCGGAGACTGTCGACCGCAGCACGCGCCGCGAGTTGCGCCATGGCCTGCATTTGCTCCATGGTAAAGGTCGGCTGAATTGCCGCCTCAGCCATCCCCTGCTCTCTGAGGGTCGGCATGTTGGCCCCGCCGACGGGCGTAGCCACCGGGGCTTGCTCGGGCGCGTGCATAACGGACACCACGTCATCCGCGCCTACCTGCATGTACCGGGCAGCCATCGCATCAGTTTTATGGCCCGTGAGCGCCTTGACCAAAAAAAGATTGCCGGTTTTGAGTGCCAGGCGTGTCGCTGCCGTGCGGCGTAGGTCATGCAGGTGCAGGTCTTTGATACCGGCTCGCTCGCAGGCTCGCTCCATACCCTTTTTAAGAGCGTCGTAACTGATTTTCACGATGCGCTCGTCGGGCTTACCGGGTCCAAGGTCTCGCAGCACCTGCAGGGCCACCGGCGACAGTGGCACATCCCGACTCCCGGCCTTCGCATCGCGCAGGCACAGCACCCGACGCTCCCAGTTGACGTCACCCCAGCAGGCGTGCTCGAGCGGTTCAGAGGCTCGCATAGCGGTTTCGCGCAGCAGCGTCACCACCGGTGCCACAAGCGCGTTGCGGCAGTCCAGCAGCGCCGCATCGAGCAGGGTCTGCTCGGCATGGCTCATCATCCGTTTACGCTCGTTGTCAACGGCAGGCATCTCAAGTCGGGTGGCCGGGTTGTCCTTCAAGCTTGCCCATCCCCAGGTCGTGCATGCGTAATTAAAAAGTACTTTCCAGAGCGACTGCTCCAGCTTCATGGTCGCGGGCGCCGCGCCTTCGTCCCGCATGGCGTCCATGTAACCCTGCATGAAGTCCCGCGTCATGCAGCCCATTTTTTTGTTGGCCAACACGGCGCGGTACTGGCGCGAGCCGGCAGTCTTAGTTAGCTGCGCCTTGCGATGAGCGTGCAGACCCTTGGCGATTCTGCGTTCGTCCTGGAAAGGCTGAAGCGTGACCGCGAAGTACACCGTCGACCGTTTTTTTGGTTTTGCCGAAGCCTTGGCCGTCTCGGATACCGCATCCTTCGTCGCAGGCAGCGCGTGTTCCGCGGCTGCCAAAGGACTGACCAGCAGCGTTTCCAGGCGAGCCGCCCGCAGGTAGTGGTTAAGGCGCACCGCTTCCTGGACCGCTCCCTTTTTAAAACGCACCCGGGCCATCGCGTAGTCCTGCATGGCCTGCGCGGCGGTGGTCAAGTTTGGACCGCGGCCCTTTGGAATGTTTTGCTTGTCAATCTCCTTGCGACGCTCGCGCGCTGCTTCCTTGACACCATCTTCGGTGGCATAGCCGCTCAGATAGATATCGTGGCCGTTGTGGCGCTTGCGTATGGAAAAAGTTTTGGCGTTGCCTTCCTGATAAGGCTTTGCTTCAGGCCGTGCCTTGCCTTTGACGCGTGGCTTGGCTTTGGCTTTCGCTGGAGGCTGGACACCCGCAGCACTGGACGCCCTGACGATGACCGGTGACATGGCGGACACGGTGTAAGAAGGGATGGCGTAAAAGGCGTTCTGGGCGCCGGTAATTGACCTCAACATAACAACTCCTAATTGGTGGAGTTGCGTGTAGTCATGCCCGTTTTGTTCTAAACCCAGCGCAAACTTTAGACAGGCTAAAGCCCGGCCAGAAGTTTCCGCATGACCGCTTTGCCAGTGTGTGGGATGCCCTTCCCGGGTCATCCAACCACGCACTGCGCGCTATCACTGGCCCCTGCTGCGCAGTCGAACCCCGACACGAACGTCAGGAACTGCGTCAGAACGCAAAGAAAGCGGCCTTTTTGCGGGGCCGTTTTCTTTTTGCTCTTATCTAACCCGTTGATTAGATTGAACTTTTTCTGGTGGCCTGGGGCGGAATCGAACCACCGACACAAGGATTTTCAATCCTCTGCTCTACCGACTGAGCTACCGGGCCAAGTTTTAGATTATATAACAGGCCGAGACCGCTTTAGGAGCCCCGTTTGCCGCGGGTGAGATCTACGCCCAATTGTTTGAGCTTTCTGTACAAATGTGTACGTTCTAAGCCGGTTTTTTCGGCCACACGGGTCATGGAGCCGCCTTCTTTAACGAGGTGAAATTCAAAATATGCTTTTTCAAACTCATCTCGGGCGTCACGCAGCGGCTTTTCCAACAAAAAACTTTGTGTGGCTTGTGGGCCAATCTCGACGGCGACTGGCAAGGTGCCGCCCGTCATGGCCGCCTCTACAGTCAGTTCGGCAGGGCTTGTCGCCGCGCTGACCACTACAGCCTTGCGGCCCACTGATTTGACCAAGCCCTGCTCTACTGCCTTGAGCAGCTTTTGAAGGGTAATGGGTTTTTCTAGAAAAGCCATGGCACCAATTTTGGTGGCCTCCACCGCGGTATCAATGGTGGCGTGCCCGCTCATCATGATGACGGGCATGGTCAGCAAGCCGCTGGACGACCACTCTTTCAGCAGCGTTACGCCATCTGTGTCAGGCATCCAGATGTCGAGCAGCACCAAGTCCGGTTTACTGCGGTTGCGCGCAGCGCGTGCTTGCGCCGCATTTTCCGCCAGCTCGACCTGGTGACCCTCGTCATTGAGGATTTCCGAAAGCAGGTCGCGTATACCCAGTTCGTCGTCCACCACCAAAATGTTTGCCATATTGAATTGCTGCCTGCCAGTTTGCTTGACGTGTTGTTAAGTAACAACTGCGAATGATAACGATACTTGAGCGCCCGAAATGACACCATCTGTAACACTGTTGGAAATATCCACGCGGGCCCCATGCTCATCGGCAATTTTTTTCACGACTGCCAAACCCAAACCGGTGCCTTTAACCTTGGTCGTCACATACGGTTCAAATGCGCGCTTGAGGATATGTTCAGGAAACCCGCTACCGTTGTCGCGCACCGACAAACGCACCCGCAGGGTCGACTTGGAGTAGTCGGTTTTGATAATCACAACGGCATTGGCAACGCCTTCCTGGGCATCTTGTGCGTTTTGCACCAAGTTGTGAATTACTTGGCGAAGTTGCTGCGCATCTCCTTTGATCGATGGGGCGTCAGGGTCGAGCACAGCCTGCACGGGCACGATGGCGTTGTCGGCGCTGTAGAGCTGAATCACATCATGAATCAACGCATTTAAGTCCACAGCCTTTAACTCGGCAGCCGGCAGCCGGGCGTAGTCGCGAAATTCATTGACCAGCCGCTTCATGGCATCGACTTGATCGACGATGGTTTTGACCGATTTGGTCAACAGCGCCTGCTCAGGCTCGGCCAGCTTGCCGCTCAGCTTCATTTCTAGGCGCTCGGCCGACAATTGGATGGGCGTTAAAGGGTTTTTGATCTCATGCGCCAGCCGCCTGGCCACCTCACCCCATGCCTGAGCTCGCTGGGCAGAAACCATCTCGGACACATCGTCAAAAACCAGTAAAAACTCTTCTGCATCTGGCATTTTGGCACCACGCGCAATCAGCGTGATGGCGTTGTCAGGCGAACCTAGCATGGCCGTGTTCAATTCAAACGACTGCTGCCACTGCTCCTGCCCGTGCGGTGCATTCACATCTTTTAAAAAATCGGCAAACTGCGCGTCGACGTCCTGGGCGAACAGGCTCAAACCGGGAACATCACGTAGCAATTGGCCTTGATAGGCCGCCATTGGCGCGCGCAAGATGCGTGTGGCACCCGGGTTACTGGATTGAATGCGGCCGTGTACATCCAGCAAAATCACGCCCGCTGTGAGGTTGTCCAAAATGGTTTGCAAATTAGCCCTGGCCGCGTCGACCTGGCTCATGCTCAGCTGCACCGCACTGCGCGCATCGCTGAGCTGCTGCGTCATGTCGGCAAATGAGCGCGTCAAACCGCCTAATTCGTCTTTACCCTGCAAAGCCGCTTTGGGTGTCAGGTCGCCTTGAGCCACCTGCCGCACCCCCTCGGCCAACAACAACAACGGCCTGGCCAACTGGTTGCCCAGCAGCACGGCCAGCAACACCGCGCCAAATACGGCCAAAAACAGGCTAAGCGTTAAGGTGCCGATGTACATTTTGCGCAAACCGCCGCGAGCCAGTGCGCGTTCCTGGTATTCGCGGTTGGCCTCTTGTACCGCAATGGCGTTGGCCACCACCGTAGCAGGAATAGCCTGAGTCACCTGCAAAAAACGCAATTCACCGGTTAAGTCCAGGTTGGTACTGCTGACCAGCGCCACCGCCTGAATGCGCCCGGAGGACGCCGCATTGGGTAAAGCTGGCAAACTGCCCGACAGCTCTTCAAGCCCCTCGATTTGGGTGGCCACGCGCTGGGCTCTGGCGTTGCGAAACAATGCGGGCGCGGGCCGCTCTGGGTTGATCTTGAAGCGTGAATCGCCGACGCTGGCAATCACTTGTCCCGCCGCCGTCCATAACACCGCGTCAGTGGCCGACAACTGGGCGCGCAGCCGCTCAAGTGCCAGCCCGGCAGACGCGTCAGGCACGGCTGACAGCTGCGCGGCTGACTGACGGGTTTTGCTGGCCAGGTCAAGGGCCATGGCGTCCAGTGTGGCGCGCCCCAGATTCAGGCCTGCGTCTAGCGCACCCTCAACCTTGACATCAAACCAGCTTTCAATCGACCGTGACACAAACTGGTAAGACACCACATAAATCAACAACCCCGGCATCAAGCCCACCAGTGCAAATATGGCGGCCAGCTTGACCAGCAAGCGGCTGCCAAAGCGGCCCTGCCGCAGCCGCAAATACAGCCGCAAAACAATCCAGCCAATCACCAACAGCAGCAACGCGGCCACAGCAATGTTGAGCCACAGCAGTCGCGTGTAGTTACGCTCGTACAACTCACGGTTGCCCGTGGCCTGAGTCAGCAAAAAAAGCAGCACCAAACTTAGCGCCAGCACCGTGCCCGCACCCACGCCAACCGTCCAGCGGAACGCCGGGCTGCTTTTGACCGGATCTGACTGACTTTTAGCGCTCATTTCTAGCGCTCACGCTTGAGACTCACTATTCATACTCACTTTTCGGCCTCATTTTTCAGCGGAATCGGCTTTTGCCGGCCTGGGGCCAACATCAGCCGCTCAATTCGCTGGGCTGAAACCGTCCAGTCTTTTTGCCCTGCCACGCCGATTTGAAACGGACGGGGCAACTGTGACAAATCAAGGTTAAAACGAAAATCCAGCTTGTGCGGCACATCTGCTTCAATTTCTGCATTGTCGGCAATCCGCCAACGCGACAAGCGCTGCACAGCAGACATGGCTTCAGGCAGTGTTTCGTAGTTTTGATTCAAAGTGGCGCGCAAGCCGGACGAACTGTTGATCAAGCCATTGACGATATTGACACGCCATTGCCGCGTCAACGGCTGGTAGGCCAAGCGGATGGTGCGCGTCGCGCTGGCCACGCGTTTGTCAGCCCAGTACCAGCGACTTAAATAAGTGTCCGCTTCTGCCACGAAAAACATCGGAATCCCCTTCAACAGGGCGTCTTCTACCGAAGGGGGCAGGTCAAACTGAACAATGGCGGACAAGTAAACACCGTCTTCGCCCCGCTCCACGCTGAATTGCGGCAACTCTGCGGCTGACGAAGTTGAACTGACAAAAAACACCAGCGCGTAGCCCAAAACGGCCCAAAAACGCCGCATGGCTGCCTCAATCGCTGCGCTTTTGATGCTTTTGAAGAAGTGCGTAATAAAAACCGTCATGCTCACGGATCAAATTGTCCGGTATGACGGCGCCCGGGGCGCTGATTTGGGGCAGCAAATGCCCGGGCGAGGGCATTAATTGGGCGTCAGTGTGGTGTGCAAGAAACGTTTGTATCTGGTTGTCGCCCTCCGCCCTGAAAACCGAACAGGTGCAATACACCAGTGCGCCACCGGGCTTGACGAGCGGCCAGAGCGTTTGCAGCAGCTGCGCCTGGATGGCGGCAAGCTGCGCAATGTCGGTGGGCCGACGAAGCCAGCGTACGTCGGGGTGACGCCGCACAATGCCGGACGCGGTACACGGCGCATCCAGCAAAATGCCATCAAATAGCTGCCCATCCCACCAAGTGCTGGGCTCGGCAGCATCGCCCGGTACGATGCGCGCGTGCAAACCCAGGCGATTCAGATTTTGGGAAATCCGCTGGCAGCGTTGGGCATCAATGTCCAGCGCCGTCACGTCATGACCGCCCGATTCGAGCAAATGCGCGGTTTTACCGCCAGGCGCGGCGCAGGCATCCAGAATCTTAAGCGGGGCACCCGCCGGCAAGGCGTTTAACAGCAAGGGCGCGGCCAGTTGCGCCGCGGCATCCTGAACCGAAAAATGGCCCTCGGCATAGCCGGGCAAAGACGGCACCGCCACCGCGTTGGTCAGAATGACGCCCTGCTCGCCAACTTGAGTTGCTTCAATATTCATAGCTGTCAGCGCATATAAATATTGGGCCACAGTCGTTTTTTTCAGATTAATGCGCAATACAAGTGGCGCTTTGCGGTTGTTGGCGCGCAAAATGGTTTGCCACTGTTCGGGGTGGTCTTTGCGCACCCGGTCTACCCACCACTGCGGATGGTTCCATACCGCCTGCGGATTGGCATCGGTCTTGGCGACCAAGGCATCTCTCTCGCGCAAAAAGCGCCGCAAACAGCCATTGATGAAGCTGGCCTGATGCGTGGTGGCTTCAGACCGCTTGGCGGCCTCGACCGCTTGATCAACCAGCGTATGCGGCGTGTAGGGTGCATCATCTTCGCGCCAGATCAGGGCCAGCACCACGCACAGCAATGCGTCGGCCTCCGGGGGCGGCGGCCGCCGGGCCAACTGCTGGCGCAAGGCCTCTGCCCGCCCCAGCCAGCGCAGCGCATGAAAGCCCAGGGCCTGCACACCTGGGCGCAGCGTGCTGTCTACATCCAGCAGCGCAGCAGTCATGGACTGGCCATCACGCACCGCCAACAGCAAACCAGCAGCCCCTTGCAATTGCCGCCAGAGCGGGACTTGGGTGACTGAAGTGGGGAGAAGCGGCCTGTCAGGCTTGTTTTGCATGCGGTGGTTTGAAAAGCGTCGGGAGATATCAGAAAGGGGCAGAAAGGGTCAGAAAGTGCCAAAGGGGGTCAAAAAATGACTTCTTAACCCGTCTTAGTGACAAAATATGACGGTGGCCCTTGCATTATATAGGCCATCAGCTATAAATAGTGTAGCACTGCGCTACTTGGTACAAGCTGTACGCGTGCACCCCAGATCAAGACAGCGTATCGGCCCAAATATTACTGGCCCAATTTTGGGCGTACACACCTTCCAGCTCGCTGGGCGCGGCGCTTAAACCGCCTGAGCCTGCAACGGTTTTAAAGGTTTTCTCAAGTGCCACATACTCATGCACGCTGGCGACATGCACCACGTTTTTTTCATCGATAAAGCTGTAGCAGGTGTTGGTGAGCATCGGCGCGGGGTTGACGTCCCAGCCGGCCAATTGCGCCACGATGGCGCTGGCGGCGACTTTACCGTGGCTGTTGGCCATGTGGCCGCTTTTAGGCATGGCCGGGGCAATTTGAATCGAATCGCCCAGCACATGAACGTCTTTGGCAGCGGTTGACTCAAAGGTCAAGTAATTGACGCCGCACCAGCGGTTGTTGGCTTGGTTGTTGAGCCCGGCTTTGACGGCAATCGCGCCAGCGCGCATGGCGGGAATCACGTTGAGCACCGCCGCTTTGAC
Organism: Polaromonas sp.; assembly: GCA_031424935.1. Classification (GTDB taxonomy): domain Bacteria; phylum Pseudomonadota; class Gammaproteobacteria; order Burkholderiales; family Burkholderiaceae_C; genus Polaromonas. The sequence goes on from JANPIK010000012.1 coordinate 13,472, forward strand.
GTCGTCCTGCACGTCAAACTTCACGGTGTTGGTGCGGGCATCGACGCCCACCGCTTTGTGCTGCGGCCGGTACTCGACGATGCCTTTGTACTGCTCGGCCCAGACTTTTTTGAACAAACCGGCTTTAGACGTGACGTCGGGGTTGGCGTCCAGTATCAACACTTTTGACTTTGGCTTGGCAGTTTTAAAGTAGCCCGCCACCACTGACGCGCGTTCGTAAGGGCCAGGGGGGCAGCGGTAAGGCGCTTCAGGAATCGTGATGGCAAACACCCCGCCGTCGGGCATGGCCTCCAGCTGTTTGCGCAAGGCCACCGTCTCGGCGCCGGCCTTCCAGGCTTGCAAAATTTGCCCGCTGGCACCCATGCCACCACCAGCTGCCTGCAGGCCCTCGACGCTGCCGTACATTAACTCCACGCCGGGCGAGACCACCAGCTTGTCGTACGCAATCACGCTGCCGCCGCGCAGCGTCACGGTTTTTTTGGCGGTGTCGATGTTGTCGGCAAAGTCTTTGACAACCGTGATGCCGTGGTTTCTAGACAGCCCCGCATAGGACGTGGTCAGGTAATCGAGCTGCTTGACGCCGCTGACCACCAAGTTCGACATGGGGCAGGACACAAACGCGTCTTGCGGTTCGATCAGCACGACGTCAATTTTGTAGTCTGACAGCAGGCGCACGTACTTGGCCGCTGTCGCGCCGCCGTAGCCGCCGCCAATCACCACAACTTTGGCCTTGGAGGGTACGCCACTCATGCTGGCGCAACCTGATAAACCAGCCGCGCCCAACAAGCCAAACGCGGCTGTTGATTGCAGGAATGAACGGCGGTTGGATGGAGGATTTGACAAAGTCGTTTTGCTCATGGTGTGGCCTTTACTTCTTTTGTGCGGCAAAGTAGCTTGCCAGCAGCTCGATTTGTGCATCGCTGTAGCCTTTGCTGAGCTGGTGCATGATGGTGGCGGGGCGGGTACCGTTTTTAAACGCGGCCATTTGCGCGATCTGGTAGTCCTTACCCAGCCCGGCTAGCGAGGGCACGGTGGAGCCCTCAGCTGACTTGCCGTTGGTGCCGTGGCAGTTGGCGCAAGTCGCGGCCAGGCTTTTGACGTACAGCGCGTCTTTGCCCGCATCGGTTTGTGCATAAACGCTGCTTGCCAGGCCAGACAACGCCGCCGTCAGGATGACTACATGGACGGCCGCATTCACGGCCAAGGGTTTGAAGGTCATAGAGATTTCGTGGGTTTGGTTGATTTCGCAGTGATTTATTTCGGATGGGTTCAGTTCACATGGGTGCGTTTCACAATTTAACGCCGCGAAGTGTGTGAGGTATTGGGAGTATCCAGTACGGAGCAGCCGATTGCGGCTTGCAGGCATCGAATTGTTTGGGATTTGCTTATACCCAAAAGGCTTATTTCAACCGCCTGAAATCCTCAAAAAATAGCATCCGGCCGCGTTTGCGCCACTTCTTGGGCGTGATCGCTGCTGTCTATGGCGCCCATCGGCCTGCCGTAAATCCGCCGGATGCGCTCGGCGATGGGCGGATGGGTCGCCAGCCAGCGCTCATGCTCAGGGCCAAGCAGCAGCATGTGCGCCACAGCCGGATGCATGGCTTGGGCCTCCCCGCCCTGACCCATGGCCTTGCGCAATACGCCGCCTAACCCGTCTTTGCTGCGGGTAAATTGCACCGCCCGCGCATCGGCTAAAAATTCTCGCTGCCGCAACACTGCGGCCAGCAACAGGCGGCCTGCCAGCCAGCCCAGCGAGCCGGTGACCTTGATGGCAAACCCTGGCAACGCCAAAAACGAGCGCCTGCCGTCGTCGCCGGGCTCGCACATGGTGCAGCCCAAATTAAAAATCATCTCCAGCCCTGACACCATGCCCGCCAGGCGCATGTTCAGCTGCATGTCGCCCTCACGAATGTGGCTGAACTCGTGCGCCACCAGGCCCTGCAGCTCATCACGCGTCAAGCTGTCCAGCGCGCCCTGCGTGACGGCCACCACCGCATCGCGGGGGTCCCATCCGCAGGCAAAAGCGTTGATGCTGTGCACCCGGTCCAGCACCATGGGCAAGGGCGGCTTCATGCTGGCGGCAATGGCCAGCTCACTGACGATGTTGCAAAACTTTTGCTCGGTGTCTTGCGAACCCAGCCGGGACAGTGGCCCCAACACCTTGGCTGGCCGGGCACCCGCACGCCTTGCCAGTTGCTCGCCACCGCCCGCCAGGCTGGCACTTTCTAGCCACCAGCCACCGAGCACAAACAACAGCGTCACACCGGTATTGATGTGAAAAAAGTAAGCGGGGTAAGTGGCATCCTGCCAGGCGAACGGCCGCCAAGTTAAAAGTTGCCAGGTCAAGGCTAAAGAAGCATTGACCGCCACAACCAACAGCAACAGCGTCAACGCGAACAACAGCAACAGGCGAACCGTTTGCGCCCGGGCTTGCCGCTGGTGTTCAAAAAAGCGCACGGTAAAGCTTGGCCTGCCTTACATCGCAATCCGTACGGGCTTGCGCTCGTCTGCACTTTCGGTGGCTTGCAACATGGCCGCCGGCGCAAAGCTGAACAAGCTGGCCACGAGCACCGCCGGAAACTGCCCCTGGGCATTGTTGTAGTCGAGCACCGCATCGTTAAACGCTTGGCGTGCAAAGGTCACTTTGTTTTCGGTGCTGGTCAGCTCTTCGCTCAGCTCCCGGATGGTCTGGTCTGCTTTCAGGTCGGGGTAGGCTTCGTTCAGGGCAAACAACTGGCCCAGGCTGCTCGCCAGGCCTTGCTCAGCAACGGCCAACGTGGTGACTGCTAACGCGTTGGCGGGGCGGCTGCGGGCGGCGTCGCTGGCACTTTTGGCCTGATTTCTCGCGTTGATCACCGCCTCCAGCGTTTCACGCTCGTGGCTCAGGTATTTTTTGGCGGCTTCGACCAGGTTAGGGATTAAATCGTAGCGTCGCTTGAGCTGCACGTCGATTTGCCCAAAAGCGTTGGCGATGGTGTTTTTTAACCGCACCAAGCGGTTGTAAGCGCCCACCGCCCAAAAAATGAGCGCGGCTAGCACGGCGATAGAAATTAACTGGGTCGCAGTCATGTGGTTTCCTTGGGCGTGAACAGATAAATCTGCGCCAAGGTTACCTTGTTTTGACGGTGTTTCCGCGCCGCGTCGCCAGTCAATGCAAACGCTATATTATTTATAGCGAAGTATGTAATAAATACATGGGCCAAGGGTCAAATTTATCCTAAAACCCGAGTGATCAACTCCTGGCGCGCTGGTACAGCCCTTGTACCTTGGGCACATTCGCCTGAAGTTGTTGAATGCGCTGGGGCCCTGACGGATGGGTCGATAAAAAGCTGGGGCCGCCCGCCCCGCCACCGGCCTGAGCCATTTTTTGCCAAAGGCTGACGCTGGCTTGCGGGTTATAGCCGCCGCGTGCGGCAAGCTCCAGGCCCACCAGATCCGCATCGGTTTCGTCCTCGCGGCTAAATTTTAGGGTCAGCAACTGTGTCCCCAGATTGGCGGCCACATCGCCGAGCTGGCCTAAGCCCAGCAACTGCGCCCCAAACGAAAACAGCATGCCGGTGCCCTGACTTTTTGCAATCCGGGCTCTGGCGTGCTCGCGCAGGGCATGCGCCATTTCGTGGCCCATAATCATCGCCGCCTCGTCGTCCGTCAGCTTGAGCTGGTCAAGAATGCCGGTGTAAAAGGCGATCTTGCCGCCGGGCATGCAAAACGCATTGATTTGCTTACTGCCGAGCAAGTTGACTTCCCACTTCCAGCCTTTGGAGCGGTCGTTCCACTGCGCCGCTTGCGGCACCAGTCGGGACGCAATTTGCTGCAATCGCTGCAATTGGGAGTTCCCGGCGGGCGCTAGCGCCCCTTTGGCTCTCGCATCGGCCAACAGCTGGGCATATTGCTGGGTGGCCGCGCTTTCGAGTTCCTCGGCGGGCACCAGCTTGCGCAGGCCAGACGACGGTCCCACGTCAACCTGCGCCAGAGCAGGTGCGGCAACCACGGCTGAGCCACTGGCCAATAGAAATGCCCGGCGGCCAACCCAGGCGGAAGATTTAGCCTCACATAAAAAACACATGGCCTAATAATAGTCACAAATTATTTAAGTTGCGTCAGATAAACCCCCGTCACTCAAAATGCCCGCCGAACCCATGAATCCGCCTGAAACACCCAGCACCATCGTTAAAAAGCCCTGGCTTGCGGTTTTTGCGGTTTATGCCGAGCCCGCGACGCTGCGCATGCTGCTGCTGGGCTTTTCAGCGGGCCTGCCGCTGCTGCTGGTGTTTGGCACGCTGAGCTTTTGGCTGCGCGAGGCCGGGGTTAACCGCACCACGATTGGTTATTTGAGTTGGGTAGGCCTGGCTTATGCCTTTAAGTGGGTGTGGGCACCGCTGGTAGACCGCATGCCAATCCCCGTGCTGACGCGTTTGCTGGGGCGCAGGCGCAGCTGGTTGTTGGTGTCGCAAGTCGTCATCATTGGCGCGCTGATTGGCATCGGTTTGACTGACCCACGCCTGGCCCTCACGCCCGTGGTGTGGTGCGCACTCGCCATTGCCTTTGGCTCGGCCACGCAAGACATTGCGCTGGATGCTTACCGCATTGAATCAGCCGACACGGACCGCCAGGCTGCGCTGGCCGCTGCGTACCAAACCGGCTACCGCATGGCCATGATCTGGGCCGGTGCCGGCGCGTTGTGGATAGCTGCGCGGGCTGAAGTCACGGGCGTGGTCGGCTACCAGCAAGGCGCCTGGCAAACCGCTTACTGGGTAATGGCAGCGTCGATGCTTTTGGGCGTGGCTACGGTGCTGCTGTCGCCTGAACCGGTTGCGCGTGCTTTTAAACCCGCACGTAACGCAGCAGAGTGGTTGCAAGGCGCGCTGATAGAACCATTTGCGGACTTCTTGCGCCGCTACGGCAAGCAAGCGGTGTTAATCCTGGCCTTGATTGCCATCTACCGCATCAGCGATGTGGTGATGGGCATCATGGCCAACCCGTTTTATGTGGACATGGGCTACACCAAAGACGAGGTGGCGGCCGTAACCAAAATCTACGGCGTCATCATGACGCTGGTGGGCGCTTTTGTCGGCGGTGTGCTGGCCATGCGGTATGGCGTGATGAAGGTGCTGATGTTGGGCGCCATGCTGAGCGCGGCCAGCAACCTGCTGTTTGCCTGGCTGGCAACCCGTGGGCACGACGTGTGGGGGCTGACGTTTGTGATTTCAGCCGACAACCTGTCCAGCGGCATTGCATCAGCGGCGTTTATTGCTTATTTGTCGAGCCTGACCAACATCAACTACTCGGCCACCCAATACGCCTTGTTCAGCTCAATGATGCTGCTGCTGCCGAAGTTTTTGGCGGGCTATTCAGGCAAATATGTAGACGCTTTCGGCTACGGAAATTTCTTTATTGCAACTGCGCTGCTCGGGTTACCGGTGCTGGTGCTGGTATGGCTGGCGTCGCGGCAAAAAGCCTGAGCCACAACAGTTCAATCTGAAAACCTGAACAAGACAAGGCACGCCAACAGCGAATTAACCGCTACGGCGTGGCTTTCGTTTTGTGCAGGCGGCTTACGGACGCGGACAGAACGGCAAGTCACCGGGCTTGACATCATCCGCTGCCCTGAGAGGCGCAAGGATTTGCAGCGGTAACACATTGACAGTGCTGAACGGCTCTTGATTGTCGAGCAGCAGCGTCGATAACTTAAACGGCAATGCGGCCACTTGCTCAGGTGAAAGCAGCAGCGATTGCAGTAGTAACCCAAGCGTAGTGGGGACTGCCGCTGGCACCGGCACCGGTGTTGTCACCACCACTGTGGGTGTAGGTGTGGGCGTTGTGACGACAACCGTTGGCGTATTGACGATGACCACAGGCGGCGTCACCACCACCGTAGGGGTTATCACGACCACCGTCGGCGTTGTCACCACCACCGTAGGGGTTGTCACTATCACCGTAGGGGTTGGAATGACGACTGTCGGCGTCGTCACCACCACGGTTGGGGTTGGAATAACGGTCGTCGGCGTGGTTACCACGACCGTCGGTGTAGTGATGACGACCGCGGGTGTTGCCGTCACTGCTGTGGGCGTGGTGACAACCACTGTCGGTGTCACAACAGGCGGTGGCGGTGGCGGGGGAGGAACGGTCGCTGAAACGAACGCATTGCCCGCGTTGTTACCCAAGTTGGCGTCAGGTACGCTGTTAGCCCCTACGCCGCCCGACAAGCTTGTGCCACTTGCCCCCACCAACACCAACGTGCTGGTGGTATAAGAGCCGCCTGGCGATAACGTCACAGATGCGAGCGTGACGGTCACTCCGCCCACCACGATGAAAGGCGAAAACGTGGTGGTGGCACCGCCCAGGTTCAAGAAGTTCACGGAGCCGCTCACAGACGATCCGGCGCTGGCACTGGCAGGCAAGGTGATGCCGACGCTGATGTCTGAGAGCAAGGGCGTCAGCACCGCCGAAGACAAATTGTTGCCGAGATTGCCGTCGGGCACACTGTTGGCACCCACATTGCCCGATACCACACTGCTGCTGGTGCCCACCAAAAATGCCATCGTCGTTGTGGTGAATACACCTGCTGGCGCCAACGTCACCGATGCAAGCGTTTGCGTGACGCCGCTCGCGACGACGATGGGGGTAAAGGTTGTGGTGGCGCTGCCAAGATTGGTATAAGTGACGACTGCGCTAGCGGTTGTACCCGCAATTGCGCTGCCCGGCAAGCTGACGGCTGAGCTGATGTCTGAAACCAAGGGGAACAAGGTTGCAGACGAAAAATTATTGATGGTATTGGTTTCAGGCACGCTGCTGGCACCGACATTACCTGTCACGACGCTGCTGCTGGTGCCCACTAAAAAAGCCGTTGTCGTCGTTGTGAACACGCCCGCTGGGGGCAATGTGACTGATGCAAGTGTTTGCGTGACGCCGCCTGCCACGATGATGGGCGTAAAGGTGGTAGTTGCGCTGCCCAAATTGGTATAGGTGACGACCGCGCTGGCAGTGGTTCCCGCTATCGCGCTGCCCGGCAAGCTGACGGCTGAGCTGATGTCTGAAAGCAAAGAAGCGCCGCTTGCAGACGCAGAGTTGTTAACCGGGTTAAGGTCCGGCGTGGTACTGCTGCCAACAACGTTGACCACCACGCCACTGGTGCCAATGATCACGCTCGTGACCGTGGTGAAAGTTCCGCCTGCAGGAATGCTGCCCACTGTCAAAGTTTGCGTGACACCGTTCACCACAACGGTTGCCGTGAAGTTGTTGGCGCTGCTGGGCCCCGTATTGGTAAATGTCACGGTAGCACTGACCGTCGTGCCTGCAATGGCATTTGCGGGCAGCAAAACAAAGGCCTGAACGTCTGAAACCCCGCTCAGTGAGATGAGCCCAGTGGCCGTGTTGTTGGATAAATTGACCTCGGGCCAACTGGCGATACCGGTGGACGCGTTAACCACGGTCGACGTACCGCCACCCAGAGAAATGGTGGTGACGGTAGTCACGCTACTGTTGGGTGCCAGCGTGACCGCAGCAAAGGTTTGTGTCACACCGTCAACCGACAGTGTGGGGGTAAAGGTTGCGGTCACCAGCCCAGGGTTGCTGAACGTGACAGTGGCAGACACCGTGGAGCCGGGCAAGCCCGATGCTGGAAGCTGCACTGTGATACCCACATCAGCAGGCGGCACAATCACGCCCGACGTTGCGGCGGCTGTAGCGCTGGCATTGATGGCCAAGGTCGGCGTAAAACCGCTGGCGATGGCGTAAGCGATACCGTTCGTGCCCGCATAGATCAGGGCATGGGATCCCGTGCCTGCGGAAGACGTGTTGAAAGTAATGGGCCCAGTAGCTGTAATGCTTGCAGATGTACTGACCAAGGCCATAGAGCCGGGTCCCGAGCCGCCTTGAAGCGTGAGTGGACCGATGATGCTGGCAGCACCGCCTGCAGTAATAGAAGCGCTTGCTTGAGAGCCAGCACCACCCGCTAGGGTGGTGCTTATATTGCCGTTGACATTGACTAGACCCTGGCTTACTACTCGAGCGGCAGCCTGCGAACCAACGCCACCAGACAAGTTAACAGAACCTACAGTTAGGTTGACGCCTCCTACCGTTGAAGCAATTTCAGCATAACTGCCGCTACCCGACCCACCACGAAGCTGAATCTGAGTGGTACTGCCGGGTCCATTGATGTTGACAGTTCCCGCCGTGGCCTGTAGCAAGCTGTAAGAGCTGGTTTGCGCAGATGTGCTTCCAACCACCACTGCGTTGACGCCAAGAATGTCAATGTTGCCCGCACTGCTGCTTAAAATGGCTGATGAGTTAGAACCATCACCTCCCAACACACTGACCGCCGTCACGGTGGTAGAAGTCGAGCCGATGACCATTGTTTTTGCTGTTACAGACGCGGGGGCATTAGGCGATGTTCCGCCGCCCACCTGAACAACAGGCGTTACACCCGTATTGAAAACCTTCAGCGCGCCAGTCGCGCCGTTAAGGGCCAGACTGGCACCCGACTGGCCTCCCCCGACGTTAAGGCTACCCAAGTTAACGTCGCCCAAAGACGTCGCAACCGCTGGCGCTGCCACAACAGAACTGGCGCCACCGATGTTCAGGGCATTGCCCAAGTTGATACCACCAGTTCCCACAACCAGGCTGGTCGTTACCTTGGCTAAAGGGCTGACGATAAAGTCGGCGGTGCCTAACAAGCCGCCAGCGTTTACCACCAGCGGGCCAGCGGCATTGGGACTGTCAGAGTAGACAACGACGGTTTCTGTGTTGTATGTCAATTGCCCAGCGGTCACCGCGCCGCTGCCAAACTGCGAGCCGCGCGCGCCCATATTGATGGTCGAGCCACCCAAATCAAGCGTGCCGCTAACGTTCGCAGCCGCACCCCCCAGCTCGGGTGCAGGGCCTAAATAAATGGGAACATTCGACCGAATATAAGCGCTACCGGCAGGGGCGGCCAGGCCGATGACTGTGGGAAGCGGCGCAATCGAGCCCGTGTAGGAAAACGGTACCCCAGCGGAGCCAATCGAGCCGCGCTGGGTGCTCAGAAAAATCCGGTCAGTGATGTTACGCGTAGATGCCGCGTTCACCAAGATACCACCGGTAGAACTGCCAGCGACTGCCGAGTTGTCAATAAACAGGCTTCCGACATTAGAAATATCGCCTAAGGTTATCGCCCCGCCGCCGCCCAAGTTGTTGCCCACAGTGAGTTTGACGGTCGTCGCCGTACCGCCCATATCAATGGTGCCGCTGGTATTGGCCATGTTAATCACACCCAAGCCAACGTCACGAAATGGCGTCGTTGAGGAAGTATTGGGGCTGTTTGCAAAAAGTGTCAGATTGGCAGTGTTGCCCGTTGCAAAAGTTATACCTTGATTAACGTTTATTGAGCGACCCGCCTCAAAATTCAAGCTTCCAGAAGTTGGTCCAAAACTCAATCCCGTGAAAAAGGTAATGTCGTTGGTAGCCTGTAACGTCAGCGTGCCGCCCGCCAGAGAGTTGACGAGGGTTTCCAGATTGCCGCCAAAGATGGTTTGCGTGGTGGTACCGAAATCACTGAAAGCAACGCTGCTTGTGACGTTGATGCCAGAAATGCTAATGTCGATATTTTTAGGGTCCAGCAATACAGATCCACCCACGCCCTGCGGTGCGTCCACCCGCACGCCGCCGCCGAAAGCCAGGTTTTCCTTGCCTGATACTTCGACTTGTCCGCCATTACCGCCGCTGGAGCCACCACGCGCGTCGATTTGGCCGGCATAGCGGGTGTTACCGTCTGACCACACGACGACAGTACCCGCATTTGCTGCTGCACCTAGCATATTCACACCGCTCACATCAACCTTGCTGGATGCATCAACACGGGTGTTCTGGCTGTTGGTGACCGACGCGTCACGCCCCTGCCAGCCCCCTCCGATCAGAACCGTACCGCCGCCTGCAGTGCCGCTGGCGTTGATGGTGGCGGCTTGCAACTGCACGTCGCGGCCCTCAACCGTGACCACGCCGCCCCGGCTGTAGGCGCCTGTGCCCGCTGCAGTGATGTTGCCAGACACGGTGGCCGAATCCACCGCACGCAGCACCACGCGACCGCCGACCAGTTCAGCAGTATTGGCTTGAATCACGCCCGTGTTGCGCAATTGAGAAGCAAACAAACCTATGGCGTTGCCTTCAAGCCTGCCCAGATTAACAGCCTGGTCGGCAGGCGCTTGCAATTGCAGTGCAATACCGTCCAGCCCGCGACCGGTCAACAAAACCTGCTGCCCAGCTGCCAACATCACGGTGCCGTCAGTCGCTTTTACCAGTCCGCCCGCGCCCACCTGGACCTGAGGTGCTATCAAAATAATATCGCCTTGGCTACTGCGAATGATGCCGTCAACCTGCAGGGTGCCAGTGCTTTGCCCATTGACGCCAAAGCGCAAGCGGCTCAGCGCCGAATTTGATTCAGTCAATGCCAGGGTACTGGCGACAAATCCGGCGGTGTCCACCACCGCGCCTGCACCCACCACAATGCCTGACGGATTGACCAAAACAATCCGTCCGTTGGAACCCAAAGTCCCGAAAATCTGTGACGGGTTGTTGGTGACGACTTGGTTGAGCACACTGGAGTTGGCACTTTGCTGCTGAAAGTAAGTGCTGTGACCAGGAGCAATGCCAAAGCTCTGCCAGTTGATGATGGTGCCTGGTGTGTTGGTAACCTGCAACTGCTTGCCAGTTTGTGCAAAGCTGGCATTGCCCTGCACCACTTGGGGGCCAGTGGGCAGCGCGGTCGTCTGGGCAAAAGCCGTATGCGCCGTGCTGGCAAACACAAGCGAAAGCGCCAACAACCCGGCAATGGCGGCTTGGCCTGAGGAATAACCCAACCACCAACGGCTGGCGCGGCGTAACAGGTTAAAGCTTGTCATGGTTTAAACCTTAAATCTCGCTGGCTTAAAACCGCGCACCGACGGTCACATACAAGCGGCTGTCACCGCGCTGGGGCGCTGCAGTGTTGGTGGTCAACGCAATCACGCTGCCCTTGATGACCTGCGCGTAGTCAAGCGCTGCATACCAACCGGCTGTGTGGTTATAGCGCAAACCGAAACCCGCACTGGATAAGAAATCACTGCCAGGCCGAGCCGCCGTGCCGTTGCTGTTGCCCAAACTGGCCAAGTCAAGGTAAATCAGGCCGCGCAAGCCGGGTACGATTTCGGGGCTGTACACGTCTAACGCACTCAGCATGCCGCGGTCACCAAATACGCTGCCTGCACCGCGCAGCCAGCTTTGGCCACCCGCCGATATCTGCTCGCTAGAGATCAAAGGTGCGCTTGAATACTGCGCCTGACCGCGCCACAGCAGCAACCACTTGGCAGGCAAAGCCAAGCCGAAATTGGCATCAAGCCGCCATTTGCGCCAGCGAGCACTCAATGGCCGTTGCGGGTCTTCGAGCTGGTAAGCTGTGTCGTTGTTGCCCGCCCCGGTGGGGGAGTTAACCGAATAGTCAACAGCAATACCAAACGGCAAGTCGTTGGCTTCACCCTTGAAAAGATAGCCCAATGTCAAAGGCCGACTGCGCCGGTCAACACCTACGGCCAAGCCGTTGACAGACGACGCTCTTGACAGCTTGTCGTCAACGCGAATTTGCCAAAAATGCCGCGAGCTGCCGCTGCCGCCTAGATGCTGCAAGTAGGCCAGGCTCGTGCCGCTGCCAGCACCGTTGGTGGTGAAAGCACCGAAGTCGCCCTTGACGGTGCTGCTGTTCAAGCCCGCGGTGACCACACCGCCCATACTGTAAAGTGGCACTTTGTAGGTCGCGCCCAGTTGTCTGACAGCTGATGGCGATTGCAACGACGTGGTGTAAGCCACATCTACGGCGTGGTCGCGGTCCCAAAGATTACCGTGACTGGCGACCAAAGTGAAACGGTCACGCCCGGTTTCAGGACTACCACCATTTGACAATGACAAGCCGGCCGCCCAAGGGCGTTCGCCTTTGACCCGCACGGTGGCGTCAATTTCGCCTGCGGTTTCTGACTCACGCATCACGACGCTGAGACGTCGATTCAAGCTTTCATTAGCCATGGCGTTTTGAATGCTCAGGCGCGGAAAAAACGGCGCGCTGCCTTCACGCAGCTCGGGCAAGGCCTGCCTGACGTTGGCGTCGCTGTAAGGCGTGTCGTTGACGACTTCAACCTTGCCTATTTTGAAGCTTGAGATATGCAAAGCGATGGTGTCGCCGACTTCTTGCGGCGGCAAACTGACACGGTGCAAGCTAAAACCTTGCTGGCGCAGCGACGCTTCCAGTGCTGTTGCAGCGTTTTGGAGCGTGTCGAGTGTGGCGTCGGCGCGCAGAAACGGCGCAAGAATACGGCTGGTTTCGCCGTCGGCCAGCGGGTTTTCGCCAGTGACTTTAAAACCGCGAATGCTGAAGACAGGGCTTTGCTGGGCAGCCGCCATGGGTACGGTTTGACCCCAAACCGGCGCCACCCAAGGCAGGCACAGCGCAAAGGTAGCGACTGTGATCACAGAAGATAGGGCAGGCAGGCCTGTCAGAACGACTAGTCCCGTGTCCGGCTGGCGGCCGTGCCGAGCTGCCAGGCGAATTGGGTTAAGTTTTAGCGGCAACATGCTTAGCGACACACAGGATCGGTGCTGCTTTGCGGGCGCAAACCAGGAATATTGATGTTGCCGACGGTTGGCAATGGCACGGCATCCAACAAAACGTGGTTGGGTATGTTTTGCAAACGCGTCATGCCCTGTTGTGCCCCGCCAACAAACCCTGCCTCGTTTTTACCCAAGTCTGTTTGTTGACCCGCGCTGTTCAAAACAATGTGGCCTTCACGAACGAAAACAAACAGGCCCTCAGCGCCATCGGCCACCGGCGTTTGGGAGAACGTGCCTGGCGGAATCGCTACACCCGCAGGTGACGGTAGCGACAAACCAGGTGGCGCCGACAACAACTCGAATTGAGGCACGCCAGAAGCGCCCAATAACCCAGAAAAAGCGATGCCTCGCCCGGCGACTAACTCAACCGGCTCTTGCGGCGACGGCGTCTGACCGGCTGGGGTGACCACGATGGGCGTGACGATCAGCACACCATCAAAAGTAAATACCGCCAAGCCGCTGTTACTTGCTGTACCGCCACCGCTGCCAGGGGTCGGAACAACCAAAGGCGTCTCAAGAGGTGTTTCGCCAACATCGGTGGCGCACTTGCCGGTGCAGCTGATGCCGGCCTCACTGCCACGAATACCGATGGTAGCGGTGCTGGTGCTGAAGCGAACATTCTGACGGTTAGCCTTGCCAATCAGACCCGTGACCGCACGCAGTGAGCCCCGCAACAACGATACAAAGTTGCGACCCGCGCCAGGTTGATCCGCATCAAAAGAAAAGTCATCCACACGGAGGCGAGTGGACGCACCCAAATTCATTTTGGATTCGTCCCTGAACGCCAGCAAAGCACTGGCGTTGCTCGCCGTTTCAATGATTTCGCCGGGGTAAACGCTGCCGCCTGTTGACAACGTGCGACGCTTGCCAAGCTCGTCTACCGCGCTGATCTGGCCTTGTTGTTGTAATACTCTGGCGCTGGCTGCGATGGGACTGGCCGATGTTGGCGGTGCCGATAAGCTGGGGCCTGCGCATTCGCCTGCTTTGCAAATCCGCGCATCAAAATCAGTGCCCCGAATACCAATCGTGGCGGTGCTGGTTTGTATTCGCGCAGCGTTGGGAGATGATTTGCTGATCAGCCCGGTCAGCGTTCGCAGTCCGCCTCGCAGCAGCTGGAGCACCATGGCGTTGTCGTTGCCGGCGCCAGCGGCGCTTGCACTGTTGTTTTCAATAAAACTGAACCGGCTAAGAACCAACTCGGTGCCGGGCCGCAGGGTCATTTTGGTGCCGTCATTGAGTTTGACAATGGCTAAAGCGTTGTCTGCAGTGGTCAGGCGGTCGCCTTCGATCAGCGCCAGACCTTTACCCATGATGCGCGGCAGTTGCCCAGAGGTTTGCGCAAAACCTGCGCCCCGGAGTTGTTCAACCACGCCTATTGAAGGCGCTGCCAACTGAGCTGACGGTGTGACCAAAGCCGATGGCGATGGCGATGGCGATGGCGATGATGTTTGACCCAGCGCGGCCCCTGATACACACACAAAGCAAATCGCCGACAAGCGTGAAAAAGCCCCCCCAAAACCTTGAGGTCTGGCGTTGGCTTTACCCATAGCGCTTGTTGTGCTCACACGTTGCTTTGTCATTTTGATCAACAGTAGACTTAAATCTGTGGCAATTTGTTAAACGTTAAGTCGTTAACGCTGACGTTTCAGAATGTAATCGATATGCAAAGTGATGTCCAGCAGGGCGCGCAGCCCAATAAACCGCGCATTGTTGTTCCGCCCGCCGATATTTACACAGCCTTTACTGGCCGCATTTAATTTAAAGGCAGGTCCAAGTTAGTATGCATTGATGACACAGCAGCAGCTCTTGATGATTGAAGATGACACCCGCCTGGCGACCATGGTGGGCGAATATTTGTGCCAGTCGGGCTACGCTTTTAGCCACATGGCCGATGCGGGCAGCGGCCTGAATGCGCTGCAACCCACCCCGCCAGATCTGGTCATTCTTGATCTGATGCTGCCCGACATGGACGGGCTGGAGGTATGTCGCCGCATCAAGGCCAGCAACCCTGCCATTGCCGTATTGATGCTGACAGCCAAAGGCGATCCCATGGACCGCATCGTGGGCTTAGAAATTGGTGCCGATGATTACTTGCCCAAGCCTTTTGAACCGCGCGAACTCCTGGCCAGGATTCGTGCGGTGCTGCGCCGTGGCGCTGAGGCCGCCAGCGGCAACGTTGGCGGGCACAAAACCATTCGGTTTGGGTCGCTAGAGATTGACAGAGATGCGCGCATTGTCAGCGTGTATGGCAAACCGTGCGAGTTAACGTCTTATCAGTTCGACTTGCTGGTGGCACTCAGTGAACGTGCAGGCCGGGTATTGACCCGCGACCAAATCATGGAAGCGGTACGAGGCCGCGAGCTTGAAGCGTTTGACCGCTCGATAGATGTGCACATGGGCCGTATTCGCAACGCGATTGAGTTTGACCCCAAAGACCCCAAGCGCATCCTGACCGTGCGCGGCGTGGGCTATGTGTTTGCCAAGCAGCAAGACTGAAGCAGGGTGAACCGCTGATGTGGTTACGTTTCACGTCCAGGCTTTACGTTCGGATCTGGCTGGCTGTTGTTGCGACGGTTGCGGTTTTGACGCTGGCCGCGGCAGGTGTCTGGAACATCACCCGCGAGCCGCCGCAAATGCCCATCCGCGAAATACAGGTTTTCAACCAGCTGGGTGAAGTGATTGGCACCGCACAAACCCGGCCAGGACGCAGATACGCCGATGGTCTTGAGTTTGACGTGACCACCAAAGACGGGCAAACCCTTCGCATGCTGTTGCCGCGCCCCCAACGGCCAAAAGGCCCACCGGGCGATATGGGCTCACGGCTGCCGTTTGGTTTCGGATTTGGCGGTATGTTGGGTCTGGTCGGCCTGGCCGTGGCGTTGGGCAGCTACCCCATCATTCGGCGGCTGACGCTGCGGCTGGAGTCACTGCAAAGCGGTGTCGAACGTTGGGGCGCAGGCGATTTGTCTACCCGCCTGGCGACCGACGGCAATGACGAAGTGGCATTTTTGGCCCAGCGCTTTAACCAGGCCGCACAGCGCATTGAAACGCTGCTAAATTCGCACAAATCACTGCTGGCCAATGCTTCACATGAACTGCGCTCGCCGTTGGCACGAATTCGCATGAGTCTAGAGCTGATCGCCCCCACGCTTGCCGCTTCGCGTGCTGCGCTGCCCCCCGACAATGGGGCTGAGCCCGTGGCCATCCATCCACACGTGCAGGAAATTGCCCGCAGCATCACGGAGCTGGACCAGCTGATTGACGAAATTTTGCTCGCCAGCCGATTAGATGCCAAGCAAGCGAGCAACGATCTGATTGAGCCGTTTGAATCGCTGGATCTGACCGGGTTGGCAGCCGAGGAATGCGCGCGTGCGGGCGTCGAGCTGGCGGTATCTGCCACCGGCAGCAGCATCGTGCTGCAAGGCTCGTCGCGGTTGTTGCGCCGCTTGATGCGTAACTTGCTGGAAAACGCCAAGCGCTACGGCGCGCACCCCCCACACCTGGCCACTGCCCTGTCAACAAGCTTGCCCGGCGGCGTGACGCTGGAGCTGACGCAAACGCAACACGGCACGCAAGATCTGGTTGTGATTGCTGTGCATGACCGTGGGCCGGGCGTACCGGTAGCCCAGCGCGAGCGCATTTTTGAACCGTTTTACCGCTTGCACGGTGCCAGCGAACGCGAAGGTGGTGTCGGCCTTGGGCTGGCATTGGTTAAATCCATCAGCGAGCGGCATGGCGGCACCGTACGCTGTGAAGCCCGACCGGGCGGGGGCGCAACATTTATCGTAGAGTTGCCGTTAAAAGCCGCGTAGAAAGCCAACACGCCCCACAAACTGAAGCTTGATACCGTGCGCCACCTGAAAACCGCCTTCGTCACATCGCTAGCCGCCTGCGCGCTCTGTTTTACGGTGCAGGCGCAAGCGCCTCTGGACATTCGAATGGCACTGGTGATTGGCAATTCGGCTTATCCGACATCGCCTCTGCTCAATCCTGTCAATGACGCACGCGCCATCGGCAACGCGCTGAAAAGCTTGGGTTTTACGGTGGTCACGCTTGAGAACGCACAGCGACAGGAAATAACGCAGGCACTGGCCGAGGTCAGCAATGCCCTTAAAGGCAAACAAGGCCTGGGCATGCTTTATTACGCGGGTCACGGCGTTCAGCTGGACTGGCTCAATTACATGGTGCCGATCAACGCAAGCGTCAAAAAATCTGACGACATACCGGGCCAAACCGTTGGTGTCAGCAGCGTGCTGGACGCTTTCAAGGCAGCCGGTAACCGCATGAATATTTTGGTGTTGGATGCCTGCAGGGACAACCCTTTTGACGACAAACTCGCCACCAAAGGGCTGGCCCCGATTGATGCGCCGCCAGGCACTTTTATGGCGTTTGCGACTTCTGCAGGCAACACGGCTGAAGATGGCGATGCCGCGACAGGCAACGGCTTGTACACGCAGTTTTTACTCCAGGAGCTCAACGCACCCGCCGCCCGACTGGAAGACGTGTTCAAACGGGTCAAGCTGCAAGTACGCCAGAAAAGCGAAGGACGACAAGTACCGACTGACAGCTCCAATCTGGACGAAGAATTCAGTTTTACAGGAGGATTTTCCAAAGCTGCACGGCTGTCAGAGTCCGCCCGAATCGAGCGCTACCAGCTTGAAAAAGCGGCCTGGGACCGTATCAAAAATTCCCCATCTGCCGATGACTTTTTTGATTTTCTGCAACGCTATCCCAACGGATTTATCAGCGAGATTGCACAATTTCGGGTGGATCAACTCAAAACGCCCCTTCTTGTCCCCCAGCTGGCGCGCGATGGCTTGAGTCCGCTGGCCAGCGGGAAAAACCGGTTTTCTTTAGGTGACCAATACACGCTCATCACCACGGACCTGATGACAAAAATTGTGCGCGGCGAAGCCCAAAAGGTCACCTTTGCTGACAGCCTGCGGGTAGAAATTAACAATGGCGCGACCGTGTACGACCAGATGGGCGGCTTGATCCAGGACGATTCGGGCGTCAAAGACCCGGCCATGCTGCTGGTGCCTGCTGACATCGCCTTGGGCAAGCAGTGGCGCTCGTCGTTTCAAAACCGCATCGGCGGCATCGACGCCAGAACCTACATTGACTTGAAGGTGGTCACGCTTGAGGATCTCAAGATTGCGGGCAACGTGCTGAAGACTTACAAAGTAGACATGAACGGATTTGCGACGGTTAACGGCATGACCGCCGTGTTCAAGGGTACGGCGTGGATAGAGCCACAAAGCATGCGACTGGTGCGCTACGACCGCGAGTTGCGCTTTTCCAGCCGCCTGATTGACGCCACTCGAATTGAGGTCACCGACTATCGGCCTGTCAGCCGCCCTTGAGCTGTTATTGACCCTTTATTGAGCTGTTATTGACCCGCGATCGTATGCAACACGCGCTCAGGCGTGATGTCTTTCAAACAGCGCATCCGTTCATCAGGCGCTGCCAGTGGGCACTCGCGCTCAAAACACGGCGCGCAATTTAACGGCGGCTGGTACGTGTTGTCGTTTTTTAACCATAAAACGACCGCCTTGTTGCTCAGTGGCGGGGTGTGGAGCGGACTGCTGGAGCCAAAAACAGCCACTTGCGGTATCCCCAAAGCAGCTGCAACATGCATCAATCCAGAGTCATTCGTTACTACTAATTTGCTAGCAGCTAATGTATGTATTGCTTGGGCCAGGGTCGTTTTTCCGGCTAAATTGAGACAGTTCTCCGCATTTTTGGCGATGTCTTCGCACACGGCAGCGTCCTTGCCCGAGCCCAGCAGCAACACCGGGCCGCCCAGCTTTTTTGCCAGCTCGGCGTAGTGTGCGGCAGGCCAGCGTTTGGCGGGACCGTATTCCGACCCCGGTGCAAACACGCTGTAAGCACCGCGCTGCAAACCCAGCACCGCCAGCGTTGCAGTCACATCGGCCTCGTCAGCGTGCAGTTGCGGGCGGTCATTTTCAATGCCTGCCTCACCACTCAGCGCGGAGTAAAACGCCACCATCGGCGGCCTGTTTTTTGGATTTTTAAGGCGGTGCGTCAGCAGCCCGATACGCGCCTCACCCAAATAACCCACGCGTTTGGGAATACTGGCTAAAAATGGCAGTAACGCACTTTTCATTGAATTGGGCAACACGTAAGCCGTGTCAAACCGGCCTTCGACCTGCCGGGCAATGCTGCGCCGCGCCGCAAACTGCAAACCGCCGTGGGCGAATGGAAACTCAATGACTTGAGTCACTTGCGGCATGGCCCGGTAAACCGGTGCCACCCAAGGCAGCGCACCCACCGTGAGTTTTTCGCCCCGAGCCGCCAACCGCCGCAGCAAAGGCTCGGTCATGACGGCGTCGCCTATCCACTGGGGGGCAATGACCAATGACTCCCCCCCGAAGCGGCTTTCAGCCGCCTCCCCCTCAAGGGGGCGCCGATTGCGGCCCGAAAAACCGGCTAAGGCCGGTCCCACGGCGGCCGCTTGAAAGGGACGGGACACGCTAATGGCCAGCGCCGAAATGCTCGCCTGCTTTCAGCACATACACAGTTCCGCAATATGGGCACTTTGCACTGCCCGTACGAGCCACGTCCAGGTAAACCTTGGGGTGGCTGCTATAAATTTGCATGTGCGCCTTGGCGCTTGGGCAATACACACCACCCTGGCTATTTAAGTCGGACGCCAGCAACTCAATCTGCGAAGACGTGGTCATCGCATCAAACCTTGGCCAGCCAAGAGGCATATTTTGGGTCACGGCCATTGACGATGTCAAAAAACGCGGCTTGTATTTTCTCGGTGATCGGGCCGCGCGAACCTGCGCCGATTTCGATGCGATCCAGCTCCCGAATTGGCGTAACTTCAGCCGCGGTGCCGCTGAAGAACGCTTCATCGGCGATGTAGATTTCATCGCGCGTGATGGGTTTTTCTTTAAGCTCCAGCCCTAAGTCTTGGCAGATAGAAAAAATCGTGTTCCGGGTGATGCCGTTGAGTGCTCCAGCGCTTGAATCAGGCGTGTAGACCACGCCCTTGCGCACCACAAATACGTTTTCGCCAGCGCCCTCGCTCACAAAACCTTGCGGATCCAGCAGCAGCGCCTCGTCGTAGCCTTCGTCCGTGGCTTCCATGTTGGCCAGAATTGAATTGGTGTAGTTGCTCACTGCCTTGGCGTGAATCATGGTGATGTTGACGTGGTGTCGGGTAAAGCTGGAGGTTTTGACCCGAATGCCCCGTTTCAGGCCGTCGTCACCCAAATACGCTCCCCACGGCCAGGCGGCAATCATCAGGTGGATTTTGTTGCCTTTGGGCGAGACGCCGAGCTTTTCAGACCCAATCCAGGTCAAAGGGCGAATGTAGCAACTCGGCAGCTTGTTGGCACGCACCACATCAAGCGTGGCCTGCATGACCTCTTCCTGCGTGAAGGGGATTTTCATGCGCAAAATTTTGGCGCTGTTAAACAGCCGTTCGGTGTGCTCCTCTAACCTGAAGATGCCAGTGCTGCCATCGGCCAAATGGTAGGCACGCACGCCTTCAAAAGCGCCGCAACCGTAGTGCAACGTGTGGGTCAGCACATGGATTTTGGCGTCTCGCCATTCCACCATCTGGCCGTCCATCCAGATTTTGCCGTCACGGTCTTCCATAGAGGGGGTTGTTTGGGTCATGTCTTGTCGGGTCCTGTTAAAGGTGAAGAGTCAGAGTGAGGAGAAAAGGTGGGGAGAAAAGCTGGGGAGAAAAGCTGGGGAGTGAAGGTGGAAATATGGCGTCTAGGGTCCAACGGGTGAGCCTTGACCGAAGCGGCCATTGTCAATACGACGCCTCATTTTAAAGCGCTAAGGCAGCTTGTTGCCTGCAACCCAATCCACCGCCGATCTACCGATTTCTAAGGACTTACCCTGCTTTTAACAATGATTTAACACTTGCAGCACATAATAATTGACAAAAATGATGAATTCGACACAATCAAAAACATGCAGTTACTAAAGATGTTTTTAATGAATTTAAGGCAGAAGATCATCAGATAAACACCTTATTTTGCTTTATTTGACTTTATTCCAGGTGTAGAAGTTAAAAAGATCAAAAAATTTGCAGTAATTGAGCGTTGATTGAGGTGGGTTAAGGAAGTTGGCGGATGTCGAAGTTGATTGAGGCGATTTTGCCTCGGGGTTTATCACACAGGAGTTTGATATGAAAACGACAAAATTGACAAAATTGGGCAAACTGGCCCTGGCAATGGGTTCATTGATGCTGGCAGGTGGGGCAATGGCTGCCGACAGTGGCTCGGGCAGCGTCGCGGCTTCTGCGCACATCGATCCAGAATGCGCCGTCGGCAATACAACTGCCCTGGACTTCAGCGCCATGACGATGCTGACCGCAGCAGGCGCGCAGGCCACGGGCAACAACTCCAGTACTGGCGGCACTTTTGATGCCATTTGCACCAACGGTACCAACGCACCCAAGCTGCGGTTCACATCGGCAAACTCCACCGGAACTGACTTCCGGTTGGTGGGCGCCGACACCACCAGCTTCATTGTGTACACCCTTGCAGAATCGGGCGGGACAGCCATTGCCCATGGCTCGGATGCCGGCTTTACGGGCCTGGCGGCAGACGGCACGACCAAGTCGCTGCGGGTGGTGGGTACGGTGACCGCCGCCGCCAGAAACGCCAAGGCTGTACAGCTTTACGCCGACACCATCACCATCACCAGCAGCTACACGCCTTGATGATGCAGCGGTTAATTGGCCCTCATGAAAGTGTTGCATGACCATTCATCCCAAGCTCAAAGTGTCCCGCGCCAGCATCGGTCTGCGTTTCGGTGCGAATTTCGGTGTCGGGGCGGCCCTGGGGGCGGGCTTGATGACGGGTACTGCGGCACTTTCTCAGGTGCTGGTCAACCCCGTGGTGGTTGAGTTAGGCGCCCAGCATCGCGCGGCAACGGTCAAGGTCTCATTGAGTGACGCCGCAAAAGCGCCCATGCGTCTGCAAGCTGAGCTAAGGCGGTGGGAACAAACCATTGAAGGTGACGATGTGGTGTCACCTAGCAATGATTTGCTGGTGACCCCCGCCATTGCGACGATCAAACCTGGCGAGACGCAACTGTTTCGGGTGGCCTACCGCGGCATCCGCGTTGTGCTGGAGGAGATCGCCTACCGGCTGATCTTGGAAGACATTGCCGAGCCTACCCCTATCCAGCCGGACACCGCAACCGAAGGCAGTATTGCGGTCCAGTTTCGGATGCGCTACGACCTGCCTGTCATGGTGGCACCTACCGGCAAAGTCGTCAATGCGCTGCGCTGGAGACCTTGCCCGACAAGCCTGGTGGCCACAGCAACAAGCAGCACGCCTACCGCTACAAACAGCGCTTGTGTGCGCATCAGCAACGCCGGTAACCGGCGCGTCAAGGTCCAAACCTTAACGCTGGCCGGCGACGGCTGGCAGCAAACCTTGCAACTCAAAGAGGGTGTCAATGTTTTGGTGGGCGCTGAGCGCGAATGGCGCGTGGCATTGCAACCCGGCCAGGTTGACCCAGTCGCCCGCGCTGGCCTTAACGGCCTGAAGGGCCCGGCCGACGTGGTGCGCAGCGTACAGGTGCAGACCGTGCGCGGTGAAACCCTGCAAGCTTTGGCGGGGGAGCCTTAAGCGCGTGCATGCACGGCGTCGCTAGACCGTGATTGTGATCCATGAAGCCTCTAGCCATGTGAAAGCCTGGCAAACGTAGCCAATTTTTAAAGCGTCATTGATTAAGCGCCACATGACTACTTACCCGCCCCGCACCGCCTGCACAGCGTACCCTGGGTTACCTCCAGCGCCGCTACGGCCGATCTTGCAAGCGCTTGCGTTGTGTACCGGGGCAGCATGGCCTTTGGCCAATGGCGCAGGCGGTTCGCCGCAATTTGAGGTGCTAAATCTGGCATTCAGCGCTTGGCACAGCGCCAGCCCTGTGCCAAGCGCGGCAGCTGACCCCACCCCCGCTCAATCCGACCACTTGTTGTTGACCGCAAGCCGTTGGGGCGATGCCCGGCTGGCCAATATAACCGGCGGCCCGGCAAGCCGCAGCAAATCGCCCATGACCAGCAACAGCTCGTCTGCCCTCGAGGTGCTGCTGCTAGACATTGTCATCAATGGGCAACGCCGGCCTGACGTCGCCAAAGCAGAGCAGTGGCCAGACGGTGCGTTGCTGCTGGCCGCTGACACTTGGGCAGACGCGCGGCTGGCACCTTTGAGGGAGCAGCGCACCCTGAGCGACGGCACAACAGGATTTGCACTCAATACAGTGCCGGGTGCCACCTACCGTGTGAATCGGCAAAATCTGAGCCTTGAAATCAACGCACCTGCCTCGGCGTTCATCGGCTCTGTATTGGGTTCTGCTTCAGGTTCTGACTCCGGCATGGGCAGCGATGCCGCCACCATACCGACCCGTTCGCAACCTGGGGTTTTACTCAACTACGACTTGTCAGTTCAACGCGGCGCAGGTAGCGCCTCGGCCACGGGCGGCGCCACGCTGGAGACCGTCGCCCTCACCAGCTTTGGCAACTTTGTCAACTCAGCGCTCGTGCGCTACGACGGCCCCACGCGCACGGTTGAGCGGCTTGACTCGTTCTGGCGCTACGACATGCCAGAGCGGTTGGAAACTCTGGTGGTTGGCGATACCGTCGGCACGGGCGGTGGGTGGAGCCGACCCGTTCGCTATGGCGGTGTACGTTGGGGTCGGGACTTCGGCATGCGGCCCGGATTTATCACCTTGCCGCAACTGTCCTTGAGTGGCGAAGCGGCACTGCCATCGACCGTTGAGGTGCTGGTCAACCAAGCGCGCCGCATGAGTTTGCCGGTGGCACCCGGCCCGTTTGAGTTGCCCAACGTACCGGTAATGACCGGCGCAGGCGAGCTAAACCTGGTGGTACGCGACCTGTTGGGCCGTGAAACAGTGGTTCAGCAAAGCTACTATGCCTCGCCGCGCCTATTGGCCCCGGGCTTGAGCGACTTTTCAATCGAAAGCGGCAAACTGCGTACCGGCTATGGCCGTGACAGCCATTACGGCAGCGCGTTTGGTGCAGCCACCTGGCGTCAGGGCCTAAGCAACAGTCTGACCGGCGAGGCCAGAGTCGAGCTGCAGGCCAACCGCCGCGCCGCTGGCGTCGAGGTAGCCAGCCTTTTGGGCCAATGGGGAGTAGGCCGGTTGATGATGGCTGCGTCCAGCGACACCCTACAGGGGCCGCGCGAGCAGGGCCAGTTGTTTCAACTCGGCGTGGAACGCAGCACGCCGCGCGGTGGCGGCGCCGTTCAGTATGAATTTGCCAGCCGGGGCTTTGCACCGCTGGGCGAGGGTTTGGGGCCCACGGTGGTTGCGCAGCGCGCCCGCGAGCGCTTTTTGGCCAGCCTGGGCGGTGCAATATGGGAGCGGATCAGCGGGGGTGCCAGTTACGTGAGTCAAAGCCGCTGGGACGGTGACCAGGTTCGGTCACTGGGTTTGTCGGCGACTCGCCCCGTGGGGACACGGGCCAGCTTGAGCCTGTCGCTGAGCAAACGACTGGACAGCGACCACAGCTGGCGCGCCGGCATGACCCTGAACTTGCCGCTAGACACCGGCGTTTTCACGTCGGTACGGACCGACAGGGCCGTCGACGGCAAGCTGAGCAGCACCGCATCAGCCGCCCGCAATGCACCGGCTGGCAACGGCCTGGGCTGGCGCGTCGAAGGCTCGACACAAGACAGTCAGCGTGCCCGTGGCAACCTGCAATACAACACCAGCCAGACCGAACTGGCGCTAGATGCCAGCAGCGATGCCAAAGGACAAGTCGCGCTGCGCGGCGGCGCCCGTGGCACGCTGGGTGTTGTGGCTGGTTTGCCATTTGCGTCGCGCCCGGTTGGCCTGGGCAGCTTTGCCGTGGTGGAAGTAGAGGCCATGGCCGGGGTACCCATCAAGCGCAGCCACCAGGTGGTGGCCGAGACTGATTCGCGGGGTCTGGCGTTTGTACCCGGACTGTTACCGTGGCAAAAAAATCAGATCGAGATCAACCCGGCAGACTTGCCACTGGACACCGAGATCGGCAACACGGTGCAGCTGGTCACGCCTTTTGCGGGCAGCGGCGCGTTTGTGAAATTTGCCGTACGGCGCTCGCGCCAGGCCCTGGTCGTGCTGCAGCAAGCCGACGGAACGCCTGTGCCGGTGGCAACGCGGGTGCGGCTGCTGCCAACCGGTGCCGAATTTATCGCGGGGCGGCGCGGCGAAGTGTGGCTGACCGACCTGGCGGCTGACAACCAGCGCCTGCAGGTTCGTTGGGCCAGCGGTGGCTGCGAGATCAACCTGGTGTTGCCGCCCGGCGACGGCTCGCCGCCAAAAATCGGACCGTTGGTTTGTGCTGATAAATAGAGTGCGTGAATAAAGCAGTTGAATAAGGCAGTTGAATAAGGCAGGGGATGGCAAAAAATATCGGAAAGACCCAACCATGACACGTCCCATGACTCATCGCATGACACATCCCATGAAACATTTATGGCGCTACAAAAGTTGTCAGGCCGCTGCCCTGGTTTTGGCACTGTGGGCACAACTCAACGCTGCACTGGCCCATGCGGGATGTGCCGTCAGCTCAAATGGGCTGGCTTTTGGAGCGTACCGGCCGTTAAGCGTTGGCGGCATGCTGGTATCCTCGCCGGTCGACAGCGTCACCACGGTGTCGGTCAATTGCGATCTGGCCAGTGGCCTGCTGGGCTACACCCTGAAACTGGGGCCCAGCGCCGCAGGCAACACCATCGCCCCACGCTTTCTGGCCAACGCCGGTGGCGGCAACCCTATGGCATTTAATGTTTACACCGACGCGGGCCATTCGGCCATATGGGGCGATGGCTCAACTGGCAACGTCATCACCCATGGCGTATTGAACGGCACCTTTCAGCACACGCTGTACGGCAGGATTCCCGCTGGCCAAAATACGCTCAAAGCAGGCAGCTACTCCGGCTTGCTGACCATCACCGTAACTTACAACCCATAAATACAGCTGTAAATTCACAACCTTTGCGTACGCGCACGCGGTCAAGTTAACAACTGTCACAGCATCTACTTGTTTACCCTTAAGAATAAACCCCAAGTTGCTTGGGTTGAGTTCAGTTTATTTTTAACAGGGAAGATGATGAAAAAAGTTTTTAAAATTGCTACGTTTCTAGTAGCAGCGTGCGCATATATTCAGACAGCCACAGCGCAAATTGATGCTAAAAACGGCATCAAAATCGCCGGTAATGACGACACGCGCTGCAAAAAGAATGTTGCCCAATATGCCGAGGCCCTGCAGTTTGTGCGCCAGTCCGCAGGCGAGCAGCTAGGCGCCAAAGTCATGAGTAACTATGTGCCGCTTGAGCAGCTTAATCAGGTGATCAGCAACTCAGGCTACTGTGCGGGTGAGCAAATGCTGCGGGACAAGAAGGCGCTACGCTAAGGGGTGGCAACCTCGGGCTGCTCAAGTTTGGGCAGCTCAGCTTCCCAGCTTTCGTGGTTTCCAGGCTTAGGCCATCACGCCAGCCATGGTCACGGTCACGTTTTGCCCCACCAGCAAGACGCCGGTCGCACCGCCCGCCGTCATGCTGTACTGGTCATAGCCCGTCATGGTTGACGCATCGCGTTGCCAGCCGGTCTCCATCTGCAACTGGTCCCCACTGTCGCCATCGACGGTCAGGGTGTTGCTTGATGTAGACAGGGCCAACAACTGGGCCAAATCAAGCCGAAGGGTCGTGGCGTTGCCGTTTTGCATGTCGATCGCCTCAATGCCTATGAGGGTTGTACCCGCCCGCCCTGCCAAGCTGAGCAAAGGCAAGTCCGCACCCAACACGAGCGTGTCGGCTCCCATGCCACCGTCGACCTGCTCCTGCCCGGAATGGAGGGTCAACCGGTCGTTGCCCGCGTTGCCGCTCAAATTGTCGAGTCCGCCCTTGCCATCGATTTGGTTGTCAGCATCGTTGCCCTGAATCATATTTGCCAGTGCATTGCCGTTGGCCACCATCGCAGTTGGGCCAATCAAAGTAAGGTTTTCAAAGTTGTCCTGCAAGGTGTAGCTGATATAGCTTTGCACCGTGTCGATTCCCTCGTTGGCAGCCTCCCAAACGTAGTCGGCAACATCGTTGACGATCACGGTGTCGTTACCCACACCGCCAAACATTTGATCCTGGCCGAGCTCACCGTTCAGAAAGTCGTCGCCCGAATGCCCATAGAGCACATCATTGCCCGTACGGCCCAGCATCAGATTGTTTAACGTGTTACCCGTCAGACGATTGTCCAGCTCGTTGCCGGTGGCGTTCATGGCCAGATCGCCAATCAAAATCAGATTTTCCACATCACGGCCCAGCGTGTAATTCACATAGCTTTGCACCGTATCCGTGCCCTCGCCGGCGTTTTCATTGACGATGTCGAGCACGCTATCCACGATAAGCATGTCGTCGCCTGTTCCGCCCGCCATCGCGTCATTGCCTGATTCGCCGTTCAGAAAATCGTTGCCGGCTCCGCCAGACAAAATGTCGTTACCGGCACGGCCGTACACCACGTCAGCACCGGCAGTCCCGGTCAGGTTGTCGTTGCCATCGGTTCCGATTTGTGGGGTGCCAGGGCCGGGTGGCGGCAGGTCTGGCGTGCCTGGCACCACACGGGCATTGATATCTGTGTTGGTCCAAACGGCGTCTGAAAACACAAGGTTGTGGATCGGATACAAATTGGCGCCAGCCGACTGGAAGTAGTTTTCGACCGTGATACGGTCGTCTCCGTCGTTACGGTCAATCACCAAATTGTCTCCTGTGCGGGTCAGCACCACCTCGGACGAAGTGATGCCCACCGGCCCACTGCCCAAGCCGCCCGTATATGACGTCACCAGCTCGATGTTGGTGCTGAAGTAACCTCCCGCAGTGGCTGCGCCGCGAACAATATCTTGTCCGTCCCCCTGCTGGAAAATCAGGCGGTTTCGTCCGGCGCCCGCATCAATCAGGTCATTTCCCTTGCCGCCGTCCAGAAAGTCGTCGCCTTCGCCGGCCGTCAGGGTGTCATCGCCCGCGCCACCCAGCAATTGGTCGCCCGAGCCACTTCCACCCAAAATCACGTCGTTGCCATTGCCACCCATCAAGACGTCCCGGCCAGCACCCCCCAGCAAATAGTCATTGCCGTCGCCACCAGATATTTGGTCAGCGCCGTCCTTGCCGTCAATCGTGTCGTTGCCGCCCAATCCTGTCAGCAAGTCGTTGCTGTCTGTACCGCGTATAAATCGGTCGCCATTGCCCACCGGTCCAATTTGGGCGGCTTCAAAGTCGGCAGCGGTTAACGCCGCGCCGTTACTGAACGTCGCTTTGGTCAGCGGCCGGACAGCAGCGCTGAAGTAGTCCACCACCGACAGCTTGTTGTCCGGATAGCCCACAATGTAGAAATTAAGGTCGTTGCCCTCGTGGCGCACGGCCACATCGGCCGCGATGATGCCGTCTTCAAAGCGCAATTCGTTGGCTTCGCCGATGACTGCGGTTTCAAGAAGGCGGTCTGAGCGGGAACTGCGGCCAAACAGGTAGGTGTCGTTGCCTGCACCGCCCGACAGCGTGTCGTTACCCGGAAAATAGGTGGCACCAAAAAGGTCTGCTTCTTTACCCGGCGGCAACAAGTCGTAGCCGCCGTTCAATACGTCGTTGCCAGCCTCGCCGTAAAGCGTGTCGCTGCCAATACCTCCGTCCAGCGTGTCGTCGCCCGCGCCGCCGGAGATCACGTCGTTGCCAAAGTACCCGTTGATAGTGTCTGGCTGGTCATCCCCCGTGATGATGTCGTTGCCAGGGGTGGGGTTGGGTGTAAAGCTCATGTCTGTTCCTTGGTTTCAAAATATTGATAACAAGGTTCAGTTTGTTGGTTCACTAGCAGCGCCAGGTCTTCCAACACGCTGTATGCGTGTAGGCAAAGTCCGGCATACAAAGCTTGCGTAGCCTAGGGAAAGCGGAAAGGGGCAAGAAGTTTTGGGCTTGTGCGGGGCAGCTGACGCAGGTGCTTGCCGTTAAGTGCGCAGCGCCCGGGCTGGTGGCGTAATCGGGGACTATGTCGATATTTAATATCGGTATCAAGTTTCGATATTTAGGGCATTTATCAAAATCATGAGGCGCTTGGCCTGTTCAACACATGGTGCGACAGCTTGCCGCTCACAAAGGTACACGTCACGGTTGATTCACTGCCGTCGGTCCATTCAAACACTTCAGGTTGCTCACCCTTGATCGACTTCAAAAGCCCGAGCGCGCGCGTCATGGCCACCACATGCAGCAGCGTAGCGCCGGGTTTGAGTTTGGCGTTGAGCATAACGGCGCTGTCGACATAGCCAATGGGCCGGTTGGCGGCGCGTTTGAGAATGGTCATCAGGCGGGTGAAATGCAGCAGGATGCCAAAGACTAAAAACGTTGCAACCACAGCGATACCAGGCCAGCCATAAAAGCGATAAGCCAGCGCAGCGCCGCCAAGGATGGCCAGGGGAATGAGGATTTTTTGTACGTTCATGAGCTTGGTTTCTTTGATTTGTCCCAAACCGCCTTTAAGCTGAGCCGCCCAATGGGCAATGGCCTCCCGGTGCGCCTCGGGCAGTGGCTGGACATGAAAACGGGTTTTGATCAGCTTGGGGCTGAACAGCGGTTGGGCAAAAACGTCGCGCGGCATGGGCGTTTAAGTTTATTCTGAGACTTTAGCCGTGTAGTCCACCTGCGGCAGGTCTTTGAAATGGGCGTCGCAGGTCACCAGCTGGGCATCGTGCTCCAGCGCTGTGGCGTAGATGAGGGCGTCGAGGGCGTGGAGTTTGTGCTTGGTCGACAACTCAGCCGCATGCAAAGCGATGGCTGCTGTCGGTTCGACGACCTGACCCGTCAGCAAAGCGACCAACAGCTCATCCGCTTTTTGGCCAGTCATAGTGCGAGAAGCCCATTTGCTAACCTCGTAAAGAACCAGCGTCGATACCAATAAATCTTTAGCTGCTGGCAGGCGTTGCTTGAAAGATAGACCAGTTGCTGATTCAGCGACGATTTCTGCCCAAACGCAGCTATCAAACAGCTTCATTCAGGCGTCTTCGCGTTGAGCGTGTCCGTTAAACGCCTCAGGTTTTCAGGAAACGCAGCTTTTTGTTCGGCTGTGAGTACAGGAAGCGAATCTTCACGCCGCGTACTTCTGTCTCGGATGTCGTCCGTATTAGCCCCTTGACACAATCCAAACAAATCCTCAAGCCGAGGCACCGGCACCAAACGCAAACTCTTGCCTACTCTCAGAAAAGTCAGCTGCTGCCCAGGCTTGAAGTGCATGGCCTCGCGGATGTCTTTGGGAACAGAGATTTGAAACTTGCTGGAAAGAGTGACCGTGGTCATTTTTACGCTCCTTGTATCGATGCTTAGATTGTAAGACTGGCAACGGTTACCCGTCAATTCATCCGGCCAATACGCAGCGCTACCGCCCAATCTGGCCGCTGGCGAGATTCAGCCAGCCGGGCCATGCTTTCAAAGTTGTACATCACGCAGCGCAGTTCAATGCGCCAGCCAGCAGCCGTTTGTTCAGCGATGGCATACCTGGCGTGTGGGCTGCCCGTTTCGATGTGGTGTTTAAAGGGGTGAACATCGTCATAGGCAGGCAAACCTACGCTGCCGGGATTGACGAGGGTGATGAGGTGGCCGCTTGTTGGGCCGGGCACACTGACCACGCGGGGGATGTGGGTGTGGCCGCCATCGGGCTACGCCGCTGCATCAACAGGTTGGCGGTTCGGGCAGATTCAAGTGGCCCGCCAAGGGTGTCGCCAACGTTGATGATCTCGTCAATACCCGCCTGGTCAATCTCTGACAGCACAGCCTCAAGTGCAGGCAGGTTGCCGTGGCTATCTGAAATGATGGCGATTTTCAAAGTTTGGGTATGTTTTAGGCCTGTGGCGCCCTGAATACATTAACAAACAGCTCCTAGTAATATAGCAAATGAGACCCTCACTGCCAGCGGTGCACCACCTTCAGCGCCCGCTCAATGCGCCACATGACATGCCGCTCTTGCCGCAACTTCAAACCGGTTGTCCAGATAAGCCTGGCGCCCACTCAGCCACTGAAACAAACTCTCCAGCGGGTACGCCAGCAAAAAAAGCGGGCCCCAGCATTCGTACTGCGCGACATGCACTCTTTCATGTTGCCGATGCGCAGCCTGCTCGTCAGCACTGCACGCAATAACAACATGCCCCAGAGTAATCGCCGCAAAAGGCAGGCAGGCAACAGCTCTGCACAGCGCCGTACTGCGGGGCACCAGGCTGACTTCCAATACACCGTCAACGCGCTTGATTTTTGTCCCTACCAAACCAGCGATAGCAGCCGCGCAAACACCCATTGCCGAGGCTGGTGATGCCCAGAGGTATTTGAGTGCGGTGGTTGGCGACACGGTGGGTTTTGTGAAAATTGCAGCACGCTTGAGCGAAAAGTTAAGCCCAATGAGCATCAAGGGGCATTACTGAGCCGATCTGCCATGCGCGTTTGCCAGCCAGCACCGGTTGCTTTCCAACGGTCGATAACGTCAGCAGGCAGTCTCAAGGAAAGCAGCTTGCGGGGATTTGGCGACAACGGCCGCCCCCCTTTATTGACCACAGCGCGCACCAGCATTTCCTCTGTCAACACCGGCAACTCTTCGTACTCCTCGGTCTGTACTACATGCGCATCAACACGCCCGAAGTCAGACTTCAAGGAGCGGTGCAATGCGGACTTGTTCGCGTTCATTGGCTTTCCTTATGCTGAATATGTAGCGATCCGCGCCACGCGTTGTGTACCCAATGACAACCATCCGCCCTGCCAGAACCCCCTAGGAGCCGTACTTCACCGTATTCTTTGCAGATGTCTTCCACCTCTAGCGTCATGCCCTCAAATACTGCCTGAGCATCCTCAAAATCCAGGCCTCGTTCTGCCAAAGCCTTTCGCGTTTTACAGGATCGAAAGTAATCCGCATACGGTTATTGTATCTACAACAACTAGAAGGTGCCTTTTTGTCAGTTCGTCAGAGACAGCAGTAAATCACTCACTGCAAACTCCGCACCACCTCCAGCGCCTGCTCGATACGCTCCACCGCATGAATTGTCAGCCCCTCAAAAGCCTTGTCATTCTTTTTGGGCGCATTGGGTTTGGGCACTATAGCAACGCTGAAACCTAATTTTGCGGCTTCTTTCAAGCGCTCCTGACCGCGCGGTGCGGGCCGCACTTCGCCTGCCAGGCCGACCTCACCAAAAGCAATAAATCCTTTAGGCAACGGCCGACCGCGCAGGCTTGACGTGATCGCCAACATCACGGCCAAGTCAGCTGCGGGCTCGCTGATGCGCACGCCACCCACCGCGTTGACGAACACGTCTTGGTCCATACACGCAACGCCCGCATGGCGGTGCAGCACGGCCAGCAGCATGGCCAGGCGGTCTTTGTCCAGGCCCACACTGAGCCGCCTAGGCGATGGCCCGCCGCTGTCGACCAGCGCTTGAATCTCTACCAGCATGGGCCGCGTGCCCTCTAGCGTGACCATCACGCAACTGCCCGGCACGGGCTCGCTATGCTGGCTTAAAAAGATGGCGCTGGGGTTGCTGACGCCTTTGAGGCCTTTTTCAGTCATGGCAAAAACGCCAATTTCATTGACCGCGCCAAAGCGGTTTTTAATCGCCCGCACCAGCCGGAAACTGCTGTGCGTGTCGCCTTCAAAATACAGCACCGTGTCGACCATGTGCTCCAGCACACGCGGGCCGGCTAAAGCGCCCTCTTTGGTGACGTGGCCGACCAGCACGATGCAGATGCCGGACGATTTGGCCATGCGAGTCAGGTGAGCAGCGCATTCGCGTACCTGCGCCACCGAGCCGGGGGCGGACGTGAGTTGGTCTGAGTAAACGGTTTGAATCGAGTCGATGACGGCAATGGTCGGCTGCATGGCCTCTAGCGTGGCCAGGATCTTTTCAAGCTGGATTTCTGCGAGTACTTTGACTTGCGAGCCTTCAAGCCCCAAACGACGCGAACGCAGCGCAATTTGCGCGCCGCTTTCTTCTCCAGTGACGTAAAGGGTCGTCACTTCGCCTCCACGTTCGTTCGCTTTGCGTAACTCTCTGCCCCCCGAGGGGGCTACCGCGCCTTTGGGCAGCCCGGCAGCGCGTTCCCCAGCCCGCTGCATCGAATCCAGCGCCTGCAGCAGAAGTGTGGACTTACCAATGCCCGGATCGCCGCCAATGAGCACCACGCCGCCTTCAACAATACCGCCGCCCAAGACCCGGTCAAGCTCCTCGTGCCCGGTCGGCGTGCGCTGCATGTCGGTGGCGTCGATGTCGGCCAGCGGGGTGACTTCAGACGCTTTAGCCAGGCCCACGTATTGCTGGCTGTAGCGGTTTTTGGTCGATGCAGCGTTTTCTGCCGCGCCTTCAACCAGCGTGTTCCAGGCGTTGCAATGCGGGCATTTGCCCAGCCATTTGGGGCTGTTCCCACCGCATTCGGTGCAGGTATAGATGGGTTTGTCTTTGGCCATGGGTTAATTTTACTGGATATATTCACAGTTATTCGATGCGGTTATATTGATCTGGCACATCAAATTTCCAGGTTAAGAGGACACGCCATGCAAACCCCCATCAACCCGTTCAAACTGGCGCTTCAAAATAAACAAGCGCAAATTGGGCTGTGGCTTAGCTTAGCCGACAGTTATGCCACTGAAATCAGCGCAGGCGCGGGGTTTGACTGGCTGCTGATTGACGGCGAGCATGCACCCAACGACTTGCGCAGTGTGCTGCGGCAACTGCAAACCCTTGCAGCTTATCCTGCTAGCCACGCAGTTGCACGCTTGCCGATGGGTCACGGCCATGTGGGTGAAATGCTGGTCAAGCAGTACTTGGACCTGGGTGCCACCACATTGCTGATACCCATGGTGGACACTGTTGATCAGGCGCGAGCGCTGGTGCGCGCGGCGCGCTATCCGCAAGCTGACGACCTGCCGGGTCAAGGCGGCTTGCGCGGCATGGCGGGCGCGCGCGCATCGCGCTTTGGCCGTTACCCGCACTATGCGCTTGAAGCCAATGCCCAGGTCTGTTTGCTGGTGCAGGCGGAGTCGCAAATCGCTATTGACAATCTGGACGCGATTGCAGCTGTCGATGGCGTTGACGGTGTCTTCATTGGCCCTGCGGATTTGTCGGCATCGATGGGCTTTCCAGGCCAGCTCACCCATCCCACCGTGCAAGCAACGATTGTTGACGCGATTGCCCGCATCAACCGGGCAGGCAAAGCGGCCGGTATTTTGTCGGCAGATGAAGCCTTGGCAAAACGCTACCTGGAACTGGGAGCGCTGTTTGTAGCGGTGGGGCTGGACGCCAGTCTTCTGGCCCAACACACCAGTGCGCTGGCTGGACGCTTTAAAGCGCTGCCCAAGACGTTGCCAACGGGCAGCGGGTATTGATTAGCTTCAATTCGCTCCTAAATTAATAGCTGCTTACCCCTATAACTGTTGGGCTAAAGGCCTTTTTTGATGCTTTCATCACGGCTTGACGCAACCACACGTGGGCGCTTTGCAACTGCATGCGGCTGTGCCACATCGCATCGACGTGAACGGGTGCGACATCAAACGGCAATGGCCGCAGCATCAACTGGTCAGCAATGCCTGTGACGCTGACAAAGTGCTGCGGCAACACCGTTAGCAAATTGGAATGGGCCACCACCCGACCGGCTGTGAAAAACTGGTTTACCGTCAGAACGACTTGGCGTTTGCGGCCAAGCGACGCTAAAGACTCGTCAATAAAACCGAAAGGCCGACCTGAAAAGCTGACCAGCATGTGGCGGGCATTGCAAAACTTGTCAAGCGTGAGCGGCCCCCGGGCCAGCGGATGCCCCGCCCGCATCACGCACACATAATGGCCGTCATACAAGCGCTGGTGGGAAAAGGCTACCGCTTCATCGCTCTGGGCACGCACTACCAGATCAGCCAAGACCGACGGAAAATGACCCACTGCCAAATCTGCCTGGCCCTCGTCCAGCAAATGGCGCGGGTCGCGGGTCGTCAGGGGCACCACACGCATGGCCACACCCGGTGCCTCGCGCTCCAAAATGTCAATTAACCCGGGCATTAATTCGGCCGCTGTCGCATCGGCCATGGCTAGAACGAACGTACTGGTCGCCTGTGCGGGTTCAAACCGGTGGGGCGCAAGCGACGCTTGCAGCTGACCGAGCGCTGCGCGCACAGTGGGCCACAGCGCAAGCGCGCGCGGCGTAGGCGCCATGCCCTGACCGACACGCACCACCAGCTCGTCGCCCAAGGTCTCGCGCAAACGTCGAAGCGCGTTGCTGACGGCAGGCTGGGTCAGTGACAAGTTGCGCGCGGCACGGGTCAAACTGCGCTCGGTCATGACCTCGTCAAACACACGCAGTAAGTTCAAGTCAAGCGTACGGAAGTTGGCAGTTTTAACGGGGGGTGGGTTCGGTACGCGTTGATTTGACATGCGTTTAATTTATCACTGATGTGAATAACCACAATCACAAAGATAAAGTTGAACAACATGAGTGGTAACCCTAATATGCCGTCATCCAGCGCTGTTTTGCGTTGGCTATCGTTTAAGGGAAACATCATGACCAGATTCGTACATCTTGAATATTCAAACCAGCACGGCGGCCTAGAGCGCGTCACTTCAGGGCTGGCATCAGCCCGGCACATTCAGCGAAACCTGTTGAGCACCCGTACGTTGGCGGCCTTTTTGTTGTCGGCCATCGTTGCTGCTGTGATGGTGGTGGCGTATCAAGTGATGGATTCAGCGGTCGAGGGCCATTTGCTGGCGCTGTGGATGGCCCTCTGGCTGGTCGCTTTTACCGCACTGGCCATGTTTACCACTGGCG
This sequence comes from Polaromonas sp., assembly GCA_031424935.1. Taxonomy (GTDB): domain Bacteria; phylum Pseudomonadota; class Gammaproteobacteria; order Burkholderiales; family Burkholderiaceae_C; genus Polaromonas. The sequence continues at coordinate 48,898 of JANPIK010000012.1, forward strand.
CTACCCGAGTAGCCCAGGGCATCAAAAGCAGCCTGGACAGTTGGTCTCGCAAAGAAGCAGTCAAACGCGCCGATGAGCGCCTGTGGGCCATCGCTAAAACTGACCCACGCGTGATGGCTGACCTGCAAATGGCTTTGTCGCGGCAACGCGATGGTGATTTGAGGTTTGTTGCGCCTACCCACCGGATGGGCGAGCAGACAAAAAATGCGGCGACGCTTGATGCTGCGCCACTAACTTCGTACCAAAAGCTTTACGTCTGACGGACGACGCCCTTAAGCTGCCAAACGCACCTCAATAGCCGCCCGGGTGTCCAGCAAGGCCTGCGGCAAATGATGGGCCAGTTGCTGAAACAACTCGGTGTGAAGTGCCAGTTCTTGCGTCCACGCAGCTTTGTCGATACTGGTGACGGTTTCAAACTGTTGTTCGGTAAAAGGCAAGCCCGTCCAGGTAAGGTCTTTGTAGGCTGGGGTGATGCCGATCAGGTTGTCCACACCTTGGCCCGTGCCCTCCACCCGGTCAATGATCCATTTCAGGACGCGCATGTTTTCGCCATAGCCGGGCCAGACAAACTTGCCATCTGAGCCCTTGCGAAACCAGTTGGCCGTGTAGATCTTTGGCAATTGAGCGCCGGAGCTTGCGCAGATTTTGCCCAGCGTTTCACCCATGTCCAGCCAATGCTGGAAATAGTCACTCATGTTGTAGCCTGCAAATGGCAGCATCGCAAATGGGTCGCGGCGCACCACACCAGCCTGGCCAGTCGCGGCGGCTGTGGTCTCGCTCCCCATGGTGGCGGCCATGTACACGCCTTCGGTCCAGTTGCGTGCTTCTGTGACGAGTGGCACGGTTGTTGAGCGGCGACCACCAAAGATAAAGGCGTCAATCGCCACGCCTTCTGCATCATCCCAAGCAGCATCAAGCGCCGGGTTATTGATGGCAGCTACGGTAAAGCGCGCGTTAGGGTGCGCGGCTTTGGCACCGGTTTCTTTGGCAATCGCTGGTGACCATTCTTTGCCTTGCCAGTCGATGGCGTGTGCGGGCATGTCTGCAGCGTCTTTGCCCATGCCTTCCCACCATACATCGCCGTCGTCGGTCAGGGCGACGTTGGTAAATATTGTGTCGCGCTCCAGGCTGGCCATGCAGTTCGGATTGGTCAGTGTGTTGGTACCTGGTGCCACGCCAAAGTAACCTGCCTCGGGGTTGATGGCGTAAAGCTTGCCATCTGCAGCGGGCTTGATCCAGGCGATGTCGTCGCCAATGGTGGTGACTTTCCAGCCTTCAAAGCCAGCGGGTGGAATCAGCATCGCAAAGTTTGTTTTACCGCAAGCCGATGGAAAAGCCGCAGCCACATGGTACTTTTTGCCTTGCGGGTTAGTGACACCCAAAATCAGCATGTGCTCAGCCAGCCAGCCCGGGTTACCGGAGGGCCCCTGAGAGTCCGCTCTGCCCATGTTGGACGCGATCCGCAGCGCAAAACATTTTTTACCCAGCAGCGCATTGCCGCCATAACCTGAGCCGTAAGACCAGATTTCACGGGTTTCAGGGTAATGCACGATATATTTGGTTTTGTTGCACGGCCACTTGACATCGGCCTGGCCGGGGTGCAAGGGCGCGCCTACGGTGTGAACGCAGGGTACAAACTCGCCATCCACTCCCAGCACGTCAAACACCGCCTTGCCCATGCGGGTCATGATTTTCATGTTGACGGCGACGTAAGGGCTGTCAGACAGCTCAATTCCAATATGCGCAATCGGTGAACCAAGCGGTCCCATGCTGAAGGGCACAACATACATGGTGCGGCCTTGCATGCAGCCATCAAATAGTGGTTGAAGGGTCGCCCGCATGTCGGCCGGTGCCATCCAGTTGTTGGTCGGGCCAGCGTCTTGTTTGTTAGCAGAACAGATGTAGGTACGGTCCTCAACCCGAGCCACATCGGTCGGGTCGCTTTGGGCCAAAAAGCTGTTGGGGCGCTTGACAGGGTTGAGCTTTTTAAACGTTCCCGCATCCACCAATTGCTGGCACAGCCGCTGGTACTCGTCGTTGCTGCCATCGCACCAATAAATGCTTTCGGGCTTGCACAGGGCGGCCATGTCGGCTACCCAGGCCATCAGCTTTGCGTTTTTGACATAGCTGGGTGTATTCAGGTTCAGGCCTTGCATGGCAGGGTGGTTCATTTAAAAAGCTCCAGAAATGTGACACGACTGTGACCATTCTAAGAAGCTGCCAAGGCGGTTACCAGACAGTTACCGGCAAAAGATATGCAGAACTTGCATGAAGTTATGCGTTAGATTGGCGGTCTGAACGCGGCATTTTCAAGTTTTTTGATCTGCTTTTTGGCCGTGAGTGGCGCACTGCCGAAGACGCCAGCACCCGATCTCAGGCAAGAAACACGGCAATAAAAGCGAGTAAAAACATCAACACGCCGCCCACCACGGGCAAGATGATGGGCGCAACATGGGCAATCGACTCGACGACATCTTCCTCATGTGCGGCGGGCGTTGTAGCGGTGTGGTCGGTAGGTTGGGACATGTTGCTCCTGAACGGTAAAGGTTAGAGCGGCCGGCAGTTTTGCCTTTTGTTCAGCAGTTGGGGCCGCTCCACGCGAATAACTTCCTAGTTTACCGTTTCAGCTTAAACATCCGTCACCCAAAATCACAATTCGGTGTGCCGAAGCGCATTTGCATGTCAAAACCACTTTAATGCTGCTCAACCGCATCAAACCCCGATGCAGCCAACGCCGTCAGCACCTGCTTGATGTGTGACTTGCCGCGCGTTTGAATCACCAACTCAATTTCGACGTTTTGCGCTGACAGCATGGTAAACGCACGCTGGTGGTGCACTTCATCGATGTTGGCGCCCGCTTCAGCCACAGTAGCTGTGATCTTGGCCAACGCACCAGGCACGTCACGTACGCTGACGGTGATGCGCGCCAGGCGACCTGCCCTAACCATGCCGCGCTCAATGATAGAGGCCAAAAGCAGCGGGTCAATATTGCCGCCACACAGCACCAAACCAACCTTTTGCCCTGCAAACATCGTTGGGTATTTGAGCAAAGCGGCCAGCCCGGCTGCACCTGCTCCCTCCACCAGTGTTTTTTCAATTTCGAGCAGCATCACCATGGCCTGTTCGATGTCGCCTTCATCGACCAGCAGCATGTCGCTGACCAGGTTTTTAATGATGCTTGTGGCAATCAAGCCAGGCGTGCCGACAGCAATCCCATCGGCAATGGTGCTGCTGCCTTGTGGGTGCTGGGTGCCCTTAATGGCGTTGACCATACCCGGAAAACGCGAGGTTTGCACGCCTACGATGTTGATGTCAGGGTTAAGGGCCTTGGCTGCGATTGCCATGCCAGCAATCAGCCCGCCGCCGCCCACAGCAATGATCAAAGTGTCGAGGTCGGGTACGGCATTCATCATCTCCAGCCCGACCGTGCCTTGGCCCGCCACGATGGCTTCGTCGTCATACGGGTGAACAAACACCAACCCTTGTGCTTGTGCCAAACTGAGCGCATGGCTGCGAGACTCGTCCAGCGTGTCGCCATGCAGCACGACCTCAGCGCCAAAACCGCGCGTTCGTTCAATCTTCACGCCGGGGGTAAAGCGCGGCATCACAATCACAGCGCGTATGCCCAGCCGCTGTGCATGGTACGCCACGCCCTGGGCATGGTTGCCAGCACTCATGGCAATCACGCCCAATCGCTGCTCCTCAAACGTCAGCTGCGCCAATTTGTTGCACGCGCCGCGTTCCTTGAATGATGCGGTGTACTGCAGGTTTTCAAACTTCAAAAAAACCTGCGCGCCCGTGATCTGCGACAGCGTGCGCGACCGGGCGCACGGCGTGTTGAGCAAATGTCCTTGCAGGCGCTCGGCAGCGCTTTTGATGGTGGCCAGGGTGATCACATGAGTTCCTGAAATTCAAAAAAATAGCCTTGTCGGCGGAACGGACAATAAAAAAACAATACGGGTACGCTGCAAAGTTATTGGATTATCAGGGCGGAAATGTGGCGTATTGCACACATCGGTACGGCTTTAGGTATTCCATCAGGCGCAAGGCTGCGTTATGGTGAAGCTCGAACTCACGCAAAACATTATTTTCAAGCGGGCATTTTCCAACCATTGGAGGTGTGATGAAAGCCAAGTACGACGCCGGTGATTTGCAGCTGTCCCCCGGGCTCAAAGATGCTCCCATGCTTGACCTGATGTGCTCGCATTTTGTGCTCACACTGGCAGCGCGGCAGGGCGGCAAATTCAATGTACGGCGCGACTTGAACAGCTTGCTGTCGTTGTCAGGCAGGCACCTGGTGTGGCCGCTGCCAGCGCTGCAGCGCCTGCGCGAGTTTTTAAACCGCCGCTGCAAAGACAACGATTTTTGGCGGGGCCACGAACAATTGACAGATACAGAGTTCATGCAGCGTCACGGCATCTGGCGCGGCCCGTATGAAGAAGGCACGCTGTTTTTTTACCTCGACGAACATGCCAAAGACCAGCCCAAGGATTTGCTGTCGGTCCTGAGCGCGACTGGCGACTACCTGACACACACGCTCAAAAAGCAATCAACACTGGTCGAGAAAAACATCGATGCACTCGCCAACTTGTTGCAACTCAACCGCGCCGAGCGCGCGCTTTTGCTGTATGGCACGCTGGCACGCTACCAACGCGATTTGCGTTCACTGCTGGTCGAGTTTAAGGTCAACAATGCGCCTGAGGCCTATGCCGCACTGGCTGACGTCGCCGGCGTGAAAGCACACGAGCTGGCCGAAGCGCTGCGGGCAGGTTCCCGCCTGGAGCGTATCGGTATGGTAGAAAACTTGATCTCTGAGCACAACATCACCGACCTGGCTGATTTGATGAAGGTCAGTGAAAAACTGCCCCCTGTGCTGATGCGCAAGTACCGTGACACGAGCGAGCTGATGGCTGTGTTTACCCGACCTTCAGCTCGCAGCGTACTGGCTTTGAATGATTTCGCCTTTGTTCAAGAAGATGCAGACGTGCTGGTAGCCCTCCTTAAAAACGCCGTGGCCAGCAAAGAGCAAGGCGTTAATGTGTTGCTGTACGGCCCGCCGGGTACGGGCAAAACCGAGCTGGCCAAAGTCGTCGCGCAGGCCGCAGGCCTGGATTTGTTTGAAGTAGAGCACGCCGACCGCGACGGTAATTCACTGAGCGGGCGTGACCGCTACCGCTCACTGCAAATTGCGCAGGTTTTTCTTAAAGGCAGCCAACATTCAGCCCTGCTGTTTGACGAAGTTGAGGACGTGTTCCCGCCGATTTCGAGCGAGGCCGCGCAGTTGATGGCCCGGTCTGATCAGTTGCCCGCACCTAGCAGCGGTTCGGTCAATGGCAAAGCCTGGGTCAATCAAATCCTTGAGTCAAACACCGTGCCCACGCTGTGGGTGACCAACCGCATTGAGCAAATTGACCCGGCCTTTCGCCGCCGCTTTGCTTACCATTTAGAGTTGCGCTCACCGCCGCCCGGCGCACGAGAAGACGTGGTGCGTAAAACATTGGAGGGCGTGCAGGTCAGCGATGCGTTTGTTGCCAAGCTCACCGCACGCAAAGGCCTGACGCCCGCGCAAATTCGCACCGCTGTGCGCTTTGCGCGACTGGCCAGCGAACCTGGAAAAGCAGCCGATGTGAGCAACCCACAGCCCGCCGTCGTGGGCGTGGCCCCATCGCAGTTTGAGTCGCTGATTTTGCGGCAACTTAAAAACGCCGACGCCGCGCTGGGTAATAAGACCGACAGCTCAGGCCGCAAAAGCGTCACAACCTACGACCTGGGCATGCTCAATGTGGAATCGCGTTTTGAGATTGCCCGCATTGTTGATGCGCTTAAAAGTCGCGGCCACGGCGCGCTGTGCTTTTACGGCGCACCCGGCACGGGTAAAACAGCTTTGGCCGAGCATATCGCCACGGCACTCGACAAACCGCTCATCATCAAGCAGGCCAGCGACCTGATGAGCAAGTACGTGGGCGAGACCGAACAAAACATGGCGGCCATGTTCAAAGAAGCCGAAGCAGAAAAGGCCGTACTGCTGCTGGACGAAGCCGACAGTTTTTTGCAAGACCGACGCGGTGCACACCGTACCTATGAGGTGACCGAAGTCAACGAGATGCTGCAAGGTATGGAGCGCCATAACGGTGTATTTATTTGCACCACCAATTTGCTGGACAGCATTGACCAAGCGGCGCTACGGCGCTTTACCTTCAAAATCAAATTCATGCCGCTTACTCCCCAGCAGCGTGAAACCATGTTTGTGGTGGAAGCACTGGCGGGCGACACCGCGTTGCTGACGCCCGCGCTGCGCCATCGTTTGGCCAAACTCACCCAGATTTGTCCCGGCGACTTTGCCGCGGTTAAACGCCAGACAGATATTTTGGCGGCCGAGTTTTCTGCCGACGAGTTTTTAAGCCAACTGGAGGCCGAATACCGCATCAAGCCCGAAGTGCGCGAGGCCCGGGGCATGGGATTTACGAGCTGACGGGATGTGTTTGTAAGACGAATGGCGAATTTGGCATAATTAAAAACTATGTCCACAAATCGCTTCAAAAACCACTCTTTCCGTTTAAAACGTACGCCACCACTGGCCGCCGCCTGCTTTTTATTGCAAGGCCTGGCGATGGCGCAAAACATAGCGCCCAGCCTGGCTCCGGTGCTGGTGCAAAGCTCGCGCAACAGCGTGTTGGGCGAGGCCGGTACGGCCAATGAGGGTGTGGTGACGCAGCAGCAGCTGGATGCGCGCACGGTTTACCGACCCGGCGAGTTACTCGAAACCGTACCCGGGCTGATCGTCAGCCAGCACAGTGGCGAAGGCAAGGCCAATCAGTTTTACCTGCGCGGCTTTAACCTTGACCACGGTACCGACTTGCGCACCACCATTGACGGCATGCTGGTCAACCAGCGCAGCCACGCGCACGGTCAGGGCTGGACGGATGTCAATTTTTTAATACCAGAACTGACCACACTGATCGACTACCGCAAAGGCCCGTTTTATGCGGCCGAGGGAGACTTTGCCTCTGCGGGTGCCGTCAACATCAAGTACGCCAACACGCTCGCACAAGGTATTGCCCATGTCAGCCTGGGGCAAAACGGTTACGCCCGTACGCTGCTGGCTGATTCGCCCACCATGGGCAATGGCAAGCTGCTGTACGCGCTGGAGCTTTTCAAAAATAACGGCCCCTTTACTTTGCCCGACAACTACAGAAAACGAAACGGGGTGTTGCGCTACAGCCAGGGCACAGAGGGCAATGGCTTTAATGTCACGCTGATGGGTTACCAGGCCAGCTGGCGTGCTACTGACCAGATACCGCTGCGGGCGGTCAGTAATGGGAGTTTGGGCCGGTTTAATGCCATTGACCAAACCGACGGCGGCAAGTCCAGCCGGTACAGCTTGTCAACCGGCTGGCGGGCGTCGGGAAACAACACGTTGACCCAGGTCAATGCCTACCTGGTGCGCAGCCATCTGGATTTGTTTTCCAACTTTACCTACTTTCTTGACGACCCGGTCAATGGCGACCAGTTTGCGCAGCCCGATCGCCGGTCCACTCTGGGCATTAATGCCAGCCACACATGGTCTAACACCGCATGGGGCCGCCCGTCTGAAAACACGGTGGGCGCGCAATTTCAAAACGACAACATCCGCAACGGCTTGCTAAGCACCGCAGCACGGCAAACCTTATCGACCACGCGAGATGACCGTATCGTCGAGCGCAGCCTGGGCTTGTATCTGGAGAACAAGACCGAGTGGACGGATAAATTCCGCACCGTGGCGGGCGTGCGCGCCGATTATTTCAACTTTAAAGTCAACAGCGACCTGGCAGCCAATTCTGGTACAGCGTCCGGTACCAAGGTCAGCCCCAAGCTCAATTTGATTTTTGGACCCTGGAACAAGACCGAGTTTTACGCCAGTGGGGGTTACGGCTTTCACAGCAACGACGCGCGTGGCACCACCATCACACAAGACCCTAAAACAGGCAACCCTGCTGACAAGGTGCCGCCACTGGTACGCGCCAAAGGCGTAGAGTTGGGTGTTCGCAGTGAGGCCATTGCTGGATTGCAAAGCAGCTTGTCGGTATACCAGCTTGACTTTGATTCAGAACTGACGTTTGCTGGCGACGCTGGCACCACACAGGCTGGTCGGCCCAGCCGCCGCACTGGTTTTGAGTTCTCTAACTACTACAAACCCAACCGCTGGCTAACCGTTGATGCCGACCTGTCGTTTGCTAAAGCCCGTTTTAAAAGCTTTGACCCGGCGGGTGACCGGATTCCTGGCGCTGTCGAGGGCGTGGCATCACTGGCTTTGTCGGTTGATAACCTGGGGCCTTGGTTTGGTGCGGTGCAGTTGCGTTACTTTGGCCCCAGACCCTTGTCTGAAGACAACACCGTGCGCTCCAAAAGCACTGCCACTGTCAACGGCCGAATTGGCTACAAGATCAGCCCTAAGATCAAGATTGAGTTGGAGGGATTTAACCTGACCAATCGCCGCGACTCGGCGATCGACTACTACTACGAGTCAAAGCTAAAAGGCGAGCCGGCACCTGTTGCCGACATCCACTTTCACCCAATTGAATCCCGATCGTTCAGGTTGGCTATGGTGATGAATTTTTAAAGCTTACCGGGCAGATTTCAGGGACTCAAAGACAAGTTGAGCCAAGTTGAGCCAGGTTGAACTTTCGAACTCGAAACCCTTTGCCTTAGCTGATGGGTTTGAAATGCGCATGCGCTTGTTGGGCAGCCAAGCCTTGCGAACCGGGCAATAAAGGCGGGTGTATGTGTTGGTGGGTGTCTTCACCTAGGGGGATGGTGTGTACGCTGCCGTGACGTACACCGCGCAGCGCCACCAGCCTTTGGGCAAAAGCGTTAACGGCTTGGGTTGGGCCCCTGAGCACGACGGTTTCCATGCGGTGGTGATGGTCAAGGTGCGTATGCAGACTGGTCACTACCAAATCGTGGTGGTCATGCTGCAGCGACTGCACGCGTTCAGCCACCGCACTATCGTGGTGGTCATAAACAAAACTCAGGCTGGCCACGCACCATGCCGACTGTACGGCTTGCAAGTGTGCATCGCCCAATTGAGCGCGTATCAGGTCGCGTACCGCCTCAGAGCGGTTCACGTAGCCCTTCTCGGCAATCAACGCGTCAAACTGCACGGCCAGCGCGTCGTCCAATGAAATGGTGAATCGTTGCATGGTCAGGATTTTGTCGAATTTTCAAACAGGTCAAGAAATGCTAAACCGTGCTGCACACGCGCAGCACTTCCGCCCCATACGCTTCAAGTTTTTTAGCCCCAATGCCTGCAACGCCTTCCAGATCGCGCGGGGTTTGCGGGTCGCGTTCGGCAATGGCGCGCAGCGTGGAATCGTGAAAAATCACAAACGCAGGCAGGTTGTGTTCACGGGCAACCTCTGCGCGCCACGCTTTGAGCTGCCCCAGCCGCTCAAGAGCGCCTGCATTGAGTGCGGCTTCTGCAATGCCTTTAGCCGACGTTTTAACAACTTTTTTAGTGCGGCTTGTTTTATCGGCAACGGCTTGCTCGCGCAGCATCACGCTGACCTGGCCTTTGAGCACTTGCCGCGCGTCCGGTAGCAACTGCAGGGTACTGAAGGCTTCAGCATCCACATGCACCATGTTCTTAGCAATCAATTGGCGAAGCACCGCACGCCATTGCACTTCAGCCAGATCAGCCCCAATGCCGAATGTGGAAAGCTTGTCGTGGTGGTGCTGCAGGACTTTTTCAGTCGATTTGCCGCGCAATATGTCCATCAAATGCCCAGCCCCAAAGCTGATGCCGCTGGCCTGCTGCACGCGGTAAATACAACTGAGCATTTTTCGGGCGGCATCGGTGGCATCCCATACCGGAGGGGGTGCGATACAGTTGTCGCAATTGCCGCAGGGTAAGCTTGTCTCATCAAAATAATGCAGCAAACTCACGCGTCTGCAAGCTGTGCCCTCCGCCAAATTGAGCAGCGCATCGAGCTTGCCCCGCATCACAGCTTTGAAGGCTTCACTCGCCGCCTCGCTGGTGTCAATCATGCGGCGCTGGTTCACCACATCGTTCAAGCCATATGTCATCCAGGCGTTGGCGGGCAGCCCGTCGCGGCCCGCCCTGCCCGTCTCCTGGTAGTAGCCTTCAATATTTTTAGGCATGTCCAAGTGCGCGACAAAACGCACATCGGGCTTGTCAATGCCCATGCCAAATGCAATCGTGGCGACCATCACCATGCCGTCGTCCCGCAAAAATTTGTCCTGGCGCTCCTGCCGCAGACCTGAGTCCAGCCCCGCGTGGTAAGCCATCGCGTTGATGCCCGCGCCTTGCAGCGTGTCGGCGATTTCCTCAACCCGCTTGCGAGATTGACAGTACACAATGCCTGCCTCACCAGCATGTTCAGACTGAATAAAGCGCAACAGTTGCCGGGTGGCGTCTAGCTTTTCGACGATGGTGTAGCGGATGTTCGGGCGGTCAAAGCTGCTGACAAATTGCGCTGCGCCTTCGAGCTGCAAACGCTCCACCATGTCTTGCCGCGTCAACGCGTCGGCCGTAGCGGTGAGTGCCATACGCGGGACGTTGGGGAACAGCTCGTGCAGCAGGCTTAAACTGCGGTACTCGGGCCTGAAGTCATGGCCCCACTGACTGACACAGTGCGCCTCATCAATCGCAAACAGGCTCAGCTTGCCGCGCTGGTTCAGGCCGCGCAACAGGTCCTTCATGCGCGGTGTGTTGATGCGTTCAGGAGCCGCATAAAGCAGCGTTAAATCAGCGCTTTGTAATTGCTTTTCAATCGCACTGCTCTCGTCAAAACTCTGGGTTGAGTTGAGAAAAGCTGCCGAGACACCCGCCTCATGCAAAGCGCCCACTTGGTCGTGCATGAGCGCAATCAGCGGCGACACCACAATGGTCACGCCATGCCCAGCGTTTTGCCGCGCAATCGCAGGGATCTGGTAACACAGCGACTTACCGCCGCCAGTGGGCATCAACACCAGCGCATCGCCGCCGCTGACCACATGGTCGACGATGGCGGCTTGCGGACCACGAAATGCGGAGTAGCCAAAAACATCGGCCAGAATGTCGAGCGGGTTGGGCTGTGGGCAGGCCTGAGAGCTGGCCTGGTGAGTCAATTCAGTCACTTCAAATTTATTTAATTGCTATCGATACAGGAGCTACATCCCCAGGTAATCGTTGGGCCGAAGAAAGATTTTATGCTTAAAACTTGAACCTTAATCAGATCGCCGAATAGGACAACTAGATTTGAACCTTAAACCTGTACCTCAAGCGGTTTAAAGACGTTTTTAACCATCTGTGCACCCCCTCCTACATCTGCTCCCACGGCAAACCATCAAAACGCCAACCAGACCGTGTTGAACGCTTGAACTGCTCGTTCAACTCTCCTTCAAAGCCATGCACCACATGCTGCACGTTACTAAAGCCAGCCGCTTCTAGCGCCTGACCAGCCGAAAGGGTACGCTGCCCAGACCGGCAAATCAGCAACAGCGGCTGGGCTTTGTCGGTGGCCTCAGCGGCCACAGCGGCGGCAAACTTCTCGGCATCGGGTTTTAGTTCCGGGTAGTCGTACCACGGCACATTAACCACGCCCGGCGGGCGACCGACGTATAGCGATTCGATTTCCATGCGTACATCAATAAACAGTGCATCGGGGTGGGACTGAAGCCAGCTGTGCGCTTCTTTGGGGAGTAGGTTTTTCATGGTGTTTGTGTCTACCCCGTATTGTCATGGAAAGAATCAGGTCAAACCGATTTAACAGACACCCGCATAAAATCAAAGCATGAAGCCCATCACCTACACCCGTGGCCAGCAGCTGCCCGCCATTCTTGACCAACGCATTGTCATCCTTGACGGCGCAATGGGTACGATGATCCAGCGTTTTAAGCTGAGTGAAGCCCAGTATCGAGGTGCACGGTTTAAAGACTTTCACAAGGATGTCAAAGGCAATAACGAGCTGCTGAGCTTGACGCGGCCGGATGTGATTGCTGACATTCATGAAAAGTACTTGGCGGCCGGGGCGGACATGCTAGAGACCAACACCTTTGGCGCAACCACCGTGGCTCAGGCAGATTACGACATGGCAGAACTGGCAGTGGAAATGAATTTGGAATCAGCCCGTATTGCGCGCGCGGCTTGCGACAAATATTCAACCCCTGACAAGCCGCGTTTTGTGGTGGGTACGCTGGGGCCCACACCTAAAACAGCCAGTATCAGCCCCGATGTCAACGACCCGGGCGCGCGTAACACCAGCTTCGAAGAGCTGCGCAAGGCGTATTACGAACAGACGGAGGCGCTGGTCAAAGGCGGCAGCGACGTGCTGCTGGTCGAAACGATTTTTGACACACTCAATGCCAAAGCCGCGCTGTTCGCGATTGACGAATATTTTGAAAATTCAGGCGAGCGCTTACCCCTCATCATCAGCGGCACCGTCACAGACGCATCGGGCCGCATTTTGAGCGGCCAAACGGTGACGGCTTTTTGGCACAGCGTTCGACACGCACAGCCGCTGGCCGTCGGTTTGAACTGCGCGTTAGGCGCTGCACTGATGCGTCCCTACATCCAGGAGCTGGCACGGGTAGCGGGCGACACCTTCATCAGCTGCTACCCCAACGCGGGCTTGCCAAACCCCATGAGCGATACCGGTTTTGATGAAACGCCTGATGTCACCTCACGTCTGCTGCATGAGTTTGCGGCAGAGGGCCTGGTCAATATTGTGGGCGGCTGCTGCGGCACCACGCCTGAACACATCGCCGCAATCGCGCAGGCTGTGGAGCCAGTGGCCAGACGTGGTTTAAATGCCGGGTTTTACAAAGAAGCCGCCTGATCGGTTCAAGTGGGCATCAGGTGATCGATTTCCTGCTGCATAGCCTGTACCAGCTGTGTGTACATCTTGAGCTTTTCAGAGGTCTCGCGCAGCCGCTCGGAAATGCGCAATGACACGGCAAACATAAACTTGGTGGTAGTTTGCGGGTCTTCTTCGCTCAATTTTGTTAATGCTGCCCGCGTCAGTACAGCACAGCGTGCATCGGTACTGGCTGTACATGATGCCAGTCGGGCGCGACCGTCCACCAGCCCCATCTCTCCAATCAGGCTACCCGGTCCCAACACCGTCACGGTAACAGGGGTACGCCGACTGACAACAATGTTTTCCACCGTGATTTCGCCTTCAAGCAACAACATCATGTAGCCGGTGTCGCTGTCGTCACCTTCTTTGATGATGGTCGTACCCATAGGGATCTTGCGTGGCGTCATGTAACTGACCACGACAAAGGCTTCTTCCCGGGTCAATTGCATCAGCGCAGTGGGCGCAATCAGCAATTCGGCTGCCAACTCGGCAGAGCTGGAGCCCTCAATGGCTCGCATTCGTTGCTTGGGGTCCAACCGTTCTGGCGATCCGGTACCGATGCCTTTCTTGCCACGAAACAAATTTTCAAACATGAGATTTCCGGATTTTGGTCGCGCATTCAAGTTGCGCTCTGCGATAAAATGATATTAACCTAAGGAGCGTTGCAGCGAAACCCTTGTTTCGTGAGGCTTGGGTTGGAAATGTTGTCAGCCAACATTTTGATAACGACGCTCACCTAATTTTTTAAAGGTGAGTTGCATGACCGCACTGAATACTCAAGACACGCCCGCCATGAAGTTGTCTGGCTTGGAGCCCGTCAACATCGGAACAGGCAATCTTTTTGTCAACATTGGCGAGCGCACCAACGTCACCGGCTCCAAAGCGTTTGCCCGCATGATCTTGAACGGCGACTTTGAAGCGGCACTGGTGGTGGCACGCCAACAGGTGGAAAACGGCGCGCAGATCATCGACATCAACATGGACGAAGCGATGTTGGACAGCGAGGCGGCAATGGTTCGATTCTTGAATTTAATAGCAAGTGAACCAGACATTGCGCGGGTCCCTATCATGATTGACAGCTCCAAATGGAGCGTGATTGAAGCCGGTCTGCGCTGCATTCAGGGCAAGGGCATTGTCAATTCGATCTCGATGAAAGAAGGTTTGGCGCCGTTCAAGCACCAAGCCAAACTGCTCAAGCGCTATGGCGCAGCGGCCGTGGTGATGGCGTTTGACGAAAAAGGCCAGGCTGACACCTACGAGCGAAAAGTTGAGATTTGCGAACGTGCTTACCGGGTGTTGGTCGATGACATTGGCTTCCCGCCCGAAGACATCATTTTCGACCCGAACATTTTTGCGATTGCCACCGGCATTGAAGAACACAACAACTATGCGGTCGATTTCATCAACGCCACCCGTTGGATCAAACAGAACTTGCCCGGTGCCAAAGTGTCGGGCGGCGTCAGCAATGTGAGCTTCAGCTTTCGCGGCAACGACCCGGTGCGCGAGGCGATACACACCGTATTTTTGTACCACGCCATCAAGGCCGGCATGGATATGGGCATTGTGAATGCCGGCATGATGGGTGTGTATGACGACTTGGAACCAACGCTCAAAGAGCGGGTAGAAGATGTGGTTTTGAACCGGCGGGCAGATGCCGGCGAGCGCTTGGTTGAAGTGGCAGAAACTGCCAAAAGCGGCGCTAAAGACGACAGCAAGCGCAACGAGTGGCGCAACCTGGAAGTGCGCGCCCGCCTGTCATACGCCCTTGTTCATGGCATGAACGAGTTCATCACCGAGGACACTGAAGAAGTCTGGAAGCTGATCGAGGCGGACGGCGGCAGGCCACTGCATGTGATTGAAGGGCCGCTGATGGACGGCATGAACGTGGTCGGTGATTTGTTTGGCCAGGGCAAGATGTTTTTGCCGCAGGTTGTCAAAAGCGCGCGCGTCATGAAGCAGGCGGTGGCCCATTTGTTGCCCTATATTGAAGCTGAAAAACTGCTGCTTGAAGCCGCTGGCGGTGATGTGAAAACCAAAGGGAAAATCATCATTGCGACCGTCAAGGGCGATGTGCACGACATTGGTAAAAACATCGTCACCGTGGTGCTGCAATGCAATAACTTTGAAGTTGTCAACATGGGCGTGATGGTGCCGTGCCATGAGATATTGGCAAGGGCCAAGGTTGAGGGCGCTGACATTGTGGGCCTCAGCGGTTTGATCACCCCCAGCCTGGAAGAAATGCAGTATGTGGCCGCCGAGATGCAAAAAGACGACCACTTTCGCATCAAGAAAATACCGCTGCTGATTGGTGGTGCGACCTGCTCGCGCGTACACACAGCGGTAAAAATTGCGCCGCATTATGAAGGCCCTGTGGTGTATGTGCCCGACGCGTCGCGCAGCGTCGGTGTGGCGCAAAGCCTGCTGTCTGACAAGGCGGCCTTGTACATCGACGAGCTGAACAGTGACTACGAGAAAGTCCGCCTGCAACACGCCAACAAAAAACAAACGCCGCTGTGGCCATTGGCCAAAGCGCGTGCCAATGCAACTGTCGTCAATTGGGCCAATTACACACCACCCGTACCCAAGTTCATCGGCCGCAGGGTGTTCAAGAACTTTGATTTGGCCGAGCTGGCCAAATTCATTGACTGGGGGCCTTTCTTTCAAACTTGGGACTTGGCAGGGCCGTTTCCCGAAATTTTGAAAGACGAAGTGGTGGGCACTGAGGCGGTGCGCGTTTACGCGGACGCCAAGCGCCTGCTGACCCGGCTGATCGAAGGACGCTGGTTAACGGCCAGCGGCGTGATTGGCCTGTACCCCGCGAACAGTGTGGGCGATGACATTGAGATTTACACCGACGAGTCGCGCAGCGAAGTCGCCATGACCTGGCACGGCCTGCGCCAGCAGACTGAAAAGACCGCGATTGATGGCGTGATGCGGCCCAGCCGCTGCTTGTCTGACTTTGTCGCGCCCAAGCATCTCACTCCCGATTTGATAGCAGCTCGCTCAGGTATTCATTGCGCCACAGGCCAAAACGGTACTCCAAATCAGGTGGCGCCAGCGCCTCTTGCTGACTACATCGGCGTTTTTGCCGTGACCGCAGGTTTGGGTGCCGAAAAGAAAGAAAAGTATTTCCAGATGGATAACGACGATTACTCGTCAATCATGCTCAAAGCCCTAGCCGACCGCCTGGCCGAAGCTTTTGCCGAATGCCTGCATCAGCGGGTAAGGCAAGACTTGTGGGGCTACGCGGCACATGAGGCGCTGCCCATCAGCGATTTGATCGGTGAGAAATACCGCGGCATTCGCCCTGCACCCGGCTACCCGGCTTGCCCCGACCACAGCGTTAAAAAGCAAATGTTTGAGTTGCTGGGCGCGGCCGATATTGGCATGGCACTTACAACTAGCCTGGCCATGACGCCAGCTGCCAGCGTCAGCGGCTTCATGCTGGGTCACCCAGACAGCATTTACTTCAACGTCGGGAAAATTGGCGATGACCAACTGCATGACCTGGCCAAAAGGCGTGGTGAAAAAGCTGAAGATTTGGCCAGGCTCCTGGCGCCTAATTTGTAAAGGTAACTAACGCGACGTAACAATTTCTTTACAAGACGGCGGTTAGCTTTACTTTGGGGTGTGTTCTTTATGCGCCTGGGCGGCGTTAAACAACTGCAGCGCAGAAGCGTGCACGTTTGACTACCGACAAGCAACTTTTTGGAGCACTTTGCCATGAACACACGCACTGACGGCGTTTATCTGGGCCCCCAACCGACACCCAACGCCAAGCCGTTATGGGCTGCGGTGGGCATATTGGGTGTTGCCGTGCTTGGCATGGGCGGCACCATGATTTACCAAGGCCGAACACCTGCCTCACCGTCACCCGCAATAGCCACCCCGGCTGCTCAAATAGCTGCAGTCAGCGTGGTTGCGCCTGCCAAACCTGTTGCCGCCGCACTCGCTGCGGGCGATGACCTGATTGAAAAGCCTATCGCCGCACCCGCCAAACCCGCCACCGTACCTGCCAAAAAGGTCGTTAAGCCTACACCCCCACCAAACCCATCGTCAACGTCATCACCCCAGCCTGCTGTAGCGAACACAGCGCCTGCTGCATCACCCTACCCCGCGCCAGCTCCAGCACCGGTACCCGTTCAAGTTGCGCAAATTTGCGGCAACTGCGGCGCGGTTGAATCAGTCACGCCAATTGAACGCACCACCAAAGCCAATGGTCCTGGCCTTGGCGCGGTAGGCGGCGGTGTACTGGGTGCTGTGTTGGGCAACCAAGTGGGCCACGGAAATGGCAAAACGGCAGCCACCATCATCGGAGCCATTGGCGGCGGCTTGGCGGGCAATGAAGTTGAAAAACGCATGAAAAAGGAAACCGTGTATCAAGTCGGCGTGCGGATGGAAGACGGCTCGCGCCGAACATTAGAAGTGGCTCAAGCACTCCCAGTGGGCAGCAGGGTCACGGTGGATGGCAGCAACCTTCGTAGCCGTGATGGTCATGTTTACAACGCACCAGCACTGGTGATACAGCATACTGGTCAGCAAACACCGGTCTACTGACTTGCTCCTTCATTCGTCGCTTACTTGGATGGCTTGTTGGGAATGATCTTGCTTCAATGGCTCTTTAAAGCGCGGCGGTACTGCACCGCCTCCGCTACGTGGGTCACTTGTACCTGAGCGGCACCGGCCAAATCAGCAATCGTGCGGGCAACTTTCAAACAGCGGTGAATGCTGCGTCCAGACCAACCCAAACGCGCGGCAGCCAGGTTTAAAAATTTTGCTGCCGCATCGTCCAGTTTGCACTGCTCATCAATCGCTTTACCACTCAAAGCTTGGTTGGCGTTGCCTTGGCGAGCCATGGCGCGCTCACGGGCAGCGGCGACGCGCAGGCGTACGGCAGCCGAGCCTTCGCCAGGCGGCGTATTGATCAACTCATCCGCCGCCAGCGCGCCAACCTCCACATGCAGGTCAATCCGGTCAAGCAACGGGCCACTCAGTTTGCCCTGGTAACGCCCGATCTGATCAGGCGAGCAACGGCAAGCACGCAAATTTGAGCCTAGGTAGCCACAGGGGCACGGGTTCATGGCTGCAATCAACTGAAAGCGCGCCGGAAACTCAGCCCGGTGCGCCGCTCGTGAAATCGTGATGGTGCCGGACTCCAGCGGTTCACGCAGGGCCTCCAGTGCGGCTCTGGGAAATTCAGGCAATTCGTCTAAAAACAGTACACCCCGATGCGCTAAAGAGATTTCACCCGGACGCGGCGGCGAACCCCTGTCGATTACACGCATAAACCGAACTGATAAACTCGCTTTACAGCGGAAATACGCGCCGCTACACTCCAGATTATTGAACTGACAACACTAATTCGCCGAACTTATATGGAAATTACAATAATTGACGTGACTGAATCTGATTTAGGGGTGAGAACCATCCCAAAGAATCACCGTTCGGTCACGGGAAGGGTTGAAACGCTTGGCGGGGATAGCGTTGGATATGAAAGCACGCTCGAACGAGACTTTGTTCATCTTCTAGATTTCAACGCTCGGGTCGGCAAGATCGTCAGCCAGCCTCTGCGCATTCGTTTCCGGGTTGATGATCAAAACATTCGGATATACACGCCGGATTATCTTGTTCGCTTTGTCCCATTCGGTGATTCAAAGCCGTGGCGGACGACCGTGTATGAGGTGAAATACCGTGAAGAGCTAAATGACCGTGCCAGCGAGTTGGCACCAGGTTTTGCTGCAGCTAAAAAAGTTTGCCGATCACGCGGTTGGAATTTCAGAATAGTCACTGAGAGCTACATACGGAACACTTTCCTGAAGAACGTACAGTTTTTGAGGGACTACCGAGCCTATCCAGACGACGGCGCGAAGGGTCGCATGCTGTTGCAGACCATGGAGAATTTGCGAGTAGCAACTCCCGGTCAACTCCTGGCCGCAACCTTTATGGATCCATCGAATCGCATGGAAGCAGTCGGAGTTCTGTGGCGGCTAATCACTTGCCGAGCTATCGGAGCAAATCTTATGAACAGCTTAAATATGTCGTCTGAAATATGGCACGAGGAAGCTATCCGATATGCAAACGAACGCTGATGTCAGTGGATTCCCGGTCCGGCCGGGCGCATTAGTCGGCTTTAAGGACCGGCTGTATATCGTCCGGCGGGTGTTAAGTCCTGAGCGGGTTTTGCTCGAAGACCCAACAAACCAGCTTTCCGAGGTTGCTTTCATTGACCAGCTAACTCTTGCTTCAAAGGTAAAAGCACAGACCGCCTCAGAAAATGACAAGGATAGTCGACCTAAGTCTCCGGAGCTCCTTGCTTACTCTGACAAAGAAATCGCTCAGGCCGAGTCAAGGCTTGAGGTAATTTCCCCTCTTTTGGCCATGCCGCAGCGCACACGGAAGGACGTCAGTGCAGCTGCGAAAAATGCAGGTAAAAGCACTGGCACTCTTTACACCTGGATTCGCGATTACCAAACAAGCGGTCTTGTAGGACTTATCGACGAACTCAGAGGGCCAAAGGGGGGCAGTAAGCTCGACCCCCGGGTGGAAGAGATCATTGCAGAGACGATCGAAAAACTATATTTGAACTCGCAGCAACTCGTGCCTAGAGACATTTACGGCGAGATCGAAGAACGTTGCTTGCTAGAAAAAAAGCCGGTTCCTCACGAGAACACCGTGAGGAATCGGATTACAGCTCTGCCCCGTGACTTGCAGGCACGTCGTCGTGGTCATCCCGACAAGGCTGACCGCAATCTTCCTACGCCGGGCATGTTTCCAACGCCGGTAAACCCATTGAATCCCATCCAGATGGACCACGTCCAGCTCGACATGATGGCCGTCTATTCAGACACCCGCCAGCCTTGGGGCCGGCCATGGCTCACCTTATTAATTTGCGTCATGACTCGGATGATCGTAGGCTTCTATCTCAGCATGCAGCGCCCTTCTTCAGTCGCAGCTGGAATGGCACTAGTTATGGGAATGCTACCCAAAAAGCACTACCTTGGCACGTTGGGTCTATCAGGGAGCTGGCCAGTGCATGGAAAAATCCGGAAGATTCATTGCGATAACGCCAAGGAATTTCGAGGGGAAGCACTTCGCTTTGGCTGCAAAGAGCACGGCATTGATCTTGAGTTGCGCCCCGTAAAAAAACCCCGCTACGGGGCACACATCGAGCGAATGGTGGGAAATGTCAACGCCATGCTCCGCAAAAAACCTGGCACAACCTTTTCAAATCCCCAGCAACGCGGAACCTACGATTCGCGTAAAAAATCAGCCTATACCTTGTGGGAAATTGAAGTCGAAGTCGCTGACTGGATAGTCAACCACTATCACGCCACTAAGCACAGCGAGTTAAAGATGCCTCCGAGAAATGCATGGGAAAAAGCCATCATGGGCGATGCATCAACACCGGCCGCTGGCCTACCAATACAAATTGCCGGTCCTGAAAAGCTCAAGATGGACTTCTTGCCCTTCGAGATGCGTGTAGTGTCTCCGTCCGGCATTCGTCTTGGGAAACAAGATTACTACCATGAGGCAATTAATCGTTGGGTCAATGCCCCAGACCCAGATCACCCAACCTTGAAAAGAAAGTTTGTGATCAAGCATCATCCGAGTTATCCGAAAAACGTTTGGTTTTTAGATCCGGAACTCAAGCAGTACCAAAAGCTGGACCGCTACCCTCTGGTCGCACAGGGCGCTGATGGCGAAGACTCCGACCACATTGGCGTCGAGGAATTTATGGCTATTGATTCTCGCGACCATGCATTAGGCGATGCAATGGAGGACAAGGACGCCAAACGCGACTACCGTAGTCGGAGCGCAGAACGACAGACAGAAGCGGTGAGCGCTACTAAGAAAGCGCGTTCTAAACAGAAAGCAAAAGGACAGCCTATAGGCACATCGCGCAATGATCAGTCCAGGGTTGAGCAACAGATGGAACCGCAATCTGCAGCGTTGAAGGATCCGAGCAACCCGTTTGCTGCTTTCATTGGCAAAAAGATTCCCGTATTTAGCGTGAGTACTAGAAAGTGAGTTCCACTGAGCATCTTTCGGCTGATGCTCTGGCGCTGCTTGAAGCGTCGTTGGCAGAAAAGCTGGAATTTATCCAGCGCGACCATCACATCGACTACCCTGCTAGCGAATACATTTTGCGGGACCTGCAAGACCTGGTAGATCGACCACGTAGTACGAAGCCCGAGTGCAGAGCTGTGATCTCTGACAGCGACAACGGCAAAACCACTCTTACTAAGCAATTCGTCCGAAAAAATCCTATTGTTTTAGACGAAGCAGACTATCCCATTGCCAAGGTGATTTGGGTCGAGACCCCGCCTGCCGCCGATGAAGGTCGACTTTATAGCGCAATCCTGACCAGCATGAACGTAGCTCACCGTCCCGACGCGCAGGCTGAAAGGCTTGAAGCATTGGTGCATAAGGAGACAGCCGTTTTACAAACTTCTGTACTAGTGCTGGATGAACTGCACGCCATGCTTAACAGTCCCGCTCGACAACAGAAGCAGTTCATGGCATCTCTGAAACGACTGTCAAATGTTCGTCAACTTAGCATCGTCGCGTGCGGCACTAGTGACGTCGCGCGTGCACTTGCGATCGATCCGCAGTTCGTTAGTCGTTTTTTGCGGCTTGCACTGCCGCTTTGGTCGCCAGATGAGAAGTTTCTTAGCCTCGTCGCTTCGTTTGAAACCTTGTTGCCCTTTCCTAAACCCTCCAATCTTGCAGCTCCAAATATGGCGTTGGAAATTTTTAATGGGAGCAACGGCACTATTGCCTCGATAAAAAAATTGATCCTTAAAGCCGCCGAGATCGCCCTAAAAGCCGGACATGAGCGTGTCACATTTTCAACGCTTCAAAACGCCCGCCAGTGGCGGGATGCGGCCTCCCTTGTGCCGAACCGTCCGCGGGTCTAGTGATGACTCAAGAAGCTTTAGAAACGCAAACGATAGGCTCGTTGCTCTTACACCGCGCTTGGGAAGGTGGGTACTGTCCCGCGACATTTGCTCAGCGAATTGGTCTTGGCTGGTCTGTGTGGACCAGAGATGTTGATCGCAGCCTGAGTGAATTGGCCATTCAGCAAATAGGTCAAGCGGTTAACCTTGAGGTCGGTGAAGTACGCGCGATGACACTAACGCATATGCTCGGAAAGGCAGGGATTCCAACCAGGAGGAACGGTTTTCAGAAATGGTTAACGCCAGTGGGCATTTACCATCGCAAACGGTTGCGATATGGCCAGCTGTATTGTCCTAAGTGTTTAAAGGCTGGCAATAATCGATTGCGCATGGAGTGGCGCCTCGGGTCGAGCTGGATTTGCGGCATCCACTCCATATTGCTTAGAGACAGTTGCCCGAACTGCGATGCGCCCTTCGCGCCTTTTCGGCAGGATGCTCTGATGATTGGTCGATGCGACCGCTGTTCCTCCTCGCTGCTGAGTGGACCGTTGCAATGCGGAACACGGCGTGAAGGAGAACTGCAACTTAAAGTGCGTTCGCTTTGGAAACAAGCCTTTGAAGGTAATACAGAGCCGCTTTCGATATTTCACCAGTTCCTGACCAACGCAGCTACAAAGGATACGGCCTTCCGGCGTGCTGGGGAACCTTGGAGCTATTGGCGTATTGCCGAACGTCGCGAGCTGCTCACCAAGGTGGCTGACACTTTCAATGTTGAACCAGACCTTGTATCTGAGACCGGTGGTCTCGCTTCCAGAAAGGCCGACAAGCCGGGATACAGGCGTCGCCGTAGTCTGCCCAGCGAGCCCAGTGCTCGTGCCGAACTGCTCTTAAAACTGGCTGCTCTAGTTAGGTTTCCCCGCCGCGACAAAGCCAGGATCGGCAAGTCGACATGAGCAATAAGCCCGACAGCGACGCGGGAACTTATCTTGCTCGGGCCCGTAGCTCAGACTGCGGCAACTGCGGACAAGAAATGGCGAAGGCACATCGCATTCACCTTGGGGCGGGCTACTGCACTGCCTGTTATCCAAAAATATTTCCTCCGCGAACTTGTCATATTTGCGGGAAAGTCGCTCGGGCGCATCGCAATGACCAAAACCCGGCCTGCGGTGAGTGTTTGCGTGCAGACCGCAGCTGCTTACGGTGCGCAAAGCTCACACCAAGGGCTTCATTGCGAGTTGGCCAACGAGTCGCCTGCGCCGCATGTGCGCCCTATTACCGCACTCCAGAGCCCTGCGACCTTTGCTCCGCCTTAAGTACGCGGTTAAGCCGCCCGAGTGCATTTCCGGAACATGGCCGGATGTGTGAAAAGTGCCTTCGATCAGCTATTGGAGCCACCTGTAGCCAATGCGGTAAACACCGCACAGTTAATTTCATGACCCTCAACATGAAACCTTTTTGTAAGGCCTGTAGCGCTAGTCCCTTGGCAAGTCATCCTTGTCCAGATTGCGGCATTGAAGTAGGTGGGTCGAATTCATATCCATGCATGTCATGTGCGATAAAACGAACAAATATCGAAAAACTTATTGCGACAAAAGAAATCTTGACGAATCCGCAGGTACGTCAGCTGTATTCAGACTTCACCCAGTGGTGCAACGATTCAGGTCGAGCCAACAAGTTAGCGTCTGCAGCGCCTCGCTATCTGCAGTTCCTGGTCAAGTTGGATGTAGCCCTGCAACAACAGTCAGGCCCGCTTGATAAAAATTTGATTGTTCAAGTGTTTTCAACAGAAGAAATACGCCAAATGGGTCTGCTATCCCAGCACTTGGTCGAGTCGGGTTTGCTCATTGATGATGGCCCGGCGAGGAGGCGCCGCAGCGACAAAAAACTGTTGGATTCTAAGGTTGATGCCATTTCGGATGAGACTTGGGCAGTCGATATCACTCAATTTCTAGAAACGCTGTCCAACCGCGCCAAACCACTGACGCTGCGTTCCCAAAAAGCCTACGTCCATGCTGCGATTTCTTTGCTCAAGCACGCGGCAGTAACGAGGGCTTCTCATATTAGCCAAGGGGCCCTCGATGGTCTCGTGAATCGTAAGCCGGGCCTACAAGCGTCGCTATCCGCGTTTCTTGCGTACCTAAGCAGTATTCACGGAACCAATTTAAAACTCGATTCAAAGTTGTCCAAGCCGGTGCCGATGGTTCGGCATGCGAAATATGTCAGGAGCTTACTCGACGCCCTGAAAATTGCACCAGAAAGACCGGCGCGCTTGGCGCTGACGGCAAGGTTGTTAGCCAAACTTCTCAACGCGAGGTTGGAAGTCATCCTGCGGCTACGACATAGCGATTTAGACCTCAAGGACTTCCGCAGTGTTAAGTTGCGTGGTAGCTGGGTAGAGTTGCCGGAAAGCTTTTGGCCAATGTTGGCGGAATTGCCGTCCCGTCAATGGAGAGATGGCCTGGACGCCGATCCGCTTCTTTTTCAGGGGCGTTTTTTAATGGACGGGTTGAGCAATGATTCGGTGAGGTACCACGTGAATACTGCGTTGCTTGATTGAACCTAACTATTTTTGATAGATGCCTGATAATTCGCCGTCAACGGCAATCCGGGAAATTGGGTCCGCACATCTGTGTTTTGCCTCTCCCAATACCTACTGGGGCTCCAAACCCGCAACCCTTTGTTGAACTTGGAGGAAGTATTTTTTCAGCGCCCAACCGGCGCGTTGCTTGCCGGTGGCGAAGTCGAAGTAGCTGACTTCAATCCACTTGCCCTCCGCCGCGATCAACGTGACCACTTGCCCCGGAACCGCTTCGGCGACCACGGCGGACCCACCCTTGCCCTTGCGTATAAGAGCTCCTCGCGAGCGCACGACAAATCGCGCCTGCGCAGTGGATGCAGTTTGCATTTGCGGGACGACGCTTTCGAAAGCGCGAGCCAGCTTATCGACGCGCTCGGCTGCCCGTTCGTCCGCCGCTGCGATCTGCGAGCTGATGGCTTGGTGCTCCGCGCGCGACCGGGCCTCGGTGGCCGCCGAGTCCTCCTGCTGCCACTGATACATCGCGATGGCCAGAAGGATGGTATGCGTCCGGCAATCCCATATTGACCGCTGTCAGCTTGCGTGGCTGACATGACAGTTAACCGGTGCTGGCCTGCCAGTGGTGCGGCAGTAATTCGTCAATGCAACTGGCCTTATGCGTGGGCAGTCGCGTCAGCAC
>JANPIK010000013.1:0-33362 GCA_031424935.1 Polaromonas sp.
GACGACAGTCACGCAAGACGAGATAGACATGATCATGGACAGACTGAACAATCGACCTCGCAAAAGATTGGGATTTAAGACGCCTAAACAGGTGTTTCTACAATCCCTTAAACGTTTCGCATCTCGTCGTTGAATCCAAGCGATCGAATCCTGCACTCACAGCTACTAATTTAATAGTAAAAGACATATTGAATTACAAAATGGAAGACAGGACGCCAGGGATTCAAACGCCTTGAAATCAATCTGTCGCGGCTTTTCGCAAGCGCGCAATATTGGCTGGAAGATCGGGCCATGCCGCCTTGCCTGGCGCATAGCGGCTACGCATGTAGGTGACGAGTTCTGCGATTTGCGCGTCGTTTAAAGCATATTTGAAAGCGGGCATGTAGCCGATGTCTTGTATGGCGGGTTGGCGTACGCCGTTCAAAATGGTCTTGATCAGGTTGTCGGGTCTGCTGCTGTGCAGGTTGCTGTTTAAAGCCAGCGGTGGGTTGACGCCGAGTAGCTTGGGGCCGTCGCCGTCATGGTGGCAAGCACTGCATGCGCCACTGAACAGGCGCTGGCCTGAACCCAGCAACGCGCCGGCGTTTTGCTGGGCGGTAGCTACAACTTCCATAGCGCGGGTTTGACTTTGCGCGTCAGTGATCGGCGGTGTGAATGACGCGAGATAGGTGGCCATGGCTGAGATATCTGCGTCTGGCAGCGCGGTGAGCTCTTTAACCACCGCACCCATAGGCCCTGCGGCAATGCCGTGCTGCTGGGTGTGGCCCTGACGCAGGTAGCGGTACAGCTCAGCAGCTGTCCACGGCACCGGGGCGCTAGACAAACCAGTAAGTGCAGGTGCTTCCCAGCCGTCAATTACTGCACCAGCCAGATAGGTTTGGCCGCCCTGCTCCGCCCCCAACGCATTGCGCGGTGTGTGGCAGGCGCCGCAGTGGCCCAGGCTATTGACCAGATAATTGCCGCGATTCCATTCTTGAGTTTGTGTGGTGTCGACCTTGATGGGCGAGGTGTCATGAAACAGGCCATTCCACACCGCCATCAACGGGCGAATGTTGTACGGGAAGGCGAGTTGTGTTGGTGGCGAGCTGGATTTGACTGCGGGCTGCGCCATCAGGTACGCGTAAAGCGCGGTTAAGTCCTCGTCAGTGGTTTTGGCATACGACGTGTACGGAAAAGCGGGGTACAAGTAATGCCCATCGCGCGAAATACCTTCACGCATGGCCCGTTGAAAAGCAGCCAGCGACCAGTGACCGATACCTGACGGATCAGGTGTCAGGTTGGTGCTGTAGATTTTGCCAAACGGCGTGTCTAATGCCCTACCGCCTGTGTTGGGCACCCCATCTTCTGAGGTGTGGCAGCCTACGCAATTGCCCAGTGCGGCCAATTGGCGGCCACGCTCAACGGTGGCGGGTGAATAAACATTGACGGTCATCAAAGGGACAGGCGCAATCACCGACCGCCACCCCACCATCGCAACGACCAAGCCTAGCAGGCCGGCAAATACGCCGCCTGCTTGCAGCCAGCGGCTTTTTAACCGAGGCCAAACGGCAGATGACGAAAGGAAGTTTTCACGTTGCTCCTTATTTAGGAGCTCTTGGCCCAGGTAATTATTGGGCTGGGGGTCATTTTTACCCCTTAAATCGTGCTTCTTGCTGTCAGCCAGCCCTGCCAGCACCACTTCAGGCGTAAACGGTGGCTGCCGAAAGCGCACACCGGTGGCATCAAAGATCGCATTCGCAATGGCAGCCGTACCGGGTACGGATGACGACTCGCCTGCCCCCAACGGTGGCTCGCCCGGGCGAGGCATAGTGACGATGTCGATCACTGGTACACCCTTGAAATTCAAAATCGGGTAGCTGCCCCATTCCAGATTGGCCACCGTGCCGGGGTAATCCGCGCTTTGTGGATTGAACTTTACTTCTTCCAGCAGGGCGCGGCTGGTGGTTTGCACCACGTTACCGTGAATCTGATGCTGCACGCCAGCCGGGTTGATGAGTGTGCCCGCATCGTGCCCTACCACCACACGGCGAACATGCACCTCGCCTGTGCGGCGGTTGACTTCCACATCAGCCACCCAGGCCGCCCATGCCGCGCCAAAACCAGGCCACTTGCTGTGGTTGTAGCGCGCGTAACCTACGCCCTGGCCATGCAAGATATCGCCCTGCCCAGCCTGGGTTTGCGGCTCGGTATGCGCTTGCCAGCCTGCTTTTTCAGCGGTGGCCTTGATCAGTTCAACAGCGCGCGGGTCTTGCAAGTAGCGCAATCTGAACGCCACCGGGTCAACCCCGGCAGCCGTGGCCAGCTCGTTAATGTAGGACTCGTGCGCAAACGAGTTGGGCAACGCCGATACCCCGCGCAGCCAAGACGCGCGAACCAGCGGCGCCATGTCGTTGACGGCGACCCGCAAGTTGGCATAGTCGTACGGGGGTCTTGCCGTTCGGTCGCCCATCTCAAACGCTTGCGCTACTGGCTCGATGGTGCGGGTCAGCAGCAACGCTAGCGTAGGCGATGCGTTGGACGGGTACGAGGTTTGAAAGTCATAGGCAGCCACCGAGCCGTCGGTATTTAAACCGCCGTTGACCTGCATCAACTGCGCCGCGCCTTTGGGCTCCCAGGCGCTTTCTTGCTCACGCGTGAGCTGCATGCGCACTGGGGCTCCCACAGCCCGCGACAGCAGCGCAGCATCAGCCGCCACATCATCAGCACAATTGCGGCCGTAGCAGCCTGCAGCTTCCATGCGGATCACGTCTATCTGCACATCTTGCAGCCCCATGAGTTTGGCCAAGTCGGCCCGCAGCACATGCGGGTTTTGGCTGCCCACCCACACCTTCATGGCGTCAGCGTGCCAATCGGCCAACGCGCATGATGGGCCAATAGACGCATGCAGCTGGTAAGGCCAAACGTAACTGCGCGGCATTTTTTGATCTGCTGCCGCCATCGCCAGGTCAACATTGCCCTCATCAACCAGCTTGCGCTGGGTTGACGGGTTTTGCCGGATGGCCTGGGCTACATCGCTTTGCTCAGGCATGCCCGGCCATGGCTTCCAGACGACACGCAACTCCCGCAGCGCTTGCTCGGCGTGCTCCTCGCGCTCGGCCACAATACCGACGAAATCTCTGATGACCACCACCGCACGAACGCCAGGGATGTGGCTGATGGACGCTTCATCGACAGACGCCAGCGTGTTACCAATAAAGTCGCCGTGGTCAGCGCCAGCATACGGCGGGCGCACCACCCGACCATGCAGCATACCGGGCACGCGCATGTCATGAACGAAGGTAAGCCCCCCGGTGGCTTTGGCCGGAATGTCAATGCGCGGCACGCTGGTGCCAATAATGCGGTGCTCGGCGGGTGATTTGAGCGGGGTGGTCAAGTCAAGCAGCAGTTCAATGTGTTGATCCTTGAGCGTCTCTGCAAAAGCGGTGGGCGCAAGGTTCATCAACGCGGTACGTGCCACGAGCCACGCACGCGCCTGAGCCGCCGCAGCACGCAGAGGCGCAGCATGGATTTGCAGCGACGCACTGGCAATGGTCGCGCCCTGGTTAGGCACGCTGGCCGTGTTGCCCAACACCATGTTGATGCGGCTTAACTCAATGTCCAACTCCTCAGCCACAACTTGCGCCAACGCGGTGCGGATGCCTGTGCCCAAGTCAACATGGCCATGCAGCGCGGTGACACTGCCATCCATCCACACGGCCAGCAAAACCTCGTCGCCTTCAAGCGGGTTGGCTTGCACCATGGGCGGCTGGCCGGGTAAAGGTGCGATTGCTACCGGCGGCGGACGTTTGACCAGCAGGACACCTACAGCCGCATGAAAGTCTGCGCGACTGTGAATTAAATCTGCCCGCCTTGTCATGCGGCTTGCCTCATCAACACCGCCGCGCGCTGTACCGCCTGCACAATTTCAACATGCGTGCCGCAGCGGCATAAATTGCCGGATAACTCGCGGCGAATCTCCAGTTCAGTCGGGTCCAGGTTTCGGCTTAAAAGCGCGGCGGTCATCATGATCATGCCGCTCAGGCAATAGCCGCATTGCGCGGCTTGCGCGTCAATAAAAGCTTGCTGCACCGGGTGCAAGGCGCCCAGCTTGCCAAGCCCCTCAAGCGTGGTGATGCTGCGGCCAGCCACGCCCGCTGCGGGTATCACGCAAGCGCGTGCGGCTACACCATCTACCAGAACCGTACACGCACCGCATTCGCCCAAGCCACAACCGTATTTGGGGCTATTCAATTCAAAGTCATTGCGCAAGACAGTCAGTAAAGATGCTTCGCTGGTCACTTGTAGCGATTGCATCAGCCCATTGATGGTCAACGCGACACGGGTTGTACGCATGGGGCTGGCTTGAGAATCACACGCTCAAGTAAGCGCGGCGCACATCCACGTTGGCCGACAATTCGCCCATGCTGGCCTGATAGCAAATTTGGCCTTTTTCGAGCACGTAAGCGCGGTCAGACACCAGTTCGGCAAAGTGCATGTTTTGCTCACACAGCAAAATGCTGACACCTTGTGATTTAAGCTCAAGAATAGTTTGCACCATCTGCTCAACAATCACGGGCGCTACGCCCTCAGACGGCTCATCCAGTAGCACCAGATACGGGTTACCCATCAACGTGCGAGCCACCGTCAACATTTGTTGCTCACCGCCGCTCATGCGCCCGCCAAGGCGGTTAGGCATTTCGCCCAGATTCGGAAAAAGCTTGAAGAGCTTTTCGCTTGTCCATACCGGAGCAGCCGTTCCGTCAGGCCACATACGCGGGTTTTGCCGGCCGACTTCCAAGTTTTCCATCACCGTCAAATCGGTAAATATGCGGCGGTCTTCGGGTACATAACCCAAGCCCAGACGCCCTGCGTGATGCGGTTCGCTTTTTGAGATGTCTGCACCCATAAATTCAACTGTGCCACGACGCTTGTCCAGCATCCCCGTTAGCGCTTTGAGTGTGGTGGACTTGCCCGCACCGTTGCGGCCCATCAGTGCTACAACTTCGCCCCGGCCCACTTCAAGGTTTACATCAAACAAAATTTGCGCTGCGCCATACCAGGCAGACAAGCCTTTAGCGCTCAGCAACACATCCGCACCAGGCATTACGCAGACTCCTTATCAGCATGCGTTTTTTCAAACGTCTTGCCCGTACCAAAATAGACTTCCTGCACTTTGGGGTCATCGCGGATTTCAAGCGGTTTGCCGCCCGCAATCAAGCGCCCGCGCGCCAGCACGATCATGCGGTCGGCATAGGCAAACACCACATCCATGCTGTGTTCGGTAAACAGTACCGCCATGCCGCGGTCAGTCACCAGTTGCTTGGTGAGCGCCATCAAGTCATTGCGCTCTTTGGGTGCCATGCCGGCGGTGGGTTCGTCCATCAGCAGCAGTTTGGGTGAGTTGGCCATGGCAATGGCCAACTCAACCCGCTTCACGTCGCCATAGGCCAGCACGCTGCATGGCCTGTCGGCTTGTGCCTTCATGTTGACTTGGTCTAACAAGCTCAAGGCTTCATCCCGCTTGTGGTCGGCAGCTCGGATCAAAAACGAATACAGTTTTTTGTCCCGCGACAGCAAAGCCATTTGCACGTTTTCAACCACCGACAATGACAAAAACGTCTCGGCAATCTGAAAAGTACGGCTCACGCCCAAACGCCAAATGTCTCGCGGTGCAAGGCCTAGCAGCTCTTGGCCGTCTAGCGTGATAGACCCCACATCCGCCCGTAACTGACCATTCACCATGTTGAACGTGGTGGACTTGCCAGCACCGTTGGGGCCTATCAAAGCCAGCAGCTCACCCGCAGCCAGATCAAAGCTGATGCCGTCAACTGCTTTGACGCCACCGAACGACTTGCCAAGATTGACGACTTTAAGCAAGCTCATGCTGTCATCATTTTGGAGGCTTCTTTGCGTTCACGCGACTTTTGCATCAGCTGCTTTGCAAAACCCGCAATGCCCTGCGGGAACAACAGCACAAGTATCAAAATAATAGCGCCCAGCATGGCGCGCCAGTAGTCGTTATTGCGCGCCACCGTGTCGTGTAGCCACGTAAAAGTGACAGCTCCAACGATTGGCCCTGCCACCGTTTGAATTCCGCCAAGCAGCACCATGACCAGGCCGTCAATCGAGCGACTGACGTGCAGCGTCTCGGGTGAAATACTGCCTTTTGAAAATGCGTACAGCGCACCCGCAAGACCGGCAAAAGCCCCCGCGATAACAAACGCCACCCAACTGATGCGTTTGACATTGATGCCAATCGCATCAGCTCTTAAAACAGAGTCACGCGAGGCACGCATGGCATAGCCAAACGGGGAATGCAAAAACCGATGCAATGTCAGCACGCCACCGGCGACCAACGCCAATGTCAGGTAGTAATACATCTGCTTGTCAGCCAGCCATTCAGCTGGCCAGACACCTGTCAGGCCGTTGCTGCCGCCAGTCACAGCGTCCCACTGAAATGCAATCGCCCAGGTGATCTGCGCAAATGCCAACGTCAACATCGCCAGGTACACACCCGACAAGCGCACGCAAAACCAGCCGTACAAAAATGCACCTACAGCAGCAACCAGCGGGGCTGCCAGCAGCGCCATCTCCATTGACAAGCCGAGCTTGCGCACCAGCAATGCAGCCCCGTAAGCCCCCAGGCCAAAGTAGGCCGCATGACCAAATGAATGCATGCCCGCCGGCCCCATGATGAAATGCAAGCTGACTGCAAACAGCGCAGCGACCATCAAGTCAATCATCAGCACCGTCAGGTAAGGCGACTTAGCCGTTAGCGTGGGCATTAACACCAGCATGCCAATGAAAGCAATGGTGGCGTAACGATTGAACAGCCCCGGCAATTTCAATGGGTCTTCAGCTTTGGCTGCATGCCTGCTGGGTGTTTGTGGTCTGCCAAACAAACCCCAAGGCCTGGCTACCAGCACCACAGCCATGACAACAAATTCAACCACCAGCGTGAGCTTTGAAAACGACACGGCCACGCCTGCGATTTCAACCAGCCCCAGCCAGATGCAAATCGCCTTCAGCTCCGCTATTAAAAGTGCAGCGACATACGCGCCGGGGATAGAGCCCATGCCGCCCACGACCACCACCACAAAGGCAGCGCCAATGATGTTCAGGTCCATCTCAAGATTGGCCGGTTCACGCGGCAACTGTAGCGCGCCACCTAGGCCGGCCAGCACGGCGCCCAAAGCAAACACGGCAGTAAACAACCAAGCCTGATTGACACCCAGCGCACTGACCATTTCACGGTCTTGTGTCGCAGCGCGTACCAACGTACCCCATCGAGTTTTGGTCAGCAGCAGCCATAGCAAGCCCAGCACGACAGGCCCAGCCACAATCAGGAAAAGATCGTAAGTAGGAAACTGCCGCCTCAAAATCAAAACCGAACCCGTAAAACCTGGCGCGCGCGGACCAAGTAGCTCTTCAGGTCCCCAAAACCACAACACGCCGTCTTTGATCACCAACCCCAGCGCAAAAGTGGCGAGTAATTGAAACAACTCTGGCGCTTTGTAAATACGGCGCAGCAACAATATCTCGACCAGCGCACCCAGCACGCCTACAGCCAACGCGGCCAGCAACAACGAAGGCCAAAAGCCAATGGTGCCGCCAAGATTGGCCACCAGCGAATAGGCAACATAAATGCCGACCATGAAAAACGAGCCGTGTGCAAAATTGACGATGCGGGTGACGCCAAAAATGAGCGACAAACCCGCAGCCACCAAAAAAAGTGACGACGCACCCGCCAAGCCATTGAGCAACTGCACCAGGAGACCAGAAAAACTCATGTCTTGTTGCCTTACGCGCGACGGTTACGGGATGTCAATTAAAAAAAGACGACTTAATTTTGCGCATCAGCCGGGCGCATGTTTTTAACTTCCGCATCGCTCGGCTGCATCTTGGCGCCATCGACGTAGCGGTAATTCACCATCACGCCCTTACCACCCTCGTTTTTAGTGCGGCCGACATAGGCACCCATCGTGGATTGGTGATCCTGAGCACGATAGACCACAGGGCCAAAAGGTGTGCTGACCTTCAAGCCACGGAACGCAGCAATCATTTTTTCAGTGTCGATTGACTTGGCTTTTTTCATGCCTTCAGCCAGCGACTGAATGGCGGCGTAGCCCACTACTGAGCCCAGGCGCGGATGGTCTTTGTACTTGGCGTTGTAAGCCAGGAAAAACGCTTTGTGTTCAGGCGTTTGAATGCCGTACCACGGGTAGCCCGTGACCAGCCAGCCATTGGGCGTTTCGTCCTTCAGCGGATCAAGGTACTCTGGCTCGCCTGTTAGCAAACTGACCACCTCACGACCCTGAAACAAACCACGCGTATTGCCTTCCCGTACAAACTTGGACAAGTCAGCACCAAACAGCACATTAAAAATGGCATCGGGCTTGGCATCAGCTACCGCTTGCACCACGCTGCCCGAGTCAATACGGCCAAGCGGCGTGGCTTGCTCGGCCACAAACTCCACATCTGGCTGTGCAGCTTTCATCAGCGCTTTGAAGCTGGCGGCGGCTGACTGGCCGTACTCGTAGTTGGGGTAAATGATGGCCCAACGTTTTTTCTTCATGGCGGCAGCTTCAGGTACCAGCATGGCAGTTTGCATGTAAGTTGATGCACGCAGGCGGAAGGTGTAGCGGTTGCCGTTTTGCCAAACAATTTTGTCAGTCAATGGTTCTGCCGCCAGAAAGAAAAACTTTTTCTGCTTGGCAAAGTCGGTCAGCGCCAGACCAATGTTGGATAAAAATGATCCTGTCAATACATCGACCTTCTCGCGCGAAATCAACTCTTCAGCCGCGCGCACCGCGTCGCCCGGATTGGCGTTGTCGTCACGTATCACCAGCTCCAGCTTTTTGCCGTTCACGCCGCCAGCAGCATTGATTTGTTCAACCGCCAACTCCATGCCTTTTTTGTACGGTTCCAAAAATGCAGGCTGGGCTTTGTAGCTGTTGATCTCGCCAATTTTGATCGTGTTTTGCGCTTGAGCACCCACCGTGGTGGTGATCAAGGCAGCTAGCGCCAAAGTACTGAGCGTTCTGCGTTGCATTTTCATAAGGACTCCTGAAGGGTTGGACTAACGTTTTTAAAAAAAAGAGCTGCTGATATAACGTGTGACTAACGCAAACCGTCTATGCCTTTGGCCTCATGCGCCTGCAAGCCACCCACACGCGCCAGCGGCCTGCCACTGTCAGTCACGACGACTGCTACAACAATCTCGTTAGCACGGGGTGCGTCAGATACGCGCGCTTCCATCGCATCAAAATGGCTGCGCACAAAGGCCGCATCTTTGTGGCCCAGCGGCACGTCAATGGCTGTGCCCAACGTGCCGCGTTTTTTGCTCGACGGCACCAGGGCCGCGCCCTTTTCAACCGCGCCTCGCAGCGGTGCGCCCAACTTGGGGTGCAGTATGGCGGCGGCATGTTCAATCTCGCCTGCTTCGCCAACGATGGCAGCCTTGCCATAACTTTGTGCTTCTCCGGGGGCAATGCCAAGCGCCTTGACACACTTGTCACCCAGCAAACCACCCAATTCTTCACCGATGGCAATTAGCGCATCGAGGTTTTCTGTGTAGCTGCCTGCCAGCGGGTTGTGAATGACAGCCATGGCCAACGCGCGTCGGGTGGGTGGCGACACAACTTGACCCATTTCAATATGAACCTCGTCAACCTGAACAACGATTTTGCGAATCTGGGCTTTCATGCTTTTCCTTGTGTGCAGTTGGACAGGTTTGCAACTTAACGCAAACCATCCCATTTGCTGATGGCGCTTGCTGCCAGGCCGCCCACACGAGCGTGGATTCTGGCACCCGTGCTCATGGCGAGAATAAAAACAATTTCGTCGGCCGCGGGTGCACCCGGCACGCGGACTTCAATCGCATCAAAGTGGCTGCGCACGTAGCTGGCGTTGATGTGTGTCATCGGCACATCGAGTGTTGTACCTGGTGCGCCGACTTTTTTGGTCGATGGCACGATGGACAGCGCGTTAGCGGTTTGATCGGTTGGCGTGACAGCCTGCGGCGCACCGCCTTTGACATAAGCGTTGCGATCGCCCTTCCAGCCGAGCAGTTCGCGCATGGCATAGCCGCCGGGTACGTGCCACAGCGCGCCGTGCTCAAGCTCTCCAGCGGCTCCAACGATTGCGCCCTTGCCGTAGCCTTGAATTTGATCGGTGCTGACGCCCATCGCCATGCGCAGGCGTTCAGCCATGTCAATGCCAACTGCGCCAAGTGCGTCCATCATGGGCAATATGTGGGGTTCGTAACGACCTGCGTAGGGGTTGGTCATGACGATGCCAATCGCACCACGCAACAACGGGTTGCTGGGCGGCGGCCCAAATTCATGCGCAATCGATTCCACGTGGGTGAAGATACGGCGTATATCGATCATGAGCAATTCACCAATTCTGTTGGCCGCGTTTGCAGGGCAATGTCAGTGGTCATGTGTTGATTTTGACAGACCAAAACCGCCGAACAAATCAACCCCTGCGCACGCAATGTGCCTGCACAGGCCAGCCCAGCGGCCAGTGCATGACTGACCAGCTCGGGCGGCAGCGGCAGCACATCCACCGTCACCAAAGTAGCCCCCAGATCAGAATCGTCCCTGATGTCGCATGCAGGTCGCCTGATGATCCGGTGGTCTTGTAGATTGACAGCATTGGCAATCACGGTGGCTGCGGCATCAGCCTCGGCGGCTGTTCGGGCCAGTACGGTGACACTGTCTGCAATACCGAGTGAAAAACTGCGACCGCGCCAGCCGCTGGTGGCCACACCGCGCACGGCTGAATCGCTGCGAATGTCGAACTGCCCATCTACCGTAATACCGTTTTGAAGCTGTTGCGAATCAAATTTTTCGAGATTGGAATACAGGCCAACGCGAACTGACGCATGAGCCGCCACATGAATCGCAATATCGCCACCGTTGTTGATCCAGGCCTTCTGGATGCCGTACACTTGATAAAACTGCAGCAGCTCTTGCGCGACTGAACCCGCCACTGCCGCCATCGGGGTGATGACGCTGCGTTGATAGGGTTTACAAGCCAGCCACATCCGTCGGGCAATCGAGCCATGCACACGGCACGCGCCTTGCACAGGGAGGCGAAGCAAAGGCAGCTCTTGCACAAGTTCTTGCAGGATAGTTTTAAACCGTTCCCAGGCTTGGTCATGTGCAGCGTTCAAAGCCGCAGCGTCACCCTCAGCGCCAATGATGATGTCAATCGGCCCGTGCTGAAAATGCCAGGCACCATCCGGGAGTTGCGCGCGTTGGGCTTGCATAGACGCCATCATCCCAACATCGGCGGATTGCCCAGGGGCCACACATTGGCAGGATGCGCCGCTTGCCATTGCAAGTTCAATGGCGCACCATCGTTGTGGCCTGCGCCCAGCTTTACAGCCTCCTCAAGCGTGCGGACATGCGCCATATGCCCTCCCAGTGCGCGGTAGTTTTCCATTGTCATACTGAACTCAATCGGCGCGACGATGGCAGGCGTAGGCACCGTGCCAAAACTGTTGTCGGGCATGCGCATGACATCGACCATCACGGTGATGCCGCCTCCTGGCCACACGTACGCAGGCGCACCGCCGCAGGTCACGTTGACCCAGGCGTCCTTGATGGCTCGGGTGAGCAGCACCGGGTTTTCTGTCACGCCTGCGCGCAAACTGCCACCTGCGCCGCCTAAAAAAAGCACGGTTGACAGTGAGGGTTCGCAGTTTTCACCAATACGCTCGACAACTACGCGCACTTCAGGCGGCATGGCTTGTTCAACCGGCATCAAGTCATCATTCAGCACATACCAACTGGCGTGCTCCCCAGTTGTGGACGTCATCAGCAACCGCAAGCCAGGCCAGGCACGACCCGCGTCCCAGCCGTCAATGATCGACAGTGGGTCGGCAATGTCTGTACCGCCCCAGCCCGTGCCGGGGCTGGCCACTTGAAAGTAACGACCCGGTGTAGATTTTCGGCCATTCATTTGAATGCCAGACGGCCGCATATCCAGGCAGCGCCCCGCCTGGTGCTCGGTCAACACACCGGTGATGTGGTCGTCAACTACCACCACCTCGTCAGCCACGCCGTAAAACTGCTTGGCAAAAATACCGATGGCTGCTGAGCCGCAACCGACCCGCATGCGTTTTTCTTCGACCCCGTTAACCACCGGAGCTTTGCCAGCCTGAATGGTCAACTGCGAGCCGCCATCAATCGTGAATTCGACCGGCTTTTTGTTACCCAGCGCCTGCATCATCTCCATCGTCAAGCGGCCTTCCTTTTTACTGCCGCCTGTGAGGTGATGAACCCCGCCCAGAGACAACATTTGGGAGCCATATTCAGCGGTTGTGACATGGCCCACCACCTCGCCTTTGCAGCGTACGTTGGCCTGCTCCGCTCCCAGAAAACGGTCCGTGTCGATTTTGACCTTCAGGCTGCAGTAGCTGAAGATTCCTTCGGTCACCACTGTCACCATATCTACACCGGCCACCCTGGATGACACGATAAAGGGGGCTGGTTTGTAGTCTGGATAAGTGGTTGATGAGCCCACGCCCGTCACAAAAACCTCGTTTGACTGCAATAACTCCTCACTCCATTTTTGGCTATTTTGGCTATTTTGGCTATTTTGGCCATTGTTGTTAAAAGGTATGAGGCTTTCATCATCAGCCGCCAAAGAACGACGCAAAAACACGGCAGGATCTACCCGAATCAGCGTGCCACCCCGGTTGGCGTATCTGTCACAAGCGCCGGTTCGCCCATCAGATATCTGGCACAAGACAGGACAGGCGTTGCACGCAATTTTGCCAATTGCCAGCTTTTCGGGCGGCAAAAGATACTGCTCGGGCAAGCCATCTGTTTTGGTGTGCTCAGACATTAGTAAATGAAATAAAGGGCAGGATTGACAGTCAAAATATGTAGCGTTCACTACATTTATTTTGAATGTAGCGTATCCTGATGGTTGATGCAATCGTATCTTTTACTTATCTAAAGTCGTATGACGCTAAAAGCGGCTTCTGCTTCGACACGTGACAATATTTTGCGAGCAGCGACCCGCGTCTTTGCCCGTTATGGTTATGACGGCGGCAGCATCGAGAAGATTTCCAAGTCGGCCAAGTCGGTTGACCGCATGATTTACTATTATTTTGGCAGCAAGGAAGGCTTGTTTATAGAAGTCCTTGAAAACGCTTACCGCCGTATGAACGACGCCGAGCTCAAACTCAAGCTGACCACCAGCGAGCCGGTTGAAGGTCTGAACAATGTCATCGGTTTTGTGCTGTCGTATTACCGCAAGAATCCTGAATTCATCACGCTGCTAAACACCGAGAACTTGCAGCGCGGTAAACACATTGCCAAATCTGAGCGCGCCCGCGAATACTCGTCTCCTGCGATCGCCATCATCCAGGAGCTTTTGCAAAACGGCGTAGATCAAAAGCTTTTTCGCAAGGATATATCTGCGCGAAATGTTTACTTGCTCATTGTGGCCACGGCGTATTTCTATATGTCAAACCGCTATACCCTGTCTGCATTTTTGGGTGAGAACCTGCAAAGACCAGAAGCGATTGAGGCTTGGCAAGCGTTTATCAGCAGCACCGTGCTCAGAAGCGTCTTATTGAAACCCTGATTTTTTAACTTAAAAAGGAAAACCATGGCAGACCTGCAAACCAGCGGCTTATCTGGCAAAGTCGTCATTAAAAACATTGGCTTGTTGCTGTCGGGCGACATTGACCAGCCCATTTTGGACGCAGACACCATCGTCGTCAACGACGGCTTAATTGTTGCCGTCGGCAAGGCCAGCAATTGCGATCAGAGCCAGGCGCTGACCGTCATTGATGCGCAACAAACTTGCGTTTGCCCCGGCTTGATTGACAGCCACGTGCACCCCGTATTTGGTGACTGGACACCGCGCCAAAATCAACTGGGCTGGATTGAATCGACCATGAACGGCGGCGTAACCACCATGATTTCAGCCGGTGAAGTGCATTTACCAGGTCGGCCTAAAGATATCGTCGGCTTAAAGGCGCTGGCGATTACCGCCCAGCGAGCGTTTGACAACTTTCGCCCTGGTGGTGTGAAAGTAATTGCGGGTGCGCCCATCATTGAAAAAGGCATGGTTGAGCAAGACTTCAAAGACTTGGCCGATGCGGGCGTGACGCTGCTGGGTGAAGTCGGCTTAGGTTCGGTTAAAGCAGGCTACGAAGCCAAAGAAATGGTGGGCTGGGCGCGCAAGTATGGCATTCAGAGCACCATTCATACTGGTGGCCCGTC
Organism: Polaromonas sp.; assembly: GCA_031424935.1. Taxonomy (GTDB): domain Bacteria; phylum Pseudomonadota; class Gammaproteobacteria; order Burkholderiales; family Burkholderiaceae_C; genus Polaromonas. The sequence continues at coordinate 14,229 of JANPIK010000013.1, forward strand.
TGTACCTGGCTCTGGTTACATTGACAAAGACACGGTGCTGGAGGCGGACGCCGACATCATTGGTCACATCAACGGCGGCCATACCTCGCTGTCAGAGCAGCACGTGTGTGAGCTTTGTGAAAAGTCGTCACGCGCCATCGAGATAGTGCATAACGGCAATGAGAAAGTAGCCATTGCTGCGGCTCAGGCTGCGCTGCAACTCAAATGCCCGCATCGCGTCATTTTGGGAACAGATGGTCCGGCGGGTTCGGGCGTACAGCCGCTGGGCATTTTGCGCATGATCTCGCTGCTGTCCGCCTTGGGCAACATTCCCCCTGAGCTGGTGTTTTGCTTTACCACGGGCAACACGGCACGTATACGGGGCTTGAACTGCGGGCTGATTGAAGTCGGGAGAGCCGCAGACTTTGTATTTTTAGACAAAGCCCAGCACTCTGCGGGTCATGACATGCTGGACAGCATCACGCGAGGCGACCTGCCCGGTGTCGGCATGGTCATGATTGACGGCCTGGTGCGCTGTGGCCGCAGCCGAAATACGCCACCAGCAACGCGAATACCTGTGGTTGAATAAGGCGGCGAGCCCAGTAGCCGTATCAGCATTTTTGCCGCAGCACTGGTAACTAACGTCAATCCAACCTCAACTTCAGGCTTGAGGCATGTACTCCAGCCCGGTCATCGCGAGCCCCGCGAGTTTGATGTTGTTTGTATTGAGTGCCGTGTCTGCCGCTAATACGCCCAAGCTGGCCGGCGTATGGGTACCGTTGTCCAGCATGCCTTGGTATAACCCCAGCTCACTTGCCGGTGGCGATATACCCACCACATTGGTATAGAGCAGCTCCACCACTGCGGCATTGCTGACGTTGGCACCCAACTTGGCATTGAGCGCCAGTTTCATCAAGTCAAGGTAGCTCATGCCGTTGTCCAGAAACTGCAAGCCAATGCCAGCGTAGTCTTTATTGGCGACTGCCGCTTTGCCGAACACCGCACCCAAAATCTTGGCCGTCGTCCCAGCGTTTGCAGCCACATCGATCGCAACAGAAAAATCGCTGAACTTTAGCCTTTCAATGCCTACCAGCGCGTCGGTGCCTTCAAGTGTGGCCCCCGTATTGGCTGTCACGGTTTGGGTCGCGCCACTCAGGTTGAGTGTGTATCCCGTTCGGGCGCCTTGATACACCGCAGTATCAATGCCGCCATTGCCTTCCAGGCGGTCGTCTCCCCGGTTACCGCGCAACTGGTTGGCCGCATCGTTGCCGACAAGAACGTCATTTCCAAGGCCACCAATCGCGTTTTCTATCACCGAGTTTGCCGCAATCGTCAATTCGCCCGTCATGGTGTTTCCGGCTATCGTAGATTTAGCGCCTGCACGCAAGTCAATTTGCACGGCTTTGGTGACTGCAGCCGCATTTACAACATCGATGCCAACGGTGTCGGTCAAGGTTTGGGCACCCACAAACTCGTCAGTCAGCACATATTGCGAATCGGCACTGCTCGCAGAACCCCATGCACGCACTGTGAGGCTATTAAAAGTCGCTATTTCGCCGCTTACTTTGTCCGTTAACTGCAACGTCCAAACGCCTGCGCTTGCTTCACCCAGAAAAGAAGTCGCGCCCAATGTAAATGTTTGTGGCCACGCCGACTCAGATGTGGTGATGTCCGGCGCACCATTTTTCAAGGCTCGCGTCAAAGGTTGATCAAACAGCGTCACCGTCGTACCACCGGGCGAGGTGATGGTCGCACTGAGTTGACTCGGGCTGGCGGCAGTCAGATTGACGTCGAATTCCATCCGCTCGATACGCACATTGTTCGTCACCACAGCGGTGGCGGTCAGACCAGATGCACTATTGTCAGGAATTGCTGTGCTAGCCGTGCTTGACGCACCTTGCGCACTGAGCCAGTTGCCGACGGTTCCGGCTGGCTGAGTCCACGATTCAGCCAAGCGCACGGCAGCCGATACGTCCATCAAACCGTAGCCAAAGTCGCGTGAAAAATGCATGCCCCCAAAGTTCCAGTCTTTGGCTGCGTTTTGTGTCCAACTGGCATTGGAGGCGTCAACCTTACGTGCGGTCATGGCCAGAATGGTGGAGACATCGCGAAAACCAAGTTTGGGATTGGCTTGCAGCAGCAAGGCCGCTGCTCCCCCCACCATAGGGCCAGAATACGAAGTGCCCTCGTTTTGGTAGGCGTAATCGCCTTCGGCGCTGGCGGTGGTGTTGTAGCCAGCCTTGCCCTGCACATCTGCAGAAGCGATGCCGAAACCGCTGTTAACCGATTGATCCGCCCCGCGCACGCCCCCCGGTGCGGTAACCAGCAAACTGGCGCCAGGGGTTGAGTATTCGGTGGCTTTGCCCAGTTCAGTGATGGCGCCCACTGCGATGACGAGCTTGTTGCCTGTGAAGTTTGACAACGCAGTGTCGGCCTTGTTGGCTCGCTCATTGCCCCCGGACACCTCAATGACCATGCCCAGACCATTGCGGGCTTCTGTGGCAGCTTTCGTCAGCGCCGCACCCCAGGCTTGATCATCCGCGCTGCCCGAGCTGCCGAAATTTTCGGCAAATGCAGGATCTTGCCCCCAAGAGTTGACACTGACAGCCGCACCGGAAGCCAGATTAGCCAAAAAAAGTTTGGCTGTGTTGACGCCTGTAGCGATTGCCAGCCCGGGCACGATCTTGGCTTGGTAAGCCACACCCACACCGCCCACGCCATCATTGGCGGCCATACCCACCACGGAGCCGACGACCGTGCCGTGCGAATTACCCGCACCCACAAAGCCCTGACCCGTGGTGTCGCGAGCGCCGTCATAAGCCAGTTGGGTAAGCAAATTGGCCTGGAGCGAGGGGTGCATCAGGTCCATACCGTCATCGTTCACAGCAACGATCACCCCTTTGCCTGTCACGCTTTCCCAAGCAGAAAGTATGTTGATGTCCAGACGCGACTCGCCACCACGCTGACCTGTATTGTTCAAGTACCACTGTGATGAAAAAAGAGGGTCGTTAAATGAGATCGTCATGGTGCGTTAGAGATTTGATTGAAACTTTAGATGTAAGTTTTTGTTCATTCTATCGTGAGGCACCCTGGGAACCCTGTTCTTCCTACACCGCAAAACGATCACCCCTCAACCGCAAGTTAGGCTAAAAACCGCTTGACACACATACTTTAAGCCTAAATAATTTATACATCATTGACAATAAAAGCCATTATGAAAAATGAGAGCATCACGCGCATAGTTTGCCTGGGCGGTGGGCCTGCAGGCCTGTATTTTGCGTTGCTGATGAAACTGCAACACCCTGCGCATGTGGTGACGGTGGTTGAGCGCAACCGACCGTTTGACACGTTTGGATGGGGCGTGGTGCTGTCCGACCAGACACTGGGCAACCTGGACGGCGCTGATCCGGTGAGTGCGCAGCTGATTGGCGATGCGTTGAACCACTGGGACGATGTGGAAATGTTTTTTAAAGGCCGCAGCGTTCGCTCGGGCGGCCACGGATTTTGTGGCATCGGGCGAAAAAAGCTGCTCAACATTTTGCAAGACCGCTGCATCGCCTTGGGCGTTGAGCTGGTATTTGAAGCCGATGTACAGGACGATCAAGCCATTGCAGCGCAGTACCAGGCCGACTTGCTCGTTGCCTGCGACGGCTTGAACAGCCGGGTGCGCAGCCGTTATGCCGAAACCTTCAAACCAGACGTTGAAATGCGCAACTGCCGCTTTGTCTGGCTGGGCACGAAAAAGACGTTTGACGCCTTCACCTTTGCGTTTGAGCAGACAGAGCACGGCTGGTTTGCCGCGCACGCCTATAAGTTTGATGCTGACACGTCGACTTTCATTGTTGAAACACCTGACGCGGTATGGAAGGCACATGGCCTGGACCAGATGAGCCAGGAAGAGGGCATTGCCTTTTGTGAACGGCTGTTTGCCAAATACCTGGACGGCAATCCGCTGATGAACAACGCGACCCACGTGCGTGGGTCGGCGATATGGATTCAGTTTCCGCGTGTGGTTTGCGAACGTTGGGTGCACAGCGAATTGATTGGCGGTAAACCAGTTCCTATCGTGTTGATGGGGGATGCCGCGCACACTGCACATTTTTCGATTGGTAGCGGCACCAAGCTGGCGCTGGAAGACGCCATTGAGTTGGCGCGCTGCTTTGCCATTACGGATGACACCGCGCAAGCCCTGCAAGCCTACGAAGCCGTGCGCTCGGTTGAGGTGCTGAAGATCCAAAACGCGGCGCGCAATTCGACCGAGTGGTTTGAAAACGTTGAAAGGTACAGCAGCCTGGAGGCAGAGCAGTTTTTCTATTCCATGATGACGCGCTCGCAACGCATCAGCCATGAAAACCTGCGGGTACGAGATGCGGGCTGGCTGGCCGGGTATGAGCAGTGGCTGTCAAAGTCGGCACCAGGCAAATCTGCGCCGGCACCCATGCTGCTGCCATTGACCGTACGTGACATCAGCTTAAAAAACCGGATTGTGGTTTCTCCCATGGCCACCTACAGCGCTGTAGACGGTCTGGTGCAGGACTTTCACTTGGTTCACCTCGGAGCGCGGGCGCTTGGTGGCGCTGCGCTGGTGTTTGTTGAAATGACATCACCCTGCCCCGAAGGCCGCATAACGCCCGGTTGCCCGGGGCTGTACAACGATGCGCAGATGCTGGCGCTAAAACGCATTGTTGATTTCGCCCGGGCTTGTGATAACGGCGTAAAAATGGGTCTGCAACTCGGCCACAGCGGCCCCAAGGGTTCAACCCAAGTGGGCTGGGAGCATACCGATGAGCCTCTGCTTTCAGGCAATTGGCCACTGATCGCCGCCAGCGCAATCAGCTTTGGGCCGACCAACCAGACACCCAGCGCCATGACACGCGCTGATATGGATCGCGTCACTGCCGAGTTTGTGCAATCGACCCGTTACGCCATAAAAGCGGGCTTCGACTGGCTGGAGTTGCACTGCGCCCACGGCTATTTGCTATCAAGCTTCATCACACCCCTGACCAATGTACGCACTGACGGGTATGGCGGCAGTCTGGACAATCGCTGCCGCTATCCCATCGAAGTATTCAGCGCCATGCGCGCCGTGTGGCCCGCGCACCTGCCGATGAGTGTGCGCATATCAGCGCACGACTGGGCGCCAGGCGGCAATACCGATGACGATGCCGTAGCGATGGCAAGGCTTTTCAAAGCCGCAGGTTGTGACGTAATTGACGTGTCGTCAGGGCAAACCACTCGCGCCGCCAGGCCAATATACGGCCGCATGTACCAAACGCCATTTGCCGACCGCATCCGCAACGAAGTAGGCGTCCAGACCATGGCCGTGGGCGCCATATCTGAAAGCGACCAAGTCAACAGCATCATTGCCGCAGGCCGCGCTGACCTGTGCGCCATTGCACGCCCGCACTTGGCCAACCCGGCCTGGACGCTACATGAAGCCGCCAAAATGCAAAGCCGCCACGTGGAGTGGCCCCTGCCCTACCTGAGTGGACGAGATCAGTTGTACCGTGAAATAAGCAAACAAAATAGCCTCTAGCCCACGTTTAATATACGCCAACAGCTATTTATTTAATAGCAATTAAAGGATCACCATGGATATGGAAGCACAAAGTCACAGCGCCCATTCGGAGGCACTCAGGCTCTGGCTGCGCTTGCTGACCTGTACCCAGCTGGTTGAAAAGCAGGTTCGTCACCAATTACGCGAACAGTTTGACACTACCTTGCCACGCTTTGATTTGATGGCACAACTGCAGCGCCACCCGGAGGGCCTGAAGATGAATGAGTTATCGCGCCGGATGATGGTGACGGGCGGCAATGTGACCGGTATTACCGACCAGCTGGTGCTGGAGGGGCTGGTGGAGCGCATGGAAGTTGATGGCGACCGCCGTGCCTACCGCGTGCGTTTGACGCCGCAGGGGAGCAGGACTTTTGACGACATGGCCAGGGTGCACGAGGAGTGGATCGTCTCAAGCTTTGAGGTGCTGACAGCCCAAGAAGTAGATGCACTCTACACGCTGTTAGGCAAAGTCAAGGCACACCATCACAGCAAAACACTTGAGGTTATATGAAGCACTACATCAAACCCGGCAACCCGATGCGCCCGCAGTTTGACAGCTTGAAGGCCTACAGCGCCAGGCATTTCTCCTACGCCTTCGACGCCGGTGTGGCCACTTTGACCTTGAACCGCCCCGAGCGAAAAAATCCGCTAACGTTCGACTCATATCATGAACTGCGCAACCTGTTTGCCGCGTTCAACCACGCCACAGACATCAAAGCAGTGGTCTTGGCAGGACAAGGCGGTAACTTCTGCTCAGGTGGTGATGTGCACGAAATCATTGGGCCATTGACCCAAATGAGCATGGCCGAGATGCTCGAGTTCACCCGCATGACGGGCGACCTGATCAAGCAAATGCGCCTTTGCCCGCAGCCGATCATTGCTGCAATTGACGGCATTTGCGCTGGTGCTGGCGCAATGATGGCTTTAAGTGCAGACATGCGGCTCGGCACAGCACAGGCCAAAACGGCTTTTCTGTTTACCCGGGTGGGGCTGGCAGGGGCAGACATGGGTGCATGCGCGATGCTGCCCCGCATGATTGGTCAGGGACGCGCTTCCGAGTTACTTTTTACCGGGCGGTCTATGACGGCGCAAGAAGGCCTGCAGTGGGGGTTTTTTAACGCACTGCACGAACCAAATGACCTGCTGCCGGCGGCCCAAAAGCTTGCACACGATTTGGCAAACGGCCCGACGTTTGCGCATGGCATGACCAAAACCATGCTGCATCAGGAATGGTCGATGACGCTCGACCAGGCTATTGAAGCCGAAGCCCAGGCGCAGGCTATTTGTATGCAAACGCAAGATTTCACCCGCGCCTACCAAGCTTTTTCTGCCAAGCAAAAACCCATGTTTGAGGGCAACTAGATGACACCCCAAACGCAGCATCTCAATCTGCCATTTTTTGACGATGCTCATCGCGCACTGGCCGCGGGCCTGGTGGATTGGGCAGCGGCACAACAGGTAAATGAGACCGATGACCGAGCAGCTTGTCGTGAATGGGTGCGCATATTGGGCGCAGGCGGCTGGTTGCGCTATTGCGTGTCAGCCCAGTTTGGTGGTGCCTTGCCCAAACTGGATTCCCGTGCGCTGGTCATTGTTCGCGAGACGCTGGCGTTTTATTCGCCGCTTGCTGACTTTGCGTTCGCCATGCAGGGCCTGGGCAGTGGGGCGATCACGCTGGCCGGTACTTCTGCCCAACGAGCCGCTTACCTACCGCAAGTTGCCAGTGGCCAAAAAATTGCAGCCTTTGCGCTGAGCGAAGCTGATGCGGGCTCAGATGCTGGCGCCATGATGACCAGCGCTGTGCCAACAGGCAATGGTTGGGCTATCAACGGCAGCAAAACCTGGATCAGCAATGGCGGAATTGCAGACTTTTACGTCACGTTTGTCAAAACCGAGCCCAACTTGGGGACGCGCGGTATTACGCCCTTCATCGTAGATGCTGGCACCCCAGGTTTGGACACCAGCCAGCACATTGCCGTGATGGCCCCGCACCCGCTGGCGACGTTGGTATTTGATCATTGCGTCGTACCTGCCCACAGCCAGCTGGGCGCGTTGAACAGCGGGTTCATATTGGCGATGCAAACCTTGGATATTTTTCGCGCGTCTGTTGCTGCCGCTGCGCTGGGTATGGCACGCCGCGCGTTGGCGGAGGCGGTACGCTATGCCAAAGAGCGCAGTATGTTTGGCGGCAAGCTGGCGGACTTTCAACTCACACAAGCCAAGCTGGGCGAGATGGCTGCACTGGTTGATGCCGCAGCGCTGCTGACTTATCGCGCTGCCTGGCTGCGGGATGAGGGCGAGCGTACGGGCACAGCTGTTCGCGTCACTTCAGAAGCGGCGATGGCAAAAATGATAGCCACAGAAAACGCACAGCGCGTCATCGACATGGCGCTACAAATGCATGGCGGCTTGGGCGTAAAAGTCGGCACCAAAATCGAAAGCCTGTACCGTGACATTCGGTCGCTACGGATTTACGAAGGCGCCACTGAAGTGCAACAACTCATCATCGGCAAAGCTTTGATCAAAGGGTGAGCACATCATGACGCAGGGTAAATTTGCATCGTCAGCCCATACTGACCGTTTCGTCCTTGATCGCCTACCCTTGCCCGGGCAGTGTGCCCAGATGCGCTACGACCTGCCAGAGTTGCACATCGCAGACCAGGCAAATCTGGTGGACGCGCTGTTTAATCAAATTGAAGCGCGCGGCTTGCTTGACAAGCCTTTTTTGCGCTCAGACGCCATCGTACTGCGCTATGCCGATGCCAATGAACGCATCAACCGCATTGCGCAGGTACTGACAGAAAATTTCAAACTGGTGCCCGGCAACAGGGTGCTGCTGCGTGGCGGCAACTCTGTCGGCATGGCTCTGGCTTGGTTAGGCGTTGTGAAAGCCGGGTTGATTGCCGTGGCAACCATGCCGCTGCTGCGCGCGAAGGAATTGGCTGAAGTGATTGAAAAGGCGCAGATCAACTTTGCACTTTGCGACGCTGCGCTGATGGATGAGCTCAGCATCGCCCAAGCGCAAACTCCTACTTTGCGAACCATCGTGCGATTTAACCTGATGAACGAGGCGCAATCTCTGGCCGTTTTGGCGTCGCAAAAAGACGGTAGGTTCAAACCTTGCTTAACGTCTGCCGACGATGTGGCGCTGATGGCATTTACCTCGGGCACGACTGGCAAGCCCAAGGCGGCGGTGCACACCCACCGCGACGTGCTGGCAGCCTGCCAAGCATGGCCGCGTCACGTCCTTGAGCTTACGCCTGATGACATCGTGATGGGTTCGCCGCCTCTGGCGTTTACCTTTGGGCTGGGAGGGCTGTTGTTGTTTCCGTTTTGGGCGGGTGCCTCTGTTTATTTCCCATCAATCGCCTACACGCCCGAAGCCATGGTCAAGCTGATCAACCAGGTAGGCGCGTCGATTGTGTACACCGCGCCCACCTTTTACCGACAAATGGCCGCATTTGCCAAACAGCACGGCACACCGTCACTGCGCATTTGTGTCAGTGCTGGCGAAGCCTTGCCGGACGCAACGCGCCAGCTCTGGAAACACGCCACTGGCATTGAAATGCTGGACGGCATAGGCGCGACTGAAATGTTTCATATTTTCATTTCGAGTAAACCCGGTGACGTGCGGCGCGGTGCAATTGGCAAGGTAGTGCCGGGCTACAACGCCAAGGTAGTCGATGACCAGGGCGTTGAAGTCCCCGCAGGCACGCTTGGCAAATTGGCCGTCCAAGGGCCCACGGGCTGCAGATACCTCGACGACGCCCGGCAAGCCAATTACGTGAAAGACGGCTGGAACTATCCGGGTGATGCTTTCATTCAGGATGCCGATGGCTACTTTTTTTACCAGGCGCGCGACGATGACATGATCATCACGTCAGGGTATAACGTGGGCGGTCCCGAGGTTGAAGACGCACTGATGCAGCACCCGGCAGTGGCCGAATGCGGCGTGATCGGCCTGCCCGACGCTGAACGCGGCATGGTGGTCAAAGCCTTCGTCGTACTTAAGCCAGACATTCACGCCGACGATGCCTGCGTCAAGCTGCTCCAAGACCATGTCAAGGCGATGCTTGCGCCGTTTAAGTACCCACGCCAGATAGAGTTTGTTGGCAAGCTACCCCGAACTGAAACGGGTAAATTGCAGCGCTTCAAATTACGCAGTCAATCACCGCAATAAGGACAATGACCGTGAAACTACTTCAACCAGTTGGTTGGCTTAAACCCAAAGGTTATGCCAACGGCATCATGGCGCGAGGCTCGCTGATTTTTGTCGGCGGTCAGATTGGCTGGAATGCCGATCAGCAGTTTGAAAGCGATGACTTCATTATCCAAACCCGGCAAGCGCTTATCAACATTGCTGCGGTGCTCAAGGCAGGTGGCGCTGGCCCTGAACATATGGTGCGCATGACCTGGTATGTGACTGACCGGGTGGAATACAGCACCCGACTCAAGGAGCTAGGCGTCGTTTACCGAGAGGTGATGGGCAAGAACTTTCCTGCTATGACTTCCGTCGAGGTTTCAGGCCTCATGGAAGAACGTGCAAAAATCGAGATTGAGGTGACTGCAGTTTTGCCAGACTGATCTCTGTTGAACTTTAGTGACGTTTAAAGTCCACACAACACTTCACCATCGAAAAAGCCGCTGGCTATTACTTCTGTTTCAGCAAGAAACGGACTAGACACTGGAACTCTAGGTGCGCCTAACGAGCAACCCCGGTAACTTCAATGGTGACACGCCGGTCTGGTTGCAAGCAGATGATCTGGCGTTCACGGCTGGTCGCAGCGCTGCAGTCTTTGCTGACAGGGTCACGCTTACCTTTGCCTTGGGCGGTTGACACTGCAGATTTCACTCCCAATGACTCCAAGTAGACCTGAACTGTTTTTGCACGTGCTTCTGACAATTTGTCGTTGTAGTCATCCGCTCCCAGACGGTCCGTGTAACCAGATACCGTCAACGTCTGGATTGATTTGTAAGCTTTCAAGCGCTGGGCTACTTCAGATAAACGCTGCAATCCCCCAGGAATCATGTCTTCGCTTCGCGACTTGTCAAACTTGAACAATGTGTCCGTCAACAAAACATAGGTTTCCCTGTTAATGACTTGCGCGGGCACGGCAGCTGGTGGCGTAGCCGTTTGTAGTGCTGGCGTTATCGCGGCTTTGGGCATCAATTGCGCCGTTTGCAGGCATCTATCAGCTTCCGTTTTTGCTTGGCGCACGGCGTCCTCCACCATTTGCACATGGGGCGTCGCCTGGCGCCATCCGGTTTGCTCGTTGGCATGTCCTGCTCGCACCAGACGTACTTCTGCACAAGCCACCGTTTTGGCGTTACAGGCCAGTGTTACGGGCTCATTTTTGTACGCGCTTAGTTGCGCCCACAAATCATTGCGCAACAGCGAACTGCGCGCAACCAGGGGCGTGTCTTGGCCAGCCTTAGCCGACTTGTCAGCTTCAAGGGCTTGCGCAATTTTGACCGCTTCAGTCAACGATTCTTCGATGTAACCGGTCCGATCGTTCTCGTGGTACTGCGATTTCGCAGTATCTAGCCAGCATTGCGCTTTGGCAAGCGGGTAGCTGTTTTGTGGAATGCCGCCTTCATTGAGTTTTCGTAACCGTAACTGAACCGCCTCAATGGTGCGGCGATCCGAAAAGATGCGTTCATCTGTGATCCGGGTTTGCGGCGGGTTCAAACCCGTGCTTTGTGCGGACGGGCCGGGGCCCTCATTCTTGACCGCCCCCGAACTGCAAGCGCACAGAACCAGTACGGACAAGAAAATTAATGCAGGGCTTTTGCGCACTGTGGTCAATCGATTCATGGCGATCCTGATCACGGTTAGGGTTTCATCACGTTAGGGTCAATCGTCTTGTTGGCGACAGGATCGTTTTTCTTAAATAACTCTTCATCAAACTTGTACCGCAAACCCAGCACCCAACCACGGTTGGTGTAATCGTTACCTGTTAAACCCGCCGCTGTGCCTGATGATGCAAAGCCTCGCCAGTTATAGCCCAGCGTGGCGTAAAGGTTGTCCATCACGATGTAACCGACTTCAAGCCCATAGGCGTACTGCATGTCGCCGCCCGAGCCTTGCAGTACCGAGAAAATGCCGCCCAGAGACCATTTGTTGGTCACGTCGTAAGTAACCCGGCCACCCAGTAATTGGGCCCGGTAGCTGTCCCTGACGGTTCCGAGCAGCAGTTCGTTGACATTTTTGTAGGCATAACGGCCCGAAAGCCACCACACTCGACTGGGGTGGTAATTACCCCTGAAACTGATGATGTTTGTCGTACTGTCAATTTGCGTGCCCGGCGAGCTATCACGGTTATCTTTGCGTTCGTACAGGCCAAGGGCATCAAATTGGTTGTTGTCTACCGGGCGGTAAGCAAAGCCAAGCTGGAACTGACTTTGAAGTTTATTACTGCCCGCCGCGGTTCGTGGATTGACCACATTGGCATATTCACGAGCCAGCAGGGTCCAATCGCTGTCAAGTTTGCGTGCCACACCCAATGTGTAAAGCCAATTGGTACTGTTCGCATCTTCACGCCATTCAATTCGGCCTGATGATTTCCAGATTTGGCTTGCGGTGTATTCCAGACCGACCCCTGCGGCACTGCTGTTGCCAGCGGTGCTGGCCAACCGCTCAACGTTGGTTGTCATGCGCAGACCCTCAGCCAGACGCCACCCATTACGCAAGCCTAGCGCGCGCTGTACCTCTTTGCCCGATGCTGAGTCTCGCAGACGGTACTCACTGTAAATCGAACCATCCTGCATGTATTGGGTATCAATACCAAACGTGAAGGTATCACTCAGTGAACCCGTCCCAAGACCATACGCGCCACTGTATTCAGCCGTCCGCTCATATCGGCTGTAAAGCCGTGTTTTGTCTGCCACGCGCCAATCTGCGCCGAGGCGGTACAAACCAGAACCGCCACCGCTGAATGGGCGTTGGACCTCGGCTGATAAGTTCAGACGGTCTGTTGCAGCCCAGCGTGCGCCTAAGCGGTAAAGATTTGTGGGATCCGTACCCGTCACATTTTGAATTTCTCCATCAAGCGACAACGCATCCGTCACTTTGTAGGTGGTTCGTGCAAATATGGCTGTTCTGTCAATATCAGTTGGCGCAACCGTTGCAGCGGTGTTGATCGCAGTGTTGCAAATTATGGGCAGACCAGTGACAGGGTCTATCGATTGGTTGCCGTTTTGACTGATGCCGTACCCTGTGTTGTAGCCTGCAATTGCCCCAGGGACCGTATTAGTCCCTGCCAAGTTAGCGCAATTGGTAGCGGTCGTCTGGGTCAAACTGGTCGCATTTTGGACTATACGGCGGACACCTGCACCTACCGTCAGCCGGTCAGATGTTTTCAAGTCAATGCCAAATGAACCTTGCTGGTTTACAGCGCCACTGATGGAGTCCTTGGAGCTGAGCATTTCTCCGGTGACCGTCACCTTTTCATTAAGTTTGTACGTTCCGGTGGCGCCTAACTCTCGTTTACCGCCTGTCACCCCCGAAGATGGGTTGTTAAAGTCAGCACTCGAGATGAGCCCATACGCTTTAAATCGAAGATCGTCATCCGCGTGACGAATTTCTAATCGGCTGGCGGTTCCTTGTTGTTCGCCTGACTTACCGTTGAAGTTTGAACTGACGTTGTTGTTAAAGCCACTTGCAGGCGTATTCACAACGCTGGTCGTACGTGCAACCTCAGCAATCACTTCAGTGTTTTTACTGAGCTTTAAAAGTAAATTAGCACCGCTTACCTCGTACGGTGCAGCTGGGTTTTTATCTCGGGCAGTTGCGACACCTAGAGTCAGACTATCCGTTAACTTCAAAGTGACGTCAGCACCATAGACCAAAAACTTTTCGCCGCCTTGCTCAATTTCATAGACGATACGGATAGAAATTGGATTGAGCTGGTCATCAAAACTTGGAACGGGCTCGCGAAACAAAATCTGGCCTGTAAATGGCTCGAATTCGTAGTCAAGACTTCTGGTGACTGGCGTAACTTTGATGATGTTTGCTGGTCTGAACCGATCACGCGTCAAAATCTCAATCTTTTCCGAACCCGTTACGCCATTGGCGTTGGACACTGAATAGGGACCAGAAACACCACGCGCAGGAAACTCATCAGTGACTTGCCTGAAACTTTGCTGAGCCACAAAACCGTTAGCGACAATCCGGCCTTCTTCATAGCGGCTACGCGCACCGCTCAGTGATCGGCTGTACTGACTGAGTTGACGCGCCGGATTACTGTCGACGGTGGTGTAGTCTCCGAGCAAAAAGTAGCTGAGCTTATTGTCAATTCGGACGTACAACTTACCAGAGCTTTGTGCATCCACGCCCCGTACGCTGGAGTCACCATAAACCGGATAAAACGCATTGGGATCAATATCCTGGAAAAGACTTTTACGAACTTCCTTGTCCGAATCGTAAGCCAAAGTTAAGAGGTATTCGCCCTTAACTTTGCCTTTTAAATAAACAGCGGCCCGAGCGCCGAACTTGGTTTTACCCCCACTGAACTCTTTGGTGAAGCCCTTTAGCTCGTTGTCAAAACCGTCATTCTCGCGTACGGGTGTGATTTGTTTAGGATCAAACTTGTCTGAACGCAGGCGGCCTTCAATCAGACCAACCGCAACGAACTCTCTTAAGTCAGGCACGTACCGGACCACTGCCTTTTCTGCAACGCCGCGAACCGACACCTTCAATGTGACAGGATCGGGTTTAAAAGGTGCAATCAACTTAAATTGCAACAATCCATTTTTTACCGTTTGCTGCACGCCTTGCGTTATACGGTCGATATCGCCTCGATCCGCACCTGACTCAGTGGTCTTCCGGCCCGGCAGCAACACGCGCGCACCACCATCAACCTCAATGGTCACATCGACGTCAGCAGTAATGCGCTGGCCATCCTTGTCAAGCAACCGTAATTGAACGTCGGTCGGACTCACACCGTCTGCAGGTAGGTTTTCTCCGTCAACCTTAAGGCTTATTTTGTTGACCGGAGATGCCAAGCGATCAAAAAATGATGCGAACGGGCGCGGACCAATGCCTTGCTGGCCGCCTGTATCAAACAGGCTTTTCGCTTCTGGAACATCACCACTGGTGGTGTTGGATGCAGGCTGAGCCAGAGCAAAGCCGTGCATCAAGATCACAGCAATTGCGACCGGAGTCCGGCGCGCGTACAACACATCCGAAAGGCAAATTGGCTTCGGGCGCTTCATCGTGCCTCCGCAGGTTTGACAGGTAAAGCGCCTTGCTGACGTGTTTCAGGCGGTACTGGTAAAACGGCGTCGACACGAGAACCCTCAATTTTCAAGGGCAGCTTCTTCTCCACTTCAGGTGTCGCAACGCCTCCCTGTGCACGCCGGACATTTACTTGGTCTAAAACTTCAGGACTGCACGAGCCTTCGATGAAGTCAGCACGCGCGAGCTCTCCGCCTTTCAGATCCACAAATAAACTGTCACCGACTCCCGCGTTGCGGTTGCTCGATGGCACCATTCTCGAACCCTTAGGCAAGGTTGTGCGGTCAATTTTGATCACATGGGTTTGCGGTTTAACGCCGCAAATACTGTATTTACCTTCTGAATCGGTCAGGATGTATGTTCCGTCCAACATGACCAAGCGTACGCCGGGTACGCCCAGTTCACGGCTACCACCCGAGTTGTTTTGTACTGCATTGCCATCGCAATCTACATAAACCTTGCCCGTGATACAGCCTTCGTTGCTGAACACTCCGCCCTGCACGGTGACTTTAAACAAGGCAACGTTTGAGGGTACCGGTGACGTCGTCTGGGCGCGGTTGATGCCATCGCCCTGCTGTGCTCCAACACCTAAGCGTACAAAATAGGTTAGCTCGACAGTGGTTTGGCCGGCAATCGTGCCGATGTCAAACGTCAAGTCTCTACCAATACCTCCAGCAGGGTTGGCCACGGTCACACTGCCTAAGCGAGCTGTTCCAGGAATAAACCGGAAACCAGCGGGCAGCAAGTCGTTGAGCTTGATGTTTGAAATCGGCCCCACCGTAATGTTCCTGATTCCAATTTTGTACTGGACAGAATCACCCACCTCAGCCACTGTCTTGTCGCCAGTTTTAGTCACTAGGAGTGCGCCAGGAATAAGTACGGGATCAAGCGGAATATGGTTATGGATGACTTCCTGGAAACCGTTGAAGCTGAAATTCAAACGCAAGAAATACTGAGTTCCAGCGCCGCCAAGCAACCCAATAATCGGCGCTACGCCGTTTACTCCCACAGCCGGTGCAGTCGCATTTGGTTGAATTTTGGTTGTACCGGCAATCGCGACATAAACACCTTGATCAGGACCTACACCGCCCTGCACAGCTTGTACAGGCAAGTAATCAGCAGGTTGTGTTACTTCGATTTTGAATTCGCCACCCTTTGCAGGCGTGATTGCATTGGGACCAACCGTTTCAAAGAAGAACTGGTACATCCCGCTAGGGCCTGTGATGCGCGTGTCAGAACCGCCCACAATACTGGCTGAGGTAAAGCCCGGTGGTCCGATCAAACGAACAGTCGCACCTTCCACTGGCTTTCTGGTGATGGAGTTGTAGACAATGCCGCTCGGATCAAGGGGCAGGTTTTGCTCCCAAACGTTGTCACCAGGATAGAGCCTGACATTGTCAATCTGCGATGCCAACGGAGCGAACTGTGGGTCAATTGCTGCAGTTAACGAGTTGGTTCCCACGGAACGGTTAAACCCGCCTTCAGTAAACACAGCTTGATTAAAGGGCGTTCCAAAAATGGTGTTGCCACGTCCATCAAAGAAACGAACGCTGTAGCCTGGGCCAAATGGCAAGTTTTCGATCCTATATCGACCATTTGTATCGGTGAAAGCCGAGCCAATGATGACGGTTTTCGTTCCATTGACAGTTATGACTTCAACACGGAAATTGGAAAGTGGCAGGTCGACACCCGCATCAAACACCTTGTTTCGATTAACCTCTAAAAACACGCGTCCGCTCAAAACGGCGTTGTTTCCAGGGGAGACGAAAAATGTTGCCGTGTTGTTCAGCGGATTAATGTCATTTATGGCTCCCGTACTGCCTGTGCCTTGTACCCCTGTCGTGGTCTGCAAAAAGCTGATCGAGGCGCTGACTGTACCGCCAGGTGCTACGCTGAGCACCAACGCTGCATTCGGGAATGTGACGAGACCTGTGGTGCTGCTGTAAATACCTGTACCCAACACTGCACTGGTAACAGTGACGTTCGCAGGAATCAATCGTGGCGGCAACTGAAGACTAAAAACAGCTGAAGTAGCCGTGCTGGTGGACAACTGATTAACGTTAACGAAATTTACCGTCCCCATTACGACAGTGTTAGGCGGGGCAACCTCTGGGAATCCTGCAAAGGTCGCACTCATGTCGGCAATTGAC
Source organism: Polaromonas sp. (assembly GCA_031424935.1). GTDB lineage: Bacteria > Pseudomonadota > Gammaproteobacteria > Burkholderiales > Burkholderiaceae_C > Polaromonas. The sequence goes on from JANPIK010000013.1 coordinate 31,150, forward strand.
GGAGCCACCCCGAAAGTAGCTGTATTGTTGGCTGATCGAAGATCGTTCAACGCGCCCGTTGTACCGGTTCCTATTACCCCTGTAGTGGTTTGCAGGAAGCTGATCGAGGCCGTAACAGTGGCACCAGGTGCAACACTGGCTAATGTTGGGACTGCGAATGTTACGACGCCGGTAGTGGTGTTGTAAGTCCCCACCCCAAGTAATACGCTTGTAACTGTAATGTCTGCAGGATTCAGCCCAGCTTGCAGCTGGATGCTGAACACAGCTGACGTAGCCGTGCCGCTGGCCACAAGACTAACGTTGACAAAATTAACACTGCCCGTGACGACGGTGTTTATTGGCGCGATAGCCGGTAGGCCAACGAAACTGGCGCTCATGTCAGCTATCGATGCTGCAACACTAAAAGCCGCGGCGTTATTCGGGATGTTGATGTCGTTTAGCGCACCCGTCGTTGCGGCCCCCTGCACTCCAGTGGAGGTTTGCGTGAAGCTGATAGATGCCGTAATAGTTGTCCCGGGGGCTACGCTACCCAGCGTCTGCACAGGGAATGTCACCAAACCTGTCGTTGTGTTGTAAGTACCTGACCCAAGAACGGAGCTTGAAACGACAACCGTTGCTGCGTTGAGTCCAGCTTGCAACTGGAGAGTGAACACTGCGGTTATCGCAGGATTGGTAGGATGAATATTTGCAAACAGCACTGTTCCAGTCACAGTGCCATTGACCGGAGCTATGCTGGGAAAACCAACAAATGTGGCGCTCATATCGGCGAGCAACGGCACAACCGTAAACGACGCAGTGTTGTTTGCTGGATTGATATCGTTCTGGGCACCAGTGGTTGCCAAACCAGTAACGCCAGTCATTGTTTGTAAAAAGCTGATCGAGGCACTAATAACAACACCTGGAGTCACGCCGGCCAAAGTAGGTACTGCAAAAGTTACCAAGCCGGTGGCGGGGTTGTAAGTACCACCGCCTAGCAGCACGCTGGTCACTGTCACGTTAGAAGGGCTTAGTCCAGCTGAAAGCTGCAAGCTGAACACCGCAGTAGTGGCGATATTGATACTGACGTTAGTGAAATTCACTGTGCCGCTAACTACCGTGTTTACTGGTGCGCTTGCGGGGAGTCCAATAAAACTAACACTCATGTCTGAGGTTGGAATGAAAACCGTGACACTAAATTGCGCGTTGTTGTTCGACGGATTGGAGTCGTTAGCCGCTCCAGTAGTCGCGGTGCCCGATACACCTGCAGAAACTTGCAGAAAGGTTACCGAAGCACTGATGACAGCATTAGCGCTAACATTTGCCAAAGTCGGTATTGCAAATGTTACTAGTCCTGTCGCCGGACTATAAGTGCCTGTACCCAGCAAAGCGCTTGTTACTGCTACGTTTGCAGGACTCAAGCCAGCCGGTAGCGTTAGACTGAAAGTAGCAGTAGTAACTGCATTACCACTTACATTTGTGAAGTTAGCAAAACCACTCACCACAGTATTGATCTGCGCGCTTGTTGGGAACCCAGCGAAGCTCGCACTCATATCGGCCAGTGCAGTAACCGGAACACTAAATCTAGCGACGTTGTTAACCGGATTGGTGTCGTTGAGTGCTCCTGTTGTACCCGTACCCACAACGCCGGTGGAAGTCTGCAAAAAGCTGACAGAAGCACTGATATCAACACCTGGACTCACTTTTGCTAAGGTTGCTGTAGCAAATGTGACGAAACCTGTAGCACTGCTGTAAGTGCCCGCTCCGAGTAATACGCTGGTCACTGTCACATTCGCTGGATTAAGTCCAGTCGGCAGCTGCAAGCTAAAAGTGGCGCTTGTCGCTGTACCACTGATATTGGTGAAATTAGCAGTGCCGTTAACGACGCTGTTGATCGCTGCGCTCGACGGGAATCCTGCAAAGCTGGCACGCATATCAGCCAAGCTGGTGGCACTCAGTACAGCCTGGGTTGTGTTGTTGTTGGGGTTGCTGTCAGCGGTGGTCGTTGTAACCACTGCGGTAGAGGTCACAGTGTTGCCAGCACCGACCACAAAATTGAAGGTGTAAAAAGTTGTCGAACTGCCTGGCAAACTTAACGTCACGGCCGTGGTGCCGGTGCCGGCGTTGACGACCGTGCCGCCGGTGACCGCTGTCAGGGTGCCGCCGGCTACCGTGACCGTGCCGCCTACGCTGGCTGCCGTGCTTGGCCCGTTGTTGGTGAAGGTGATGGTGCCGGT